>NZ_JBWPVY010000009.1:0-10656 GCF_056590355.1 Varibaculum sp. C0165D1 | reverse complement strand
AAAGCATCTAAGCGGGAAGCCTGCTTTAAGATTAGGTCTTTTTGGTTCCCAGTAGACTACTGGGTTGATAGGCCAGATGTGTACACGTTGTAAAACGCAAAGCTGACTGGTACTAAAGAACCATTAAAAAACAAACACAAAAAACACGTGTTCAAGCATCCACAATAAATCGTCACGAAGACGCTCACACCCACTCTCCGATCCGTTAACAAGAACGGTGCCCCCCAAAAAAAGTAGTAACCAAACCTTATGGTTACCAGTGATAAAAATAGCGGGGGTTGAACACATAGTCTTGTGGTGGTCATAGCGCCTAGGACACGCCCAGTCCCATCCCGAACCTGGAAGCTAAGCTAGGCAGCGCTGATGGTACTACGCCCCAACGAGCGCGGGAGAGTAAGACACCACCACAACCACATTACACAGGAGGCCAAACCCAAAAAAGAGGGTTTGGCCTCCTGCCTTTTAAAAGGCAGGGCGAGAGCATCAAGACGGTCTTTCTGCCCTGTCTTTGTATAATTTTAGTCGGCCGCTTCAACGGAGCGACCCCGAAAATAGACATTAGACAGGATATTTACCTGTAAAAGGCTATTTCTTAGCCCAGAGAGTACAGAGGTCCTCAAAACGAGGCAGGAAATGTTCTATCTGCCAGTCCCTTGCCTCCGCAGTTTGCAGTAGATTTTGCAGATCTTTACCGGGTTCCCAATAGGCAGCTACCTGCCGGGTAGCGCTAGGCGAGAGTGCCAGTTCTGTCCATATCTGATTTTCTTGCGCCCAGGCAGATACGTCCGCTTTAAGCGTTCGGTAAAGCGCTGCGCGACCGGGATCAATTTTTTCCCAGGTAGCGATGGAAGTTATTTCATGCAACCCTCGCAGCGGCGCTTTCGGCGGCAATTCTTCACTGGGCAAGGCCTGAACTTTCTTTATTGCCTGCCACCAGCGCCTGCTGTGGCGGCGCAGCTGTCGGCGCTTCATAAAGGGACGCTGCGTGAGCTCCTGGTAGGAGCGGGGAGTTTTTAAAACCAAGTCCACCAGGTCGCGGTTAGGCAGCACTCGATGGGGCGCGATATCGGCTGCTTGTGCTATCTCGTCTCGCCGACTGTAGAGTTCTCTAAGTAAACCCAACTGGCGGGGAGAGCGCGCCTTACCGGCACCTTTCAAATGTCGCCAAGGTTCGGGGTCACTTTGACGACGATAGTGAGTCAAAGTATAGGCAAACTCTTGCTCGGCCCAAGGCAAACGTCCCGCCGCCGCTAACCGCTCTTTTAGCGCTAATGCTAACTGCACCAGATATTCCACATCGAGGGCCGCGTAGTCGAGCCAAGATTGTTTGAGGGGACGCAATGACCAGTTCTCCCGCGTATGGTTCTTGGCCAGTTTTATTCCCAGCACTTCCTCAGTAACAGCGCCCAGACCAACTTGTTCGAAACCGAGTATTTTGGCAGCAATTTGAGTATCGAATAGGCGGGGTGCCTGCAAGTCTGCCCATTCCAGGCACTCTAAATCTTCTTTCGCTGCGTGCAGTACCCAGGTGCTATTTTGGCAGGCGGCACCAAAAGCAGACAGATCGCCCAGGGTAATAGGATCGAGTAAAACCAGGGGAGCGCTCTGCCCTTTGGCCTGAATCAAATAGGCCTTATCTAGGTAGCGAATACCGCTAGCGCGTTCAGTATCAAAAGCTATATATTCTCCGGGACTTTGATACTCCCGCAGACACTCCTGATATTGCTGCTGGTTATCAGTGAGGGGAACAGATCCAAGGCGGGGACGGTAAAGGGTTTCGCTCATACCAGTTTTACCTGTCCCAGGCGGGATATTCCGGCGCTAACTTCCACCGAATATCCCGACATCATCGCTAGGAGGTGCGATATAGCCCCCGCGTGGGGTGCCAGGTTATTTTCTAGCGGCGTCCAAGATGCGCGTAGCTCCATTTCTGCTGATTCAGAGCGTTTTTCTAACTCGCCAAAACTGGCCGAATGGGAGCGAGTAACTGATCCGGCAGCCTGAAAAAAACTAGCATCTGATTGGGCTAAGAAATCGGTGAGCCAGGACCAGCAGACCTGGTCGGCTAGCGGCTCGGTAACTAAATCTACATCTACATGCGCGCCTAGCATCGTCACTAAGCGAAAACGGCCCTGCCAGCCGGGCTGCTCCTGGGGATCATAGAGAATTACGAGCCGTCCTGATCCACCACTGTCGGGGTTATCCTCCAAGGCGCCGCAGTCCAAGCGGATTGCCGCAGCAAAAGGAGCGATACCCTGGGGCGCCGGAATCTCACTCACTTCCACATGAGAATCGTAGGCAGCATCACGCAAGGTGAGCAGGGCATCGGTAAACTCTGCAGGCGGCTTTGAATTCACTATTTCAGCGTAGGCAGGAAAACTATCCTAAAGTCGCAGCCACGCCGACAATCTGCCGACCAAGCAGCAAACGTACCCCCGATTGGGGTAGCAGCTGGCTAGGCAAAGGGTATCTTTAAAAAGCGATGCCAAGAACTTGGCTCTACTTAGCGGCCTCCCGGGAGAACGGGCAAGATTTGATAGCATTGAGTGGCTCAAATTTTAGGGAGGCACTGTGCAGGACCATCAGGATATAGCGTTTCAACCGGTTATTTTAGGTACCGATATTGGCACCTATGCACTGGCGGTATCCTTCCACGCAGGATGGAAAGTAAAACCTACAGTCGTTACCACCCAGATCCTGGGGCCAATAATGTCTTCGGGCATTATTGATACTCGGGTGGTTAATCCGCAAGCGTTACCTGATCCAGACTCGGAAATGCCTCTAATTGACGGCTTGCTGGCACTAGCTCCGCAGCTGCAAAAAGACTATCCGGAAAAAAAGCTGCTGCTAATTGCGAATATTGACTCTAATGTACGCGATATAGTACGCCGCGAGGAAGAACTGCGAAAATACTATGCGTTCGCCTTCCCCTCCCTAAAGGTTATTGAGGATACTTCCGACAAGGTTAAGTTTCCGCTGCTTGCCAAAGAACATGGCTTAACTGTTCCGCAAACTCTGGAAATTGATTTTTCTGGTTCTTTAGAGGCTGAACTGACCAAGCTTGAGGGGGTAAAGGAACCGTTCCCTTGGATTATTAAACCAGCTACCAGTGCCGGATATGAACGCCTGAAATGGCCGGGCAAAGCGAAGGTTTACACGGTTTCCAATAAACAGGAAGCAGAAAATCTGCTTGCCGACCTGTATCAGCACACTCATGAAAATCCCCATGCCCGCCGTTTTGTGCTCCAACCCCGGGTAGAAGGAAACGATAGTTTCAATCTCTCGGTGACTGCCTACGTAGATCAAAACTCCCGGGTAACTATGCTGGGGTCCGCCCAGGTGCTACTGGAAGATCATTCTCCCACCGCCCTCGGGAACCCGGTGGCGATGATTACCGAGCCCTACCCGCGTCTATATGAGCAAGTCAGTAGCTTCTTGCAGGGAATAGGCTGGCACGGTTTTGCTAACTTCGACTTTAAAGTCGATTCCCGTACCGGGGTCGCCTACTGTTTCGAGGTAAACCCTCGCATCGGGCGGAACTCTTACTACAACACCTCTGCCGGGATGAATCCGATGAAGTTCTTCATCGAGGATGTGGTGTTTAATAAACAGGTTCCCCCGCAACGTTTAGGAAAGCGAGTCTACTATTCGATTTTGCCGAAACGTCTAGTGCTGCGGTATGTAGATAAACAGATGGGAAAGAAGATTAAGGACCTTTACCGCCAAAAGAAAAACCATGATCCCCTGTTCTACCCGGCGGATTTTGGGTTCAGTCTGCGGGGCCTGAAGCGCTTTGCCTATGTAATGATTGCCCGGGAAAATCACTGGCGCAAGTACCATCGCAACTATCCGGTTTCTAAATTCCGTGAGGGCGAAACTCACTCCCTGGATACTACCGAGCTAACTCACCCTTAGGTCGGCCCTGGTTCCTTGCTTTAAGTTAGGATAGGGCAAGCCGGGGAGAGGAACTGCATTTAGCAGGGGACAACCAATACCCCCGCCCTAGGCGATGATCAGCAGGGTATCTTCGCCCGAGATTTTCGAGGGCACACTTTCCAGTTTTCCGTTGCTGAAGGAAAAATAACTGCCCTGTGGCGCGTCCTTGATAAGATCGCCAATGCTAGTGGGTTTGTGCTGCAAGTTCACTATTACCCGTGCGCGTTCCGTTTTTAAGATCAGTAGCTTTCGCTGACGCTGAAGAGCAATAAAATCAGCAAAGACGCCCTCGTGACGCAGAGCGATTAGATGCCGATACCAGGCGAGCATCTTTTTATGTTCGGCCTGCGAGAGTTCCTGCCATAGCAACTTAGAGTTTAAGAAAGTGGAAAGAGCTTGGGGAGAGGGAACTTCCACTTCGCCGCCGTAAATTTTCTCCCAATCATGAGAGGCGAACTCTCGTTTGCGTCCCTCGTCCACCGCTTTGCCAATTCCTTCATCCGCATAGTCGGTAAAGAACTGGAAGCGTGAACGGGTGCCCCATTCTTCGCCTTGGAACAGCATCGGTGTAAAGGGCGAAGCTAGAACTAAAGCGGCTTGACCAGCCAGGAGTCCCGGCGCGAGTTTCTCACTAGGGCGATCACCTAAAGCCCGATTTCCTACTTGGTCATGGTTCGAGGCGAAGCCAAAGAAGCGGTTTCGCTCCATAGCGGCAGGAACCGGAGCCCCCCAATTTTTTCCACGGAAACTAGAGAAGGTGCCGTTATGGTAAAACACCTGCGAATATATCTTGGTTAGGGCCTCCGGGTCTGCGAAATCTTCGTAGTACCCTTGGGTTTCTCCGGTAAAAGCCACGTGAATACCGTGGTGAATATCGTCATCCCATTGCCCATCCATCCCGTAGCCGCCATCAGCAACCGGCGTAACCATCCGGGCATCGTTAAGGTCAGATTCGGCCACCAGAGTAAGTGGTCTGCCCAACTCTTCCGAAAGATTATCGACTTCTTGGGAAAGTTCGGATAAAAGATGCAGCTCAGAATCATCTTGGATTTCATGGACTGCATCTAGACGCAGACCATCGAATCCGTAGTCAGCCAGTAAAGCCACAGCTGCACCAATTAAGAAATCCCGTACCGGGGCGCTGTCGGGGCCATCAAGGTTGTAGCCATCGCCCCAGGGAGTTATATGACGACCAGAAAAATAGGGGCCGAACTGACTCAAATAGTTTCCAGAAGAGCCCAGATGATTCAAGACCAGATCTTGAGCTACCGCAATCCCTAGGTTGTGCGCCTCGTCAATAAACGCCACTAAATCTTCCGGGGTACCGTAAGGATTGAAAAGAGCATAGAGACCGACCCCGTCATAGCCCCAGCCGCGTTCCCCCGGGAACACCGCGGTGGGCATTAGTTCGATGACTTCCACTCCTAAATCAGCGAGATAGGGGAGTTTTTCTATCGCTGCCCGCAGGGTTCCTTGGGCAGTAAAAGTCCCGATATGCAGTTCGTACCAGACCTTACCCAATAGTTTTTCACTGGGTTGCCAGCTAGAACTGCGTTTAAGGGCGGCAATATCGGCAGTCTTTACCCAGAGCTCACTTCCGGGAACATACGCGCGCGCTCTGGGGTCAGGGAAGGGACCGTTTCCCTCTACCTCAAATGCATAGACGGTACCATTGGGCAATGGCCGCGGAGCTAGCCACCACTGTCCGTACTGAACCATCGGAGTTTTCCGCGGCTTATCAGGCGAGCCGACCAGCAGATTTATCTGCTTTTTATTCGGCGCCCATAGCGGTACCCGCTCACATCCCGCAATGAGCTCCCAGGGAGGCAAGCCCTCAAAATCCAAATCAGAAAGGTCAAAGTCCATTTATTCCACCCGCTCCAAAATCCGTGCGCCCCGTTTAAATAGCAGCTCTTCCAGGCTTTGCATTCCCCCGGAGAAAATCTCATTCGAACAAATATCTTTCCACGATCCCTCGGGTAAAACCACGGTATGTTCGGACGGGAAATCGCCTAGATAACGAGCGAGGACGCCGGAAAGGCGACGGGCAAGAGTAACGATTTGGGGCCCATCATTTTCGGTTCCCCGCGCAAAAGCTACCGCATAACCGGTAGACAAAGCGAGTGCCTCATAGGTGGCGGAGGCAGAGACGAAACATTCGCTGCGGCGGCGGCGTAGCCGCAAAATTGCTGCCGTAAGATTTAGTTTTAGATCATCTATTTCCTCGCTAGCTGCATGGTCAATACCTTCCCGGTCGAGACGAGAAAGGGTCTCTGCTAGCGCAGTAAAATCTACCGGGCGGCGATTATCCGGGTCTACCAGGGAGGTTTGGGTGATTTCTGAGCCTTGATAAACATCCGCCACCCCCGGCATCGTGAGCTGTAAAGCTTTATTAGCCAAAATGGTATAGCGGGTTGCCAAGCCGGTTTCGCTTTGCCAGCGAGAAACAATCTCGGCTACTTGCGGGTCAGAAAGAATTTTTTCTGCAAAATCCAGCAGCTCATTTTCCCGAGTCTCATCGGGAGCGGTCCAAGTGGTCCAAGTTTTTTGCTCCCTAATCGCTTTCACTAGATAGTTGCGCAGCCGGGAAGGAGGGATCGGCCCTTTATCGTCCCAGGTGCCGATAAGTGTTTGCCACAGCATGTTTTCGCTGCGGCCATCTAGGTCATTAGGACGGTAAGGCTGGGTAGTGTCACGCAGGTCAGAAACTATTTGCGCCCACAGGGTGGGGTATTGGCTGATTACCGCCAGACGCATCCGCACGTCTTCGCAACGCTTGGTGTCGTGCGTAGAGTTGGTAGTCATAGTAGCGGGCCAATTAGCTTGAATATCGCGAGCAAAAAGATGCAGACTATCGGAAGAAATCCCGAAAGCTTGGGGATTAGAGCCCACTTCATTTAGACACAGCAGATGAGTCCAACGGTAAAAGGTGGTGTCTTCTACTCCTTTAGCCATGACTGCTCCGCAAACCTGCTGGAAACGCACCAGGAATTCTCGCCTATCGAGATCGCTTTCTTTCAAAGCAGCGGATCCGATTTCATCCCCGAGTACCAGGGCAATTACCACTGCCATAGTGTCAGAGTGCTCCGGTTCCAGGTGACGCAGGGCGCGCCCTGCTGCTGCCTCCACAATTTCTCGCGAGAGCGCGGGGGCGGGTTGGCCAGCAGTCACATAGGCGCGGTAACAGGGCATTTCGATAATCAGTTCCCGCAAGCAATCAACTAGATAACGGAAAGTGTAATCGCGCAGGCGGAAATCATTTTGACAAATTTTCCACACTAACTGTCCGATACGGCGTACTTCCGCTGCCAGGGAAGTGTCAATTATTTGTGCCTTGGCTTCGCGTTGCATTTGTGGATAGGAGGAAGGCGAATCTCCGGTCAAAGTCTGCATCAGGGTTCCCAGCGGCAAGGATGCTCGCGGGTCAACCTGTAGCGCTGTCAGCCGCCAAGAAGTGTCATAGCCGGTAGTACCGGCAATCGGCCAGTCGTTAGGAAGTCGCTCGGCGTCCTCGAGAATCTTTTCTCCCGCGATCCAAGCGCCGCCGGTAGCCTGAGATAGCCAGTGGAAATAACCGGCGGGGTCAGCTAGTCCATCGGGGTGATCAATCCGGAAGGAATCGATATGTCCCTGGTTGAAAAGTTCCAGCAGCAGGGCGTGGGTAGAGTCAAATACGTCGCGTTCTTCTACTCGCAGGGCTGCCAGGGTGTCGACATCAAAAAAGCGGCGATAGTTGAGCTCTTCATCAGCTACTTTCCAATGCGCCAAACGGTAATGCTGCCGTTCAACCAAGACCTCCAAGGGTAAGGCTTCAGTACCGGCTGCTACCGGGAAATAGTGGTCATAGTAGCGCAGAATCCATTGCTCTCCGCGTTCAGGTTCAGTCGGAATCACCATCTGCTCAAGTGTGAGTTCTTGATCAGCGAGAACTTGCCCGATTCGCCGGCCGAGAATGGGCATGAGAATTGGTTGGTCAATGTCAATATCAAACCAGTGCGCGTAGGGAGATTCTTTCCCTCGTTTTAATACCGACCACATGGGACGGTTAAGCCACACCGGGGTCGGTACCGCCATATGGTTAGGTACCACGTCAACTACAATCCCAAAGCCTGCCTGGTGGGCGGCGTCGGCTAGTTTTTCAAATTGGGCGCGCCCTCCGAGTTCTTTGGAGATATGTTTATGGTCTACTACGTCGTATCCGTGCATAGATCCGGGAACCGCTTGCAAAATGGGGGAGAGAAACAGGTCCGTTATCCCGAGATCACGCCAATATCCCAGGTGCTGCCGGGCATCTTCGAAAGTGAACTCAGAACTTAACTGAATGCGATAAGTACTGATAGGCGTATGCTTATCGCTCGCGGGCAGGTGGGAGTGTTGGCTGTTCATATGGGGATCTCCTTAAATTATTCCTCCGCCACTTCGCGGATTAGTACTACTATCGAGCGATCTAGTAGCTCTAGTTGGTCACCAGCGCCGTATTCAGTTTTGTTTTCGATTTCCCTGTTGGGAACCTCTTCCATGGTAGAAAATGCGATCTTCCAGCCATCACCGTAGCCTTCGGGAACCTGGAAAGTGCAAGACTCGGGGTCAGCGTTGAAAAGTAACAGGAATGAATCATCGACAATGCGTTTTCCACGAGAATCTGGTTCCCGAATCGCCTCACCGTTTAAGAAGATCATCAGGGAGCGTGCTTCTTCATTGCTCCAAGCTTCCTCGGTCATCTTCTGTCCATCGGGGGCAAACCAGTCAATCTCCCCCAGATCGGATTGACCGCCGCGGGAAGGGGCGCCGGCAAAGAAACGGCGACGATGGAACACCGGATGGTCATTGCGGAACTTAATCAGGTGTTTAGTGAACCCGAGAAGCTTATTTCGATAATCGTCCTCTTCGGCGTCCTCGAATGACCAATTCATCCAGGAAAGCTCGTTGTCTTGGCAATAGGTATTGTTATTTCCCTTTTGGCTGCGGGCAACCTCATCTCCCATGAGTAACATTGGTACCCCCTGGGAGAGGAAGAGGGTGGTCAGGAAATTGCGGTGCTGCCGTGCCCGTAGTTTATGTATTTGTGGGTCATCGGTGGGGCCTTCGACTCCGCAGTTCCAGGAGCGGTTATGGGATTCCCCGTCGTCTCCGCCCTCGCCGTTAGCCTCGTTATGTTTCTCGTTATAGGAAACCAGGTCGTGCATAGTGAAGCCATCATGGGCGGTTACAAAGTTGATAGACGCATTCGGGCGGCGTCCACTTTGTTCATATAAATCGGCACTGCCACAGAATCGGGAGGCGAACTCAGGTAGCGTGGCGTAGTTGCCGCGCCAAAAATCACGAACCGTGTCGCGGTATTTGCCGTTCCATTCACTCCACATGGAGGGGAACCCGCCTACCTGGTAGCCGCCATCTCCTACGTCCCAGGGTTCGGCGATTAGTTTTAGCTGGGAAAGTACCGGGTCTTGATGGATAATATCGAAAAATGCCGAGAGTTTGTCTACGTCATGCAGTTCACGCGCCAGGGTAGAGGCAAGGTCGAAGCGGAAACCATCTACGTGCATTTCGATTGCCCAGTAACGCAGGGAATCCATAATTAGTTGCAGTACCGCTGGAGACCGCATCAGCAGGGAATTCCCGGTTCCGGTGGTGTCGAAATAGTGTTCTTTGTCGTCCTCCACTAAACGGTAGTAGGAGGAGTTGTCTAGTCCTTTGAAAGAGAGTGTCGGCCCCATATGGTTGCCTTCAGCAGTGTGGTTATAGACCACGTCTAGAATCACTTCGATTCCCGCGTGGTGCAGGTTTTTCACCATTTGCTTGAACTCTTGAACTTGCCCATCGACCACGTCTTGGGAACGGTACTGGGCATGGGGAGCAAAAAATCCGATGGTGTTATATCCCCAATAGTTCGATAGACCGCGCTCTTGCAGGGTGGAGTCATTAACGAACTGGTGCACCGGCATCAGCTCGATAGCGTTTACTCCCAAATCTTTTAGATATTCGATAGTCACCGGATTGGCGATTCCTGCGTAGGTGCCGCGTTCTTTTTCCGGGATCTGTTCATTTAACTTGGTAAAGCCTTTTACATGGGCTTCGTAAATAACCAGTTTATGGAGGTCGTGTCCGGGTGGGCGATCATTTCCCCAATCGAAATAGGGAGTGGTGACTACCGAAACTGCCATATCCGGCAAGGAATCGTCATGGTTGGGTTCACTGGGGTCATTCCAGTCGTAAGAATATAAAGACTGCTTGGCTCTAACAATGCCATCGGTGGCTGTCGCGTAGGGGTCGAGCAAAAATTTATTGATATCGCAACGGTGTCCTTGCGCCGGATCATAGGGGCCTTCCACCCGGAATCCGTAGCGCTGCTCATCACGCAGCCCCGGAATATAGCAATGCCACACGTGGTGGTCGACTTCGCGCAGTTCGATCCGTTCTTCGCTGCCATCCTCTGCTATTAAACAGAGATAAACTTTGGTTGCGACCTCGCTAAATACTGCAAAATTTACTCCGGCTCCATCATAGGTAGCGCCGAGCGGATACGGTTTCCCTGGCCAAATCTCCATATCTCTAGGTTGTCATAAAACGCGCCATTTAGCACTTACTTGCCGATGAATAGTAAAGATGGGGGAGAAAGCACAATCAGGTTGAGGTTGCGAGACGGCGGATTCTAGGGGTGGTTGCAACGGTTGATGGTTTTAGGCAAGCAGTTTGAGGATCCGCTCGCTGGGTTTATCG
>NZ_JBWPVY010000008.1:0-19151 GCF_056590355.1 Varibaculum sp. C0165D1 | reverse complement strand
ACACTAAACTGACAAAGCTTGATTTAGGCTTTAATCAATTGACAGCTGTTGATTTGAAGGCCAACACTAAACTGACAAAGCTTTCGTTAGGCAGTAATGAGTTGACAGCTGTTGATTTGTCGCACAACACTAACCTGAGGGGTAGTTCTAGATTATTTTATCAGAGTTGGGCGGTGCGTGTTCCTGGGTCATCTCGTCTGGTGCCTGTGGACCAGTTGTCGGCTGGATTTGATGCAGGTAAGGTGACGAAACTGGAAGGCGCTACTATCGTTGATGGCCAGTTGAAGCTTAACGAGGGCGCCTCTAAGGTAACCTATAAATACGCCACTGGCAACGATAACGTTCTACCAATGTCGGTTACCTTGCAGGTGATGGTTGCCCCGGTTTATACCGTGAGTTTTGATATGGGTGGTCACGGGGCTCAGGTTGCTGCCCAAAGTGTACTTGAGGGCGAGCTGGCTAGCGCCCCGGCGGCTTCCTCTGCTAAAGGATGGGAGTTTAAGGGCTGGTACACCGATAACACCTTCGCTACCGCCTTTGATTTCACGAAACCTATCAATGCTGATGTAACCGTGCATGCGAAATGGGAAAAGGCTGCCGGTGAACCCACTACCGAACCTACCGGTAAATCAACTGCCAAACCCACCCACCAGGCCAATCAGGTGAATCCAGAGGGATGGCCCATTACCGGTGCTAACTCTTTCTGGATCGCGCTTCTGGGGGCAGCGGCTATTACTGGCGGATGGCTGCTTCGCCGCCGTCATGTCTAAGCGCTTTTAAGCCGACTTGGTTTGGATTCCCATCATCATGTTGTAGCGCTGCTCTTGTCCCATGCAAGTGAAGATCTTGTGGAATACGCTGTGGCACGTTTCAGGGGCTGCTGCGTGTTCGATGAAAAATGTGTCGTCACCCAGTCCGGTCATTTCGTGGTTGATGTAGGCAAGGATCGAATCGACTTGGCGTAAATCCGTTAGGTCTGGGTCATCGTCACCGACTTTGATGAGCTTATGCCGGTTTTCTTCCAAGATGTAGTTCTCAAGGTTTATTCCATCATGGCCGCGCTGGACGATCTTCCCGCGTAAGACTAGCCCTATGTTTTTGGCAAATGTTTCGCCGTAGGCTTTCAGGTTTGGGTTTTTCATAGCTTAGGGTTGGTTGTTTTCTTCTTCGGCTTGTTAGCGGGCGCTTTCCATATGAACAACAATATTCCTAATCTTTGGATTGCACACCGTATCCGAGACGCTATCCAAAGAGAGCACACCACAAAAAGCAACAGCAGATGCCGGCCTACCCCCTCTACTACTTGGTATCTCCGCTTGAAAGAAGCTGGCAGTTTCTCTCAATAAGTTAATTAAGTAAAAGCTAATCTAGCAGGCACAATGCAACATAGTCCTTAAATTATGGCATCTATAGTGCTAAAAATAGTGCGGCTCTAATCATAAAAATATGGATACTGTACCCCTAAATTTATGAATCTACACTGGTGCCGTTACTACGCGCTCAGCCCGCGTCAGTAGGATTTTTACGGGAATTATCGCGTTACTTCACCAATCGATAATGCCTTTCTCAGGTTTGTTTCCCGTGTTTCCCCGTACCAATGCTCAATTCCTTTCGCGAAAGCGATTAGACCTTGCAGATGGTTTAGGAAACTCAATACCGGGGGTGGAGTGCCTTTGGCGTGAGCTACGTGCTGCTGGAGACCAAATTTAGCAATTCCGCGTATGTGGTAGTCAATATTTTTCTTAAACGCGGTATCGAGACGAACGCTGTCGTCCACTTGCAGACCCAAAATCAGCTTCTTAGACCCGGGTGGCACTACCCTGGTTTTGCCTTGGTTTATCCGAAAACCATGTTTTAGTACGGCTCGATTAACGTCACGGATGATTAATCCTGCGAAACTGCGGTCAAAATGTTCATGGTCAGGCCGCGGGGAGAAAAACAAGTCATCACAGTACCGCGAATATCTTAAACCGCTATACAGCGCTAAAGACGCAAGCTCTTTATCGAGTTCGCCAGCACAGATATTGGCGATAATCCCCGACGTGGGGGCTCCTTGCGGAAGCACCCCCCGTATGATCTTCCCCGCGCCGTCTCGATACCTTGGGTAGGGGCCGTCGCTGCTATCTCTTGTTATTTCGAGCTTCGTGTAGTTCCGCGCCGCCGGGGTTATTCCGAACTTTTCGTTATATAGCGCTTGAATATTGCGTCTTAGATTTTTATCCGGCAGGAAAGTTGTCAGACGCGCTAGTTCAAACGCGACAAGTTCTTTATACCCAATCGCTCTAAAGAGTTCATATACCCGAGCCTCGGAAATTCCCCCAAAGAAATCCTTGAGGTCGAACTTAAGGAGCCATTTAGCGCCAATATGTACGGCTGCGCAATCTTGAATTGAACGTCCCGGGCGATATGCGTAGGCGGCAGGGGAAACCATATCGTCGGTGAAGCAATGCCGCAGTATCCATCGCTGTAGACTTTTCAAACTGGAACTTGGTTCCGACAATATCCGCCTGCCCCCAGAATGCTTGGGGACACTTCGATATCTGTAGTACAAGGGGACTTTACGCAGCGGTGTAGTTTTATCGTGATCGAGCCAAATTTCTGCCGTATTATGGCTGCTGATTGCTACATGTGCAGACGGATACAGAATCGATTCTTCTGGATTCTCTAGGTTATGCAAACGCAGAAGATGCCTAAGCGAGTTAATCTGCGCGGGCGCGACTTTTGCCGGTTTCACTATGGGGTTGAAAGGAGGAAGTTCCATAACGATCTACTGTCAGCCTAGGGCTTTCTTTTGCCACGACGTGGCAAATTCCATGTCAATCTGTGAACCAATGGCAGGGTAATCCCCTGCCGTCCTGATTGACAGAGGCACGCGAATCGCGAGCCTTCATCACTAGAGCCGTCGGTGACTCCCTCCTTTCAACCCTGGCATTTATATTAGATCCCGATGCGGATCTGTTTGCCATATTTGTAACGATACTGGGGCAGATTCGTAAACGGCAGATTTCTTCCGCAACTCTTTTCGCAGATTTACGGTAGTTGCGCTTGCTTTGCAGGCAAGGTCGCCAGCAATAAGCTAGCAGTCATAGCGATACAGCAATCTTCTATCTCGGCAGGGGCGATTTATAACATGCAATATTCTGAAGACTTGTGGGAGGGCATCCTGGCTGCCATATCTGAGGTAGGGCTTGTATCTGTAGTGAATGATTTACTAGAAATTGAGCGTCATGATGGTATCAATATCGAGTTAGCACTCGATTGGGCTTCTTACTATAACGTGCATTTATCCAAAGAGATTGAGGAAACAGTTAGGGAATGGGTTGCTGGCGGCGATCTGGAACCAGAAGCTCTAGAAGCATTCGAGTAGCGACAAATGAATCAATGTCGGCAATACAGTTTAAAGCAGGCGAAGCAGAGATTGGCAGTAACTTCATACTCAAGAGTCCTTAAAAAATAACTAACGATTGACGATTTCGGCTGAAAAAATCTAATCAGTATGTCTATTATTTTTCACAAACTATTATTTGGAGGCGGCAGGGATGCTTTTCAATGAAGATGGCTTCGAGGAGTCGGAGCATTTAATTACTGAGGCTTATGAACGCGGAGAGTTACCGGAGGTACGGTTCCGGCGACACTCAAGTTTTGAACCGCCAGAACCAGACCTGGAGTTGATTTTTGCGGGTATTACCGTGTGGGGAGAACTGCTCACCCAGTGGGCTACTCCTAAAGATGCAGATCTGGCTTTTGAGCGGGTACTAAACTCAGGGGGAGCATCTTTTCTTCGTAGCACCACCCGCTCCCCCATCCGAAATTTAGTTGTCTGCGGCGATCACCGCGTTGATATTAAAGAGACTTCGCGCGCCAGCTCTGATGTACAAATGCTGAGCGATGGACGCGTAATTCAAGTAGCTGGCCGGGCAAGGTGGACGCCCGATGGCGGAGAAAAGAATGCGGGCTTGTATTCTCCGGAAGGCGACTTACTGAAAGAAGCATGTGTCGGTGACGGGATTGCCAAAATGTACACGGACGCTGAAGATCGGTTGTGGATAGGTTACTTCGATGAGGGAGTTCTCGGGAACTACGGCTGGGGCAGTCTCTGGGACGAGAAAACCGAACAGTATTACCCAACCGAAGCCCCCATCGGGGAACCAGGACTTAATAGATATACCGCCGATCTTTCACTCGATTGGTCCTATCCGGGCGACACTAAAGGTGCTCCCTGGATCTGCGACATTTACGCTCTTAACGTTGGCCTTAAAGGTGTCTGGAACTGTTCCTATACAGATTTTGCGGTTACCAGAATAGTCGGCGATGAGGTAGAGGTTATATGTAAAGAAGGTCCGGCAGCATCTTATTTGGTTGCTGATGATGAACGCTTTGCTGCTCTTTACCCCTATGATCTTGACGTCTTTAACTACGGGGTACGTGTCCCTGAGGGGATTGAGCATCGCGGGATTGGGGCTTTACGTTCCCCCGAAGGAAAACCCTTAAAACATTGTTACCTCGATGCCCACGATGACGTGCTGTACGCGATTTGCGGAAACGAGATATGGAAACTTGATCTGCAAGAAATCGCTCGGCTCGACCGGGGAGCATTAGATAGGTGGTACGGGTAGGGCACTGTCAAAAAGATACATTTGTAAGAATGACTAACCGTGTGTTCTGCAATCCTCGTCCCACACTTTTAGCACTCTGAATGGTACGGGGAAGTTAAGAGCAATCAGTTATAGGTTGCAGCACATAGCAGAACCTTTGAGTAACTTTGATTAAAAGAGTATTGTAAAGCTATTAGCTATTTTGACGGTGAACACCCTCGTTCTAGCTCACAGCAAGCACAGTGAGTAAGGAGATCCCTCTTGCGCAACAGAGATTTCAGTCGTCCCTTCGCGATCTTTTTATTCTTTGCCCTCAGCGTGGTACTGGCGTGTTCCTTTGTACCGGTAAAAGCGCAGGCTCAGACCTCCTTCCCTAAATACGAGATGACCTTTCAGCGGCTAGTGGGGAGCATTAAAGACGGCAAGTGCGTCATTCCCGATAACCCGGAAGTTACCTATTTGAGAACTTTTGCGTTTCACGCAACTCTGTTCCCTTGCGATGGTTTGCGCACTACGGTTCGTTTTCGTAGCAGCGGGAACTCTCATCTTTATCCCACTAATCAGTTCCGTTTCGGCGCAACTTGGCAGTATTACAAGCGGGGTGAGGGACCAAAGAATTACCACTGGACACCCTTCCAGACTTTCCTCTATGACGGTAAACCGGCAGAAGAAAAGCTACCGAGTTTTAATCGCAACAGCATCGAGAGCATGGTTGTTCACAAGAACGGAGTCCCGCAGCGAATCGGCGGACGTGAAGATGATTTTTGGGAGCCCTTTCACCACGTCTTTGAAGATACTTTCGCTGACGGCGAGGAGCACACTTTCCAATTCGATGCCTGGGTGCCGATTGATGCGGTACAAGCTGGTTTGAGCTGGGGAACTGGTTCTACCGGAGATGGCAACCCCGCTATTGGAGCCACCGCTAACGGACTTTACATCGACTACAACAAATATCCTATGGCCGGCGCGGACTTCCGCTTTGTGAAAGATGCCGATTACCGTGAGTTTGTGAAAGACCCGGTCGCTAAAGATAAACCCCTTCCGGGACGCAATGATGACCTGAAACTCAAGCTCCCTGATGAAAATTCAACTTTTGAAACTATCCGCTGCCTGGAAGATCGCCAGCTGGCGCCCTTCCGTGATCGAATTACTACCAAAGAAATTTATCCAGAGCTGCCGTACTCTACCGAGATTCCTTTCCGCGAGGAATATGTTGAATTAGGTATGGCAGCCTGGCCCTACCAGGTTTCACAGACCGGGCGGGTACCTGGAAATTTCGACCACTTCACCTGGTTGCGCCCCTTTAACTATGTGGGTCCCAGCGATAAATACGTGCATCGCCACGGTTTCCGCAGCTATGAGGAAGAAATTGATCAGCGGGACGGTACCCCCTGGAAAGGACGAGCTAATTTCCCCTTCCGTCCCAGCGTTGAATCTATTGCCCGTACTATTCCTGGATACGCCTACCGGGACAACAATCTGCCGATTATCGATGCTAAATACGGTCCAGCTGTAGATTTAGAGAACCCCTCATTGCCCGGCTCTTTAACAAACTACATTGCCGGCAAGAACTTCTGGTATGACATTCACTCCAGTGGACTGGACACCCAGCACTTCTACTACACTTATGAACCCAGTTTGACCAGCTTCAAGCTTATTAAGTCGGACGCGGTTACTAAGAAGCAGCTTCCTGAGGCTCAGTTCCAGCTCTATAAAGAGCCAGATATGAAGGAATATCTGCCAGAAAAAGATGGAGGCTATGCTTGCAAGAAGAAAGATCTGCCCAAACTGCTTGATCTTAAAGTTTGCCAGGACGACTCTGATCCCAAAACCTGCACAACTAAAAAAGTAATTAGCGTAGCAGTCCCCGGCGGTAACGAAGACGGAACCTTTACAACCGGAGCTGACGGCACCTTCACCCCAAATACAGCCAAGTGGATGGAGGCTGGCACCTATTACGCGCAGGAACTCAAGACTCCGGCAGGCTACTATGCGAAATCTTCGGTTACCGAATTTAAGGTTTCTCCGGAAGACGCCACTGAGGCCCAAATACCTGCGGTAAAGGTATCGAACTTCCCCAAGACCTCGGTAACAGTAGAAAAGAAGTGGCTTAGCGCCGAAGGAACCCCGCTGCAAGCGCTCGATCTTTCTCGAACTATTGAGCTGCAACTAATGGCCGGGGAAACTCCCGTGGGGAAACCGGTGACAGTTAAAGCAGATAGTGAAGGTAAATGGATTCATACCTTCACTGATCTGCCCCCAGTGGATGCCGCTAATAAACCAATCGTTTATACGGTGAAAGAAACTCCTGTTGCTGGGTTTACCACTACCATCGGCAAGACAGAAGTACACGAGAATGAGCAAAAGCTGACGGTAAGTAACAGCGAGCTGCCGCCGCCCACTACTCCTCCGACTACTCCCCCTAGCACCCCTCCGGTGCCCCCACCGACTACCCCGCCCAACCCGCCTTTAACTAGGACCGGTTCGCAGGTAACTGGGGCTATCGCGCTGGGGGCACTACTGGTCGCGAGCGGAGTGTTACTGCTCTCCCGCCGCACCAAGCGCAGCCAGTAATCGTTAAAAATTAGATAAAAGGCGATGCCCGCAGTGTTACTTATGTGGCGCTGCGGGCAGCGTTATTTTTTAGGATCAGTTTCAGATCTAGATCACAGTTATTAGAATAAATCCTTCCGCAGGGCGTAGCCGTTCCTCTTCCCCGGACAGCTGGGAAATAATTTCTAGGATTCCAGCCCAACTGGGAGGAAGCGGAATACAGTGGTCACTCCCCTAGCTAAAGGCCGTGATGGTACGTAAAACTTTGGCGGCATTTTCGCGGAAAGAATCTGTCTCTAACAGCAGAGACAGGCTGATAGTGCCGCTGAAGGGCAAGTCAAAAAAGTAGCCGGGCTGGCAATAAATCCCATAGTCGCTTAAGAGTTTTTCCACCAGCTCATCCTCAACAATATGCGCGGGGAAACGCAGCAGTACGTTCCAGCCGCCTTGCGGGGCCATCACCGTTAGCGGGCTGGCCAGATCCTCCCCCACTAATCCTTGCAACGTGTCCAGGTTGGCGGCGCACCGCCCGCGAGTTTCCTCCAACTGCGGCGGGATTTTTTCCAAAAAACCAGGCAGGTGCGCGGCCAAAATATCACTAAAGGGCAAGAAGGCATCCGCGATGATATCTAAACGCGCTTTCGCCTCCTCCACCAGCGCCTCCGGTCCCGATACCTCCAGCCAAGCAATCTTGAAACCGGGGGCACAAAGATTCTTTGACAAACCATCGAGGGCGAAAGTGAGGATTTCAGGGCAACCGGCTAGACGGGCACGAGATTCCGGAGCCGCAGCCAAGGGGAAGTCATAGAACACTTCATCGGCGATCAGGGGCAGATTATTAGCGGCGCAGTATTCTTGCACCCTCTCTCGCTCTCCCCTATCTAAATAGGCGCCGGTGGGGTTACCCGGATTGATGACTACTAGGGCTCGCGGACGCGGGGAAACACCAGTAGCCGGCAGCGAGAGTGGATCCAGTTCCCATTTTCGCCCTAGCCAAGCAAAACTATAGGAATCCACCTGCACATTTTCTAAGTTAGCCAACGCCTCTATCAACGGATATCCCGGCGTTGGAGCCAGCACTGCCTCCCCGGGATTACACAGCAGTTTCATCAGCCAGGAGTAGCCTTGGGAAGTCGAACTAAGCAGATAAAGGTTATCGGGATTGACGCTGCGACCGTCCCTCTGGGAAAGGAAACCCGCGAGGGCGCGGCGGGCTTCTCCTTGCCCGCGCGGATCTGCCTGGTAGGGATTCTTTGCTTCCCCTAACCCATGCCGAGTGGGATTCGAGTCAGAGATATTTACCAGTTTCTGCCCCTGGTCGCGCCGTTTCCCCGCCGCCAAGGTTATGGCGTTGGGGTCAGAAAGGCTCACTCGCTGTGAAAAATGCATCGCTCCTACTCTATGACTGCGAGCAGCTCCGGTGCATCGTGACTAAAGTTTCCGCCTTTACCGGCTCGGAAATATAAAACAATTCGGAAAGTTGACATCCTCTAAACAGCGCACATAGTCCCAGCCGCTATAGCCAAGCGCTAAGCATAGTAAGCAGGACCTTCCATCCACCTTTCGAATTAACAGAAAACCGGAAGTTTACTGCCGGTATCTGAAACAGGAGCACATAATAGTAAAAGCAGCAGTAATCCATTTACAGGAGGAATCGTCATGATCGGCGCGATTATCGGGGATGTTATTGGGTCAACCCGGGAGTTCTCACCGGTAGCTCGCCGTGATTTTGAGCTGTTTCCCTATGACGCTAACTACACCGATGATTCCTTAATGACTATCGCTCAGGGAATGGCGTTTTTAAGGTGGCTAAACCTTAAAGATTCCGAGCGCACTGAGCAGCGTCTCTGCGAGCTTCTGGTCCAACGTATGCAGGAAATAGGGCGGCGCTTCCCCGAGCCTATGGGCTCCTACGGAGGCCGTTTTGCAGCTTGGCTATTTGAAGATAATCCCCGCCCCTACAACTCTTGGGGAAACGGCAGCGCCATGCGGGTATCGGCTGCCGCTGAATGCGCTAAGAGGCTAGAGGAAGCCCTCAAATTTGCGGAAATAAGTGCGGCAGTCACTCACAACCACCCCGAAGGTATCAAAGGCGCAAAGGCGGTGGCCGCGGCGATCTATTTAGCGCGCAACAGCCGAAGCAAGCAGGAAATCGAATACTACATTTCGGAGCATTTCTATCCTCTTAACCAATCTCTCGCTGAAATCAAGGCTAACTACCATTTTGATGAATCCTGCCAAGGTACCGTACCTCAAGCTATCAGGGCGTTTACAGAGTCGATTAGTTTTGAGGACGCTATTCGCAACACCATTTGGTTAGGGGGCGATGCGGACACGATGGGGGCAATCACCGGCGCTATCGCCTGGGCATACTATTCCACCCTGTACGGGATTGATAAGCGCATGAAGTTTATGGCGCAATCAGCACTCCGCTATTTCCCCGAAGACTTACATGCGTACGTTGCCTCTTATGAAGCAAGGTTTGATACCAGTTTCGAGTGGCCGGGTAGCTACCGACTGAAAGACCCTAAGCGTGACGAGCCAGTTAATTATTCGTGCACCGAATCTTTGGGGAGGTTGTTACTAGAAAAAGGCAGGTACGACGCGGTGCTACACAGCAATGTGGAAGAGCTCTTAGAGGTAGGCGAGCCTGGGTGCGCGCTCATGCTGATTCTTAATGCTCTGAAAGAGCAACAGATAAAAATCCCTCGTGAGGTGGTGGCGGAACTTTGGGAAGGTGTCGACTGCCTGGACGATTTAGATGGGTTAGAACCTCCGGAAGGAATGGAAGTACCCTTTGCGCAGGCACTAGCTACTATTGGCGAACAAATAGCAGGCAATCCGAACTTGGTTCTGCATGACTACGGCTACGATATGGGTTCAGTGTGGGTACCGGTAATAGAAGATCCGCGCCTCCCCTTTACCTATCCCCATATTTTTTATGGTGGCGACCTCAGCTGGATAAAAACTACCGACTTCCTAGTAGTTGAAAAATACTATGGTAGCCTGCGAAAACTTTCGCTGAACTTTTATGATTTTGTCGATGCCACCTGGGTGGGAAACTGGCCGAAAGATGCTGCGGCTACCCGAGTAAAAACCCTAGAAGGGTTTAAAGATGACCGAAATTGGAGAAATAGACGCCGGGCAGTAACAAAATTTCGCGACCGGCTACTAGCCGGGAATTTTGGTGAGTTGCGTTCCCGGCAACGAGAAGATGACGGTTCTTTATTGATCTTTCCCCCTAAAGATTCTCTGTGGCTTTATCAGGGAGTAGTCGATACTCTCGATTTCCTGGCAGATGAGCTAGACGCTGATGACGAAGAACATTTCCAAGAAGCTCTACATGGAAAAAACGTGCCCCTGGAAAACGCTGACGTCGATTGGCTATTTTCAAAGTTATTGGCTTTATGGCATCTGGAACGAGCCCAGGAAGGAGTAATCGCTAGCGCTGCCCGCAGCGGGGAGCTACTGGCATTGATTGAAAAGACTCTCGATTTTTTCAATGCCCGCAAAGATAAATATAAAGATAAACGGGGAATTATTGAAGATCTTCTAACAAAAGATCCAAAGTTGGGCTTGCAGGAGATTATCGATTCGGATAGCGATTTCACTGGTCTGGAAGAAATCTATTAACTGCTAACAGTGGGGAATTCAAAACCGGTGGCAACTAAAAACTAGTTACGCCGGACCACGTATAAAGAAAGATAGCTGTTTTGGAGACACGCACTCTTGGTAGCCCTTGCCATTGCAACCGATAGCGCGTGGAAACAAAGTTGCCGCCAGCGAGTCTATTAAAACCCGCTGACGGCAACCCTGCTGCTTAGGATAAAACAGTTTTATTGTTTTTTGTGGGGCTGCACCCCATAACTGGACATGGCTCCCAGGGCATCATCCATTTGCGCCTGAGTTAGCAGCTTAATGGGGGCACCGGTAGCCATCGCCCGCAACTGAATTTCACAGATATATTCCAAAACCGGTAGCAGGTTAACTGCTTTTTTAACGGTTTCCCCGATCGTGATGGCCCCATGATTAGACATCAAGGCGCCTTTGCGATCCTTAAGCGCATCAGTTACGTTCTGCGCCAACTCCGGGGTACCGAACTCTGCATAGGGCGCAACCCTGATTACTCCCCCAAACATTGCCGAATAGTAGTGCGAGGGAGGAATCTCCTCCACCACCAGCGACAGCGCTGTAGAGGCGGGCGCATGATTATGGGTTATCGCCTGCGCATCAGTGGAGTGGTAAACACTCAGATGCAAGGGCAATTCGGTAGAGGGTTTTAAGTCCCCATCAACATGCTCATTATCTAGGTTATAAACCACCACATCTTCTGCAGTCATAGATTCATAAGGCACTCCCGAGGGGGAGATGGCCACTAAATCGCCTTTGCGAATCGAAACGTTTCCGGCAGTGGAAACAATCAGTTTCTCGCGCTGCATAAATAAGCAGGTGTCAACAATTTCTTGACGCTCTTTTTCCATTAACATTTTTCTAAACTCCTACGACTATTTCTTTTGCGCTAATACTTCGGGATTGGACAAATGCAGCGGCGCTTTTTGCTCACTGAATCTGACAATATCTTCGGATCCGATTCGGGCAGCTAAACGCGCAGAATCCTGCGAAGCTCCTCCCAGGTGAGGAGTAAGGGTTACCCGCTCAGTTTTCAATAACCGATGATCCAGCGGTAGCGGCTCTAAGGGGAGCGCATCGAAAGCTGCCGCATAGAGATGATGACTATCCAGGGCGTCACAAACAGCGTCGTAATCGACCAGCGATCCCCGAGCACAGTTGACAATTATTCCCCCCTCCGGCATCAGCGCCAACATTTTCGCATCCACCATATGGTGATTATCGGCAGTCGCCCGCGCATGGATAGATACGATGTTACTGAATTCAAATAGCTGCTCTAGAGAATCAACAAACTTTAGTTCCTTAGGCGCATTGGCGGTATCTGCCCAAGGATCATAAACCACGATTTTAGCGCCAGTAGCCAAAAGGGTTTTAGCTACCAGTTTCCCGACCGCACCGTAGCCAACCAGTCCGACAGTGGAACAAGCCAACTCCGGTCCCACGTTTTCAAACTTGTAGTAATCTGAACGCCATTTACCGTTGACTAGCTCCAGGTGCCGCTGGGGAATCTGTCGCAAAGCCGCATAAATCATGGCCACAGTGTGTTCACTGGTGGCAATAGCGTTTCTACCTGGGGTATAAGACACCATGACCCCGTGGCGGGTAGCAGCTTCGATATTGACGTTTACCGGGCCACCGCGACAAATAGTGATTAGCTTTAGATCCGGGCTAGCAGAAATAACTTTTTCGGTAAAAGGAAAAGTATGGGAAAAAGCCACTTCGCAACCTTTTAGAGCAGCGATAAGCTCATCCTCATCCCCCAATGCCTCTTTTACCTCTGCCACATCCTGAAAAGGAGGTACCGGCCAAGATGAAGAAATCTTCGCTATCTGCACCTGCGGTAATTTCTGCGTAAGGGCTTCCTCTAAAACCTGGTTGGTGACAAACTGGTCACCAGCTAAAAGAACTTTCATTATTACCTTCCGCACTGGGTCTACTGGTTATTTTCATTACTTAGAGAACGCAAAGCCCGAAGCTGCTTCCACACCGATTGGGAGGCATCCCGAGTTTCTTTAAATACGTCGTGTATTTTTTCGTATTTGGCTTGTTCACTGGGGTCCGCTTCAAAGGTTTCCATCTTAGTTCCCAAAGCTTGTCCCGCCTGCTCAACTGAGTCAAAGCGACCTGCCGACACCAGCGCCAAGACCGCTGCCCCCCGCGCACCCGCTTCCGGAGTATCTTGCCTCAAAACCCGCTTACCGGTGGTGTTAGATAAAATCTCACATACCAAATCCGAACGGAAACCCCCGCCAGAAACAATCAGATCACCATCGATCTCCAAAGCTTCAACGCATTCTGCCAAAGTGAAGGACACGCCCTCGTAAACAGAACGGAGAATATCGCGCTTTTTGGTAACCAGCGAAAGCCCTTGCCAAGAAGCCGAGGCATTTACATCAGCAAAGGGTGCGCGTTCTCCTCCTGGCGAGGCATAAGGCAAGTAAATAACCCCCTCGGATCCGGCTGGCGAGCGCCGGGCTCGACTTTCAATTTCGTTCCAATCCAGTTCGTCTAGACGTAGCACCATGCGAATCCAGTCGAGATTCGGGGTCCCAGTCATCGGAGCCATAAACTCTAAAACCTGTTTATCGTTTCCGGTAGCAAGTACCATCGATAAGTCAGAATGACGCTCTTTCCCGCTGGGAAGCAGGGTGCCCACGAAACCAGTAGTGCCGAGAATCAAATAGCTATCGCCATTATTGACAGCTCCCAGCCCCATAGCGGTAACCGCCACATCGATCATTCCTACTCCAACCGGGGTCCCTTCGGGGATCCCGGTCTCTTTGGCCGCCTGGGCACTTACTGGTGAGGACGGACCGGCAGGATGGCGAATCTCCGGCAAGAGAGTTAAAGCATCCTCGATACCTAAATCTTTGGCTAGCTGCTTATCAAAACCATCACCGGTGAAGATATTGAAAAAGGATCGGGAGGCTTCCGTATGGTCGGTTAGGCGCTCCCCGGTTAGTTTGAAACGGATCCAGTCTTTACAGTTCAAGTGGGTGGTGGCTTTCGCAATTACTTCTGGCTCGGTTTCCCGCAGCTCATCGTAGAGAACCGGGAATAGCCCCCCAAATACGGTGGTCCCGGTTACCTCTAGAATTTTTTGGGCTTTGCCGTCTGCTTTCCATTTCTCGACCCGGTCAACTGCGCGCCCATCTAGCCAGTTAGCTGCCGGCCGTACTGGGTTTCCGTCCTCATCGATCAGCCAGATCCCGTCGCCTTGACCAGTCAGGCCGATGGCCACCACTTTATCGCCCTTAGTCTGCTGTACTACTTCGCGTAAACAGGTAGCCACGGCATTCCAAATTTGGTTCATATCCTGTTCGGCTTGACCACTTACGCCATATTGCACCGGCACCGACTCGTGATGAAGCGCCTTGATTTTACCGGTAAGGTCAAAGGCCACCGCTTTAACCGCGGTAGTACCCCCGTCAACACCAATGACAATTTCTGACATAGAAATCTCCTTTGTTTTCAGCAGTTTGTTGTGCCTCATTGCTCTCAACTATGATAAAATTTATCATGTTTTCGTATAATTTTGCAAGTAATATGAAAATATTTTTGTTAGCTATCGCCGTGAATATTTCAAAACCTAGCTGAAAGTCCAGGTTTTCTCCGGTTCAGGAAGGGAAGACAGAATGCGCCCAGCCGAAAAGCTTAGACCCAATCAGCGCCGTCAGAAGTTGCTGGAAATGGTCACCGACCAGGGAACAATCAACATCACAGATGCCGCCAAAAAGCTAGCGGTTTCGCCCGTAACCGTCTACCGCGATGTGCAAGCTTTAGAAGAAATGCGCACCGTGCTACGCACCAATGGCCAATTGCGTCCCTACCCTACCTCTACCTCGGAAATGCCTCCGGAACTGCGATCGGCGCAATCAGTGACTGAGAAACAGGCTATTTGTCGCAAAGCCGCGGAACTAATAAAACCGGGAAATGCAGTCCTCCTAGATGACTCCTCTACTGCCTTGCCGATAGTAGAAATGCTGGATCGAGTGGTTCCCCTGGCGATTATCAGTAACTCGCTAACTGTATTTGAAAAAGTCAAAGAGCTGGAGGGAGTACAAGAAATACTGATTGGCGGCAGATATGTTAACTGGGCTAATGCCTTTTACGGCTCCCTGGCAACCGATATGTTAAAACACTTGCAAGCAGATATCTGTTTTACTTCTGACGCCGCTATCAGCGTGCACGCCACCTACAACCCTATTGACTATGTAGTTGATTTCAAACGGGCAATGTTTGCGGCAGCAAAAATAAAAGTTTTACTTGCCGACCATCAAAAATTTTCCCGCAGCGCCTTTCAAGTCACCACCGAGCTGGACGAATTCGACTACATTGTTGTCGACCAGAAAGTAACCCCTAAGCAACGCGCCGAGCTAGCGGAAAGCGGAGCTACCGTGCTAGTTGCAGAATCGTAACTTTCCCCACAAATCTACCGGAAAAATTCCCAGCCTCTTTCACGCGCCTCCAACGCCAAAAGGTTGCGCTCGGTAGCTATTCACCTGTCCAAATAGACAGCTACTGCCACCAAGATACAGGTCAGAAATTTATAGAAGAAGAAAATTCTCTCAATTACGCAGAGCAATCTTAGGTAGGATGAAAAGTAATTCATCCTTATTGGTTGAGCCTGACCAATATCCCTCCTAATCTTGAGGTCTACTATGCCAAACCGCAGTATAACTGGACGTTTAATAGCCGAGGTGACGGCGGTAATTCTGACTGCAGCCTTAGCGATTACCTGGATGGTAACCACAGACGCAAAGCTAAACCAGGTGTCTGCGCAAGCTGCCGGGCGCACTGTAGTGGAATGCGGGAGTTACTGTGAGGAGGCAACACTTCGTCAATTAATCAAGGATGCCGGCACCACCCCCACCCGGATTGTGGTGAGTGGAATGGCCGACACCATGATCACTTCTACGGTGGTCATCCCTGCCGGTGCCGATATTGAGCTCGTAAACGGGATTGCCCCTTGGGGAGCCGCTGCATCCGAGGGCGGCCTGGTGCGCGAGGATGATTTTACCGAGGTCATGGTAAAGGTTGAAAAAGGCGCCTCCCTGACCATGGGTAATAACGAAAAAGGCGGAAAGTTTTATCTGCGAAGCCGAGGAGAGTGGGTACCCGGCGGCGGGGAACTGATCTATAACGAAGGGTCTCTGACCATCAACGGCGGCAGCTATGAGGGGGTACGTAACGGCACCGGTCAGCGTTATGGGGCGATTACAGTTAGGGGTAAAGCCGCGAAGTTTGTCCTCAACGACGGTAAAGTTACCGACAATAAACGTAAGATCGGCAGCGCCACAACCACACAATCCGGAGCCGCAAATATTGCCATATCCGAAGGCGCCCAATTCGAAATGAATGGCGGCGAAGTCAGCTACGGCGAAACCTCATATGAGCATGGAGCCTACGGCGAAGTAGGTGGGATTGGCGTTTACCAAGGTGGCTCGGTAACTATAAACGGCGGCGAAATCTCCCATAATAAAGGCTGGGCAGGTGGCCTGGAAGGATATGACCTATATGTCGATGCCACATCTATGGGTGACCTACCGAAGGCTCTGGAAACCCGAAACAACATCACCATTAACGGGGGAAAAATCCATAACAATGATGCCTACTTCTCCGGAGGGGGCGCACTGGCATTCGGTAATGCCGTAATCACCATGAACGGCGGCCTGATCGATTCCAACTACACCACTGGCAATGGGGGCGGAATCGGCACCCTCGACCTCTATGTTTGGGGAGCAAACGAGACCTATAAAGAGATTCCCGGAACCGGAAAACAATCGGGACTCAGTGAGGAGGAATGGGGCAAGCTCTCCCCCGGAGCCTTTATTTTCAATGGCGGCACCATCTCGAATAATGAAGCCCTGCGTACCGGCGGCGGAGTTAACGTGGTTTCAAATCAGATTGAAATCAATGCTGGGCAAATCCTTAACAACACCTCCCATGATCAAGGCGGTGGTATTTACGTAGCGACCGTTTCTTACAACCTGCATCTGCATGACGTAGTGGTGACAAAGAACAAGGCCACCGCAAATAATATCGAATCTATGGGCGGTGGTATCTGGTCATGTCCTACCGGCTCGATTGAGCTACGGATGCATAACGGGGGCGCGGTCTTTGACAATACTGCCGATAGCTTCGGAAGCGACCTTGCCCACACCAACCTGGGCACGAGCGGAGCAGCACCCATCTGGGTATCTGACTATATGCTCGGGGGCGGACGCATCAACTATTACTTCGATAATCGCGATAAACGCTTTGACCCGGCGTCCCTGAACAAGCCAGAAAAAGAGCGTCCCAAACCGATGCCGCTAAAATATATGAGCATCAACGATCAAGGATTCCAAGCCGTACCCATTAACGATGCGGCTAAGGCCAATGCCAAAGCTGCAGCAAAATTGCTGATCCAAGGAAATAGCGCTCCGCGTGGTGGCGGTATCGGTACCAATGGTGGGGTAATTTTCGGCGATTGGGGATATGCACAGGCAACCGTAGAGAAAGCTTGGCTCTATCACCAGGAAAAGGATCCCGCCGGTGACGATCCCTCTGCCGGAGATACCGGGCAGGAAACGAAGGAAGCTCCCGAACTGCCGGCTCGCGCCAGCGATATCCCGGTCAAAGAACTAAAGATGCGGTTTATTCGCAGTACCGATATAGATTTTACGCAGGCAGGGCACGCTGACCAGATTGCAAAGGTCGAAGATTTCACGCTCAGCCCCTCCGATAAACCCGAGGAAAACTGGCGGAAGACCTTTAACGACCTGCCGATTAAAGATGAGAGTGGCAACTTCTACTACTACGGAGTCCAGGAGCTAAACGCAAAGGGCAAAGTGATTAAAACCTTGCAGTTAAAACCCTGGCAGGTAGTCGAACAAGAAAACGGCAAAGTGCCGCAGCGTCCCGCTTTGGATCGCTCTAAGCAGCTGCCCGAAACCTGGCTAGTAGCCACGGTAGTTAACCCGGTACCTACCCCGGTAGACATTACGGTTAATAAACACTGGCTATGGCAGGATTCCGAAAAACCAGTGCCAGATGCTAAAACCCCTGACAAAGTCAGTTTTGAACTGCTGCAAGCTACCGACGCCAAGTTTAGCGATGCCAAGAAGGTCAAAAAGTTTGACGTCACCAAGGCCGAGGGGTGGACTAAGACCCTTCAGGGACTGCCGGCTAGCAATCCCGCCAAGCAGCGCTACTACTATGGGGTGCGCGAAATCGGCGGCGACGGCACTATCAAGGCAGTTCCGCTAGCAAAGTATGAAAACGAAACCGGAAAGATCAAGACGGATAAAGACGGAGTAATCCGCCGGGAAGTCACGGTAGTAAATAAGATATCTACTACCCCGCCGCCTCCGCACGAGCCGCCCACTCCCCCAGAAAAAATCACTAAGACCGGTACCCCGGTTGCTTGGTTAGCGCTACTGGCCACGGTAATCATCGGGTCTGGCGTGCTCATCAAACGCCGCCAGGAAAATAGCTAAGCTACCGCAGCTATCTGGGAGGGATAACGAACTGTAGTTATCCCTCCCAGATTTTCACATTTTTGATTTCCCCCCCCCCAGTATCGAAAGTCCCGTCCTTAGGTTCTAGTGGTGGTTGCAACACCGAGTTTGAAAGGATGTTTCAACGGTGTTGTATGAGTATGCGGGTGTTGTTTACCCGTCCCGTTCAAAGATGTGTGCTGCTCGGCGTGAGCATTATGTAGAGCTTTTGCGTCAGGGGCTGAATTTTACGCAAGCAGCCAAAGTAGTGGGCGTTTCCAAACGTACCGGGAAAGTATGGCGTAATGGGCGTACTCGCTCTAGCGGGCGTAACGAAAAGGCTAGCGTTGCCTGGTACTGTGCAAAAATGGAGATCCCTGAAAATGTTGGACCGTACTATCTAGGCCTGCAAGAGCGCATCATTATTGCCGATAGGCTTCATGCAGGTAAAAGTATTCGCGCGATTGCCGCAGAGTTAGGCAGGGCAGCCTCAACGATCAGCCGCGAGATAAATAAACATCGCAGCCCTCTAACAGGGGACTATCAGCCCTATCACGCTGACCAACAAGTAGCACAAGCCAGGAAAAGACCTAAGCCAGCTAAGATTAACCGTAATGCGCTATTGTTTGAACTGGTGGAGGACGGGTTAAAGAAACACTGGAGCCCGGAGCAAATTAGCGGGTGGCTGAAGAAAAACTATCCCGATAACCCGGCAATGAATATGTGTGTAGAAACCATTTACCAAGCGATCTATGTTCATGCCCGCGGACAGTTAAAACTAGAGGTTAAAAAAATGCTGCGTACAGGACGAGCCAGGCGCAAACCGCATAAACAGTCCCAGCAGCGCACACCCCGTTTTAAAGACCCTATGACAATGATTGCTAACCGCCCA
>NZ_JBWPVY010000007.1:0-31301 GCF_056590355.1 Varibaculum sp. C0165D1 | reverse complement strand
GATAAACCCAGCGAGCGGATCCTCAAACTGCTTGCCTAAAACCATCAACCGTTGCAACCACCCCTAGAATCCGCCGCCTACGATAGCAATCGCACCCACCATGGCACCGCCACCGAAACCATCTCGCGCTAGTAGCGAAACCCCTTTTCATTTATTTTTATCCTGCGCGTCTATCAGCTCCATCGACGCCGTAGAGGCAAAAACACCTATTGACTCTGGTTCAAATATTAGCCATAATTTTGCTAAGTCAAGAAGGGGGAATGTCAATGCCTGCATTTACAATGGGTCTAGCGGAAGCTAAAAATAATTTTTCCCGGGTCACGGCAGAAGTGAACAGGACGGGGAAACCCCTCACCATTTTGAAGAATAACCGGCCGTGGGTAATTATCCAACCGGCACACGGCGCGACCGAAATAGCCGACGTTGCAGTCGACTTCATGGATGAATATGCCGATGTATTCCAAGAACTGGCCAAATGAACGGATTTGCGTTTTCCCAGCAGGATGTCCTCGCTATTCATGCTGCGGCAATCGCTCGGTTCGGCGGATTAATTTGTCTAATATTCAGATTAACTGGCAGCTAGGGTTCTTCGGCTATTAAACCACCCCACCTTAACTCGAAATTATGATCTGATTTGTTCGCTGTAGCCCGCGTTCGCACCTTCCCTAAATCGTCACCCTCGCTTCACCGCCCCGAAAGGTAAGGTTTTCAAAGGCTGGAAAGTGAACGGTCAGGAAAAGACCGCTGGAGATTCCACGACCTTCGATGCGGACGCAAAGATTTCCGCTATCTGGAGTGCGGAAGAAGTTAAGACAGAAAACCAACGCCGACCAAAGCGACAGAGAAACCGGCTCCACGCAGAAACCTGAGGTACAACACCCGGAGCTACCACCCACCTACATCAAGTCTCCCCCTGCAGCTTTAGCATTGCTCCCGCTGGTTTACCTCCAACGGTGCTTTGATGACTGAGCATATACATTAGTCAGGGGCACCGCTTGTGCTCGCACAAGCGGTGCCCCTTTCCCCTTTCAAAAAATCTAAGCGCTGCTACACCGGACTCCCTGAGGTGGGAAGCCAAACGCCGCGCTAGTCGAGATTCAACTCTTTTGCCGTTGCGTAGGACGTTTGAGTACCCCGCTTAGTTACTGCATCGCCCGCATAGATATTAGCCTTGCGAATCGACTCAGCGATGTCACCAGTCTGCGTCCAACAATGGCTAAAGCAACCAATGAAAGCGTCACCCGCCCCGGTAGTGTCAACTGCCCTGGCAGAGGTTCCTTCAATTAACTGTTCTCCGGCTTCACTAATCCACAAGGCGCCCCGTGAACCCAAAGTGACAATCACATTCGGAATTCCCGAGTGAGTAAGCACTTGCCCCGCAGCACGAATGTCTTCCTCGGATTCTACCGGCATTCCAGTTAGCAAAGACAGTTCGCTCTCATTCGGTATAAAAAACTCTATGTCTTTTACCTGCTCTAACGATAGTGAGGGATCGGCAGGAGCTGGGTTCAACAGAATCGGAATACCCAATTCATTGCCTAATCGTATAGTCGCATATACCGTTTCTAACGGAATTTCCAGCTGCATCACGATCAGTTTGCATTCGGCAATTTCTGCCTTGGCACGTTCCACATCGCCGGGAGTTAACAATGCGTTTGCTCCCTTGACAATTATAATTGAGTTACGGGATTGGGGATCCACAAAAATTGGGGCAACCCCCGAGGTGGCATCCGTACGCATAACAAATTTGGTGTCGATACCGTTCTCAGCAAAGTTTCTGATGGTGTTGTCTGCAAACATATCGTTGCCTACCCTGGTGACCATCAAAACTTCCGAGCCCATCCGAGAAGCTGCTATGGCCTGGTTTGCACCCTTACCACCACAACCCATTCGAAAATCTGGGGCTTCCACAGTCTCACCTTCGCGGGGCATCCGATTAATATAGGAGATTAAATCGACCATATTCGAGCCGACTACTGCGATATCCATTTCTAGTTCTCCTTAATGCCGGTAGTTACTTGGAAAGTGCGAGCTTCCCCAGGGGCAAGTTCAATTAACATTCCAGCTTTACGAGCCGCTTCGCGCCCTTCTGGACGTGATGTCCCGGGAAGCGCAAACGCAGCAACTTTTTGATCTTCGTTATGCAATATCCACCGCGTTATCACTGGGAAACTCTCGGTACTAAAACGGGTTTCAAATACCGTTCCGTCCTGGCAGGCCATTTCTAAAATTGCTTCTTCGGTCAGTTTGTCTACTCCATCAGCGAAATATACAATCTCCGGATCGAATTCTTCAGCCCCTTCCAAGGAATTCGCGTCCCGATTGCCGGCTTTTATATCTGCGTTCAATTTCAACCATTTTTCAGTTGGTTTAACATGCGCCGGCACAGACTCACGCAATTTGAACGCATCTGCAGGCAAGTTTTGGGTAATTTTTCCGCTTGGTACGAACGCGTAGTTCATATGGCACATATATTGCAGCGGCATAGAGGCGTACTTAGACATGTTTTGCACCCGTAGCTCAATATCGAACATGGATGAATTCTGGTGCAAAGTCACCGAGGGATTGGCTACGTAGTGATCACCAAAACCCTTCAAGTACTCGCGGCAAGAAACTACGCGAATAGCATTGTTCGAAATAATCAATTTCGCCGAGTCCATGGGAGCACATGCAAATTCACCATGCAACGGATGATTGTCGCCCTCTCCGGGGCAACCAGCGGCAAGCAACCCTGAGTGAAAAGCGAAGCACCCGTAGGTGTCCTCAATCAAGGTCGCCGGTTTAGGCTCGGAAAACATATTTTCCATGCGAAGGCTGTGACCGCAAAACTCTGCGTCCCAAATAATTTGCCCCATGAAGGGCAGCACCTCAACATATCCGAGCGAGTTGCGGATAGTTAGTGAAGCAACTCCGGATGAGTAAGTTTTCGTGGTTACCGACCACTGCTCTGAATGCAGTATCTCCGTCTCTAACGGCGTAAACAGGGATCTTGGTAAATTCATTTCATATTGCATTAGATTTCACCCTTTGGAAAAGTTTTATAAGAGGAATAGAAGTACATCAATACCGCACCGAAGCAAAAGAGATTCACGGCAAAAGAAATCTGCATCGAGCCGGTAAGGTCAGAAACCAGTCCCTGTACTGCGGGAATAACTGCGCCACCAATAATAGACATGACTATTATCGCTCCGCCGGTTTCGGTATAGCGTTTATCTTCGATCGAATCTAGCGTGCGCGAGTAGATAGTTGCCCAACACGGCCCAAACAAGAACGAAACCAACACCGCAGCATAAACTGCCGTCATATTGGGAACTAGGATTACATAGCCTAAGGCACCTAATCCACACAGGGAATAACCAACGAGGACGAGGTCTTGATTAAAACGAGTCATCAAGATATTTGCTAGGAACTTACCCAAGAAGAACCCAATAAACGCAAAGATCATGAAGTTAGAGGCTGTTCTCTCATTGAGACCGTGATCCAGATTTAGCGCGAGCCTAATCGTAAAGGACCAAACCGCTGTCTGCATGCCAACGTAAAGGAACTGAGTCAGAATACCAGCTTTAAATCTGCGGTTTCCGGCCAAGTATTTTAGAGTCTCAGATATGGTTGCCTTCGTCGTCTCTTTCGCGTTATTTACCACAGGCTTACACTTTGGGAACTGCGTAATCATCACCAGGATCAGGATGACCAGCAAGATTAGAATGATTACCCGGTAGGGATGTAGGGTGCGTTGTAGCATTTCCCGAGCAAACTGTTGCGACTCTGCAGCAGTAAGATTTGCCATCTGCTCATGCAGCGCTGCACCTTCGGAAAAAATCAAGTACTTGCCCAGCAAGATTCCCCCGATAGATCCGAGAGGATAGAAAGTTTGGGAGATATTTAGTCGTAGCGTGGAATATTTTTTCGGTCCAATCATCGACGAGTAAGTGTTACAGGACGTCTCAAGGAACGATAATCCAATTGCAATCGCGAAAAGGGAAAGCAGGAATACTGAATACGTTGCCATGTGTGAAGCCGGGAAAAATAGTGAGCATCCGATGATATATACACTCAAACCAATCATGATTCCAACTTTGTAGGAGCTGGAGCGGATTACTCGGGAGGCGGGAATAGCAATAATGAAATACCCACCGTAGAATGCCGACTGCACAAACGCGGAAGCAAAGTCAGAAAGAGTAAAAATTGATTTGAACTGTGTAATCAAGATGTCGTTTAGGCTGGCAGCTATCCCCCACATGGGGAAGCAAATCGACAGTAAGAGATACTGAAAAATAGGGGTTCGCGAAAGGTAACCGTCGGCTAATTGCAGCGTATTATCCTTTATTAACCCTCGGCTGTTATTTACTTGTCCTTCGGGTGTCTTTTGCTCAGGAAATGATTGCTTCGGCAGAGTTTCCACATCTATACTCATTTGTTCCCCCCCAACAGTTTCATTCCGGCAGAGGCACCAATACGATTAGCTCCGGCGGCGATCATTTCGTCCATGACGGCAGCGGTTCGAATCCCGCCAGATGCTTTAACTCCCATATTCGAGCCAACAGTTTTACGCATAAGCTCCACCGCATGCGCACTTGCACCTGATTGCGAAAAACCCGTGGAAGTTTTAACAAAATCTGCGCCAGCCTTTTGGGCGCATTCGCATGCATTCACGATTTCTTCATCCGTTAGCAGGCAGGTTTCCAAGATGACCTTCACTAGAACCCCAGTACCAGCTGCTTGCACAACACCAGCAATGTCCAGCTGAACCGCGTTCCAATTTTCATCTTTGACTGCCCCCAGGTCGATTACCATGTCGACCTCTTGTGCGCCGTCTGCAACGGCATGGGCAGTCTCAAATTTTTTGACCTCTGTGCAATGCGCACCAGAAGGAAATCCGATTACAGTGCATACTTTAATATCACTACCGGAAAGCTCCCGCTTCGCCAGCGAAACCCTATTGGGGCTCACACACACTGACCAGAATCCTGCGGTTTTAGCCTCTTCGCACAGCTTTTTGACCGCTTCAGCCGTCGCATCTGGTGCAAGCAGAGTATGATCAATCAATTTTGCTTTATTGGTCATGTCTACGTCTCCTTCGACTTCGTGCAAGTCTTGGTTGACTTGTCACTGGTCTCACGCTACTTTGCGAATCCAACCTGCAGAACGAATTTTTAGCACATATGTGCCATTTTGACTATTTGCCTTGTTTCTTGATCGTCAAGGCCTGTAGTTTACGAGCCGTCACCGTGTCTATAACCAACCGGTTAGCATAACCACGCAGCAACGCCGCATAGACGGCTTGTAGCTTATCGGATCCTCCTGCTACCAGGATCTTTTGCTCATTGTGCCGTAAATCCGGCAGAGAAATTCCCAAAGTGCGGTTGTTAAGATCTGGTAGGCAGATTCTGCCGTGTCCGTCGATGAAGTGCGCACATACTTCCCCCACCGAATGTGCGGTCAAGAATTTTCTTTCGTCCTCGTTAATGAGCGGACTATGCAACAGAATCGCCACCGAATTAACAGAGCCGACCGAATAAAGCACGATACGCGCTCGGCGGGCAAGTTCCATAGCCCTACTGACACTCTCTTCTCGTTCAATCGCTAGCTTCGCACCTGCCGATTCCAACACGATTGGATGCCCTATCATGTGTACCGTGGCCTGCAGAGATTGTCGTAACTCCCGGAAACTGTTTAGAGCGGATAAATCCATGGAAGGCATCCTTAGGTTGCCACCCACCTGGACTACATTGACCCGCTGTAAATGTTGCCGCTGTAGGCGCGCAGTCAAGGCCTGAATGGTTCGAGACCAGTAAACTCCAACAGTGTCACCATCACGCACCAGCCCCATAAAAAGATCTGCCCCCGCCTGTCCCAGAGCCTTGCGAATATCAATATCGCGTCTTCTGGGTGGAGACACTAAACGTACCTCGTCAAGTGAAAAGGCAGACCGTAAAGAGCCGATGAGCTCTCTATCTTGCTCACGCGGATCCTCTATACGAATTTTAACAAACCCGCGTCCCTTCGCATGGGTAAGCAGTTTGGAAACATTCGGACGTGAAACATGCATTATATGGGCAATCTCACTTTGAGACAGACCGCTGTAATAGAGCTTAGCCACGTCCAGAGATTGCCGATCTCTTCGCGTCATTCCCAAGCGATCTCTTACTACCATAAGACCATCTAACAACCTACGACCTCGGCAAGGGAAATCTGAAGGTCGGCATCACGCAAGAAAACTCGCGCGAGGTGAGGGAATCTTAGGTTTCGAACTATTAGGCTTCGAATTCTCCGCTGGCAATCAGCAGGGAACTTACAGTATCGAATACTTCCTCCGCGTCAGGGAAGGGCGCGAAGGTGAGCGAGTTCTTCAACGTTCATCGTCTTTGTGCCAGTAATCCCTAACGGGATTACGCCAACGAAGTGGAGCTAGCGGGAATCGGCGGTGCTACGCACCAGCAAGGGTTTTCGGAGCACAGCCCCCGAAAACCACTGGCGCGGGCGAACGCTCAACCCGCGTTCGCTACCTCCCCGCGCCAGCCCTCACGGGTTCGATTCCCGGGCTCAAAACACTGATGCCCCGGCACAAGGCCGGGGCATCTTTTTGTGCCAGTAATCCCTTACGGGATTACGCCAACGAAGTGGAGCTAGCGGGAATCGAACCCGCGACCTCTTCCATGCCATGGAAGCGCGCTACCAACTGCGCTATAGCCCCGAAAGCTATGTCCTACCTTCACAAGCCTGCTCGGTAGGCACCAAATAACTCTAACTAACAGGGTGCCTTTACTTCAAATCTCTGGCCTGTGTATTGCGACATACCCGCCTTCAGCCAGCGCAAACCGTCCCGAAAGCCGCTAAGCCAGGGAAGGCAGAGCCGAACCGGGAACCTCAGGGGCTCCAATATTATGCGAAACCAGGCGCCAGCCCGGCTTACGCGAATACGGAATTACCGTGGACCAATGACAATTATCCAAACCCCGCAGTCCCTGCCAGGCCAAGGGATCTAAGCCTAGAATTTTCACTAATCCCTGCGTCAAGGCCGAACCGTGAGAAACCACCACTAAGACCCCCTTTACCTCAGCAAAGTGATCCTTGATGCCCTCGGCAACCCGCGAACCCACTACCCCGCGCGACTCTATGCCTGCCAAGGGACATTCCCCGGTTTCTCGCCATTCCTCATAACGGGGCGCAAAAAGATCTTTCAGTTCTTTAACCGACAGACCTTCAAAATCTCCAAACGCCCGTTCTCGCAGACGTTCGTCAACCAAAAAATCAACCTTCGCGTCGCAGAGATCAGCCAGGGCTTGCCCGGTAGCCTGTGCCCGGCGCAAATCAGAACACACAATCCGCGCCGGTTTCATTTTGGCCAGTTCTTCCGCCGCCGCTGCAGCCTGGGCTAACCCTACCTCGTTGAGGGGAATATCGACCTGACCTTGCACCCGTCCTTGCAGGTTATAGTCGGTTTGGCCGTGTCTTAGAAGGATAATCTTTTTCGCCATAACTACCCTAATCTAGCCCTACAATCAGGTTTTCTGGATCCTGCCGCTGACTTTGGGCCGCGACCCGGGCCTGTTCCGCCTGCGCTGCCTCGTCCAAATCGGGTAATTCGATTCGGGGGCAGTCATTCCATAGCCGCTCCAACCCGTAATACTCGCGTTCTTCAGCCAAGAAAATATGCACGATTACCCCCGGCAGCTCCATCAACACCCAACGGAATTCGTCATTACCCTCAATAGTGGTCGGATCAGCACCCGCGTCGTGACACGCATGATCGATTTCATTCATAATCGCGCGCGCTTGGCGAGGATTATCAGCCGAGCAAATCACGAAAATATCGGTGATAATAGTCTGCTCATGCACATCGATCGCCACCACGTCAGTTGCCAATTTACTGGCAGCCGCCTGGGCAGCGATTTCGGCTAGTTGGCGCGGGTCAAGCTTATCGACCAAGAAGAACTCCTATATTTGGGTAACGCTTACATTATCCACGATACCGGCTTGCAAGATATCCTGCCCCATCGTTTGCGAAATCACTGGTCGATCCATAGTCAAAACCATGCCCAAAGCAATAATCAACAAGATAGAGAGCCGTAGCACCCAACGCAAGAAGGTTTGGATAAAAGTTAGTGGCTCTTCCTCACCCTCGGCTTCAGCGGATTCTTGCCACGCCCCGGCGCGAGTGTCTTCCTGCTCCGGGGCCTCAGCTTTTTTTGCTTGCTTTTTCCGCTGCCACCAACGGGTTTTCTCCTCTTGTGGAGGCTCACTTTCAGCGGAACTAGCTGGCTCATCGCTCGGTTTCTCCGCCGAAGTAACGGATGCCGGTACCGCCCGCTCGGGCACCTCGGCTGCGGGCGCTACCGCGGCAGGGGATACTGCCGGGGTGGCGGTTGCAACGCTGGGAGTCGCGGTTGCCGGAACCGGCGTTGCGTTACCCGGGGCTTCCGAACGGACATAAGTAGTCTGGGTGCCAGCAGGTACGGTAGCTGCGGGCGCAGGTGCGGTTGGAGTCGCGGTTGCCGCGGGTACCACCGGCTGCGCGGTAGCGGCCATTGGCGCAGGCATCGGTGCCGGTGCCGGAGCCGGCGTTGGCTGCTCGGGAGCTGCAACCGGTTGCGCTAAAGCAGGCCGCGGCGCAGAAAAAACCTGTTCCTGAGCCGGTACGGGTGCAGCTGGAGAGCTGGGATGGAAGCTAGGGGCGGGAGCCGGACGCATCGACGCCTGATTAGCGTTATCGGCGGCAGAGCTGGCAGATGCGGGAGCAGTTGCGGCGGCGCCAGCCACACCTAACTTAGTTTGCTCCAAAGCCTGTTGGAATAACTCAGCAGCCGATCCAGCTTGCCCCGCAGCAAGCTTTACCGCAGACAGGCTATCGGCATCCACCCGCGCCGCGGCCGGTGCAGATGCCTGCAGGGTTATAGCCCTTGGAAAAGCCGCGGGGGCACCGGCAACGCTTGCCTGGTCAGAGACCAGCGATGCTGCCGGGCTCGAGGGCGCAGGAGCAGCGTTGGCGGGCCCAGTAACCGGCATGGCCGCAGCGGGTCCCGGAGCCGGAGCGGGCCGCGTTGCTGCTGAACTCTTGTCTCTAGCTGCGGAAGCTAAGCTATCGGCGAGGGCCCGGTCATCGGCGCTGTCAGCTAAGGAATCAATGGGAACGACTTTAACGGGCTGAGTGGTATCTGCGTCATCTACTTCCCCCACCGCCGGGGTGACACCGGAAAAACTCTCTGGAGCTCGCGCTTGGGTATCAGAGTGTTGCCCCCCGCTCCCGGGAATGTCCCCAAAAATACGTGAAGACTGCTGGTCCGGTTGCCCACTCGAGACTGCCGGCGCAAAAGTCGGTCCCCCCTGCGCCCGCGGGGTCTCCACGGGAAGTTGCCGGGAAGAGGGCGGCTGGGACCCTGGCGGCAGTGGCGCACTCGGCTCTTGAGGAGCAGAGCGAGGAAGAGAAGTACCTGGCAGTTCTGATGGCAAAGACGGCACCGGCAGTTGCGGAACCGGTTGCGAGACCACCGGACTCCCAGCCGTTGCTCGCGGCGCGGGACCAGTAGAAACATCGGAACCAGCCGCAACAGCTGGAGAGGTGGGGGTTCCTGCTGGTTGCTGCGATCCTGCGACAGCCTGTAGATTTTGGAAAGAAGCCAGCAGCTCCGCCATTTTTTCGGCTTCAGATTTTTCTTCCGCAACTTGTGTGTTTAAAACTCGTTGTTCCCGGCGCTGCTGTTCCCTAGCGGCACTGCGCAAAGCCTCTTGTTCGGCATCCTCTAGCTGGCGCAGCCGCTCGGCGGCCTCCGCTGCTAAGCGTTCCTGTTCCCGGGCATAAGCCTGCGCTTCTTCTCGTTCTTTTAACAGCCGCTGTAAATCAGCCTCTGCCCTTTCCCGCGCCTCCTGGGCGACTTTACGCATCTGCTGCTTTTCGCGATACTCTTGCACCCAACTACGTCCATCTTGGTCTGGACTGAGCTGACGTTGTGATTTCGGCTCAGCATCCGCTGGCTCCTGGCGCAGCTGCCACGCCACGTCATCCTCTACCTGGCTGAAACCCTCTTGGATCTGCCCCCATTGCGACTCTAGGGAAGGAGTCTGCGGGCGATAAGCTGGGCGACGTCCTCCGGTGCGAATCTCCTCCAGCCGCGCCAACTGTTCAGCGATAGAAATCTGACCATACTTAGAAATCGGCGAATAATTCTGCCCCAGAGGACGATTCGGAAAGTCTGCTTCGCTCATGAGTGGTTATCCTCCCGATAGAAACCATATTTCGCGATGTATTGCACAACCCCATCCGGGGTTAAATACCAGATCGGAGCACCAGCTGCCACCCGTTGACGAATGTCAGTTGAAGAAATAGCCATGGCGGGTACTTCCAGTAAAGACACCCGTTCGGCAGGTAGCTCGTTAGTATCACCCCAGCGGTGACCGGGGCGAGTTACCCCCACGAATCGTGCCAGCTGGAATAGTTCTTCCGCGTTTTTCCAGTCCATGATCTGCCGCAAAGCATCGGCACCGGTAATGAAAAACAGGTGGCAACCTGGTCTTTCCCGCTTTAAATCACGCAAGGTGTCCACCGTATAAGTGGTTTCCCCCCGTTCAATATCCACCCGGGAGACGGTAAAACGCGGATTGGAGGCGGTGGCGATAGAGGTCATCAAATAGCGATGCTCCGGTGCAGTGACCCGCCGTCCCTTTTTAAAGGGCTGGGTCGCAGTGGGCACGAAAATAACTTCATCTAGGCCATAGCGATGCTGAACCTCGGAGGCAGCCACCAAGTGGCCATTATGAATCGGGTCGAAAGTTCCCCCCATTACCCCGATGCGCCTGCCATCGACGCCGACGCCTATCGCCATTAACTACCCCTTCTTGCCAGCTTTTCTGCTAGACCGGTAGCCTCAATCCTACCAAAGGTGAGCCAGAGCTAATATCCTTTATCGCTCTTCGTTACTTATATAAATATTTTGTCTGCAAAATAAATGACTTGGTAAATGCTTCCGCCTAGTCTTGGGAGGGATCCGTCCATATTCCGGCCTCCGCTTCCTCCCGCAGATTCCGACGAGCTTCCTCTTTCCCATCCATCATTTGATGATATTGCTCGCGCCGCTCCTGGTTAGTACGCCGCGTCGACCCGGCTAGACGCAGATCTTGCCCCCGAGCACCAAGCAGTTCGGCACCGGCGGATTGTAAAGGCTCGAAGTCGAAGATAACTCCCCCCTCCATCGGTCCAATTACCACAGTATCGCCGCTGGTAGCACCCACTTTAATTAGCTCTTCTTCCACTCCTAAAGCATAGAGTCGGTCCGCGAGGAAACCAATTGCCTCTTCATTGGCAAAATCGGTCTGTTTAACCCAGCGTTCCGGTTTCTCCCCGCGCACTTGGTAAACAATTCCTTGTCCAGTTTTTTGTGCCGTAACCGTAAACCCAGCTTCTCCCACGGCGCGGGGCCGCAGTACCTGCAAAGGTTGAACTTCCCGTTCTGGTGCTGCCTCGCGCAGCTGCAAAACCATGTCGGCTAGGGCAAACACTAAAGCATCCAGGCCGCGACCGGTAACCGCCGAGACGGCATACATTGGCCACCCAAACTCGGCCAGCTGTTCCGCCTCTATTTTCGCCATCTCCACGGCATCGGGAATATCCATCTTATTTAAGATAATGACGCGTGGACGCTCGCCTAAGGGAACATAGCCAGAGACTTCATCCAAGTCACTTTCATAGGCTGCCAGTTCGGTTTCTAGGGCTTTAATATCGTCAACCGGGTTACGGTCCGCCTCCATATTGGCACAATCCACCACGTGTGCAATCACTGCGCAACGCTCAATATGGCGCAAAAAATCCAGTCCGAGGCCTTTACCCTGGGAAGCGCCCGGAATCAGGCCGGGCACATCTGCCACCGTGAACCGTTCATCTCCAGCCTGCACCACTCCCAGATTTGGCACCAGGGTAGTAAACGGATAATCCGCGACCTTCGGTTTAGCCTCCGAAATCGCTCCGATAAGGGAAGATTTTCCAGAGGAGGGGAATCCGACCAGCCCCACATCGGCAACGGACTTCAGTTCCAGAATGAGTACGCGAGATTCGCCCTCCTCCCCCAAAAGCGCAAATCCGGGGGCTTTACGTTTGCGGGTAGCCAGCGCGGCGTTACCTTTCCCGCCTGCACCTCCGCGCGCAACTTCCAGGCGGGAGCCAGCACCCTGCAGGTCTGCCAGGATTTCACCATCTTCAGATTTGACCACGGTGCCAGGAGGAACCGGCAGCACCAAATCTTCCCCGTTCGCGCCCTCGCGATTATCGCCCATCCCGGGAGTGCCATTAGTGGCCTTGCGATGCGGCAAATGGTGATAGTCAAGCAGCGTATGCGATTGCGGATCAACCTCTAAGAATACGCTGCCGCCGCGTCCCCCGTCTCCCCCATCTGGGCCGCCCAAGGGCTTATATTTCTCGCGCCTAACGCTCACGCAGCCGTTACCGCCATTACCGGCAGTCACATCGATTTTTACTCGATCTATAAAACTGGCCATCTTCACTCCTTAGAGCCTCGGCTGAAAAGCCACTATCAGCAGCCCACCTGTTGCTATATAAGTGTAGCGGGGCCGCTAGGCGACCCCGCTACCTTTAAAACTATTAGCTTTATTTACGCCGAAACTACGTTTACGACTTTACGACCGCGTCGGCGACCGAATTCAACGGATCCGGCGGCCAGAGCAAAGAGGGTGTCATCCTTGCCCATCCCGACGTTGGTTCCGGGATGGTATTTGCTTCCCCGCTGACGAACCAGGATCTCGCCGGCGTTCACGCTTTCTCCACCGTAACGCTTGATCCCCAGGTACTGCGGGTTAGAGTCACGGCCGTTAGAAGAGGAACCCAGCCCTTTCTTGTGTGCCATTTTCTTTTCCTTTCTTGCCTGAGGTTAGGCGATCTTAGTGATCTTTACCTGGGTCAGCTTTGCGCGATGGCCCATGCGGCGAGTGTATCCGGTCTTGTTTTTAAACTTCAGGATCCGAATCTTCGGTCCTTTGGTCTGCTCTAAGACCTCTGCCGTTACCTTGATTTTCTCTAGATCAGCGGCGTCGGAGGTGATCTTGTCACCGTCAACTACCATCACTGGCGTGAAATCGACGGTGTCGCCAACCTCAGCTGCCAGCTTGTCGACGACGACTACATCCCCGACGGAGACCTTTTCTTGACGTCCGCCCGCCTTGACGATCGCGTAGACCACTTTGCTGCTCATTTCCTTAGTCACGTACATTTTCTTTTGTCCGGAAAACCGAACCTAGCCGGTCTTCCAAACAACCAGCACCGACTAACTAGGGTAGTCGATACCGGCGGCGTTTTTCAAACAAAATCCCTGTCCAGGCAGTGTGTTATCTACCACCGCGAGTTCAAGGAAACATTTGAACCACCTATGCGGCAAGCTATATAGCACTTACCGTATGGGGTGGCTGACGGGGCTCGAACCCGCGACCTCCTGGACCACAACCAGGCGTTCTACCAACTGAACTACAGCCACCATTTATCGCACAGCGACGACTACCCACTTTATCTAACCGCGGGCTTCAGGTGAAATTATTGCCCGACTTGACGGCTATGTATCCGCTCACACCTACTGTTTATGCAGGTAAAATCGAGCCTCACCAAAATACGCGGTTACAAATCGCGTCCGCGAAGGTGCCAATACCGTCCTCGCGGCTGCGCAGGTAAAGTGAACCATCTACTGGGGATACTTCCATTAGATAATAAGAGCCTTTACCGTCAGGAACGATGTCTATCCGCAAGAACAGCAGGTGCTGGTCGTGTCCCAGACGCTGTTTAACCATGCGATGAATCGCGGAACGTACCTTTTCCCCGAAAATCCATTCTTCCGAGTTGGGTTGGCGGTTTCCGGTTACTTCTTCTTGTGCTTGCACTTCCGTAATGTTGGGGTTAGTGAGCATAGCGGCTTTTTCTACCGAGTGCGACAAAACCCCGTTCAGATAGACCAGAGAGTATTCGCCGTGCTCATCTACCTGCGAAAGGTAGCGCTGCACCATCACTGAGCGTCCCTCTTGCAACAGGCGATAAGCATGGGTTACTGCTGCCATCCGGGCCATCCCGTTATTAGCGTCATAGCGTCCCATTTCGCGCCCGCCGGAGGAAACCGCTGGTTTCACCACGAACTCTCCGAAAGCCGGAAAACGAGTATGTACCTGGTGCTTATTCAAATTTTGTTCCGGTTCTAACCAGGTAGTGGGGATCACCGGAACCCCCTGTTTTTGCAGATTCAGCAAGTAATGTTTATCGGTTGCCCACTCGGTAACGTCAGCTGGGTTTAGCAGCCGAGGAACCTGGTGCGCCCACTTTACAAATTCTTCCCGGTGGCTAGCGTAATCACGTACGGTACGGATCACGCACACCCCCGCTTCTTCCCAATCCACGTGGGGATCATTCCAAACCGCAATCCGAGCATCGACGCCCCGAGAGTTCAGTTCGTCAACTAACCCGGCCTCGTCTTCAGATAGATTTGGATACTGCGCACAAGTTACTAAGGTCACGCGTTTCTTCGCCATATCTTCTACCCTAATTGTTCTACTCCTCGTTAGCCCATGAAATGAGCGGCAATCTTTCGAAATTATTTATCTCAAGCCCACCGGGCGCGCTAGTGCCAAGGAAATCAACTTCTCCATCAGCTGGGAATACCCAATACCCATGTGCTCCCACAGCTTGGGATACATAGAAAATGGGGTGAACCCCGGCATGGTGTTTATCTCGTTGATAACCACCGAATCCTTTTCGGGATCGACAAAAAAGTCTACCCGCGCTAACCCTTCACACCCCAGCGCCTCGAACGCCTTGGCGGCAATCTCGCGCACCTGGGTAGCCAAATGCTCGGGTATCTTCGCCGGGATTTCTAAACTGACGCTGTCTTCCCCGAAATACTTGGTTTTGTAGTCATAAAATACCACGTCATCGCGCATAGCGATTCGTCCCGGCTCGCTGGTATCAGGATGCCCATCGACTGCTTGTAACACGGCACACTCCACCTCGAAACCGGTTAGCTCTTGCTCCACAATCACCCGGGGATCCACCGCCTGCGCCTTGATGATGGCCGCTTCCATATCGTCTGCGGCGCTCACCTTGGTGATCCCCAACGATGAGCCAGCGCGGGCCGGTTTCACAAATACTGGCAGCCCCAGGCCTTCGAGACGTTCCATCACCCCGGAGCGGTCACGGTTCCATTGCCCCGCAGTTACGGTTTCCCATTTTCCGGCCGGCAGTCCGGCCTCATGCAAAAGTACCTTGGTGGTGGGTTTATCCATGGCAGCCGCCGATGCTAACACCCCGCACCCTACATACGGCAGGTGCATCATTTCTAGCAGTCCCTGCACAGTCCCATCTTCACCGAAAGGCCCGTGTAACAAGGGAAACACCACATCGAAACTGCCCAGGTCAGCAAGGGAGAACTCCGGTCCTAACTGGGTGGGCAGGCTCACCACGTGTCCATTGCCTGGAGCAAGGAATAATTGTCTATTTTCCGTGGGTACTTCCCCTACCCCCGCATCCGATAGCTGGAACTGGTCGGAATTAAAATCTACCGGGACCCACTGACCTTCCTGGGTGATTCCTACCGTCACTACCTGGTAGCGGTCGTGGTCAATAGCCTCGACTACTCCGGCAGCAGTCGCACAGGAGATCCCATGCTCCCCCGATTCCCCACCGAACAGCACTAACACTCGAGGTTTAGTCTGATTATTTTGCGTCACGGTTGATCCTCTCTACACCATTCGCGCGCTGGGTCCGTCGGTTACCCGCGGCCCGGCAGTCAAAGACACTAACGCTTCTTCTAAACTTTGCTTCCCACTAATCACCCGATAAGCAGCGGAGTTAATCGGCATCGACACCCCCATTTGGTGTGCCAAATCGCGCACTACCGGGCATGATCTCGCGCCCTCAACTGTTCCCGCCGAAGCCTCCAAGGCTTCGGTAGCGCTCATCCCCTGGCCCAGGCGGTATCCAAAGGAAAAGTTCCGAGAGGAGGACGAAGAACAGGTTGCTACCAGGTCACCGAGTCCGGCCAGCCCCAGGAAAGTATCTGACTTTGCGCCCATAGCCACCCCCAGCCGCACCATTTCCGCCAGTCCGCGGGTAATCAGGAAAGATCGAGAATTAACTCCCAGCCCTAAGCCTTCCGCGGCTCCCACTGCCATGGCGATAATGTTCTTGACTACCCCGCCGATTTCCACCCCCACGACGTCCTCTGCCACATAGGGGCGGAAATAGTGGGTGTGAATTCGGGAAGCTACCAGTCCTGCGCGCCAGGAATCTTCCCCGGCAACTGCCGCTCCCGTGGGTTCATGGCGGGCTATCTCCCCGGAAAGATTAGGTCCGGAAACCGCCACTATTCGGGAAGGATGAATCTGACCAGCCTGTGCAATTACTTCGGTCATGGTTTGTAAAGTACCTGCCTCTAGCCCCTTGACCAGGGAAATAACCGTGGCATTTAGAGGAAGAAAGTCGCGTACCTGTTCCAGTAACGTCCGCACTCCGTTGGAAGGTATCGAAACCACCACCAATCCGGCACCGTGGCAGACCCATTCCAAGTCGCTAGCGGCCTTCATCCCATGTAGCTGTATTCCCGGCACGTAGCGGGGATTCTCCCCCGCATTGATTTGTTCTGCCAGTTCTGCTCGCCGCGCCCAAATCCGCACGTCATTGCCGGCATCAGCCAAGATTTGCGCGAATACGGTTCCCCAAGCACCAGCACCTAGCACGGCTACTTTTCTAGCCGAGGTTACAGCCATTGCTACCTAGCCTTCCTGCTCTGAGTGGGGGCCTACAGCGTTGGAGGCAGCTTGCAAATAGGGATCTAGCTCTCCGAGCCCACGCGCAGTCACTAACTTCTGGGGGTGGTCTGCTCGCCAAGCTTTCGCCGCCACGCCTAGCTGTTTCTTGGTAGGCATCTGGACCGATTTACGATCTAGCGGCCGGTGCGGCATTTTCATCCCCCGGATCTGTTCCAGGCCTCGGCAAATTGCCTCTTCTATTCTTTGGGTAGCCTGATACCAAACTTCGGGATCATCAGCCTGATCGTACAGATCAGACAGGTCTACCGGAGGCAACGCCTTAACCCACACGTCCTTCTTACCTTTGAGCTTAGGGCGTCGTACGTAACGATCGAGGACATCCTGCGCCCCCCACTGCACCACTGGAACCAGCGGGACCCGGGCACGCAGCGCCATCCGCGCCGCCCCAGTTTTCATCCGCATCGGCCAAAAGTCGGGATCCCGGGTCAGGGTCCCCTCCCCATAAACGGTGATGCATTCACCTGCTTGCAGCCCCTTAATTGCAGCACCAAGTGCGTCCCGAGAATGACTAGATTCCCGATAAACCGGAATTTGCCCGCAAGCACGCAGAATCGAGCCCAGAATTGGCACTTCGAAGAGTTCTTCTTTGCAAAGGATCCGCACCGGATACCCGGCGCTGGTCATAAAGTGCATCATGGTCATGGAGTCGAACTCGGAAATATGGTTGACTACCGCCACGAACCCGCCTTCTTGCGGCAGGTTTTCTTCTCCTTCCCAATGCCGGCGGGTAACCGCCCCTACCGGAATGCGCGCCACGCGCACACAAAACTTATAGAAGCGAGAAAATTTGCCGGCCATGCTTACCCCTTATTTTTCCAGCTTTACTTGTGCGCCTAAGGATCCCAGTTTAGTCAGGAAATGCTCGTATCCACGGCTAATCATATCGATTCCCCGGACTGTAGATTTCCCTTCGGCAGCTAGCGCCGCAATCAAATGCGAAAACCCTCCCCGCAGGTCAGGGATAGTAATATCGGCGCCATGTAGCGGAGTCGGCCCCGAAATCGCCGCCGAATGGTAATAGTTTCGCTGCCCGAAACGGCAGGCCAATCCGGTCAAGCATTCCCGATACAACTGGATTTGTGCCCCCATCTGATTTAGGGCACGAGTAAACCCAAAACGCTGTTCATAGACGGTTTCATGCACAATCGATAGGCCGTGCGCCTGGGTGAGGGCCACTACCATGGGTTGCTGCCAATCGGTCATAAATCCGGGATGCACATTGGTTTCGAGCACAATCGGTTTTAGTTCCCCGCCTGGATGATAGAAACGAATCCCGTCTCGTTCCACCGAGAAAGCACCCCCTACTTTGCGGAACATGTTTAGGAAAGTAATCATTTCCGGTTGGGAGGCTCCCTCCACAAAAATATCGCCATGGGTGGCCAGCGCCGCAGATCCCCACGAGGCAGCTTCAATCCGATCTGAGAGGGCCGTGTGGGTGAATCCTTCCAGATTCTCTACCCCTTCAATCTGGATAGTGCGATCAGTATCTACGCTGATGATCGCCCCCATCTTTTGCAACACATTGATCAGATCCATGATTTCCGGTTCAATGGCCGCTCCCCGCAGCTCCGTGATGCCCTCGGCTTGTACTCCCGCCAGCAGGGTCTGTTCAGTCGCGCCTACTGAGGGGTAGGGCAGTTCGATAACTGCTCCCTTCAGCCCCTCCGGGGCGGCGATATGGATTCCGGATTCCAGTTTGTCGACCTGAGCACCGAACGAACGCAAAATGGAGAGGTGGAAATCGATCGGGCGATCACCAATCACACATCCCCCCAGGTCCGGGATGATGGCTTCGCCGAGGCGATGCAGTAGCGGACCACAAAATAGAATCGGGATCCGTGATGATCCCGCTAGAGTGTCAATACTGGCTACCTGGGCGGCCTCAACATTAGAGGGGTCGATAAACAGTTGTCCGCTAGCAGAATCGTAGTCGGTTTTCACTCCGTGCAGTTCCAGCAAACCGCACACGATATCCACGTCCCGAATCAAGGGCACATTTTTCAAAATAGAAGGGGTAGTGCCTAGCAGCGCCGCCACCATTGCCTTGGGGACAAAGTTCTTTGCCCCCCGCACCTTAATACGGCCTGTGAGCGGATGTCCGCCTTGCACTTCTAGAACCGGTTCCACCTGTTATTTCCCTTTCCGCTTTTCCCAGTATTTCTAGTCTACCCGCACCCGCAGGCACAAGCAGCCACCTGGCAGGAATTGCGCTTTTCGCGAGGAGACGGACGACAAAATGTCTGGTAGTGAAAAGAGTATACGAGGAAAGAATACTCAGTAAAGGAACGGTCAGCGCCATCAGGAAAGCGCTGGGTAACGACGCTGCCTCAAAAAGACTCTCAGCAGCGCGAGCGGCGCAAATCGAGAGGTAGGGGACCTACGACTGCTTTATCTCGGGAATTCCCAGGGGAACCTCGCGGGCGGAAACTACCTCAGCGGGCGGTAAATGTTTAGCCGGCAAGGTACGAGGCAAAAACTCGGGTCGGGATGCTTCAAAAGCGCTAATCGAGTCCTCATCCCGTAAGGTGAGGTCGATATCGTCCAGACCTTCCATCAGGCGCCAGCGGGTATAGCTGTCAATTTGGAACCTGCAAGTAAAAGACCCACAGGTGACGCTCTGTTTGTCTAGGTCAACGGTTATGGTCCTACCTGGTTCTTCCTCTAGCATTTTCCATAGCGTCTGGCAGTCTTCCAGGCTAATAACCCCGGCAACCATGCCATCTTTTTCGCAGTTACCCCGGAAAATATCGGCAAACTTGGGAGCTAAAACCACTTTGAAACCATAATCACGCAGCGCCCACACTGCGTGTTCCCGGCTGGATCCGGTACCAAAATCCGGGCCGGCCACCAAAATAGAGGCATTCTTAAAGGGAGCGAGATTTAGCACGAAATCTTTATCTTGCCGCCACGCAGCAAAAAGCCCGTCCTCAAACCCGGTTTTGGTCACCCGCTTTAAATAGACGGCCGGAATGATCTGATCCGTATCAACATTCGAGCGGCGCAGCGGAGCTGCAATACCAGTATGGGAAATAAACTTTTCCATTACTTAATCCTCTTTCCTGGTCGTTGCGGCCGATAAATCTTGGGGGCAAGCTAAATGCCCGGTCACCGCAGTGGCAGCCGCAATTGCCGGCGACACCAAGTGGGTACGAGAGTTCTTACCTTGCCTACCTTCAAAGTTACGGTTAGAGGTAGAGGCCGAGCGTTCCCTCTCCCCCAGTTTGTCTGGATTCATTCCTAGGCACATCGAACAACCCGCGTTGCGCCACTGCGCGCCGAAACTGGTGAAGATCTTATCGAGTCCTTCCGCCTCTGCCTGCAGCCGTACCCGCGCCGACCCAGGTACTACTAATACTCGCAGGTCTTTAGCTTTTTTACGTCCTTGCCAAACCTGCGCCACGGTACGCAGATCTTCGATGCGTCCGTTGGTGCACGAGCCAATGAAAACCGTATCCACTTTAATATCTCGCATCGGGGTGCCCGGGGTTAGCCCCATATAGTCTAGGGAGCGCCGCGCAGCATCTTGTTCACTGTCAGTGCGCAGCTGCTCGGGGTCGGGAACTTTTCCGCTGAGCGGTACCCCTTGGCCCGGGTTAGTTCCCCAAGTTACGAAGGGTTCGATACTTTCAGCGGGGATAGTAACTTCCCGGTCGAACTTGGCATCTGGATCAGTGCCCAAACTCTGCCAATAACGAGTGGCTGCTTCCCACTGCTCACCACTGGGGGCATGAGGACGTCCCTGTAAGTAATCGAAAGTCACCTGGTCAGGGGCGATCATCCCCGCACGTGCCCCCGCCTCAATCGACATATTACAGATAGTCATCCGGCCTTCCATCGAAAGACCACGGATAGCTTCTCCGCGATATTCAATTACGTAGCCTTGCCCGCCACCGGTGCCGATTTTGGCGATGATCGCCAAAATAATATCTTTGGCGTAAACTCCGGGGCGCAGCTGGCCGGGAATATTAACTGCCATAGTTTTAAAAGGTTTGAGTGGCAAAGTTTGAGTGGCGAGTACCTGTTCCACCTGGGAGGTGCCAATCCCGAACGCGAGGGCCCCAAAAGCTCCATGAGTAGAGGTGTGGGAGTCTCCGCAAACAATAGTCATCCCCGGCTGGGTCAGTCCTAACTGGGGGCCAACCACGTGTACGATGCCCTGATCCGCATCCCCTAGGGAATGCAGGCGAATCCCGAATTCTTTAGCATTTTCGCGCAAAGTACGAATCTGGGTAGCGGAGGTCTGATCTTTGATCGGCAGATCAATATCCACCGTCGGAGTGTTGTGATCCTCGGTGGCGATGGTCAGGTCGGGCCGGCGCACTTTTCGCCCCGCCATCCGCAGTCCGGCGAATGCTTGCGGACTGGTTACCTCGTGGCATAAATGCAGGTCGATATAGAGCAGGTCGGGCGCCCCATTTTCGCCGTTTTTAACCACGTGAGCAGCCCAAACTTTTTCTGCTAAGGTCTTAGCCATGCCCGCCTCCCAATCTTCTTTCTGTAAAACTGATTTGCCTTTTCGAAAGTGTAGTTGGAATTCCAAGCTGTAAGATGGCAATATCAATACATGGACAATAAAAGTGAAGGAAGTGGGGTCGGGGTTCTCGACAAGGCCACTCTCGTCCTAAGTGCGCTAGAGACGGGGCCAGGTACTCTGGCTCAGCTAGTCAATAGCACCGGTCTAGCGCGTCCGACTGCGCACCGCCTGGCGGTCGCCTTGGAGTATCACCGTTTGGTGGCCCGGGATGTGCATGGCCGCTTTATTCTAGGTCCGCGAATTGGGGAACTGGCTTCGGCTGCCGGGGAAGACCGTCTACTGGCTTCGGCCCGCCCGATTTTGAAAGCTCTTTGCGATCACACTCAAGAATCCACTCAAATGTATCGCCGCCAGGGCGATCAGCGAATAGTGGTCGCTAGCTGCGAGTCTCCTTTGGGGCTACGGGATTCTACTCCTACCGGTTCAGCCCTGTCCATGAAGGCCGGTTCGGCCGCACAGATTTTACTCGCTTGGGAGGAACCGGATCGTTTGCATCGCGGTCTGCAGGGGGCTTCTTTTACCGCCACTCAGCTTTCAGTAGTCCGTCGCCGGGGCTGGGCGCAATCAATAGGCGAACGGGAACCGGGGCTGGCCTCGGTGTCTGCGCCGGTGCGGTTAGCTTCCGGCAAAGTGGTGGCGGCTTTGAGCGTTTCCGGTCCGATTGACCGCATGGGACGCCAGCCGGGCAGGATTCACGGGCCGGCAGTAGTAGCTGCCGCTACTAGGCTCTCGGATTTCATGCGCCGCGCAGAGGGAATCATCGCGGCAAAGAAAAAGGCGGCCGGTAAAGCTTAATTTTTCCGGCGAAGCTCTATTGCCTGCCGGTATGCCGTTAAGGTCGCCTCTAGACAGCGCTCCCAGGAAACTGGGCTCGGCTGTAATTTACAGTTTTCCCGTAAGCGCTCCAGTGTCCCATCGATGAGGGCAGCGGCGGTTTTTTCTGCTAATTCCTGGTCACTGGCAGCGGTCAGCCCCGTTACGCCCTCGGTTATAAAGTCGGTTATGGGGCTTTGCGACCGGACGATTACTGGTATTCCGCTAGCTCGCGCTTCCGCGGCCGCAATTCCGAAGCTTTCATGCAGGCACAAGGTAATGAAAAAGTCCGCTTGCCGGTAGGCGGCTAGCAGGCCAGACGGATCTTTTCTACCCGGCAATATTACTTGCCCATCTTTAACTTGCCGCTGACCACGCAGCACCGGTCGCAGCGTCCCCTCCCCAAAGATCTGTAGCTGTAAGTTTCCTTGGCTACCGAGAAGCTGGTTTACGGTGTCCGCAAATTTGATGAGGGCGAGCGGACGTTTGCGGGGCATCAGGCGGATCGCGCTGACGGCTTTAAAGTTTTTGGTGGTGGTGCGCGGTTTTATGGAACTCAAGGCTGGTTCGTGCCTGCCGAGATAACCCTGATCGCTACGGGAGCCGTGATCATTTGGGTCTGGGGACCAAAAATCGCTATCTACGCCATTGGGGACGATCGGCCAAGAACGGCGGTTTTTCGCTGCTAGTAACTGGTTGATTTGGGAGTTCATTAGGGAGGAAACGCCGGTAAACAGGATTCCCGCCTCTACCCAGCGGTCAAAAAATCCACTGGCGCGCAGCAGCGGCACCCAAGTCGCTAGCTCACAATGGAAGGTAACTAAAGTGGGAATCTGGTTAGCTGCTGCCACCTGTAAGGCGAGGTGGGCAAAGGGTGATAGTACCCCCACGTGTACGTGCAGCAGATCGAAGCGCGGAAAAATAGCTCTAAACAGGGGGCCCGCAAAGGGGTTCATCGGAGTAAACCCGATTGTGGGCATCCCTAAGCGATGTACCGGAATTTGCTCTTCGATGCGGCGTCCTACAAAGGAGCCGTCGCGGGTAGCGGTTATAACTTCTGGAGAATGCCCCGCGTCCTTTAGACGTTGCGCCAAGTTGCTAGTCTGAGTTTCTATTCCCCCCATATGTGGGGGGTAGCAGTCTGTAACTATCCCGATACGCATGCCAGTCATTCTATCTTTCGCGCCTAGTAACATCTAAACCTGTTAACCGGTGCCTTTAACTCGCAGTGGCAGCCTAAAAGCGCGCTCTACTAGCTATTTTCTCATGCTAATCAGGGCTTCTTGTGCCTTCCCTTACCCTTGTGCCTTCCTCTCCCCTTGCGTCTTGGTTTGACAGGTGCTTTCTTTTCTTCCGGGTCTGGATTCTGGGCAATTACAGCCTTATTGCGTTTATAAACCCGCACGTTCCACCACATCCAGATGGCAATCAATAATAGGGTCCCGGCAATCACCAGACTCCACCATGGAAAACGCGGCAAGTCCGAAGGCCCCCCAGCCTGATCTGCATAGTTCTTTGGAGTGGGATAGATCCTCTCCCCGGTAACGATAATGCGTTGGGTGTTGATTCCCAAGGGAGTACAAGTAATCAGAGTAAGTAAGTCCCGGTTCGGATCAGCCTTAATGGCCTGGGTGTCTTCCGGATCGATAACTCGGGTTTCAAAGACTCGGTAAGCATATACGTCACCGAATATCTCCAAGACCACGTCATCGCCCTTTTTCACCTGATCCAAGTCAGTAAACATTTTCGCTGATGCTAGACCCCGGTGGGCAGTGATAACCGCGCGGGTTCCTTTACCTCCCACGGGCAACGAGGTTCCCTGCAGGTGTCCCGCCCCTTTAAGCAGCACTTCGTCAGAGGAAGTGTGATAGATCGGCAGGTCAATATCGGCGCTCTTGACTTTTATCCTGCCCATCATCCCGTCCGGGGTCATCCGCAAAATATCTTGATAGTCCCAGATTTCCTCACCTGCAGCCCGCATATAACCAGTGCCCAGCGCTTTACGTTCGTGGGCTTTTACCAATGCCCCCGCCGCCAGCGCCTGATTGTAGCGCCGCGCCGCCTTCAACTGTTCCTCTTTTTTCGGATTAGCCTCGGGTATCTTGCTGTAGCTTTGCGCTATAACCTGGTTTTGCGCTAGCTGCATCCGCCAACTAGCGATTGACGGGTACAGCAGAGTCATCACGCCCGCAAAGACCATGAGCGAAACGAAGATTGCATTGACGAGTTGTTTTTTCATAATTTCTTATATCGAGGGAGCACCGGTTGATAGCCAGAGCAGCACCAGGGAGTGCACCACCGGAAACAATATCTGGAAAAACTAGTGGCACTTAAGAGAAGTGACACCCAAAAGGCAGCGCGAACATCGCGGCTCTCCCGCCATGTTCGCGCTGCCTACTTGGTTAAACACCTATTGGGTTATTCGCAGTGAATAAACGATCGCGATAGCCCTATTGTTTACGGGCGTTGCGAATACCAAATCCAATCCCGAGAGCGATTACCGCTGCGCCGAGCAGACCCAGCAATACTCGTCCGGCTGCACCGGTTAAGGGCAGGCTCGGAATTATGGAATCATCTTTGGTGTTGGTAAAGGCGTTATTTGCCAATCCGCCAGCTGTGGCGGTAGTACCGGCAGTGATAGTCACCTTCGTAGCCTCAGCCTTTACATACCCCGCCGGAGCCTCGGTTTCTACCAAGCAGTAATCCGCTTTCATCGCTCCTTGCGCAGTGGCATCTTGGCCGGGAGTGTCCAGCTTGACGAATACATTGTTAAATACCACTTTACCGGTGCTCTTTTCCGAAGTTGCCTCGGCTCCAGTGAGCTTGTCGCCAGGTGTTGCACAGGTACCGTCCCCACCCAGCTTATGCAATTCGAACTTGGCTCCCCCCAAGGCGAGGTTAGCAGTCTTGGCATCAACTTTGTTGAACTCCAAGTCGCCTACATATGGGGTCTTTTCCGGGTTAACCGGGGTAACACCGGGGCCCGGAGGAGGCACGTCGCCCCCCGGTTCAGTAGAATCGATAGGCGTAAATGCCTGTTCAACTGCACTCTTACCTGCGGGAATATCTCCCAAGGTGGTGTTAACGGTGAACACTACTTTACCGCCGGCTTTCAGCTTGGGGAGATCAGTTGCCGCCACCAGACACTTATATAGCTTGTGGTCATAACCAGCCGCCGCCCAGGTGTCGGTAGTTGCTTCACAGGACACCGTGATATTTTCTTCTGCGCCAGCAGCAGAAATAAATTTAGCTCCGGTAACGTTCTTGAAAGTTAGATAGTCGGCTACCGCATCCCAGGTACCAAAGGCGGTTCTGGTTTTACCTGCCGCCAAGGGGTTAACCGGTAGGTCAAAGCTCCAGGGAATATCGTCGCCCTTCATATAGGTGGCGCCTGCTACCTCTTTAATGGTCTTGCTGGCGGTGCCGCTCTCAATATTGTTCTTCGGGTAGACGTGCACATCGTAAAGCCACCCGGCATCCTTGTTGTTATAGGGCACTGTCACAATAAACGATGCCGCTTTGCCATCGGCCTTTACCGCAGGTACTGCACCGGTAATATCAGTTTCCTCTACCAGATATGCACCCACCGCCAAGTTAGTAAACTTGGCAGAGCCGTCGTCTCCCGTTGTCATCTCAGAGTTGAAGGTATCTTTTTGCGCATCGGTCACTGCGGCAGCATTGGCAGGAAGAGCCTGCCACCCAGCCACCGTAGTTAGATCCATCTTCAGCTTAGTGACCTTAAACTTAACGCCTTTAATAGGGGTTGCACTGGCAAACTTACTGGTGTCTGTCCCGTCCGCTTTCGCGTTGCTAGCAATACCGGGGTTTGCATACTTATGTACAGTTAAGGTTCCGGTTTTGCCGGCAGGGATATCTCCCGGTGCTGGCTCAGCGGCAAAGGCTGGCGCAACCGCCAAACCTAGCACGCTAACGGCAGCAGCCGCCGAAACCGCAATCAGTTTCTTTAGTTTCATGGTTCAATCCTTTATTTTTTAGATCTAAAAATAGACTTCGATTCTTCTTATTTGCCTTCCCGCAGCCGTCATACCGACTAGCTCCTTCCATTCCAGCCGGTAATGCGGCCGGTAAGGGCTGGGAAACGGCACGCTGTTTTTATGACCGCACCACCCCATTCCTCTTAACTAGCCGCGCGGCAGCTGAATCTGCTCCGCGGCCTACCTCAGGGTACATATTGAAGTTCCTAATACCTGCTACTAACCCGACCACGCAGCTTAATGCCCCCAGCAGCCAAAAGATAAACGCCCCCAGTCCCCCGGTTAGCGGAAGGGTAGGCACAGGCACTCCGTTCCAGACATTTACGAAAGTATCTCCGGGCTCGGTTCCGCCCCCTGCACCCGGCGAGGACGCCTTCGTGATCGTTACGGTCGGATTTCCGGTAACCAGCCCGTTTTCATCCTCTGTAACCGTAACTTTCACTTGCCGAGCCAAAGTGTCATCGCTGACGAAACCCTTATTGCTAGCAAGCTCACTCAGGGTGAAACAGTAGGTTCCCGCTTTCGAAAACTGCATCTTCGGGAACTCAAACTCTCCGATATTATCTGTCTGATCCCCGTAGGTAAGAGTCTTTATCCAGGTGCCAGTTGTCGCCGCCAAAGTAGGATCGGTTATCTGGGTATAGGGACTATCTGCTCCCGGGGTCAGATTAAAGTAGTTTTCCGGATCGAATCCATCCCCACTCCCAGCGCATCCCGCGCTGGTGGTATCCTGTGCCAGCTGGAAACGGAAGGGAATATCTTGCTGGTCTAAAGCTTTCGGACTGAGCAGCTTACCAGTTTTACTCCCCTCACGTAGTTCTTTTTTCCCCTTCACAATGGCTGACACGTAGCTAACTTTGGCAATAGCCAGCGGAATCGCATCAGTCCATTGCACCGTCTCTGTCCCGTAAAGCTGATTGCCCTGCGCATCAGTTTGAGGCACACTCATACATTTTTGAACCCCGGATTCATCGGTTTTGCAATCAGTTTTATAGAGAGGGGCGCCGTCCCGCTCCAGTTCATAGGTAACCCAAACATTGGGGCCTTTAGTTTCGTTGATATCCGCAGTTGCGGGGTCATCGGTCGCCTGTGGTGCCTTTTGATGGGCCTCTACTACCTGGGTGGGAACGCCCGTGATCTTGCTGCCCGTTACCGTCAAACCCGCTTGGGTTAGTTCCGGGCTAAGCTCTATGGACTTAATCTCTTTGAGCCGCCATTTCTGTGCTGGTTCTGCATTTGGATCGCTCGCGTGCATTGCGCCAGCAAACCCGTGAGGTAGCGCCTTGCCTTTCACATTGGCAAAATCAATGTTAAAAGCCCTTCCAACTTGCGCGTGGTATTCGGTACCTTTCTCGGTTTTAATAACTGGCAAGGAGGAATCCGTAACCGTGATATCCAGGAAGTATTTCATCGGTATGTCGTAAGTCGTGCGCCCTTGGGTAACTTTTCGTACCGCGGAAATCTCTTGCCTGAAAACACCCGTCTCTTCTGGTGCTCCAGAAATTACCCCACAGTTGTCCACCTTTAATCCCTTCGGTAGGGTACCGGTGCGCTTGAGGTCATAAAGTTGGGTAGCTACATTCGCGCATCCTGCCGGCCCCATCTTCTTGGGATAGATACTTACCGTGGTTTGGCCGTCTGGATATTGTCCAGACGGGTAATTTTTTGCAATATCATCCTGAGGGGCACTGGGATAGACATCATGCAAGGTCATCCGGGGCATATATACTGGCACAGCGGTAAAAGAGTCAGACCCGATTGGGTCGTTACTCTTTGCTCCCAGAGCATTAACCGTATATAGATGCGCATAGTACCTGGTTGGTTGCGCGAGATCCTTGGGCACGTCCAGATCACAGGAAGGCAGCGTTCCATTAGCTAAGGGGCGCAAGCCTTTACAATTCTTCACATTGTTTCCCTGCTCGTCATACCACTCGATTTGGAAAGTGCCTTCCTGGAATCCGACGCTGGGCACCCCCGTGGCCCGGGTATGCGCGGTGTCAGTGGTTACCGCCAGGTGCTCATTATCGTCCCAGGGGGTAACATCAAAGTAGAGCTCCGCCGGAAAGAGCGCGAAGTCTACCCGCTTGGTGCTGTCACCTTCGCGATCCCAATCGATTCCGACCCAGCCAGCACCATTAGTTGTACTGTCGCCACCTCCATTTTGGTAGGGAACAGGTATTTTAATGGGACGTGACAGGGGATCTATCGCCCCGTACCAGTTGGCGTGGAATGGTGAAGCCGCCGAAACTCCCGGCATTGTCTCGGTGGAAACAAATAACCAGTCACCATTAACGTGTTTTGATGCCGCCACTATATTAGATTGCGGCCAGATACCAATCGGATCCCCTTCTCTGCTGCCGGCGACCCGACGCCAATACTTATACTGCCCGTTTTCTTTTTTACAGGAAAACTGTACTTCCGCAGCCAATCCACAAGCATCCCAGGTGTTGCCATAGGTGCCCGCAAACTGTAACCTAGCCCAGGTTCCGGGGGTTCCAGAATCTGTTGCATTCGGGGGAGGACCGTTTTCGGCAGGTTTGGTGTAGGCGGAAACGGTCTCGGCAATCCACTTCTTTTGTGCGGCTATAAATGCCCGATTTTTACAGGTTTCCGCATCAATACTGGTTTCATCTTGGTGCCGGTATGCCTGGCACGCCGCAACATCCTTACCTTGATCTACTTGTGCTAAGTAGGTCTGGGTCTCTTTCGCTATTTTCTTCTTAATCCAGTTTTGTAGTTTGGCTTCCCACGCGTTATTCCATCCCGCGCTATCCTGCCGAATCTTCGCGTTCCAGCCAATGTCCCGCGCGGCACTCCCGTTATAAATCTGATCCACGGCATAGTCAGACAGGTAGGAGGCGTACACCTTAGTCCCTTTTGCCCCTATGTCACCGGGATCTCCTAGCGCAGTCATTGGCCCCCAGGTTGCCGATCCTTTGGACTTATTTAGGTTCCACCCCACGCGCGAGTTAACATATCCGCCCTGTTTGTCATCGTATTTCTGGTTTTCCTCATAGGTGGTGTCTACGATATTTCCGTGTATATCGGTGACATGCATAGCCTGATTCTTGATGCGATCCCCATAGGCAATCTTGGTGTTGTACAGGTGATCCGCGGCAACGTCGTTGGTAGTCCAAGTCGTATCATTGACGTTGCCGCCGACGTTAGAGGGGAAATAGTTTCCGAAACCGGGGGTGTATAGCGTGCTGAAAGTGTCCGGGTCTGGGTTCGTGGCCCAGACTTTCCAGCGTTCGCACCCCGCTGAAACGGTGGGATCGGCATCGAATGTTACTAAACCGCGAGGGGTAATCTCATCGCCCATCTGAATCTCATAGTGACCGCGATAATCGGTGACGGCAGTGTAAGTGTTGGAAACGTACCCTTTAAGTGGACCACAGGTTTTCATGTAACGGGCATAGACCCGCACCCCCACCATCGGCATGGGGGTAGGTTTTTCATATCCCGCATAGGCAGTCCCGGCATCATTTAACAGCCAATCGATCCTGCCTACTTCTGAAGATCCCCACCGTTGATACAAGACGTTGCCCCCGATTTTCTTTTGGGTTCCGGGCAATACTGTGGGCGGTTTTCCCGTCACCGAGGGATCGGGAGGCCCCGGGGTAAATGTTAATACTTTTGGCGGATTCGTTGCGCCCACAATCGATTGATAGGGCTTGCTTAGGTCGAGCTGACCTTCCCCACTTACCGGATCCGTCGAGCCTAAATAGGGGGCAGCCCCCGCCTTAGATAGCTGCCCGCCCTCAGTTTGCACGCCGACTACTAATGCCCCAGCAATCAAGGTGTAAGCAACAAATGCCCCCAGCATACGTACCCGGGTCTTTGCGGTTTTGAAAGGATGAAAGCAGCGCCGAAAAGATATCCGGGTCCTTAAGCTTTTTTTCGCAAGGGTAGGTCCCTCATCAACCGCGAAAAAGTCGTCGTTGATCAGCTCCGCAGATGATTCCTCACGACGACACTTGAATAGCATTTGCGTACCTACTCCAATAACCTAAATAGCCGAAAGTCACGCACCTACCATCCGAGAATAGAAATGCACACTCAAGATAAGGGGAACGCTCCTTCCTCGCCTTTAGTATGCAATAAAAATCTGATCTACATTAAGAGTTAAAAATTAAAAATGTTCAAAAGACCGCTAGAAATACAGCTTTTCCAGCGAAAATACGCACATTTTCCCATCGTATGCATTGTCTCACAATTAGGCTTGTCTTAAAGAAATAGTTCCTAACCAGATAGATCCGGTACCCCGGGGATTAAATAATCACTCTGTTCGTTACGAATTAATCAAGGATCTTTTGCTTTTGGATTCCTGCCTGGAGCTTGTACATATTTTTGAAACACGGGGCAAAACAGCAGTAGTGATCATGTTCGGCTGCCTGTATAAAGCAAGACAGGTTAGGGGAAACTATCTTGATTGTCCTATTCTGCCGTCTGTATATAGTAAGGCAGGGTATAAAAACTGTTGTCAGTTTTTATACCCTGCCTTTTTAAAATGGTTGTGGTGGTGTCTTACTCTCCCGCGCTCGTTGGGGCGTAGTACCATCAGCGTTGCCTAGCTTAGCTTCCAGGTTCGGGATGGGACTGGGCGTGTCCTAGGCGCTATGACCACCACAAGACTTAATGTTCCACACCCTTATCGTGTTAGATCCTGCCTGTATAAGCTAGGCATTCTTGTTTGGGTGTGTCCCCTGTCTTGTATAGGGGGGTTCGGAGAGTGAGTGTGAGCGTCTTCGTGACGACCTTTTTGTGTGGATGCTTGAACACTAGCGTGTTTTATTGTGTGTGTTTTGTTTTTTAATGGTTCTTTAGTACCAGTCAGCTTTGCGTTTTACAACGTGTACACTTCTGGCCTATCAACCCAGTAGTCTACTGGGAACCAAAAAGACCTAATCTTAAAGCAGGCTTCCCGCTTAGATGCTTTCAGCGGTTATCCTTTCCGAACATAGCCAACCAGCCATGCACCTGGCGGTACAACTGGCACACCAGAGGTTCGTCCATCCCGGTCCTCTCGTACTAGGGACAGGACTTTCTCAAGTCTTAACGCGCGCAGCGGATAGCGACCGAACTGTCTCACGACGTTCTGAACCCAGCTCGCGTACCGCTTTAATGGGCGAACAGCCCAACCCTTGGGACCA
>NZ_JBWPVY010000006.1:0-88128 GCF_056590355.1 Varibaculum sp. C0165D1 | reverse complement strand
ACAACACCCGCATACTCATACAACACCGTTGAAACATCCTTTCAAACTCGGTGTTGCAACCACCACTAGAACCTAAGTGCCTATATTCATAGTTAAGCGTATTTGCAGGTAGAGGCGATATTGCGGTTGCAGTGCAGTAGTGTATCTGAAAGACTATTCGCGAATAGTTAAGAAAATAAACAGACCGCTATTTCGGAAACCGCTAATCGTGGTGAAAGTTAGAGCGGTCTGGGAGCTTGGAACCGTAAAATACCTGGTTGATCAGCTCCACATTGAGGGAAGGAAATAACTTGAACTCTGTAATCGCTAAAGCGATGCCGCGCAAGCTCGGGGGGATCCTAGTGACTTTGCTGGCGCTAGCTCTTACCGCTGTGGGGATTGTGGCCGCCGGCCCTAGCGCCAAGGCTGCCGACGGTGACGGCACTCTTAATATTGGTCTCCGTTGGACTACTTACGCCGAACCTGCCGATGCGAAAAAAGCCTGTAACCCGGAGCAAGAGGGAAAGTCTGCCGGCAAAATCGCCTTTTCACTCAGGCTCAGCGGAAAAAATAAGAAAACTGGGGAAATCGAGAATTTTTGGTCCCGTCCACTTACCCCGGAGCTAAATTATTGCGAAATCAAGAAGATACCCCTGCAAGAGATAGAAAACTTCAAAGGAGACGAGACCTATACTAACTTAGCGAAGCCAACAGATCTCAGAAATATTGAAGCTTACTGGTCTGTGAATGGCGAGGATGTCCGGGGAAGAGTTAAGGGTTCTGCGAACCTTTTGGAAGAAGGGGACACCCATTGGGTTTCGCTTGTGCAGCAGGCGAATCAGGACGTAAATAATACCAAGTTGACGGGAATGATTGCGCCCTGGCATGAAGGGAAGCTAAAGGTAGCGGCCAGTTACGATTTGCAAAAGAAGGGCGAGGATCGCAAACATTACGGCTCTGGGAACAGGAGAGTGACCGATTTTGAGGGAGTATTCAATTTCGAGGACGGGAAGAAATTCTCAATGCTTACTCTGCCTAACCGGAAAGGGGAGAAAGTTCTCCGGCGGCTAACTCCTGGCGGAGATAGGTTCGAGATTTGGAACCAGTATGTGGGCAAGAACCGGGATTACTTCCTGAAAGCACAGTTCCTGGATCCGGAAGTGGCGGCTGCGCCCTACTACAAGCTAAAGGTCACCGGCAATGATATTAAAGGCTGGGAGATTGAGCTGGTATCCAAGCTGCAGAAAAAGGAATACCAGGCTAAGAAAACCGTCCCCTTCAAGGTAGAACGCCGCGCTAACCCCAAACTGGCGAAGGGAACAGAGCGGATTGTGCAGCAGGGAGTCATGGGAAGTGAAGTGACCCCCATGCTCAAGTACTTCTATTTGGATGACAATAATGCTGAACAGATTGTTAAGGATGAAGCTACCGCTGCCACGGTAAAGACCGCGGCCAAGACCCAGATCGTGGAATATGGAACTGCCGAAAAAGCTGCAGTGAAACCTGACAACAAAGATCAAGCCGCTCCTCGCTTGAAAGACACGGGCGTGAGCAGCTGGGGAGTCTTGGTAGCTAGCATTGCCTCGCTAGCGGCAGGAAGTGTCCTAGTGGCGGCACGCCGTCGCCAGCAATAGCTGCAACGACAGGGAAATCATGCCGGAAAAGACCACTACCCATCGCGGTCTCTGGCGCGTCCTAATTGCCCTAGAGATAGTCGCGATCGCTCTCTGCCTGGCGTGGGGGGCTAAAACCTTCCATACCTGGGTGGAGAGCGAAGCGCGCAATAAAGCCGCCAATCAACAGATTGAAACGCAAGGGCGAAAAATTGCGGCAGCGCTCACTCGGGGTGACCAGGCCGAAGTAACCAAACTAGTAGGCAATAGCGAAACCGCGCGGTTCCTCAGCGCGCAAACGGCAGGAAAAAAGGTGACTCTGCCGGAAAAAGGAGTAGTAAACGAATCCGGCAGCCGCTACCTGGTAACTTTCCGCACCGGGCAAAGTCAAACCATCGCCCTGCGGTTAAGTTGCACCAAAAACTTATCCTGCAGCGGCACTATTCCCTAATAACACCCCCGGATAGGCGAGGCCGGTTACTCGCGGTCTAAATAGCAAGCCAGGCTGGATATGCGCCCTCTCTGCCAGCTCTCTAGCAGCGGGCAGTCTAAAAAACGATACCTGTGGAAAACTGGCCAAAAGCGGCGGCGGTGACCGGAAGTTTAGTAGACTCATTAATTGGTAATCACTTGCAGGTTAGTTCCCCACCTGCCCGGAAATGTTTTCCCAGGTTGGCGGGGGAAAGATGATGAGAAGAGGACATCGCTGTGGCCAGGTCGCGGGGAAATGAGTCGCGAGGAAGCAAAGGGCGCTTTTGGCACTCATCTCGCTCTTCCCAGGGGCAAAGCGGATCCTCAAAATATCAAACCGGCAGTACTGACTATTCCAGTTTTCGAGCACGCCGAAAAAAGAACGCAAAAATGCGCTCTCGGCTGCGTAAAGTCTCCCTGGCGGTCCTTACTGTTCTCAGCCTAGTAATCGCTTATCTTGCCTGGCAGCACCCCGGTATCACTCGGGCGCAGGTGGACCTTAATGACGGCGGAATCTGGGTAACTAATCAATCCCAACATCTGGTGGGGCATTTGAACTTTCCCTCCCGCGCCCTAGATGGGGCGGTCCGTTCCAAAACTGGACAGTTCGACGTTACCCAGGCAGGGGAGAACGTTAACTTCCAAAACCAAGCAGCCAGCGAAGCCGCAAAAATTGACCCCAAGAAAGTACGGCTAGAGACTTCCTCTTCCCTGGGGAAAGGGCAACAAATTGCCCAATCCGGTTCGAACCTGGCAATCCTGGACCCCGAAGCTGGATTGCTGTGGACCGGACAATCCCTGCTGTCTCAAGAGCGTAATCGCGCCAATGCTACGGTGCGTTCCCTGCGAGGCGCCCAGCTGGCAGGAGGGGAAAAGGGGACGTTCTTCCTGGTTTCTCCGACTAGCAAAGAGTTAGTGACCGTGACCAAAGAAGGAAAACTTTGGAAGGATGAACGGGTAGAAATTCCGCAGATGCCGGTTAACGCCAAATTGGAAGTGGCGGGGATTGGAAAACAAGCGGTCGCCCTCGACAGCGCGCAAGGAGTGCTGTACCTGCCTAGCGGGAAAAGAATAAAAGTGTCTGGTTCCCAGTTGGCCTTGCAAGAATCCGGACCGGCAAAGCCCTATGCCCTGCTCGCAGACCAAGACAAACTGATAAAAGTTGATCTCTCCAGCGGGGGAACCAGTGAGATACCCTCGGGAGGAAGCGGCGGAAAACCGGCACGACCGGCAGTAAAAGCCCAGTGCGTCTATGGCGCCTGGGCAGGCAGTGGAAAGTTCGTACGCGAATGTGCTGGGAAAGTTTATCGTCCCACCCAAGAGCTAGAGCGCCTAAAAACCGCCCAGACCCCAGTGTTTCGCAAGAATCGCGACTTGGTGGTGCTCAATGACACTACCGATGGGGCGATCTGGTTAGCTGATAAAAACATGGAACTAGTAGATAACTGGGATGAAATCTCTAGCATGTTAAAGAGAGAGGAGGAGCGCGAAGACTCCCCGCAGCAAACCGACCAGATAGCGCAAAAGGATCGGCAAAAAGAAAACACTCCTCCGGTTGCTCACGATGACGTATTCGGGGCGCGACCCGGGAAAATAACCACCCTGCCGGTGTTAGAAAATGATTCCGACACCGATGGCGATCTACTGACAGCCGAAGTAGTGGGCAAAGTTAGCCGCGGGGAAGTAAAACCAGTACGCGGGGGAGCGGCTTTGCGGATCGAACTGCCCGCAGACACCTCCGGAACCATAAACTTCACCTACCAGGCAAAAGATGGTCGGGGTGGGGTAGACACTGCGAATGTGACCGTCAATGTTATCCCCGAATCCCAAAATAGTTCCCCGCTGCAAAAGCGGGTACCTACAGTAGTGGTCGAATCGGGCAAACAAGTAGAGTACAACGCCCTGCCGGCATTTTCCGACCCTGACGGTGACCCCGTGTTCTTATCGGGAGCCTCTAGTAACGGAGATAACCAGGTTGAATACCGCCAAGAAGGCACCCTGGTAATCCGTAACCAGGCCAGTGGCGTGGGGAAAAAAGAAATAAAAGTGCTGGTATCGGACGGGCGACAAGAAATTACTGGGCGCGTGATAGTGGACGTACGCGCGGCTGGAAACGTCCCTCCAGAGGCTAACGGTGATATTGCGTTTGCACGCGCAGGTACCACTATCACCATTCGTCCCTTGGCTAATGACACCGACGCCAATGGTGATCCCTTGACTTTGGCGGGGGTAAACATCGAGCGTACCGGACCGCAAGTTACCCCCGACCTGGCGGGCGGAACCCTCTCTTTCCGCTCTGACCAAGAAGGAACCTACTACTTGACCTATACCGTCTCCGATGGCCCGGCCACCGCTACCGGAGTTATCCGAGTGGATGTGGCTGCTACCGGAAAACGCGGAAAACCGGTGGTAGAAGATGATATGGCGGTACTGCCCGTGGGCGGGCAGGTGCTATCCGATGTGCTGGCTAACGATTCCGACCCGGCCGGGGATGTGCTGGTCACTCAGGCGGTAACCGTGGGGGCGTCCTCGCCACTGCGGGCAACCGTGATGGATCATTCCCTGCTAAATATCACCGCTCCGCGGGGAATCACTAAAGCCGAAACTTTGAAATACCAGGTGTCCAACGGTTATGAAAGCGCCGAAGGGGTAGTTACAGTTATTCCCTCGAACTCGCAATCAACAACCACTCCGCCAAACGCAAAACCCGATGAAGCCAAAGGGCGGGTAGGGGACGTCGCCACCGTAGATGTGTTGGCCAATGACCGTTCCCCGGTGGGATTAACTTTGAAAGTTTCCCCGAAACTTACTACCTCTACCCCGGCGGAGGCCGGAAAGTTCTTCGTCACTGGCAACCAGGTGCGCTTCTTGGCTAAAAAACCCGGCAAGTACGAGGCCACCTACACGGTGATGGACACCAAACAGAACCAGGCGAGTGCGCGGGTCAGCGTAGAGATAAAACCAGCTAATGCCTCCGATAACTCCGCTCCTGAACCCCGGGTAGTGACCGGAAGGGCAATATCGGGGCAAACCACCCGGATACCAGTAGAACTAACCAATATTGATCCCGATGGAGACTCGGTATCCCTGGTGGGGATCGCTGACGCCCCCAAAATGGGGGTAGTGGATATTGGCCCCAGTTGGCTCAATTACCAGCCAATATCCGGGAAAATCGGTACTGATACTTTCAGCTATATTGTGGAAGATCGCTTCGGTAAACAAGGAACCGCCCGGGTGCAGGTAGGGGTGGCTCCGGTTGCCGCTCTGAACCAAAAACCACAGGCCAACCCGGATGAGGTGCGGGTAAGGCCAAATCGTGCCCTCGCGGTAGCGGTGACAGCTAACGATACCGACCCTGACGGCGACGGGATTAGCCTAATCGGCGAATCGCTGCAGAGCCCCGGAGATAGTTTGAAAGTTGCTGCCCGCGAGAACGCGGTGGTACTTACGACTCCCAAGCAAGCCGACTCCTACGGGATTCAATATTCCATCACCGATGGACGCGGCGGGCAAGACACTTCCATCGCCACTGTGCAGGTAGACCCGCATGCCCCCTTGCTAGCCCCCGAAGCAGCTGATGACCTGGTGACCCCCAAAGAGGGGGGACGAAAAGTTGGCGACCCTATCGAAGTGGACGTCCTCGCTAATGATGTTGACCCCGATGGGGATGGAGCCGCGCTAACCGTGAGCTGTGAGCAGTCGGGAGTAAGCGTCAAAGGGAAAAAACTGGTGATACCGGCGCCTGCCAAGCGGCAACTGGTTCTCTATACGGTCACTGACCAGGATGGATTAAGTGCCAACGCCATAGTTAACGTGCCCGGGGTTTCTGAACAAAAACCCTATATCGATCCCGATACCGTGCCGATAAAAGCAAAATCTGGGGAAACCTTAACTGTGGATTTGGCTTCTTATGTGATTACCCGCAAGGCGCGCACCCCGCATATTCATTCCGCGAAAGCCATCACCCTTGGTGCCGGATTCGCGGGGGGCGTGAAAATGTCAGGCGATGACTCTTTCCAAGTAAGTATTAATCCTGACTTTTTCGGGAAAACTTCCCTAGTGATGCAGGTTAGCGACGGACAAGCGAATGATTCTTCCGCCCTCAGTGCCTCTTTAACCCTCCCCATCGAGGTTAAACCCACCAGTAACCGTCCTCCGGTATTTACCCCCACGCGCATAGACGTAGCAGCGGGCGAAGAAGCTGTTAGTGTCAACCTGGCGGAGATGGTTAGGGATGAAGATGGAGACAATCCAGCAAAAATGCGGTATCGCCTGGGGGCAGTCCCGGCCGGGATTAAGGCCTCGCTGAGTGGCACGCGGCTCTCAGTTTCTGCTGAAGCCGGGAAAGCAAAAGGAGACGCCGGCAATATCGAAGTCACCGTAGAGGACGGCTCTGCGCCGACTACCGGGAAAATACCGGTGCGGGTGGTCAGCTCCACCCGTCCGCTGATTCAGGTAACTGCGATTGATCTAGAGGGCGAATCTGGGAAAACCCTCAATATCGATTTAAATCGGTACGCTACGAATCCCTATCCCGGAAAGCCCTTAAAAACAGTGGGTTCGCCCAGCGTGGTGCAAGGATCCGGGCAGGCCTCGGCCTCGGGAACCCGCCTCGCAGTAACCCCGGCAGCTGGTTTTAAAGGTGATCTGGTGGTCTCTTACACTTTGCAAGATGCCAGTAACGATCCCGATCGCCAAGTGACCGGCACCGCCCGCATCCGGGTGTTATCAGTCCCCGATGCGCCTAGCGGAGTAACTGCCAAAATCAGTGATTCCACCACTGCCACGATTACCTGGGTGGCACCCGCGGCCAATGGGGCGCCGATCACCGGATATAAAATTACCGATTCGCTTTCCGGTAAAACTATTACTTCCCCGGCAACGCTGGTGGAGTTCCCCGGACTGGAACCAGGCAAGTCGCACAGATTTACGGTAGTGGCCACCAACCGGGTAGGGGACTCCAAACCCTCCGGGGCTTCTCCGGCGATAGAAGTAGAAGTCATGCCTAGCGCCCCCAGAAACCTCTCGGGCACCGCCGGTAAGGCCAGAGAAGCGATCCTAAGTTGGGATCCCCCCGTTAGCAATGGGGGTTCCCCGATTGATCGCTATGTGGTGAGCATAGATGGAGGCGGTGCTCGGGAAACTAAAAATACCACTATGAGGGTTCCGGATATCCCCGGCGGATCTCACCGGTTCAGCGTTTACGCGGTCAATACCAAGGCAGGACTGGCAGCTACTAGTGGCTTGTTCGAAACTTTTGATCCCTTTGATAAAAACAAAGTTAGCGCCACTTTAAAGCGGGCAGGGGCCAAACTAGCCGCGGTGAGTCTGAACGGAGCAAACGCCCCCACCGGAGATAGCGGTTCCTGCCGGGCTACCAGTGTAGGGGGGAACCTGGTAGGTAGTGATGGAACTTTCCAGTACGCGGACCCGCGGGCAAAATCTGGCCTGGAAGTCAAATACACCTGTGATTTTCAGCGAAATAAGGTAGCGCCCGGCTCGGTAAAAGCGAATCTAGCTGCCCAGGAAAATCCCGCCCTAACTTCGATGGAGCTAACGAACCCAGATAAAACTCCCGCGGTTATTAATGTGGGGGTGCAGGGAGCAGATGTTTGGAGTATTGATTCTGACATTGTGTTGGTAGTTTCCGGGAAAGAACAAAAAAGTGGAAAACTGCTGGGGAACGACTACCAGCTGAGTCCCATTGCCGAAAGCGGATGGATTATAACCCTTACGAACTTGAATCCTGGCGAGACCTGGAAGATTACTGCGCAGCTGGCCTTCCGAGGTGGTAAGAAGCTAAATCGAAAGGAGCTAGTAGTTTCGATACCAGATACCACCGCCCCCGACTATTCCTCGCGCGGGCAGGGAAATACCGCGACCACTCCCGTTTACCTGCGAAATTACCTGGAATTTACTTCTTTACTCCCGCGATCCAAACCGCTATGGCCGCACCTGACACCCCAAATAGAGCTGCCGGTATCCGCACGAGCAGGAACAGTGCCCTGGGGGAGCTGTACAGAGTCTCCGGGGCAACTGCATGCCCTCGAGTGCGCCCTGGCCGCCTATAAGTACCCCGACCCAATTCTTAGCGGGCAAGATTTACCTGCCCGGAAAACCGAAAGGGAGATAGCTATATGATCCTTAAACAGGCCGAAGCCGCCGAATTTGCTACGCGCTTCACGCAGATAGCCGACAATGTTGATCGGGCGATACTAGGTAAAGGGCACCAGGTGCGCCTGGTGTTAGCGGCTTTCCTGGCAGGCGGGCACGTACTATTAGAGGATGCCCCCGGAACTGGGAAAACTGCTCTCGCTCGCGCCCTCGCTGCCTCGGTGGATGCCTCCCATAGCCGGATTCAGTTCACTCCCGATATGTTGCCGACGGATATTACCGGGGTAACTGTCTACGACCAGAAAACCAAAGAGTGGGATTTTCATGCCGGCCCGATTTTCGCCAATATTGTACTGGCAGATGAAATCAACCGAGCCAGCCCTAAAACCCAATCTGCCCTGCTAGAAGTGATGGAAGAGCGACAAGTCAGTGTCGATGGGGTGGTGCATGCGGTAGACTCGCCGTTCCTGGTGATCGCCACCCAAAACCCGGTAGAGCAGGCGGGAACCTATAAACTCCCCGAGGCGCAGCTAGACCGCTTCTTGATAAAAATTTCCCTGGGATATCCCGAGCAGGAAATCGCCATCAAGATCTTGTCGGGAGCCTCCCAACCTGACTTATCCAAAGATTTGGCGGCGGTAGTGGAGGCCGAAGAAATTAATACTCTAGGTCAGCTGGGGCTGCGAAACTATGTAGATGACCAGATCACCCGGTATGTGCAGCAACTCGCGGAAGCCACCCGCTTAGACGAGGCGGTCAATCTGGGGGTCTCTACCCGGGCAGCCATCGGGATGATGCGGATGGCGAAAGTGTGGGCGGCTTCTCAAGGACGCCACTACGTATTGCCGGACGATATAAAAACCCTGGCAGTGCCAGTTTGGGCCCATCGGATCATTATGGATGCGGATGCTCTCTTCGAGGGGGCAACCGCAGAAAGCGTAGTTGAAAGAGCGCTCAACGAGGTACCACCACCAGTGGATTCGCAGGCCTAAAATAATGAAAGTTCCCGAAACCACCACCACTGCGTTAAAAACCGCGCTGAAAAGTGGAAATAAAGCCTGGAAACGGGCGCGCACCAGTACCTATCTGGCTGCAGCGCGCAAAATTCCGCTTACCGGCTTAGGGTGGTTAGTCCTGTTAGGGGGACTGGCTAGCCTGGGAGCCTACCTGGCTTGGGATTGGGCCGAGGCAGCGGCGATAATGTTTGCCGCCCTATTGGCGCTGGGGGCGGCGCTGGTACAGACCTGGGGTGGCGGCGAGCTCACGGTGCGGGTTTTGGTGGAGCAAGACCGACTGCGCAAAGGACAATACTTAATAGGGCGAGCAGTCGCAAAAAATAATGGGCGCCGCGCGGTACGCGCCCTCAAAATAGAGTTGCCTCTGGGGGCAGAGCAGGCCGATATTGCGGTGCCTACCTTGCGAGCCGGCAAAAAGTTTACCCGCGAATTTCAATTGCAAACCAAACGGCGAGAAAAGATAGTGGTGGGCCCGCCGCGCACGGTGCGTCAAGATATTTTAGGACTGATTCGGCGGGTACGCTCCTGGCCGGACTATCAAGACGTGTATGTGTATCCCAATTTTACTTCTGCCCTGGCGACTTTAAGCGGGTATTCCCGGGATATGGAGGGGGCAACCTCACAGGTAATAACCAGTTCTGACGCGGCTTTTCACGCTTTGCGTCCCTATGAAACTGGGGATGACCGCCGGCATATTCACTGGAAAATGTCAGCCCATACCGGCCAGTTAATGATGCGGCAGTATTTGGAGACCCGCCGCTCCCATCACCTGATCGTGCTGGATCTGAAACGGGAAGACTATCGAGAGGCCGATTTTGAACTGGCGGTAGAAGCGGCGGCATCCCTGGCGGTTTCCTCCCTGTCTAGCGGGCAACCCCTGACCCTATATGCAGGGAAAACGGTATTGAAAGCCGCTAGTGCCCGCGCAGTCCTGGACTTTCTAACCGAAGTGGAACCTCAGGAGGACGACCAAGAGTATCGGCATCTGGTGCGTTGGGCGCTGGCCCACGAGGAGCAGGCCTCGGTTTGTTCCCTGATTTGCGGACCGGAAGTAGGGATGCGCCGCCTGCAACAAATCTGTTTACTACCTTCTGCAGATATGGCCACTATTGGTATTCGCGCTGATGCGGGCGCGACCTTGACGCGGAGAGGAGCTAGTTCACGGCGGCTACTAAACATTGGGGAGCTTTCGCAGCTGCCCCGGGCATTAAGCGGAGCGAGTTTGACGTGAAAAGATCCGAGTTAATCTGTTTGAGTTCCCTCTGCCTGTTTATTGTTCCCTGCTACCTATTTTCCCTGCCCTTCCTGGGCTTTATCGGAGCAATAGCAGCCGGCGGCGGGGTGGTTTTAGGAATCCTGATAGCCCTGGTATGTCGGCGCTGGCACTTGGGAATAATCTCCACTATAACGGTGTTTTTAGGGGTATTTTTAGCTTTTGGCTCCACTTTGGCTGCTACTGATCCCACGGGACGGAAGTTTTACCCCACTTTATCGGGCTTGGAAGTATTGGTGCCCGCCATGGTGACTTGCTGGCGGGATACTCTTACTGCACCGTTACCGCTAAGCGCCGCTGCCGGGGCAGCAGTGCTGCCCTTCCTCACCTGCCTAATCGCTGCCCTGTTAGCGGGATTAACTGCCGGGTCGCGCCGCCCCTGGGCGGCTCTGGTGCCTGCCACGATTTGCCTGGTGGTGGCGATTGCCTGGGGGTCCCAGCTAGTTCCGGTCGCCCGCTGGGCAGGAGCCGGCTATTTCTTTATCGCTTTGCTCTGGTGCGGACTGGTCAGCGAGGCGGGAGCCAAGGCGCGTTCCCGGGCAGTTAATCTGGCAGGAGTAGCTAAGAAAAATACTTTTATCCGCCCCCTGGCGATAGTGGCGGTTACCCTAATTGTTTGTCTTGCCTCAGCCTCTTTGGCAGGCCTCACTGAGCGTGGTAACCGGGAAGTCCTGCGTACTCACGTACTACCACCGGTGGAACTGGAAGATTTTGTTTCCCCCTTGGCCTCCTTCAGACACCTTTCCCGGGACTGGAAAGATAAAACTATTGCGGAGGTAAAGAACTATCCCGCGGGCACCCGGATGCGCTTTGCCACCATGAATGCTTATGACGGGACAGTTTTCAAAATCGACCCTAATTTAAATGCCCAGTTTGTGCAGGTTGATTCAATTTTAGATAAAGAAATATCTGCTGACAGCCAAGCGGCAGTTAAATTGGTGAACTATGACCAGCCGTGGGTTCCCCTGTTGGGCAGTGCCCACTCCCTAAAATTTACTACCCGCCCAAACCCGGTGGTTTATTATTCCGCCTCGCTGCGCTCGGCTTTTACCGCAAACCCCGGCGAGCTGTCCTACCAGGTAGGTTTTGCCAAAGACCGCACTCCTAGCGATGCTCGCATCTCTGGCCTGGAGTTTGACCCCATACCGCAAGGTAAAGACGAAGCGGTACCTATAGAAATCACCGAGCTAAACAACCAGTTAACTGCGCGGGCGACCACTCCCTTGCAAAAAGTGCGCAATGTGGAATCCTATCTTTCGGGACAAGGTTTCTTTTCCGACGGATCGGATGGACTTTCCCGCCCCGGACATCGCGCCGCCCGCATGAGCCAATTCTTCCAGGGACAGCAGCTCATTGGTGATGATGAACAATATGCGGTTGCGATGGCCCTGATGGTAAGAGCTTTTGGGGCGCCTGCACGAGTAGTGCTGGGAGCCTATCCGGCAGATAAGAAAGCCGGCGGTAACCTGAAACTAAAGGGAGACAACGTCCACGCCTGGGTGGAAGTGAAGTTTAAAGAGGTGGGCTGGATCCCCTTTGACCCCACCCCTCCGCGCGATCGAGTTCCTCGTACCGATCAGCCGCAACCCAAATCGGTACCGAAACCCCAAGTGTTGCAGCCCCCGCCCCCGCCAGCTACCCCGCCGGTGTTACCGCATGTGGAAAAGCAGGCACATGCCGATAATCCCTCTACCGGAATGCAGATTCTGGCGGCGCTGGCGCAAGTCGCTAAGTATGGTTTTTGGCTGTTACTGCTGCTTTCTCCGATTCTGCTAGTTTTGCTGGCTAAGTGGTATCGCTCCCGCCGGCGGCGACGCGCTAAGGAACCTGAGGAGCGCCTAAAAGGAGCTTGGGAAGAAATAATCGATCGCTTCCGGGATCGCGGAATCCGACTTCCGGCGGGGGCAACCCGGCAAGAAGCCGCCTGGATAATCGACAGTTACCTGGGGGGAATCACTCAGTCGAAGCTACAGTCGGGAGCACGCGAACTGGCAGGGATCGCTGATTACCTGGATTACAGTCCGGGCACAGATGATGAAATCGATTCCGATTGGGCCTGGCAGCTGGTTAAACAACTAACTCTCACCTGGAAAATGGCGGTTGGAAAAGCTAGAGCACTGGTAGCCGCGATTCGCCCCTCCTCGCTTTATAACCGCTTTATTCGCAGTAGTTTTGCCCAAAAACTGGAGAAAATTCCGGGGGTAGACAAACTATTGACTCCGCGCAAAGAGCTGTCTTTACCCAGCCTATCTTTGGGACTAACCCAGCAGGAATATCAACAGTTGCGTACCCCCTTGGCTCCGAGCCGCAGTGAAGAAACTATTGCACCTGTGGAGGATACAGGGGCATTCTCGGAAGCCACTCGCCTAGGACAAGTAGGAGTTCCGCAGGTGGGGGTAGAATTTAGTGACGGCACCCGCCTGGCTCAGGGGCCTGGTTCCATAAGCGAGGAACCGGCGCGAGACGCAACCCGTCTGGGAACACTTGCCTGGAAGGTAGGGGAGGAAGCGGATCGGGAGCGCCCTCCCTCTCGCCCAGCGGAGACAAGCGAAGCTACCCGCCTGAAAAATTCGGCTCGCTCCTCGCAGCTACCCTTGCCGCCAAAACCATCGCAATCTGCCAGGCCACGGGCGAGCGAGCCTGCGGCGGGGAATAGGGACGCAACTCGCTTAGGTAATCCGGCTGCCTCCTCCCGGCCGCCGCTCCCATCATCATCGCGACCTCCACAATCTCCCCTGGTGCCACAGCCGGCGCTGCCGCCAAAGCCACCGCAAGCTCCGCAATCGCACCAGGTTGCGCAAGCGCCCCAGCCACCGAATCCGCCGCTAGGGGAGTTAGCCCCGGATGAACAGGACATGACCCGCTTAGGTAAGCCGGCTGCTTCAGCTTTACCCCCACCACCTCCTAAAATGCCGGAGCCTCCGCCTATCCCGCCGGTGCCCCCATCCTTACCTTCGGAGACGCTAGACTATACCCGTCGGGCGCCCTCGCCCCGGAAAATAGATGAAACTCGGTTACGGAAAGAGGACGACCATGACCCAGACACCCCCTAAAATTCCGGGTTTTAGTGTGCAGTCTTTGCTGGGCAGAGGTGGATTTGCCGATGTTTACCGCTATCAGCAGAAAAGCCCCCATCGCGAAGTAGCAATCAAAGTCCTTAGAGAACTGGGCAGCCGGGAAGGGCGACAAGTTTTCGCGACCGAGGCTGAAGCCCTGGCCGCCACCTGTGCTCACCCGGCGATCATCTCCCTGCTGCAAACCGGAAAACTGCCCGATGGTCGCCCCTATCTAGTCTTGCAATATTGCCCGGTGACTAACTTGTCGCAGCGGGTTCGTCGCTATCCACTTTCACTGAAAGCATCCCTAGATATCACGATTCGGCTGGCGGGAGCCCTGGAAACTGTGCATCGGGCCGGGCTAGCTCATCGGGACGTGAAACCGGCAAACATACTGATCTCCGAGTTTTCTAGCCCGGTGCTGTCTGATTTTGGTTTAGCTTTGCCCCTGGGAAAGCCACTGGCTCATCGCGACGTTTTAGGGCTATCAGTACCCTGGGCGCCCCCGGAACAACACGACGAGAACTCTTTAGCCGAGGCGACTAGTGATATTTATTCCCTGGCGGCAACTATGCATTCCCTGCTGACTGGACGCAGCCCCTTCGAGATAGCCGGGGGCGATAATTCGGCATCTGCACTGACCCAGCGGGTTTTACATTCCGTTCCCCCTCTAGATGCTTCCCAGTTGTTCTCGCCCCTGCGCGAGATTCTGGCCTGGGCGCTGCAACCAGATCCGGCGGATCGTCCCGAAAGTGCCGCCCAATTTGGGCAAGTGTTACAAGACCTGCAAAGGCAGCTAAATCATCCGGTGACTAACATGGATATCGCCAGCGCTAATCCTACCTTGGCCCAGGTGTCTACCGATCCAGATGTTACTCGCCTCAAAGATGCCTCCGGTTCGCAGCCAGCGTCAGATTCAGCAGATGCGGCGCGGGCAGATAGTCCTTTGATTGTGGGGAGTCACTCTAGCGCGGCGTTTTCGCGTTCCCTCTTACCTGCCTCTCGGTTGGGTTGGCGGCGAGCCCTACTGGCAATAATCGGGGCGCTGGTACTGGTAGTCGGAACTGCGGCCGGGGTCGCCTACTATTTCAATTCCGGTACTAGCGCGGTTAAAAATGCACCCAGTTCTGGCGAACCGTTGATTACCGCCTCCGCCGATGATGGAATCGTCGCGGAAGTATCCCCGGTAACCGCCTTGGAAGGGAAACCGGCTGCAGATGGGCAGATAGCTTTAAGCTGGAAACCGGGAGCAGGCGATACTCCGGCCTCCTACCAGGTGCAGGTGCTCCAAGGGGGAAAGGACGCGGGCACTCATACGGTGACCGAACCGAAAATAACTCTCCAGCCGCAAGGGGCTAAATGGTGCGTAAAAGTTTTTGCGGTTAGCTTAGATGGAAAAACCTCGCCTGGGGTAGACTGGTGCCAATAGGAGAGTGCAAAATTGCCGGTTGGTAATGGAGGAAACACTATGAGCAACGATCCCTACCAGTACTATCCGAACCAGTCGGGTAATGCCAGTGCAGGCTATCCGCCCAGTGGGATCTATGGAGCCCCGCAAGCGGAATCCGGAGTCCCCATGCCGGGAAATCCCGATCCCTATGGTCAGGCGGCAAATGGCGCTTACCCCAATCCCTATGGTGAACAACCGCAGGCTCCCCAATACCCGGGGTATTCTCCTCAGGGAGCTCCCGGATATGGACAGCCTGAATATGGACAGCCTGGCTATCAACAACCCGGCTATGAAGAGCTGCAATACCAGCAACAGTATGGGCAAGCCGACTATGGGCAGTCTCCATACGGCATGCAGCCTCAATATGGCGAGCAAGGCGGATATCAACCTGAGGTACGTTATACGGTTACTTCCGGGCAGGGGCAGTCTATGATTTTAGAGGACGCGATCGTGGTGGGGCGCCGCCCCGATGCGGCCACTTCGACCTATCCGCAAGCCCAAACTATGACCGTGCCGAGTCCGGCCAAACAGATTTCTCGTACCCATTGCCTGCTTTATATCGACGATGGGGGTAATCCTTCGCTGAAGGACTTGGAGTCGGTAAATGGAACGCGCTTGCGTCGCGGCGGGCAAATCTATCCGATTGAACCCGCGAAACCGGTAGTGCTACAAGCAGGCGATATTGTCGATCTGGGGGAGGGGCAATACCTCTCGATTGGTACCGCTCCCGCCGGATACTAACCCCAGTTATTAAATTAGCGATCAATCCCGAGGGCGCGCCGCGCCCTGGCGCGGGCATCTCCGCTATCTGCTGCGGTCAAAATCGCTTGTGCCGCGTTTTCGCACTGCTCTTTAGTTACTTGTTCTAGCTGGGGCTCCCCCTTTATTGCCTGAAGCACCATATTTTTGAATTCGGGGTCGCGGTAAAATTCCGCTTGGGCAGCTAAAATATCCGAGGCAGTACCTATGGTTTCTTGCGAGCGAGCCAACAGGCGCTCGAATACGTTTTTTGCCGCTTTAAGGTAACGCCCGGCTTCAGATTCCCGTTGATCCAGCGGGATTTTAGTGGCAGGTATGTCTGGAATTTCAAAACGGCTAACCCAGGCGACTGGCCCGTAAGCTAGACCATTTACTACCGGAGTTCCGTAAAATGTTTCTGCTGGGGGCATTGACGTTCCTCACCTGGGGATATTGATAGTCTTAGTGTTGCATGCTTTGGGTGCGGAAAAATACGGACACACCAGTACCGTTCAATTCGCTGCTCCCAACGAAATTGACATGCTGATTTCAGCTCGCCGACTGGCAGAAATAGCCTGTAAACGCTACCCCGAACAGGAGAACTATGGAAAACGCAAAGTTGATAATCCCGCAACTGGTGAGTTTAGACGAACCTCTGGGGGCAGATAAAGACAGCGTGATTGCGGCACTGGCTACGAAAATTGCCTTTTCGGGGCGCGCCGAGCAAAACGGTTTAATCAACGACCTGATGTCCCGAGAAGCCAAATCCACCACCGGAATGCTCGGAGGAATCGCTATTCCGCACTGCCGCTCCCAGGCAGTTCGGGTAGACAGCTTGGCCTTTGCGCGGCTAAAAGAACCGGTAGATTTCGGAGCCAAAGATGGCCCCGCGGATTTAGTTTTCATGATTGCTGCCGGCGAAGGACAAGAGCGTGCGCATTTGAAGCTGCTGCAAAAACTGGCGAGCAAATTAGTCGATAAGAACTTCTTGGCTGCCCTGCGGGCGGCAGATTCTGCCGAAAAGGTAGCGGACATCATTATGGGGGTAGTCGCGCCTCCCGCGGTAGCTGCCCCTAAAAGTGTGCCCGCGGCGCAAACTGCGCCCGTCACGAAAGCCGCACCTGCCGATAGGGAAGCACTCGCGGCTATAAATGATCCCCAGAAATTAATTCGGGAGGCAATGGCAAAAGAGAAAGAGGTGAAGGCTGCCCCGGTAACCGCGGCGGAACCTAGGAAGGAAACAAAAACCGTAGGTTGGGGGCGTCGTATCCAAAAGGCAGTGATGGCGGGGGTTTCCTATATGATCCCCTTTTTGGCTGCGGGGGGCTTGCTAGTTGCGTTGGGTTATCTAATCGGCGGCTATGACGTGGAGGGCCCCGCTCAAGATATTTCCCTTAATTTCTCGCTCTGGAACCTGCCAGATTCTGGCCCCTTCGGGGAAGGTAGAATCCTTACCAATCGTTCCGGCTTGGCACTTTACTTGGGTGCCCTGCTGGTCTTCCTAGGCAAAAGCGGAATGAGTTTCCTGGTCCCTGCGCTTTCCGGATATATCTCCTACGGTCTGGCGGGACGTCCCGGTATCGCTCCCGGTTTTATCGGAGGGGCGATTTCTATGACGCTTGGAGCCGGCTTCATCGGCGGCCTGGTGACCGGGATTCTCGCCGGGATTATTGCTAATGCTCTCTCCACTCTGAAATGCCCTCGCTGGTTAGCTGGGCTAATGCCGGTAGCGATTGTTCCCTTAATAACCACCCTACTTATGGGGCTATTAATGCTGATGCTGATAGGGCACCCACTGGCGGCCTTGATGAGCTTCCTGCAAACCTGGCTAAACTCAATGGGTGGCACTTCTGCAATCTTGCTGGGGATCATTATCGGTCTAATGATGTGCTTCGATCTGGGAGGACCGGTTAATAAGGCTGTTTACCTGGTAGGCACCGCCGGGTTGGCGCAAGCAACCGATGGATCGTATCAGTTCATGGCGGCAGTGATGTTATCCGGAATGGTGCCGCCCCTAGCGATGGCGCTGTCTTCTACTTTGCGTCCCAGGCTATATTCGCCAGCAGAACAGCAAAACGGTAAAGCCGCGTGGCTCTTGGGACTATCCTTTATTGCCGAGGGGGCGGTACCGTTCGCTGCTGCCGACCCCCTGCGGGTAATCCCCTCTATAATGGCAGGCGGCGCGGTAACTGGCGCTATCGCCATGGCGTTCGGGGTGGGGTGCCGGGCTCCGCACGGGGGAATCTTCGTGCTATTTGCCTACACCAATATTTTGGGGGCGCTTATCGCCCTGGTAGCGGGGGTGGCAGTGGCAGCGGCTGCGGTCACTTTCGCCAAAATGCGCCGTAAGCAAGCGACGGTAGCTAAGGCATAAGTGTAAATAAGGAAGGGTAAAGCCATGGCTTCAAAAACTGTGAAAGTAGGATCCTCCGTGGGATTGCATGCCCGTCCGGCCTCGATTATCGCGGAAAAAGCTGCCGAGTTTGAGGAGGAAATTACTATCGGAATCGCCGGAGAAGAACCGGTAGCTGCCTCCTCCATGTTGTTGATCATGACCTTGGGTGCCGAATGCGGTGCCGAGGTAACCGTAGAGAGCGAAAACAAGGAGGCAGTCGCGGTGATTGCGGAACTGGTCGCCAAAGACCTAGACGCCGATTAGTCCGCGCTGTTTGAAGAGCCGGTTTTGCGGCTACTATTCGACTAAAAGAACTGACAACCACGATAATCTCCTAATGGTTTAAGTAGCGCCCGTCCGCGCGATAACCTAGAGGAGATATCTGTACCTGGGAGGAAGTATCGTGCACCCGAAAACTGCTTTTATCATTGTTTCGCAATCACAGACTTTGGCACGTGGGGTGTGTGAAGTGGTAGCCACCCTAGCTCCAGAAGTTATAGTCGAGCCGTGCGGATGCCACGATGAAGGATTAGGGACTGCCGCGCAAATCGTTACCGATAAGGTCTCGGCGGTAATGGAGAAACTGTCTGAGCAGGACTCCCTAGTTTTGATGGCTGATTTCGGGGCGGCGCGCCTAGCTTGTCAACAGGTAATCACCGATTTAGGAGAGCGTTCGCTGCGGCTAGGACGCGGACCAATTGTGGAGGGCACCGCCGCGGGAGTAGTAGCCGCCGCCCAAGGCGCCGAGCTGGCAGAAGTCTTACGCTCTATTAGCGCTGCTGCCCAGTTTTTCCCAGAAGAGGACGCGGCTGATATTTTGCCGCCTGCCCCCGCTCCGGATCCGCTAGCTCCCCGCACGGTTACCTATGGGGCTTCAGAGCCGCTGTCGGCGCGTCCAGCAGCGCGTTTAGCCCGGATTGCTACTGGTTTTGATGCCCAAGTGACTATTAACCAGGTAGATGCCGGCAGCGTCCTCGCGCTTATGGGATTGAAAGTAAAACCGGGCGATGAGTTGCGTATTGCCGCTAGCGGAGGGGAATCTCTCAAGGCTCTAGACGCGGTGGAGGCAGAGCTCAGTGAGCCTAGCGGGGATTGGCCGCCGGAAATAACTACTGATAAGGCGGCAGAGCCCGAAGCAGTGGTGCAGTTGCGTGAAGCTGCCGCGCTCAGTCAAGAAAATGCGGAAAAAGTAGCTGCAGCCAGAAAATCTGCCACCTCAGCAAATGTTCCGCCGCCCCCTCCTGCCCCCACTAATCCGCTAGGTGAGGCGCGAACCAGCGATTTTCCGAAGGCCGCAGCGCAGCCGGATGGCCTAGCCTCTGCAGAGGCATCGGCAGAGTTGATAAAACGAATTGGGGTCGGGCCTTTGCCGGTATCCTTAAAAGAGTAATTCCCGGGGATAAGAGCGGGAAAAGGAAGGAAGGAAGCGGTAATGAGCGAACTGAAGCTAGATCCGAATAAGGAATACACTTTATTGCTGGTTAAACCGGATGGATATAGTCGCGGGCTGGTCGGCAAAATTTTGGCGCGCATTGAGCAAAAAGGTTACGCGATCGTGGCTTTGCGAGTGGCAGAAGCAGCCGACGAGGAACTGCATGATCACTATGAAGAGCATCGAAATAAGCACTTCTTTGAATCCATGGTTGATTACATGCAGAGCGGAAAAATCGTAGCCGTGGTTGTCGAAGGTACCCGGGTAGTGGAAGGGGTGCGTTCCCTGGTAGGAACCACTAATCCCACAGAAGCCGCCCCCGGAACTATTCGCGGAGATTTTGGACGTGACTATGATTCCGGAGAGATTCAGAACCTGGTGCATGCATCGGATTCAACCGCCTCAGCTGCTCGCGAGATTAAGATTTGGTTCCCGGATGCCTCCTAATAGCGGGAGCAACTAGATGTATGTAAAGTCGTTGACGCTGCGAGGATTCAAATCTTTCGCCAGCGCCACTACTTTGCAATTTACTCCCGGGATTATCTGTGTAGTCGGTCCCAACGGATCTGGTAAATCCAATATTGTCGATGCCCTCGCCTGGGTGATGGGTGAGCAGGGTGCCAAGAATCTGCGTGGGGGATCCATGGCGGATGTTATTTTTGCGGGCACCAGTTCGCGCGCTTCCCTGGGGCGAGCCGAAGTAGCGCTTACCATTGACAACACCAACGGTGAGCTGCCGATTGACTATTCGGAAGTCACAATTTCTCGTACCCTGTTTCGTCAGGGCGGATCCGAGTACGCGATTAACGGTACCCCCTGCCGGCTGTTAGATATCCAAGAGCTGCTTTCTGACACCGGGATGGGACGCAATATGCACGTGATTATCGGGCAGGGCAAGCTCGATCAGGTGCTTTCAGCGGATCCTTCCCAGCGACGAGCCCTGATTGAAGAGGCCGCGGGGGTACTTAAACACCAGCGTCGCAAGGAACGCGCGCTGCGTAAACTCGATGGATTGGAAGAAAAACTGGCCCGACTATCTGATCTCACCCAAGAGATTCAAAAACAGTTGGGACCCCTAGCGCGGCAAGCTAAAACCGCCAGACGAGCCGCAGTTTTGCAGGCGCAGGCTCGGGACGCCGGATGCCGGATTCTAGCCGACGACCTGCAACAGCTGCGCTCCCAGCTATCGCGTTACCGGGAAAGCGAGCAAGAGCTGGCTGGCAGGCGCGAAGAGCTAGAGACCCAACTAGCTAAACAGCGTGAAAAATTGCAGCAGTTAAACGCAGATGCGGCGCATAACGATTTGGGGGGCCGCGCCGCTAATCTGTGGCAGCAACTCACCACCATTACTGAGCGTTTGCGTGCTTTAGAAGCGCTGGCGAATGAGCGGGCCGCTTCCCTGGCGAAGCCAGAACCGGTGCCGGCTGGTCCTAGCATTGAGGAGCGGCAAAAGCATTTAGCGCGCCTTAGAAATGAACTAGCAGCTAAGGATGAAGAAACCTTGGCGCGGCGAAAACAGTGCGATGCTAGGCAGGCAGCGCAGGAAGAAACCACCCGGAAAGTAGGGGAACTAGCTCGCCGGGCCCAGGATTTACGGGAGGATGCGCAGCAGAAAACCAAAAAGATAACCCGGCTAGAGCAAGAAATAGAGACCGCTAAGGCCCGGCTCGAGGCAGCGCGCTCGCGGCTGCAGCGGGCAGAAAATGCGGCTGAGACAGCGCAGGAAAAACTGTCGGCCGCCCGGACGGAACAGGCGGCTTACCGGGAGGAAACCGTCGATGCGGGAACGGATGCAGCCAGCCGTTACCGAGAGTTGGCAGCAGCCGAGAATGAGGTGCGCACCCAGTTAGAAAAAGCGCGTGACCAGCTGCGCGAAAGCGAAGCAAAAGCGGTGGCGGCCGCCGAAAGTGCCACCAATCTCCGTCAGGTCTTGGCAGCCTCCTCGAGTGAGGCTCAAAGTGCATTTGCCCAGGCAGCCCAGCCGGAGGGGGAGTTGGCTTCTATAATCAGCGTTGCTGATCACTGGGAGAAAGCGATCGCCGCACTGCTGGGAGTAGGCGGCAGCGCCCTAATAGTAGATGCTTCCCAGGTAGAGGCGGGATTGAATGCCGCTAAAGAAAGTAAAGGGACGGTTAGTTGGGTACTAGGGAGCGCCCTCGAGCAAGAAAAGATGCCCCTAACCGAGCCGGAAGCCGCGGGCGCCGAAAACCCGATGACGGCGCTGGCGGCAGTGCAAGCACCTCGCGATCTACACCCGGTATTAAAAGCATTACTAGCAGATAGTTATTTGACCGAAGATTTAACTGCTGCCCGCGCCCTGGTCGCAAAAATTCCCCAGGCGCGAGTGGGGGTAGCAGACGGCACCGTAATCAGTAAATATTTAGGGAGCACCGGCAGCGGAGGAGTTAACCGCATCCAGGTGGAGCGGCAACTCCGCTTAGCGCGCCAGGCCGCCGCGCAAGCTCAGGAGCAGACCGAGCAAGCCCGCTCTCAGGTTCAGGCGAGTACCCAGGAACTTTCGCAGGCGGCGGCAGCTAGTGCACAGGCCCTGAAAACTTTGCGGGCAGCCGATGCTAAGGCGGCGGAGAGGGCTCAAGAAAGAGCACTCCTAGAAGCGGCAGTTAGCGGAGCCGAGAGCGAAGGAAAACGAGCCGCTGCCGAGGTAGCGCAGGCTCAGGCGGATATGGCTGCCTGCAGCCAGCAGGTTGCGGATGCTGAAAAGGCTCGCAGCGAATTTAACGGCAGCGAAGATTTATCTCCCTTAGAAGATGTGGAACAAGCTTTAGAGCAAGCCCGTGCCGCAGATTTGGCGGCGCGGGAAAAAGCGGCGGAAGCTCATCTGGCACTGGCGGCCGCCACCCAGATCACCACTAATTTGCGCGAACGCTTCCAGGGAGAAGTTAAATCTTTGGAACGCTTCCAATTGCGTCTAGCTGCCAGCAAACAGCGGGAAATCAAACATGCTCGGGACGCGCAAAGAATGTTGCAGGTTGCCTCCTGGTGCGAGATTTTCGCGCGCCAGGGAGCGCAAGTGGCGCAAGTAGCCAAAACTTGGCGGGAAAGCGCCGATGCCGCCCGGGAAGCATCCTCGCAGGCTGCGGGGCAGCTGCGCACTGAAATTGAGCGGTTAAATAAAGAGCTAGCTGAACTTAATGATCTTTCTCGCCGCGATGAGGTGGCGGCTGCCGAGTATCGAGTGCGCTGCGAACAGCTCACCGCGCAAGCGCAAGAACGTTACGCCCTTTCCGAGTCCGAGCTGATCGCTTCCTTTGGTCCGCAACAGCTAGTTCCCGACCCCGATCTGCTGGCGCAGCGGGCAGAGAACGCTCAAGAAGAGGTTGTAGCTGAGGCAAATGCAGCTGAGAATGAGGCTGCTCGTCGCGCAGGCGAAGAGGAGGTCGAAACCGAAGCTACCAGTGAGGAAAGCGCAACAGAGCAAGAGGAAGGACGCTGGCGTCCCTATGATCGCGCCGAACAGAGCGCGCTGCTAGAAAAAGCAAATCGGGCGATCTCGCGGCTGGGGAAGGTAAATCCGCTGGCCTTGGAGGAACATAGCGCCCTGGAAAAGCGCTTCGAGTTTTTAATGGGACAGCTAAAAGATCTTCGTACCTCGAAAGCGGATCTGCTAGTAGTGGTGCGGGAAGTAGATGACCGGGTAAAAGAAGCATTTGAGCAGGCATTCGCGGATATTTCCCGAGAGTTCCAGGAAGTCTTTGCCCGGCTGTTCCCGGGTGGAACTGGGTCTCTCAAACTAACTGATAGCAGCGATATGCTCACTACCGGGGTTGAGGTCAATGCCCGGCCTGCCGGGAAAAACGTGCAGCGTCTGTCGCTACTTTCTGGTGGGGAGCGCTCCCTAGCGGCTTTGGCCTTTTTAATCGCGATTTTCAAAGCCCGCCCTTCACCCTTCTATATTTTGGATGAGGTTGAGGCTGCCCTCGACGATTTGAATCTTTCCCGGATGCTGGAGCTATTTAAGCAGCTGCGCGAAGTTAGCCAAATGATTGTAATTACCCACCAAAAACGGACTATGGAAGTAGCCGATGTGCTCTACGGGGTCACTATGCGTGACGGGGTTTCGCGGGTGATTTCCCAGCGGGTGGAACCGGTAGATAGCTAAGATCACACCCAATTCTGGTAACAGTTTGGTATCGGTCAATAACCCAGATCGGTAAATTCCTTAACTCTAGGCATAATAGAAACGTGACTGAACCGTTGATCTTGCTATTCGTGGGCATTGGCATCGCTGTATTGATAGGGGTGCTAGTGGTGGCGGTAATGGTTCGTACCCGCCGTCCTGGAGGTGGGATTCGCGAATGGATCCGCGAGTCCGCAGACTCCTGGCAAGAAAACGAGTATCGTTCCCGGAACAACCATCACGGGGAGCGGGTTCGCTTGTATGCTTTATTAGCAGAAGCCTCCCCTGGTGATTCCGCTAACCCACTTGCAGAAGTGGAGAATTTGCGTACTGCCGCCGGACAGATGTGGGGAGAAGAAGTGGGGGCGTTTCGTTCGCGCCGTGCAGAAAAGGAATCCTCGCGGACAGAGAAAACGGCGGGCTTTCCGACAGCGAATGACCAGGTTAACCCGGGACAACTTCCTCCTACTTTTGCTCCCGCACAACGGCGGCGTCCTCCTAAACTTGCGGCGGTGTCGATTGAGAAAGACCCCGAAGATGCTACCAGTTACCTACCCAAATTAGCCCCGGAAAAGGTGACTCCTGCGCCCAACTTGCCAAGTCCGCAACCGGAATCGGCTTCCGAAAACAGTAACTTGGGAACCGGGAAAGCGCCGGATAGCCCGGATCAGGCTAGGCCGATCCGTCGCTGGGCGCGCAAATTCAAGCCTGACGGCGCGGAAATTGAGACTTGCCAGGACAAGAAAGATTTGGCTGCCGAGGAGAATTTCCAGGTAGATAAGGTTTCTTGGCAACGCGTACACACCGATTAAGAACTTAGTTACCGGTTTAAACAGCAGGATTGGGCTTTAGAGATCTTGCTAATATGACCTGAGCGTTTATATGGGTGACAATGTAGTTATGGATTTTCTTTTTTCACCCTTGGGAATTGTGGTCATAGTACTGGTTCTGGCGGTAGTCGGAACCGGTGGTACTTTAGCGGTGCGCTCCGCGAAAGCGAAAAAACAGCTGGAGCCTTCCAAAGCAAAGCAATTGGAAGCTACTCCCAGTGCAGCGGGCGAGCCAGAAGAGACCCCCGTAGCTACGGAGCCGGAGCCTAAAGCAGCTGAACCGGTTAAAGAAACTGAAACCGCTGATAAAGAGGCTGCAAAAGAGGCCGCGGTTGCGGAGCCTGCAGAGCCGCAAGAGGTAGAGCCGCAATCAGTGGCTGCGGAACCGGAAGAGGTGGCAGCTAAGGCACCAGAGCTTGCGGAATCGGTAGCAGCGGAAGCGGCTGAAGTCGCCGAGAAATCGAGCGAAGCTCCCGCCGTGGAAGAAGCGCAGCCGGTAGCAGCGGAACCGGAAAGCACTGAGGCCGCCCTCGAAACCCCAGAACCAGCCCAAGGACGGATGCAGCGTCTGCGTTCCCGGCTGGCGAAATCAGGATCATTCGGCAAAATGCTGCTGGGAGTGCTCGGTCGCGGCGACCTGAGCGCAGAAGATTGGGAAGAAATAGAAGACACTTTGCTGCTGGCAGACTTAGGGATCGCCGCCACCGATGAGCTGATGGAGGAACTGCGTACCCAGGCGAAAGTGCTGGGGACTTCCGATCCGGATAAGATTCGAGAAATTTTGCGTGCGAAACTGATTGAGCTGGTAAACCCGGATTTGGATCGCAGCCTAAACCTAGAGCAGGCCGATGGCAAAAAACCGGGGATCGTCCTCGCCGTGGGAGTAAATGGCACCGGGAAAACCACCACCGTAGGCAAGATCGCCCGCATTTTGGTGGCGGAAAACAAATCGGTAGTGCTAGGAGCCGCCGATACGTTCCGGGCCGCCGCCGCTGACCAGCTAGAAACCTGGGGAAACCGGGTAGGGGTGGAAGTGGTCCGCTCCGATAAAGAGGGTGCCGATCCGGCTTCGGTAGCCTTCGATGCGGTCAAATATGCCCAAGATAAAGAGCTAGATGTGGTGTTAGTAGATACCGCGGGACGCCTGCAGAATAAAGCCGGTTTGATGGACGAGCTCGGTAAGGTCAAACGGGTGATCGAAAAGAGCGCTCCGGTGACTGAGACCCTGTTAGTCCTAGATGCCACTACCGGGCAAAACGGGATGCAACAGGCAAAAGTGTTCTCCGAAGTAGTAGAGGTTAGCGGCATCGTGCTCACCAAACTCGACGGGACAGCCCGGGGCGGAATCGTAGTAAGCGTACAACGCGAACTAGCGGTGCCGGTCAAATTGGTGGGGCTAGGGGAAGGGCCAGACGATTTGGCGCCTTTCGTACCCGAAGACTTCGTAGACGCGCTCCTAAAGTAAACTAGACGGCGAAACTATTTCCAGGAGGAAACCACTTTGTTCAATAGCCTGTCTGATCGCCTAGCCGACTCCTTTAAGCGTCTACGCTCTAAAGGCCTGCTGACCGAGGCGGATGTTGACGCTACCGTCTCCGAAATTCGACGCGCCCTGCTAGAGGCCGACGTAGCGCTGCCGGTAGTCCGCCAGTTCACCAAGACGGTGCGGCAAAAAGCCTATGGGGCGGCGCGTTCGAAAGCCCTTAATCCCGGCCAACAGGTAGTCAAAATTGTTCATGACGAACTGGTGGAGGTCTTGGGGGGCGAGACCCGGGAACTGAACTACGCTAAGCGCGGGCCTTCCGTGTTCATGTTGGCCGGTCTGCAAGGTGCTGGTAAAACCACTTTGGCTGGGAAACTCGGCAAGTGGCTGCGGGAAGAAGAGGGTAAGCGCGTCTTGCTCGCTGCCTGTGACCTGCAGCGTCCGGGTGCGGTTACCCAGCTAAAGATCGTTGCCGAAAAGGCCGGGGTAGATATTCACGCTCCCGAATCTGGTGATGGGCACGGTGATCCGGTCGAGGTAGCACGTTCGGGGCTGAACCTGGCGATTACCGAAGGCTACGACGTAATTATTGTCGACACCGCTGGCCGTCTCGGTGTTGACGAAGAAATGATGCGCCAGGCGCGCGATATTCGCGATGCGGTTAACCCTCACGAGATTCTATTCGTCCTAGACGCTATGGTGGGCCAGGACGCAGTGCAAACTTCGATTGCCTTCCGTGACGGGGTGGGCTTTACCGGGGTAGTGCTCTCCAAACTCGACGGTGACGCCCGCGGCGGGGCCGCGCTTTCTGTGCGCGGGGTAACCGGGCAACCGATTCTTTTTGCCTCTACCGGCGAAAACTTGGGTGATTTCGAACGATTCCATGCCGAACGGATGGCCGGACGCATCCTGGATATGGGCGATATGCTCACCTTGATTGAGCAGGCGCAAAAAACCTATGACCAAAAAGAAGCCGAAGAGCTGGCCCGCAAGATGCAGAAAGGGCAGTTCACCCTCACTGACTTTATGGCGCAGTTGCAGCAGCTGCGCAAAATGGGGTCGATGAAGAAACTGATGGGAATGCTTCCCGGCATGAATCAGTACCGTGACCAATTGGATGCCTTTGACGAAAAGAGCATTGACCGGATTGAAGCCATCGTGAACTCCATGACCCCGGCAGAGCGCGACGATCTTTCTTTGCTGAATGGTTCGCGCCGCGCCCGGATTGCTCGCGGTTCCGGTACCACCGTTACCGAGATAAATGGGCTGGTAGAGCGGTTTACCCAGGCAGCAAAAATGATGAAGCGGATGTCAAATGGGGGAGGCATGCCCGGAATGCCCTCCATGCCGGGGATGCCCGGAGGACGCGGAGGCGCCACCAAGAAGCAGCGCAGGGCGGGGAAGAAGACTCGCCGCAAGTTTGGCAACCCCGCGAAACAAAAACAGTGGGAGGCTCAGCAAGCCGCTAAAGGCGAGGAGACGGCACCGGCTGCCGCTGCCGGCAGTGCCTTTGGGATGGGAGCTACGCAACCCGAGGCCCCGGCCGCTGCCCCCACCTTGGATGACCTGCCCGATGACTTGAAACGAATGCTGGGTCAGCGATGAAACAGCTGAGCGGAAATTTTTATTACCGCGAGCAAGCTAACCAGGCTCCCCGCTGGGTGCGGGGGCATTTGCCGATTACCGAGGACGGACATTTTGGGGCATTTGAAGCAGATGACAGCGTAGGCGGAGAGTATTTCCTGCCCGGATTTTGCGATGTGCATTGCCATATTGGTTTTGCGGCAGTAGGACAGCTGGCCACCCCGCAAGAAGCTTTAGCGCAGGCCGAGGCGGATCGTAGCTGCGGAATTTTAGCGATTCGCGACTGCGGAAACCTGGAATATGCTCCCGGGATTTTAGGGAACCCTGCTTTGCCGCCGATTATTCGCTGTGGACGCCATATTGCCCGCCCCAAACGCTATATGCGGCTGCTGCCTATAGATATAGAGAACCTGAGTGATTTACCGCAGGTGATGGCGAGCCAAGCGCAAAAAAGTGACGGCTGGGTAAAAATCGTGGCCGACTGGATCGACCGCTCCAACGGCGCAGATTCAGATTTAGATCCTCTGTGGCCCACCGAGATTTTGAAAGAAGGAATCGCGGCTGCTCATGAGGCAGGGGCGAGGGTAACGGCGCACGCATTTTCCCATAAAGCGATCGCCGGGCTGTTAGAAGCGGGGATTGACTGTATTGAGCATGGCAGCGGAATCGATGCCGACCAGGCTCAAGAATGTGCCCAGCGCGCGATTCCAGTGACTCCAACTTTGCTGCAGGTAGAACTATTTAACCAGTTCGCGGCGCAGGCGGGGAAGAAATATCCGGTGTATGCGGAAACTATGCAGAAAATGTGGGAAGGGCGCCGCGAACATTTTGCAATGCTGCACGATGCCGGAGTACAGCTGCTGCCCGGTACCGATTCTGGCGGCTATCAACCGCACGGCGACCTGGGACGGGAACTATCCCTGTGGGAACGCGGCGGGGTACTGCCTCGCGAAATTATTGATTTTGCTACCTGGCGGGCCCGCGACTATCTGGGAATAGGCGCCCTGGAACCGGGAGAGCGCGCCGATTACCTGCGCTATCCCGCAGATCCCAGTAGCGACCTCGAGCGGGCGACTAAACCGGCAAAAGTGGCGCTCCTGGGCTGCGAGTTCGCCACCTCAAGCGCGGATTCCTAGGACTAATAGCCTAAAGAGGGTAATAATAGAAGCTATGAGCACTTCGGGAATGAGCCTTGACCACGCGCTAATGATCGTCGCGGGGGAGGCGGCGCAACAGGTTGGGGTCTACCTGCGCAAAGCCTTTCGGGCGCCCCTAGAGGTGTTCCTAAAAGCCGGTATTCACGATCCAGTCACCATTCATGACCGCTACGTGGAGGCCCGTTTGCAGTACCTGCTGGGAAGGGCAGTACCTGGCTCCCGGATCTTGGGGGAGGAAACCGGTGAGCACGTCCTCGAGAAAGAAAAAGTTACCAATGCCGGGACGCTAACTTTAGAGCAGGTACAGCGCGCCAGCCTGGCAGGATCGCGGCGCCAGAAGCTGGAGCCGACGGTGATCGAGGAATTCGCCTGGGAGCTAGCTCGTCCCGAGCGGCGCGAGGAGGCTCCGGGAGCAGGCGAACTGGCGGAAGCAAAAGAGCTCGTAAAGAACTTGGGCGGGCGGGTGCGTTGGATTGTTGACCCCATTGATGGCACCGCGAACTTTGCCTCCGGCGTAGCCTATTTCAACACTTCTATTGGGGTAGAGCTAGATGGGAAAGCGGTCGCAGGGGCGATTTATGTGCCCTACACCCACGAACTATTTGTCGCGGATGCTCAGAAAGCAACCCTTTATGAGGGGGAACGGGCAAGTAAGATGCGAGCCGATAATGCTCGCGTCGAAAGCGAAGGCATCATCACCGGGTATTTCCCCTTCCGAGATAAAGATCCGCGGCGGGTCGAAAAATCCTGGCAGATGGCCAGCCAGCTAGCCGACGCCTACGCTACCGTTCATTCACCCGGAGCCGGGGCCTTAGATCTGGCGCAGGTAGCCGCCGGACATACCGCGGTGGCTTTTGGCACTGCGATGCGTCCTTGGGATGTGGCCGCCGGAATCCACCTAGTGCGGGTCGCCGGGGGACAAGTTCACACTTTTGAAACTCCCCGCAACCGGGAAGATCCCGAACATTTGCGAGGGGCCTTTGTGGCTAGCGCCCGCGATTTAGATCCGGTCACTGCCCGCGCCGCCGTAAAGCAGTTCCTTCGCTCTTTTAAATAGCAGGGCGCGCTTGCCACCCGAAGAGGCGCGGGGAACAGCAAAATCGGCTAGCCGTCCTCGTAAGTTTGCTGTCTCCGGGATTAAATCGGTGTGAAACTGCTCAAAGATACCTAATCGGGGGCTACTAAAGTGGAAACTCCCTGCTAGGTTCTGGCAGAATAGCTAGTTGTACCGGGCCAAGACACCCCCTCTCTGTGTGGCGGCCTTGTCTCGAGGGTTTGATCCAGGCCGAATCCCACCGGCCAGGGCGGACGCTCAGCAGTCAATAGAACAGGAGAAACCACAAAAGTGGCAGTTCGTATTCGTTTAAAGCGTATTGGTAAGATTCACTACCCGGTGTACCGGGTGGTAGTGGTGGATAGCCGCAAGAAGCGCGACGGTCGCGTAATCGAAGAGGTTGGACAGTACAACCCCAATGAGGAACCGTCTTTTATTCAAGTGAAGTCTGATCGTATTCAGTACTGGCTCGGTGTAGGGGCGCAGCCCTCGGACGCAGTTCGCCGGTTGCTGGTGCTCTCGGGCGATATTGCTCGTTTCAACGGTAAAGAAAACGTTGAAAGCTGGATCAAGACCAAGGAAACTCTTAGCAGCGACGAGGCACGGGAAAAGAACGTGAAGGCCGCCGCAGACGAAGCGCAAAAGCGCAAGGCTAAGGCGAGCGAAGAAAAAGCTAAGGCCGAAGCCGAAGCAGCAGCAAAAGAAGCCGAGGAAGCGAAAGCCAAGGAAGCTGAAGAAGCTGCGGAAGCTGAAGAAGCTGCTCCCGAGAGTGAGGAAGCCTAGTAATGTTGGCGGATGCACTAGAACATCTAGTTAGTGGAATTGTCGATCACCCCGACGATGTGCGGGTGGATGAACGCAATATGCGGCGCGGCAAACTGCTAGAGGTGCGGGTTAATCCGCAGGATCTTGGGCGAGTAATCGGTCGCGGAGGTCGCACCGCGCGGGCTTTGCGCAAGGTTATGGGCGCACTTTCTACTCGCGGACCGGTTCGGGTCGATGTAGTCGACACCGATCGTCGTTCGCGCCGATAGCGCTAGTTTTTTAAAGCGAGCCCCATGAGGATTCATGGGGCTCGCCCTTTATCTGTAGGAATATTTTGTCGGGGGGAAACATGGATTTGGTAAAAGTCGGGCAGTTAGGTCCGGCGCGTGGCCTTAAAGGAGAGGTACTAGTACGTCCCTTTACCGACTATCCCGCCGAACGTTTCCAAGCGGGAGCAACCCTGACTACTGCCGCGGGGGAGGAGTGGACAGTGGTTTCCTACCGGGAAATAAAAAATCGCTGCTGCCTGATTTTTTCGCATATAAACACGCGCGAGGGTGCGGAAGCTATCCGGGGTACCGAACTTTTTGCCCCCGAGACTTCCCATGAAGATGAATACTCGCCTCTCCAGCTAGAGGGGCTCGCGGTAGTCAGTCCTGCGGGTGAAACTCTAGGTAAATGCGTGGGACTTGCCCTGGGAGGATTCCAAGATCGTCTACAGGTAACCACGGCCGAGGACGAACTAGTGGAAGTGCCTTTTGTGAAAGCCTTAGTAACCGGGATTGACCTCGAAAATGGGGTAATCACCGTGGACGCACCTGCCGGACTGTTCTAAGGACGTGGAAAGGTAGCAAGATGCGGATAGATATTATTTCCATTTTTCCCCAGTTCTTTGATTGCTTAGATGTCTCCCTAATGGGGAAAGCCCGGGACAGTGGCATTTTAGAGACCCATATTTGGGATCTGCGGGACTGGACCCAAGACGTACATCGCACCGTGGACCGCGCCCCCGCGGGCGGGGGCGCGGGGATGGTGATGAAACCCGATGTGTGGGGCAAAGCCATTGACCAGGTGATTGACCAGGCAGCTGCCGCTAAAACAGTGCTGGCCATTCCTACCCCTGCAGGAATTCCGCTCACTCAACGCCAGGTGCGGGATCTTGCGAAAAACACCGAGCATTTGGTGGTGGCCTGCGGGCGCTATGAAGGTATCGACCAGCGAGTCAGCCAGTACTATCAGCAGTTGCCAGGCGTTGGGGTACTACCTTTTTCCCTGGGGGACTATGTGCTTAACGGCGGAGAAGTCGCCGCCGTTGCCCTGGTAGAAGCAACTGGCCGGCTGCTGGATGGCTTCGTAGGTAACCCCAGTTCCCTGGTGGAAGAATCCTATGAGCTGTCCGGACTGCTGGAGTATCCCGCCTATACGCAGCCGGCTACTTGGCGCGGCCTCGATATCCCGGCGGTGCTGCTCAGCGGAGATCACCAAAAGGTTGCAGCTTGGCGCCGCCAGCAGTCTCTAATGTTAACTGCCGTTCGTCGCCCCGATTTGATCTGGGATTTAGATGCCGGCGCCCTCGAAAAAGCAGATCGCGAAATCCTGGCAGCTAGGGGATTCCTACCTGCTCCCTATAGGCAGCAGGTACGCTTTCGCCGGGCGCAGCCGGGAGAGGCTGCAACCTGCTCAGCTATAGCTTCTCGTCTATTCCCGCAGGCCTGCCCAGACTATTTACCTGCAGACGCGATTGCCCGTTTTGTCGCCGAAGAACTTAGTGAGCAGGCTTTTAAAGCCTATCTAGCTGATCCGGGAACTTTGATTATCTTGGCGGAAGTTTCCTCCCCGGAGAAGGTCAAAGACGAATCTGTTTGGGAAGCTGCTGGCTACACCTTGATTAACGCGGGAGCTCCCGGGTTTGTACCCCCCGAAGAAAACCTGGTGAAAGCGGGGGGAGAAAACTGTGCCTACCTGTCGAAATGCTATCTGGATCAGCGCTGGCGCGGTTCGGGACTGGCGGGGGCAATGCTAGAAGTATCCCATGCCCAGCTGCAAGCACTTTTCCCGCATATAATCAAGATTGGTTTAGGCACCAATCAGGCCAACCGTCGGGCCCTAAAGTTTTATCGCCACCACGGATATCGTAAATGTGGGCGCCGCACCTTCATGGTGGGGGGAATCGAAAACCAGGATCTAATCGCGGTTAGGGATTTCACAACCCGCCAGGTTCCGTCTTGGGCGCAAAACATGGCACAATAGGCAAGGTTGCATAAGTAGGCTGCGAAACCTGCCGCAGGGGGCCGCAAATGCCGCTTGGCAATGCTAGATACGCCGGCTAGACCGGCCCGATAGCTGACGTTACCTGCGGAACGAAAGCAATGAGGAAACTACATTGAATATTATCGATGAGATTAACCAGAAGTCCCAGCGCTCGGATCTGCCTGATTTTCGCGCCGGCGACACCGTTAAAGTAAACGTACGCGTAACCGAGGGGGGAAACACTCGTATCCAGGTGTTCCAGGGGGTAGTAATCGCCCGTCACGGCAAGAAACAGCCGAACGCCACCTTTACGGTACGTAAAATCAGTTTCGGAATCGGGGTAGAGCGTACCTTCCCGGTAAACTCGCCGAGCATTGAATCTCTCGAGGTAGTAACCCGCGGCGATGTCCGCCGGGCAAAACTTTACTACCTGCGTGAACGTCACGGTAAAGCGGCTCGCATCAAAGAGCGTCGCGACTCCTAAAACCGTTATTTGTTAAACGGCTCTGCCTGCGGGCAGAGCCGTTTAACTATATATGGCATGATGGAAATGTTGAATCATGGCGGGAGTTAAAGGGATGAAAGAAACTCGAGGCGCAAGCGGCTCAGGGGAACGGGTAGCAAACAACCCAGCCAAAATGAGTGCTAGGCGCGTACGCAAAGCTCCCTCTAAAACTTGGATGATGATTCGCGAAACCCTAATGATGGTGGTGGTAGCCCTGGCTATCTCGGCGATTATCAAAGCTTTCTTAATCCAGGCCTTCCAGATTCCCTCTTCCTCAATGGAACAAACTCTGCAAATCAACGACCGGATTATCGTTTCGAAACTGGTTCCCGAATACCGACAGCTTAATCGGGGAGACGTAATTGTTTTCCAAGATGACGATAACTGGCTGAAGCGAAGCGCAGACACCCCGCGTCCCTCCCTGGTAGGGAAAATGTTGATCTGGGTTGGTCTGCGCCCCGATGATTCCCAAAATCATCTGGTTAAACGGGTCGTGGGACTGCCGGGAGATCGGGTGCAATGTTGCGACACTAATGGGCGGCTGAAAGTTAATGGAGTCAGTGTAGACGAAAGCGGATATATTAATCCCGGCAGCGCGCCCTCGCTAATAAAATTTGATGTGACTGTGCCGGCAGGAAAACTCTGGGTGATGGGGGATAACCGTTCCAACTCGGAGGATTCCCGTTTCCATATGAAGGAGCCTTCGAAAGGGTTCGTCTCGCTGGATCAGGTAACTGGGAGAGCGTTCGCCATTATGTGGCCGATAAACCACATGTCAACAATCAAAAACACCGATGCTTTCGCGGCGGTTCCCCCTGCTCGCTAAGCTGCCCGTTCCCAAAGATGACAACCGTACCTACCCGCGACCTCGAACTATCTGCGCTTGAGCGCTCGCGAGAGCTCTATCGAAGTGCCGGGACGGCAAAGAATACTCCCACTTGCGCCCCTGCCTCCCGGCTGCAGTGCGTAGCCGGTATTGACGAGGTCGGCCGGGGAGCGATTGCCGGCCCCTTGGCGGTGGGGGTAGCAGTAATAGATGGCAGCGAGGGAGAACCCCCAGTCGGATTAACCGATTCTAAACAGTTAACGGCGCGGCGACGGGAAGCTATGTTTGCGGAGCTCTCCACCTGGCCAGCCGCCTGGGCAGTGGGCACGGCCAGTGCCGAGGAGATTGATCGCGAGGGATTAACCCCGGCCTTGCGTTTAGCGGCATTCCGCGCCTTGGGGACAATCGAAAAAATTGGTTTTTCTCCCCGGTTATTGCTGCTTGACGGTAGTTTCGACTATCTATCTGCCCCCGCAGATTTATTTGCGGCAACCGAACGACGCCCCCCCGCATCCTCGCCGGCCGCGTCCTTTGAAACAGAAATCTCCCGGGAAGTCACTACCGTGGTAAAGGGAGACGGGAAATCTATGGTTATCGCCGCCGCTTCCGTGTTAGCGAAAGTTACTCGGGATAGACTAATGAGCGACCTACCCGATCTCGGGTATGGTTGGGCAAAAAATAAGGGATATGCGTCCGCGCAGCATCTGCAGGCAATCGCGAAACTGGGGCTAGATTCTTATCACCGTCTCAGTTGGAATTTGCAGGGAGTTTCTTCTGCAAACTTGGCGAAGGCCTGGCAGATCCGCCGCGAAAAACGGGTGCAGCCTCCGAAAGTTTTCAGCAGTCAGAAGGGATGACAGTGGGAATCGAAGATCTAGAGGCATATGAGAATCATCAGGAACTTGCCCTATTCCGCGAATACCGCGACGTGGTGTCTATCTTCAAATATGTGGTGGAAACCGATCGTCGCTTCTATCTGGCTAACCAGGTAGACGTGCAAATGCACAATAATGGCGGGGATGTTTTCTTTGAAGTAACTTTGCAAGATGCCTGGGTATGGGATATTTATCGTCCTTCTCGCTTTGTTAATCGAGTCAAGGTTTATTCTTTCAAAGACATTAACGTGGAAAAGCTGCCCGAATCGGAAATAACTATTTAAAATACCTATCTACGTTAGGTGTTTGCCAAACCGGGGCGGCGGGCGGCTGTTACCATATAAGGGAAGTATTAGGCATCTAGCGATGGTTTAAAGGCGAAAGAGGCTGACAGTGTCCAAGATTAATACTGTAGCGCCGGACTGGTCCGGGATAGCGTTCTACAATGACTCCTTTGTGGATGTATCCAGCGAGGATTACCGCGATAAATGGGCGATTGTTTTCTTCTACCCGGCAGACTTTTCCTATGTTTGTCCCACCGAGCTAGAGGACCTAGCAGACAATTATGCTCAGCTGCAGCGGATGGGGGTAGAGGTCTACTCGGTTTCTACCGATAAGCATCATTCCCATAAGGCCTGGCATAGCAGTTCTAAGCGGATTCAAAAAATTTCCTTCCCCATGGTAGCTGATCCCACCGGCAAGATTTCGCGCGGGTTTGGTGCCTTGGATGAGGAATCCGGGTGTGCCTATCGCTGTACCTTCCTGATAGATCCCAGCGGCATTATTCAATACGTAGAGACCACTTCCGATGCAGTCGGGCGCAGCGCCGGAGAACTGCTGCGCAAAGTACGGGCAGCACAATATATTTACGATCACCCCGATGAAGTTTGCCCCGCAAATTGGGATCTTGGGGAAAGTACCATTACCCCGACTTTTGATCTATCCGGAAAGCTATAAGAAATGCTAGAAGATAAAATACTTGACCAGGTAAAACAAGTTATCGGGTTGATCAAATACCCCATTGAATTGGCAACCTCGCTTGATTACAGCGAACAATCCAAGCAGACCTCCGAGATTTTGCACCAGATTGCGGGATTATCGGATCTGATTCAGGTCAAATGGGAAGAAAATCAGCGTAAGCCTTCTTTTGCGATTCGGCGAGTTGATTCCGATATCAGTGTACGTTTCGCGGGGGTGCCGACTGGAACCGAGTTCAACAGTTTTGTCCTGGCATTACTGCAGGTAGGTGGACATCCGGTTAAGGCCGATGCCGATATTATTGCCGCGATTAAAGAGATCGACGAACCAGCCGAGTTCACGAGCTATGTTTCGCTTTCCTGCTTGAACTGCCCGGATGTGGTGCAGGCCCTGAATGCGATTTCGGTACTTAATCCCCTGATTAAACACACCACCGTTGATGGAGGAACCTTCTGGGAAGAGTTTGAGCATCTCCATCTGCAATCAGTACCCACCGTGGTAAAAGATGGGGAAGTTTTTTTGCAAGGCAGAGTGACCCTCGAACAGATAGTGTCCAAGATCGGGCGGGGAATGACCGGGCTGCGCCTGAAGCGTTTGAATGCCCTGGAGCCTTTCGATGTGCTGGTGATAGGCGGCGGTCCGGCGGCTACCGCCGCGGCGGTTTATGCTGCGCGCAAACAGTTACGGGTCGGGATTGTGGCAGACCGGATCGGAGGACAAGTCCTGGAGAGCGGTCAGATCGAAAATTTGATTACTCTCGAGCGGGTGCAACCCGAAGAACTGGCGGCCACCTTCCAAGCTAACCTGCGCGACTACGCTATCGAACAGATCGGTGGCATCAAGATAGAAAAAATTGGAAAGCGCGGGGAAGACGGGCTGATCCCGCTCACTACCGAAGGTGGTGCTTGGCTGCGCGCGCGCACCGTGGTGATTTGTACAGGTACCAGTTTTAGGCGACTGGAGATTCCCGGAGAAGAGCAATATTTGAACCGGGGGGTTACTTTCTGTCCTCACTGTGACGGTCCGTTGTTTGCAGATCGTAAAGTTGCAGTCATGGGGGGCGGAAACTCCGCATTAGAAGCGGCTATTGACCTGGCGGGGATGGCTCGCGAAGTTACTCTGATTGACCAGGCAGACCAGTTGAAAGCCGATAAGGTGCTGGTAGACCGTTTGGCGGAACACTCTAATATCAAGGTGATCAGTTCTGCCAATACCACCAGGGTAGTGGGGGATGGTCATCGGGTTACCGGTTTAGAATATGTAGATGCCCAAGGCGAGAAGCAGAAGTTGCAGGTTGACGGGATCTTCGTGCAGATCGGCTCAATCCCCAATACTGATTGGTTACAGGGAACTGTAGAGTTAGCAAACGGCTATATCAAGGTAGATAACTGCGGTGCCACTTCAGAGCCGGGAATTTTTGCGGCCGGAGATTGCACCGATACTCCCCATAAACAGATCGTGATCGCCTTAGGGGCAGGGGCCAATGCTGCGCTGGGCGCGTTTGGCTACTTGATTCGTAACCCTCATACAGATCATTAGTTTTCTCGGGGACGGTTGACGGTACTTTAGAGGGCGCAGCCGCCTTTTCTGGCTTGCCGGGCTCTTCCCGAGGCGAGTGAGTTTTGCCGTCCTGACGGCGGCTATCCCCAAGTGTCCCCAGGGGTGGTAGTTCTAGGTTTTCCTTGATTGGAAAAGAAAAAGTTTAGTTCCTGTTGGCCGGGCGGCAACCTTACAGCATGGGAACCAAGAACCGGGAAATTGGTGCTGCCGGAGAGGACCTGGCCGCCCGGATGCTTACAGAGTGCGGGTATCAAATAATCGATCGCAACTGGCGGTGCCGCTTTGGAGAAATCGATATTATCTGCCGGGATCCGGGTTCGACGCGATTGGTGTTTGCGGAGGTAAAAACCCGTACCACCCAGCAATATGGGGGAGCGAAGCGGGGAATAGGACGTGAAAAATATATTCGTTTGCGCCAATTGGTGAGCCTTTGGCTAAGCCTTCACCCCGATGTCGGGGGAGGGATCGGAGTGCGCATCGATTTGATTGCTATTGACGCTACTGCCGGAAAAGTGCCGCTGATTACCCACTGTCGAGGGATTTAAGAGGGATTTAAGATGGCACAAATTGGAACTTGTTTCGCCCTGGGCATGGTGGGTTTGAATGGTCACCTAATTAAGGTCGAAGCGCATCATAGTCAAGGATTGCCGGCATTTTCCCTAGTAGGGTTGCCAGATGCTTCGCTAAGGGAATCCCGCTCGCGGGTGGAGGCCGCTATTGCCTCTACCGGGCTACGTTGGGAACCTACGCGGTTGACCGTTAATCTTTCCCCGGCGGAACTGCCTAAGACCGGTTCGGGTTTTGATTTACCGATTGCGCTTGCGGTGGTGGCCTCCCGCTATGCGGGGGTGCAAAAGAGGACAGCTGGAATGGTGTTTTGTGGGGAATTGGGCCTGGACGGACGGGTCTATCGGGTAAAAGGAATCTTGCCACAGGTTTTGGCGGCTAGGCGTGCTGGTTTTAAGAAAGTGATGGTGGCCGCCGAGGCCGTTGCTGAGGCCTCCCTTATTGAGGGAATAGAGATTATCGGGGTCTCGCACCTGGTAGAGGCGCTGTTCTACCTAGGGATGCGGAAAATGAAAGAGCGGGTAGCTCAGCTTAAAACCCTAGATAAATCGGCTACCCCGGAAATACTCCCTGTCGTGGCGAGAGAGGATCCCCCGGACTTACAAGAGGTACGCGGAGCCTTTCTGGCTCGGCAAGCTTTAGAGATTGCCGCCGCGGGGGGACATCACCTGAGCTTTATTGGGGTGCCGGGAGCGGGGAAAACCATGTTGGCGCGTTGTCTGCCGGGAATTTTGCCGCCCCTAAATGATGAAGAAGCCCTGGAAGTGACTTCGATTCATTCGCTAGCGGGAACTTTTATGCCCGCAAATGGCCTGATGCGCTGCCCGCCCTTTATCGCTCCGCATCATTCCGCCACGCTCCCGGCTTTGATCGGGGGAGGCAGCGGGATCGCCACTCCGGGTGCGATTTCTTTGGCGCACCACGGCGTCCTCTTTCTTGATGAAGCACCCGAGTTCCAAACCCGCAGCCTGGATGCTTTAAGACAGCCGCTCGAAACCTCAAAAATAACCGTGCATCGCTCGCGGGCAGTAACTAGTTTTCCCGCTGCCTTTCAGCTGGTGATTGCGGCCAACCCCTGTCCTTGCGGGATGTGGGGACAGTTGGGAGCAGAATGTAAATGTACCCCTTACCAGCGGGTACGTTATTTAGCGCGACTTTCTGGCCCCCTGATGGATCGCATCGACCTGCAGTGCCAAGTTGGGCGCCCTAAAATCACGGATTTAACCACTACGGAAGTTCCAGAAAGCAGCAAAACTGTACGGGAGCGAGTTTTGCAGGCTCGCGAGCGCGCGCAAAAACGCTGGAAAGAGCAGGGAATAGCCCTCAACGCGCGGATACCTAGTCGCGTTCTGAAACGGCGCCTCGATGCTGCCAGCAAAGATCGCCTTGATCGCCTGGTGGGTTCGGGAAGAATCTCGATGCGAGGAGCCGATCGCATCTGCCGGGTAGCGTGGACGGTTGCCGATCTGCATGGCCGCGATAAACCCAGTAGAGAAGATTTTGGTCTCGCCTATTCGCTGCGCACTTCGCAACACCCCAACTAGGCCGCTCCCAGTAGCGCGCAAAATTCAAGGAGGAAGTATGGATGATAACTATCAATACCGCCTGGCCTGCGCCAGTTGGTCGAGATTAACCGAAGCTGGCGATTTGGCAGCAGATCTGCTCCTTAACGAATTGGGCCCGGTTGCGGCTTTAAAGATTGCTCGCCGCGCTGCCAGTGATGATCCGCAGCGCTGGCACACCTATCTGCCGGTGGAGCTAGTGCGGCGCAGCGGCGGAGATAAATGGGATAAAAGTTTTGCCCGCTGGCGGGGCCGCCTAGAAGCCCTAGATTTACCCGCCTTAGAAAAGATGCTGTCCCGAGGACGTTTTAAGTTAATTACTCGCCGGGATAGTGACTGGCCAGAAGCGTTTAATAACCTTAGCAATGCTCCGTGGGCGCTGTGGGCAATCGGGGATACCACGCTGCTAAACCGGGAGAGCAGCAAAACCGTAGCGATGGTGGGGGCCCGCGCGGTCTCCGCGCTGGGACACGATGTTGCTACCGAACTTGCTTGGCGGTGCGCCGGGGAGGGGATGACCCTGGTTTCCGGGGGTGCCTATGGGGTGGATTGCCTGGTTCACCAGGCGTGTCTGCGAGCCCAGACCCCCACGATTAGCCTGCTGGCCGGGGGATTGGATCGTCCTTATCCGGCCTCCAATACCGAGATGTTTAAACAGATTGCCCGCAGCGGCTTGTTGGTCAGTCAGTACCCACCCGGGGCCCGTCCTACCCGTTGGCGATTCTTAGATCGCAATCGGTTAATCGCGGCGTTATCAGGTGCAACAGTGGTAGTCCAGGCGGGTTTTCGCTCCGGAGCACTCAATACTGCCCGGCACGGTATGGAGATGGGGCGGCAGGTGGGGGCGGTACCTGGCCCGATTAATCAACCCGAATGGGCAGGCTCCAACCAGCTGATTAGAGACGGTGCCACTTTGATTAGCGGTGCCGACGATATTTTAGAAATGATCGCTCCCTTAGGGACGGTAACTAGCGAACGCACCCGGGTAGCAGGGGGCTACCTCGATGGTTTGGATCCTTTGAGCGCGCGGATTTTGGATGCCACTCCGCTGCGCAGCCCGGTTAATGCCGAGGCAATTGCCCGGGCCAGCGGGGCAGCTATCGAAGAAGTGGCCTCAGTAATGGGTAACCTGGAAATGGATGGCCGGGTAATCCAAGTAGCCGGTAAATGGAAGAAGGCGGGGGTCTAGAATGCGGGCAGCGACGCGGAGGGAAGTGTTCGAGGATTATCGCCACTACCTGCAATACGCGAAATCTTTTTCTCCGGCCTCGATCAAGGCTTATCTGGCAGATCTGCGCGGGTGGCTAGATCATTGTCAGATCAAAGAAGAGCAATCGATTTTGTCGGCGTGTACGGTGCTGGCCGCGCGTAACTGGCTGGCGCAGCTGCGTTGCCAGGGACAATCGGCTACCACGATTGCGCGAAAAATTGCGGCGCTGCGAGCCTTTTCGAAATGGGCGAAACAAAATCACCTGGTGGAAGCAGATTTTGCGAAGCAACTTCGCACCCCCAAAACCGCGAAGAATCTGCCTCATCTGTTGTCGGTTTCCCAAGCAAAACAGCTGCTTACCTGGTGTGAAAGCCAGGCCGAGAGCGAAGCGGTAATGGCACGCGATTGGGCGATTTTCGAGTTGATTTACGCGACCGGGGCGCGGGTGGGCGAGATTTGCGCCCTGGTGCCAGAAGATATTGATTTCGAGGCTCGTACCGTGCGGTTGTGGGGTAAAGGTTCTAAAGAGCGAATAGTTCCTTTTAGCGCTCAGGCGGGAAAAGCTCTGCAATTTTATCTGCAACGGGCGCGGGGACAGCTGCAAAAGTCACCTCCCAATGACGCCCTATTCTTAGGGGCAGAAGGCGGTGCGGTTTCGGAAAGAATCGTGCGGGCGCGCCTACATCGGGCCTGTGCCCTGGCGGGAGTTCCGGATTTGGGGCCGCACGGACTGCGTCACTCAATGGCTTCCCATATGTTGGAGGGCGGGGCGGATCTGCGGGTAATCCAGGAAATGTTAGGACACTCCGCGCTGTCTACTACCCAGCGCTATACTCACGTGGACGCGCAGCGGATAATCGGCGCCTACCAGCAAGCATTCCCTCGCGCTTAGCGGCACTATGGTCTCCGTCTTAACCGCGCAAACTCCGCGAAAGCGGTTTAAGGATTGGGAAGTAGGCGAATCGGGCCCAGGATCAGTAGCAGGGGATTCAGGTAGTGGCGGTCATCGATTTTGGCGCCGAAATGCAGCCCCGGATGTCCCGCCTGCAAGGTTCCAATCTTTTGACCGGCTGCAACCGCCATGCCTACTGCTAGGTCGCTGGTTACCGGGGTATAGGTGGTGCGAATCAGCTCCGTATGTTTAATCGAAATGCTGGGCTTGCCGGCAATAGTGCCGACAAAGAAAACTGTTCCCTCGCGGGCGCTATATATGCCGCTGCCTGCCGAAATGTCCAGATCAACTCCGCGGTGTCCGCTGCCCCAAGGCGAGGCGGGCGGGTCGAAGGGACGTAGAATCTTGACCGGGTGACGACTAGGCCAGTGATAAAAACCAATCTCGCCAGAAAGCTGCTCCAGGTTTACCAGTTGCGGGTCGCTCGCGGAGGTGACAGCAGCGGGAGCCGGTGAAGCAGGGGAGAGAGCCAGTAAACAGATGGCGGATAGCGCCGCTAAAAGCGGTAGCGGCGGGGCAGGCGACTTCTTCATACCTGCTAGCTTGCAGGCAGGCAACGGTTGGAAAAACTTTTCAATAAAGTAGTGAGGAAAACCGGAAAACAACCTCGGTGGGGACAGCGGAAAATAAAAAGACCAGCATATTTCGGGAAACTGTCAGCAGATTAACACTGCTCAGTCCCGCTTTCAGCTTGGGAGGTTTCGTATTACCCGCTAAGCTAGCTCTTAGCACCTGGCTTGCCAGGTGACTTCGCGTACGACTACCAGCCTCGCTGGGTCACGCTGGCTTCGGTCCTGTTTTCGGCAGTGACTTTTTAGGGGGATAACCTTAAATGGTCTCTACCAGGTAAAACGGGTGTCAGTGGACGTCGTGCCAGGAACCGAATGGAAACCGTAAACGGGGGCAATAGCCCCACAATGCGTGCGCCCTGGGCGCACTGAAAGGAAGTCATGGCGGTAGTAACCATGTCTGAGCTGCTGAAGAGCGGCGTTCACTTTGGACATCAAACCCGGCGTTGGAACCCCAAGATGAAGCCCTTCATCTTGACTGATCGCAATGGTATTTACGTAATCGATTTGGCGCAGTCGCTAGACGGTATTAACCGCGCCTACGATTTCGTGCGGCAAACCGTGCTGCGCGGAGGCAACATCCTCTTTGTTGGCACCAAGAAACAGGCCCAAGATTCCATTGCCGAACAGGCAGAGCGGGTAGGGATGCCCTATGTTAATCAGCGTTGGTTGGGCGGCATGCTCACCAACTTTGGGACTGTACACAAGCGCTTGCAGCGTCTGAAAGAACTAGAACAAATCGACTTCGATGATGTTGCCGGTTCTGGACGCACCAAAAAAGAACTATTGATGATGAGCCGCGAGAAAGATAAACTGTCCCGCACCCTGGGCGGTATTCGCGATATGGCCCGCATTCCCTCTGCTATTTGGGTAGTCGACACCAATAAAGAACACCTGGCAGTGGCAGAAGCCAACAAGCTCAACATCCCGATCGTGGCGATTTTGGATACCAACTGCGACCCGGACGAGATCGAGTTTGGGATTCCCGGAAATGATGACGCGATCCGCTCGGTAGCCTTGCTCACCCGGATTATTGCCGATGCCTGCGCAGACGGCTTGATTGCACGCTCGCAGAAGGCGGCAGCCAAGAAAGAAGCTAGCGAAGAAACCGCTACCGACAGTGAAGAATCCGCTTCGGCCAGTGAAGAACCCTTGGCCGATTGGGAACGGGAACTGCTAGAAGGTACCGCAAAGGACGAAGCTAGCGAAGAGGCCGGCGAGAAGAAAGCCGACAAGGCAGAGGACGCGAAAGAAGAAGCCCCTGCTGCCTCCGCGGAAGAGGAAACCGCCCCGGCTGAAGCAGAAAAATCTGAATAATCCGCTGAGGATCGTTAACGAGAGGAACATACTTATGGCTATTTCGATGCAAGACATTAAAGAGCTGCGCGAACTGACCGGCGCAGGTCTGATGGAAGTAAAGAAAGCACTGGAAGAGGCAAATGGCGACAAGGACGCAGCCGTAAAGGCTATCCGTTTGGCGGGTAAGAAATCCCTGGCTAAGCGGGAAGATCGTTCTACCGCAAATGGCCTGGTAATGGCGAAAGTGCTGGACACCGCGGACGGACAGGCCGGGGTAATGCTAGAGCTGAACTCCGAAACTGACTTTGTGGGCAAGTCCCCCAAGTTCGTGGAGGCTGCCGAAGAAATCATGCAGGCACTGGTAGACAGTGGAGTAAGCACCCGCGACGAGCTGCTAGCTGCTAAATGCGGCGAAGGCACCGTGAAAGAAAAGGTCGAGGAAATCGGCGCCCTCTTCTCTGAAAACATTGTTTTAGGGAAGGTTACTCGCATCGAGGGCGAGGCCGTGACCAGCTACTTGCACTACTCCTCCGCGGATCTGCCCGCGCAGGTTGGGGTGCTGGTGGCCACCGATAAAGCGGGCGCAGAAGTTGCCCACGATATCGCACTGCACGTTGCCGCTTACAGCCCCCGTTTCATTGACCGCACCGAAGTTCCCCAGTCCGAACTGGATAAGGAACGCGAAACTCTGCGCGAAATGACGATTAAAGAGGGCAAGCCCGAAAAGATCGTAGACAAGATTGTGGAAGGCCGGATGGGCTCCTTCTACAAAGACAACTGTCTGCTAGACCAGGATTTTGCGAAAGATCCCAAGAAGTCGGTAGGACAGATCGTGAAGGCGGCGGGCGGTAAAGTTACTGCTTTTGCCCGTTTCCACGTAGGTTCTTAAACAAATAAAGATGTGGCCTCAGGAAAATCCTGAGGCCACACTTTTATGTTCTAAGGGCTGAACCCGGTTTTTCCGGGACAAATAAGTAAGAAGCATTTGGGGGCGCTCCCCAGGCTGTAATCTTCGGGTTAAGGTAGTAACAGGTGCTGCCTACCGGCCAGTAACGATATTTTAAGGGGACAAGGGTGAACCAAAAAGTTACAAATAAACAACGCAGAGTAATGCTGAAAGTGTCCGGAGAGGTCTTCGGGGGCGGACAGGTTGGCATGGATCTGGACGTCATCAATTCGGTAGCTCGCCAGATTGGGGCGGCAGTTGAGCAAGGAGTCCAGGTAGCGGTAGTAGTCGGCGGCGGTAACTTTTTCCGTGGCGCCGAACTGTCCCAACGCGGCCTAGACCGGGCACGTGCCGACTATATGGGAATGCTAGGAACAGTAATGAACTCCCTAGCTCTGCAAGATCTGCTAGAGCAGGCAGGAGTAACCACCCGGGTACAGACCGCGATCACTATGGGGCAAATTGCCGAACCCTATATTCCCTTGAAAGCGGTGCGTCATATGGAAAAGGGGCGGGTAGTGATTTTCGGTGCCGGGTCCGGTCTTCCGTTCTTTTCTACCGACACTGTTAGTGCCCAGCGCGCCCTCGAAACCCATTGCCAAGAGCTATTAGTAGGTAAAAACGGGGTTGACGGGGTCTATAGCGCAGATCCCAAGCGTGACCCTAATGCCACCAAGTTTGACCACCTCACCTATCAGGAAGCTCTACAGAAAGAACTGAAGGTCATGGATGCCACTGCCTTTAGTCTTTGTATGGATAATGGTCTCAATACCCGCGTTTTTGGGATGTCTGAGCCTGGCAACGTTACTTCCGCCCTGCTAGGTGAGACAATCGGTACATTAGTTTCTGCTGAAAAGGAGTAGCCAAGTGATTGACGATATTCTGCTCGAGGCCGAAGACAAGATGGAAAAAGCCATCGAGTTTTCCCGGGAAGAGTTCACTGCGATTCGTACCGGGCGTGCCAATGCCGCCATGTTTAACCCGATTTTGGTGGAGTACTATGGGGCGCCTACGCCTTTGCAGCAGCTGGCGACTATCAATATCCCGGAGCCGCGCACGGTGCTGATTTCCCCCTATGACAAGTCCTCCACCAACGATGTTATTAAGGCGGTTCGCGACTCCGACCTGGGGGTTAACCCCACTGATGAAGGTAACCATATTCGGGTAACCCTTCCAGAACTTACCGAGGAACGCCGCCGCGACTATGTAAAGCTCGCCGGGCAAAAGGCCGAGGAAGGCCGGGTCACGATTCGTGGTATCCGCCGCAAAGCCATGGATCAGCTAGGGAAGTTGAAAAAAGATGGCGATGCCGGCGAGGACGAAGTGGCCCGCGCGGAAAAGGAAATCGAGGCTTTGACCAAGAAGCAGGTTGACGCCATGGATGCCCTGCTAGATGCCAAAGAAAAAGAATTGATGGAGATGTAGTTGAATCCCAGCCCCCACGCCTTAAGCGAGGGATCTGCGTCTGTAATGAACCCAGAGCCTGCTAAGAACCCGCCCAAGAAAGCTAAAAAATCACGGGCGGGTCGTAACCTGCCAGCCTCGATTGGGGTGGGGATAGGCCTGGGAGCCTTGGCTCTGGCACTGCTGCTGGCACCCACGGTTCTATTCCTGGTTTTTGCTATGGTAGTGGCGATTATGGCCGAAATTGAGATGGCCAGAGCTCTCGCGCGTATTCGGATAGCCTTATGTATGCCTCCCCTCTGGGTAGGCACTATCGGGATGCTGCTTTGTGCCTATCTGCTGGGACCCGAAGGAGTATGGGCGGCGCTGCTGGCCACCCTGATTACTTGCGCGATTTGGCGCTTGAGCCTGGGGCCTTCTAAGTTCGCTACCCGCGACCTGATAGCTACCTGCTTTGTTGCTATCTATCTGCCGTTCCTGGCTTCTTTTGTAGTGATTATGCTGCATAACCCGCATCATCCGGCGCCGATTATCGTCTGGATTGTCATCACTATCTGCAATGACATTGGCGGCTATGCGGCCGGAGCGCTTAAAGGTAAACACCCGATGGCTCCGGCAGTGTCTCCCGCGAAAAGCTGGGAAGGTTTCGCCGGCTCGGTGGTGATGTGCACGGTGGCCGCTGCTATCGCAGTCTGGATCACCGGTACTCCGCTGTGGGCAATCGCGGTATTGGGGATACTTACCCCCATCGTCGCCACCTGCGGTGATTTAGGGGAGTCTTTGATCAAACGAGATTTACACCTTAAAGATATGGGGCATTTGCTGCCTGGTCACGGCGGGGTGATGGACCGCTTGGACTCGCTGCTAATCACCGTGCCCCTGTTTTTCCTGGTATCGCTGTTTATTTTTTAGAGGCGGGAAGCATGGCGAAAGAAAAAGCCCCCGGGAAAGGCGAAAGTGTAGCTAAAACCGGAGGGAAGGGGAGCGTCCTCCCCCAAAGTGCGGCCAGCGATAAAGATCTAATGCGCCGAGCCAAGCCGCGGCGCGACCCCGCCCAAGTAATGCCCACGGATCAGCCTCCCGAGGGCGCTCGCAGCCAGGACGCCCGTCCCGTGCTGCGTTTTCAAGCGACTAGGCGGGCGAAACCGCAGGTGCATCTAGCTGATTTTGATTTGGCGGGGCGCAAGCAACTGCTAAAGGAAGCCGGTTTCCCGGCTTTCCGCGCCGATCAGTTATCACGTCACTATTTCACCCACCTGACCACCGATCCGCAGAAAATGTCGGATCTGCCCGCCAATGGGCGAGAAAAACTCACTAACCTGGCTTTCCCGCCCCTAGTTGAACAAGTGGTGGTGCGCAGTGGCGATCAGGGGATGACTCGCAAATACCTGTGGCGACTTTTCGACGGTGCCGAAGTGGAATCGGTACTAATGCGCTATCCTTCCCGCGCTACCCTCTGCATTTCTTGCGAAGTCGGGTGCGGAATGGCTTGCCCGTTTTGTGCCACTGGACAAATGGGGCTGACCCGCAATCTTTCTACCGCCGAAATCGTGGAACAGGTGCGCCTGGCGCGCAAAGCCTGTGAAGAGGGCGAACTTGGCGGGAATCCCTGTCACCTTTCCAACGTAGTGTTTATGGGGATGGGGGAGCCAATGGTGAACTATCGCGCCGTACTGGGCGCGGTGCGTCGCCTGATCGCTGATCCGCCGGAAGGATTCGGAATGTCGGCGCGGGGAATCACGGTTTCCACCGTGGGGCTGGTGCCGGGGATAAAGAAACTGACGGCGGAAAAAATTCCGCTTACTTTGGCGATCTCGCTGCATGCCCCCGATGATGAACTACGCGACCAGCTGATTCCGCTGAACTCTCGCTTTAAGGTCAGTGAACTCTTAGATGCTGCCTACCAGTATTTTCAAGCTACCGGCAGACGGGTTTCTATCGAATACGCCCTGATTAAGAACATGAATGATCAAGCTTGGAGGGCGGGCCTGCTGGCAGATTTACTGAACGTGCGCGGGAAAGGTTGGGCGCATGTGAACCCGATTCCCTTAAATCCGACTCCCGGATCGATCTGGACGGCGAGTGAATCCCGCGCCCAAGCAGAATTTGTGGATACCCTGGAAAGTAAAGGTATCACTACCACTATCCGCGATACTCGCGGACAGGATATTGACGGAGCATGTGGCCAATTGGCGACCAAATCTCGGAAGGAGAGGGCTGGCAAATGAGTGAGACCAATTTCCCGCGAGCCGGGTTTTTTACGCGCGGATACGACCCGTCCCAGGTAGACGAATTTTTTGCTGATGCCCGCAAGGCCTATGAGGGCGGGGTACCTGCCGAAAAATTCTCGGCTGCCCAGGTGCGCGGCGCCCATTTTGATCTGGTACGTCGCGGTTACCAAACTAGCGCCATCGACCAGGCTATGGATCGCCTAGAGGCCGCCTTCGTGCGGCGAGATCGGGCAGATAACGTGGCGGTCAATGGCTCGCAAGCTTGGATGGACAGAGTAGCGCAGCGGGCAACCACGCTGTACCCGCGGATGCTGCGTCCGCTGGGCAAACGCTTCGCCCACCCGGAGGGTAAAGGTTACGACGTGGTGCAGGTAGATGAACTGGTCGACCGGCTAGCGCAATATTTCGACTCGGATGAAGGGATAACTTCCACCGAGATTCGCAACGCCACCTTCAAAACTGCCAAGAACGAAAAGGCTTATAAAGAGGGCGTAGTCGACGCCTATCTTTCGCGGGCGATAGAAGTACTGCTCGCGGTGGAATAAGCGTTTGAGGCCGGCTACAAGCCGACAAAATATTTCTTTCAATCGGGAGGGGCAGTGCGCGACGTTTTCATCTTGGGTTCCACCGGATCTATCGGAACCCAAGCTCTTGAAGTAATCACCCAGAATTCCGGGCGTTTTTGCGTCCGCGCTCTCAGCGCCGGCGGAGCTAATCTCGCTTTACTGGCGCGCCAGGCCGCTCATTTCCGCCCCGAGATGGTGGCGATTTCTTTAAATAAGGGCGAAGAGTTCACTAACGCGCTTGCTGCGGAACTACCTAGGGGAGAAAAATATCTGCCCGAAATCTTGACCGGAGAAGACGCTAGTGCCCGGGTGGCTGGGCGAGCCACCTGCGAGGCGGTAGTACTCAACGGGATTACCGGGGGAGTGGGCTTGGCTCCCACTTTGGCCGCCTTAGAAAGCGGCGCCACTTTAGCGCTGGCGAATAAGGAATCTTTGATTGTAGGGGGCGCCTTGGTGAAAGCTGCCTGCCAGCGCCCTGGCCAGATCGTTCCGGTTGACTCGGAGCATTCGGCGATTGCCCAAGCTTTAGCTTCTGGCGTCCACCATAAGGGGCTCACCAGCGTAAACCAGGATGGATACAGTGAAGTTAGCCAGATTATTCTCACTGCCTCCGGCGGACCCTTCCGGGGTAAGCAGCGCGCGGATTTAGCGGAGGTCAGCGCGGAGCAGGCCCTCAATCATCCCACCTGGTCGATGGGACCAGTAGTGACTATTAACTCCTCTACCTTGGTAAACAAAGGTCTAGAGCTGATTGAAGCTCACCTCCTATTTGATGTTGCTCCCGAAAACATTGTGCCGGTGATCCATCCCCAGTCGATTATTCATTCCGGGGTTACCTGGCGGGATGGGGCCACTATTTTGCAGGCTTCTCCGCCCGATATGCGCCTACCAATTGCCCTGGGACTAGATTGGCCGGCCCGCCTCGAAAAAACGGTGACCCCCCTAGAATTCACCACTGCTCAGCAGTGGCAGTTCGAGCCGGTAGATCACGAGACTTTCCCGGCAATAAAACTGGCGCGAGCCGCAGTGGCGGCATCGGCCTCGCACCCGGCGGTCTATAACGCCGCTAATGAAGTGTTCGTCGATGCCTTCCTGGCGGGGAACCTGCCCTACCTGCAGATAGTGGATTCTTTAGCGGAAGTTTTATCGGAACACAGCGGCATTGATAATCCGGATTTAGGGCAAATTATGGAAGCGCAAACCTGGGCGAAAACTAAGGCTCAGGAAATTGTCATAAACACTAGGTAGGCTACCTCCATGGCGTTTTTGCTGGGAATAATAATTCTGGTTGTGGGACTGATTATCTCTATTGGCCTGCACGAATGTGGACATTTGCTGCCCGCCAAGAAGTTCGGGGCGTTAGTTCCCCAGTTCATGATTGGTTTTGGACCCACCCTGTTTTCGCGCAAACGCGGGGAAACCGAGTACGGGGTAAAAGCCATCCTCTTAGGGGGATACTGCCGGATCCTGGGAATGTACGGACCGGGTGACCCTGACCAATTTGGGTACAAACTTGACGGTAAGAAACTCTCGGTGCGCCAGGCACGCGCCTTGGATCCGCAGCAAGCCGAAAACTTGGTTCCTACCTGGTCGCAGGAAGCCCGCGATGCCTCGCTAGCCGAGATTCCTCCCGAGAAGCGAGAGCGCGGCTTTTATAACCTGCCGGTACGCCACCGCCTAATAGTTATGTTCGGTGGGCCGGTCATGAATCTATTCTTGGCCTTTGTGCTGATGGGGATAGCGATGCTGGGGATCGGGATTGCCACCCCCACCACCACGGTCGATAAAGCCGTGTGTCTAAAAGCCGGTCAGGTAGTCGAGTGTTCCCAGCCGGGAGCCCAGCCGTCCCCGGGAGCCAGAGCCGGAATTAAATCCGGAGATGTGTTGGTCGCCTGGGACGGCAAAAAAATCAACACCTGGGAGGACTTGCGCAAATATGCGCAGGCAACTCAGGGAGACGCTACCGTGTCGGTGCGTCGCGGCGGGGAGGTTATCGACCTGCAGCTTAGTGGGGTAGATGGTAAAGCCGGTCTCTACGCGCGTTCGGTGCGGCAAAGCGCGGGGATAGCCACCTATGGGCAAACCATGTGGCAGATGTTCTACCAAACCGGGGCGGTAGTCTTAAAACTGCCGGTTGCAGTGTGGAACGTGGGGGTTTCAGTGTTTACCGATACTCCGCGAGATAGCTCCGGAATCATGTCAGTTCTGGGGGTAGGGCGTATCGCCGGGGAAATCGGTTCTGCCCCGGCCACTCAAATTACTTTGGCCGATCGCGCCGGAGGAATGCTTTCCCTACTGGCCTCGCTAAATATGGCGCTATTTGTATTCAACCTGATTCCGCTGCCTCCGCTAGATGGGGGGCATATTGCCGGTGCCTGTTGGCAAGGAATCAAGAACAGCTATGCGCGGCTGCGTTCTCGCCCCGCTCCCGGCCCAATCGATGCCGCGAAAGCCGTGCCGTTAACCTATGTGGTAGCCGGACTATTGATTGCGATGACCGTATTGCTGATGGTGGCCGATATTGTGGATCCGATTCGCCTGCCTTAGCGTCCTCCGCTGGTTTTTGTGCTTCTTCCGAGCTTTCGCCCTCAGCGAGCCTGCGAAAAACCTCTGGTGACAGCACAGTGAAAGGCCTGATTATTTCTAGAAAATAGGGCTTTAGCGTCTGACGCGTCATAATAGGAACGTGAGTGTTGAACTAGGAATGCCGGAAGTAAAACTAGCGGGTTTTCCGCGGAAGAAAACTCGGAAGATCCATTGCGGAAGCGTAGCGATCGGCGGAGATGCCCCGATTAGCGTGCAATCCATGTGTACCACCAAAACTACCGATATTGGTGCTACCTTGCAGCAGATCGCGGCCCTGACCGCTGCCGGCTGCGATATCGTGCGAGTAGCGTGTCCCAGCGCTGATGACGCGGAGGCACTGCCGGTAATCGCCCAAAAATCTACTATTCCGGTGGTAGCTGATATTCACTTTCAACCTAAATATGTATTCGCCGCGATCGAGGGCGGCTGCGCCGGAGTGCGGGTTAACCCCGGAAATATCCGCAAATTCGATGATCAGGTAGAAGAAATCACCAAATGTGCACGCCAACACGGCACTGCTTTGCGGATCGGGATCAATGCCGGTTCCCTGGACCCGAGGGTAATGGCGCGCCACGGCAAAGCCACTCCCGAAGCACTGGCAGAATCCGCGGTTAACGAGGCCCGCCTATTCGAGCAATACGATTTTCACGACTTTGCGATCTCGGTCAAACACCATGACCCGGTGACTATGATTCGCGCCTATGAACTGCTCAGCGAAATGGGGGATTGGCCCCTGCACCTGGGAGTAACCGAGGCCGGCCCCCAATTCCAGGGCACCATTAAATCCGCGACCGCCTTTGGAGCGCTGCTGCGCCAAGGCATCGGGGACACCATCCGGGTTTCCCTCTCTGCTGATCCGGTAGAAGAAATAAAAGTCGGGATCGAAATCCTGCAATCCATGGGGTTAAAAGAACGCACCCTGGAGATTGTTTCCTGCCCGTCCTGCGGACGTGCCCAAGTTGATGTTTACACTTTGGCAAACGCCGTCACCGATGCCCTGAAAGACGAAATCAAAGTGCCGCTGCGAGTAGCGGTGATGGGCTGTATCGTAAACGGTCCCGGCGAGGCGCGCGAGGCCGACCTCGGGGTAGCCAGCGGTAACGGCAAAGGCAAGATCTTTATCAAAGGCGAAGTAATCAAGACGGTTCCCGAGGAGGAAATCGTGCCTACCCTGATTGCGGAGGCGCATCGCCAAGCCGAGCTGCTAGGCCTAGAAGAAGGATCCGGCGAAGTTGAGGTAACCGTTTAGTCTCTCGAGACAGAAGCGGGAAAAGCGCTCGGGGGACCCCGGTGAGCCTTGCTGCGCTCGGCTCAAGCCCCCTCTCGCATCTTTTCCCACTCCTGCCCCCAAAATCCAAAAGCCTAGCTACGTTTATCACGCTTAACCCGGTTGCCTTTTTATATTGTTCTTCCGCGACGCTTCTTGCAGGAAGATATTGGCATTCCAAACCCTGCTTCGGCTTTAAAGATGCTCGTTATGTGGCTTGCTATGGCAGTAACCCCGAGCGCGAGAGAGAAGTTTTATCCGATCAGGATAGGCGGGCGTAAAACTCGTAACTGCCGCGGGCAGTTGCGAGTTTTTGGGCGGGAGGAAAAACTTCTCGCTCGCGCGTAACTTTTGGCTAGCGTTAGCACCGGTATCCGGATAAAAAGTATTGTTGATTCCTGCGAGGCGGGCGCGGTTTAGGTTCCTTTGGATCATCTACTAAACTGGCGAACGTGGCTTACAATATGTCGACTTACTTTGTCAGGACCTTGCGGGAAGACCCGGTAGATGCCGAGGTGGATTCCCATAAACTGCTGGTGCGCGCCGGTTATATTCGCCGCGCCGCGCCCGGGATTTACACTTGGACCCCCCTGGGACTGCGCACGATTCGGCGCGTAGAGCAGGTAGTGCGCGAAGAAATGGATCGGATTGGCGCCCTCGAGGTGGCTTTCCCGGCACTGCTGCCGCGCGAACCCTATGAAGCGACCAACCGTTGGGAGGAGTTCGGGCCTTCCCTGTTTAAGCTGCGTGATCGCAAGGGCGCTGACTATCTGTTGGCACCTACTCACGAAGAAATGTTCACCCTGCTGGTGAAGGACTTTTATTCTTCCTACAAGGATCTGCCGGTCGTCCTCTACCAGATAAAAGAAAAGTATCGGGACGAGGCGCGTCCGCGGGCAGGACTGATTCGCGGACGCGAATTCATTATGAAAGACGCCTACTCTTTCAATATTGACGAAGAAGGACTAGAGGCCTCCTATCAGGAGCAACGCCGCGCCTATCAACGGATCTATTCGCGGTTAGGGCTGGATTTCGTGATTTGTTCCGCGATGGCAGGAGCTATGGGAGGCTCGCGCTCCGAGGAATTTATTTTCCCTTGCGCTATCGGGGAAGATACTTTTGTGCGCTCTGAGGGCGGTTATGCCGCTAACGTAGAGGCGGTAACTACTATTGCGCCCGAGCCGCAAGATTATTCGCTACTTCCGGCGGCAATTGAACGTAAAACCCCTGGTGCACACACTATTGAAGCGCTAGTGGATTACTCGAATGAGCATTTCCCGCGTGAAGATGGCCGGGAATGGAATAAAGCAGACACTTTGAAAGCCTTTATGGTGGCCGCCACCTATGCGGATGGCAAACGGGAAGTGCTGCTGTTGGGAGTACCCGGGGATCGCGAGATTGATATGCGCCGCCTGGAAGCCTCGCTAGGGGCTGACGTAGAAATGGCCACCCCGGAAGACATGGCAGCCTACCCCAATATTGTGCCGGGCTTTACCGGCCCCACCTGCGCCGGACCCGATCATCCGGATCGGAAGGTAGACGAGGACGGGAATATTTCCGGTAGCCCCCGCTGCCTCTTAGATCCGCGGGTAGTGGAAGGTACCGAATGGATTGCGGGTGCCGGCAAAGAAGACACCCATCTTTATCACCTGGTGGCCGGGAGAGATTTCCGCGCGGACGGCTTTATTGAAGCCGCGGAAGTGCGCGACGGGGATCCAGCGCCTGATGGTTCCGGAGCCTTGCAGACCGCCCGCGGAATCGAAATCGGGCACATATTCGCCCTGGGAACGAAGTATTCCGAAGCGTTGGGGCTAAACGTGCTAGATCAAAACGGAAAATCCCAGGTAGTGACCATGGGTTCCTATGGGATCGGGGTTTCCCGAGTCATGGCCGCGATCGCCGAAGAATATCATGACGAGGTGGGGTTGAAATGGCCTACCAATGTGGCGCCCTTCCAGGTGCATGTGCTGGTTACCGGCAAAGGGGCAGAACTTTTCGAGGCCGCGCAGAAGCTGGGAGACCAGCTCACCGGCGCCGGTATCGATACTTTGGTTGATGACCGTAAGAAAGTATCTGCTGGGGTGAAGTTCAAGGATGCGGAACTGCTCGGCATGCCTTGGCTGGTAGTGGTCGGACGCGGGCTCAAAGAGGGAACCGTGGAAGTACGGTGCCGCGCTACTGGCGAGCGCCAAGAAATCGCAGTTGCAGATGCCTTCCAGTTTGTAAGTGACAAGGTGCGCCAGGATCTTGCAGACGCCTATGCCCGGGCAGAAAAAATCGTTCCGGCGAGCGGAAGCGAGGAGGAATAGACTATGGCGTTTCGAGAAATCAGAGTAATCGGGGACCCGATTTTACGTACCCCTTGTGAACCGGTGGGCGAAATCGATGCACATATAAAACAGCTGGTAGAAGACCTGCTGGAAACGGTAGATGCCGATGGGCGTGCCGGTCTAGCCGCCAACCAGATTGGCGTGGGGCTGCGGGCTTTTTCCTGGAACATCGACGGGGAAGTTGACTATATTCTTAACCCGCGTCTGGTAGAGGTTTCTGAGGACGAATACCAAGACGGCGATGAAGGCTGCCTGTCGGTGCCGGGACTGTTCTTCCCCTGCCAGCGCGCCTGGTACGCGCGTGCTGAAGGCATTGATCTGGACGGCAAGCCGAAAGTGGTTGAGGGTGAAGAGCTGATGGGGCGGTGCATCCAGCATGAATGTGACCACTTGGATGGTCATCTCTATCTTGATCGCCTGGATCGGTTAACGCGCCGCAAAGCTTTCAAAGAGATTCGCGAAAAAGGCCTGTAGTCAGGTAAGGGCGCGGGGGCTGTGTTTGTCCTCCCGCCCAAGTATTCGGAAAACGTAGCGCCGTTTTCCGAATACTTATGCCCACCGCACCTACTCGGATCAAACCCAGCCCCCGCGCGTCTGCCCAAGTCCCCCTTTATATCCATCTTTGGCCCCAACCTGTGCTGAAAGTCCTGTGGCAGCGAAAACATGCTCCTGCGCCATTGCTCAAGTCTCTCTCTCGTATCATTCCGCTTTAAACCCCCCTGCTGAACACAGGTAATCGTTGCTTGTGCTCTAATGCTGTGTTGCATCTGGATCCCGTAACTTGTTCCGGGGTGTAAAACCGCCCCCGCTTGGTAGCTGCAGTGCCGGGAGCCTACCTCCGGAGTTAAAGTCGTCGTCCCCCGCGGTGGCTAGCGCAGTGACAAACCACAGGTGTCACATTGGCCTCAGTGGTCACAAAATTGGTGGTCAGAGGCTTTTGGGCTTGTTGAAACTTGTTATCGAGGGCAAAATAGAAAGTGAGACACCGCGTGTCATCACTCTGTAGTGCGTACAGGCCGTTGGGGAAGACGAACCTTGCGAACACTAAAGGAGAAGCGATGAACAAGGATTACACCCGCGGTGTACTTTTCGTACACTCATGCCCCCGTGCGCTTTCTAGCCACGTGGAGTGGGCGGTTGGCGCAGTTCTAGATCAACGCGTCAACCTAGAGTGGACGGAACAGCCTGCCCAACCGGGAATGTTCCGCTCGGAACTGTCCTGGGTAGGGCAGATTGGTACCGGTGCGAAACTGGCCTCCGCCCTGCGTGGATGGGAACATCTGCGTTTCGAGGTAACCGAGGATGCCTCCATAAATAACAATGGGGGACGTTGGTCATACACCCCTGATCTGGGAATCTTCCATGCCCAAACGGATGTAGTGGGCAACGTAGTGGTCCCAGAGGATCGGGTGCGCGTTGCCCTTTCTCAGGGCAGCCAAGAAGATTTGCGGCGCCTGCTGGATCTCGCGCTGGGAACCGCTTGGGACGAAGAGCTTGAACCTTTCCGCTACGCCGGAGCCGGAGCGCCGGTGCGCTGGCTGCACCGAGTGGGCTGAGATGGCGCTAGATGCCGATGCCTTAGCCGCGCTTGCCGATTTCGGCAAGAACCTGCCCGGCGGCTCGGAGGACGAAGATAGGGGAGAGGGCGAAGCTGCGCTTAGTTCTAACCCGGAATCTGAGACGGTTGCTGAGGAAAGTGGCGGTAGTACTCCAGATGCGTCCTCAGAGAATATTCCAGTTGCGTGGGAAAAGATTAGCGGTGATACCGCGGTTATAGCCTGTCTCTTAGAGGCAGTTGCTGCGGAAAGTGACTGTGAGCAAACGGATTTGTCACCAGATGCAAGTTTGAAAGCCCAACTAGATTTTGATGATTTATCGCTGTATGCGGTGGTGGCGCGGCTCGAGGGGGAACTGGGTGAAAAGTGCTCCGATAAACAGATCGCAGAATGCGAAACCCTGGGCGAGCTAGCGCGCCTTTATCATAGTCAATAAAACAAAGCTATAAAGCAGGTTTCGGTAAGTCCTAACGGTATTCAAAATAAAGAAATCGCAGTATTTGGGCGTGTCGGGGCTAAATACTAAAAATTCTGAACTAGCTTTAGAAGCACAATAACCTAACATTCCATCCGGCGAGAGGAAGTATTTCCTCTCGCCGGATTTGTTTTTTACTTTCCTTTATCTTGATCTGCTGTCTACCCCGATTAGTACTGTTGGTGGTTATCGTTTGCTCGACTGGGATATTGAAATAGAAAACCCTTGGTTTACTCAAATATTTGCTAGTTTTTCTATTCTTAAAAATATATAATGACGCTATAAGGTTCCCACCTGGTTTTTATCGCGCGCCCTGCAGAGGTAAGTGAGAGGTCATTAGACCCACGAAAGGATAGGAAAAATGAAAACTCAAAAACTACTTATCGTACTTGCTAGCGCTGGGCTTGCTCTAGGTATGGCAGGGTGTAGCTCGACCGATAAAAAGGCGGAGGATACCCCGAAGCCTCCATCTATTAGTCAGGTGGAGAAGCAAAAGCAACAGCAAGAAGCCAAAGCTAAGGCGGAACAAGAAGCTAAAGCCAAGGCGGAAGCAAAGGCGAAAGCTGAGCAAGAAGCTCAAGCACAGGCTGCTGCTAAAGCTAAAGCACCCGCCCCGGTGAAAGCTCAACCCAAGGCGCGTAGCTATCAGCCGAAAGCACGTAGTTACCAGCGTAAGGCGCAGCCTAAACGGCACTATCAAGCTCCTCGCCGCTCCGGAACTAGAGCCAAGGCAGGCAATTCTGGGCAATGGAAAGTCGGGGAGAGCCGGGACTATAAAGGCGATAGGTGGACTCGCACTAGCGAAACTGAAATTCAAGTTTCCGGCTGCGGCGACAGTGAGGGTAACACCTGGCCCTGCTAAGTTAAGCTGAACGTTTAAGACCTTGTAGCCCTAGCGTTTTGCTGGGGCTACAAGTGTATTTGGGGGCAATTTGTAGCTACAGCCCATATCCTTCCTACCTGCGTTTTTGTTTTCGAATTTCTGTTTACGCATTACCCATAGGGGAAAGACAAAAACCGTATAAGGAGGATTTTCCAAGATGATACAAAAAGTATCGAAACGCTTAGTATTGCTAGTCGCCTTGGTGGCGTTAGCACTAAGCGTTATTGTTCCGCCTAATCCAGGCGAGGACAAGCTATATCGCTGCCCATCCGTGGAGTATCGGGAGCAGATGTCAGTCGGGGAGGTGAATTTTTGTGCATACTCAGCTAATTACCGTCAGGGGATAATGCCGGAAACGCAATTTGCTCTTTCTGTTTCTGGAAATGGTTCCTATTCGAGGAAGCGAGGCAAAAGAGAACCATAAGCCGTTGAAGCTACAAAGGCAGTAACTAACCGGGATAACCCGCCTGTTGTGGAGGAGGATTGAGCCCCTAGGGCACTCTCAAGTACCTATTACTATCGCCTACGTTTATATCGTGTGTGCTAGTGGTAGGTCTTGTCCTGGAGGGGTGCTTTCTTCTTTGGCTCTAAATGATATTAAGAAAAAGGAACACCTCCCGTCCCGGTAACGAAGACGGCAACGATTACTGCTAGCCTAAGCATTGAGGCTCCTAGCGTATAAAATACGCCTTCTGCGCCTGAAAGTAGCCAGCTGCCGCCTCCGCCAGCGCCTCCGATGCGCCCTGCCCCGGTGCCAACAAAAACGGTTACTGAGCGTCCAGTAGCGCCCGTTCGCCCGGCACCTGCCCCGGCAAGCAGGCGGGCAAGCACCACTCTTACCGGGGCCTGCAACGGCACGCTAACAATTTACGCCTCTGGGCAGAATGCCTCCATATCTTTGGGCGGCAAACGTGGCGGATCGAGCCTGAGTCTTCCTTGGAACGGCTCGTTTGCAGCCACTTTGACTGCTGATGGATCGGTCAGCGGTAGCTGGAATTGCGGGAATTAAACCTTGGTCAGTTCGGCAGTGCCGTAGGAACGCATTTTTGCGCCGGTGAGATACACCCCGTCTTCTTGGGTAGAAATGTATTCGATAAATAATCCGATAGGGGAGTTTTCGCTTAGGGTGTCGGCTGCTAGATCGGTGGGACTGGGTGCTTGCGGGTCTTTGTCTTGCACGGCTACTACGCTGACCTCGCCGGTTTCGGATAGGGCATATACGGTCCCGCATCCTCCGGCTCTTTCGATTCTAGCTAGCAGGGTGCCTACAGTTTCGCTTTCCAGGCAGGCGATAAGCGGGGTGTGACCCCTAGAATCTATAACTTTAGGGGTGGTAGTTCCAAGCATGACGTTGTAGAGGACTTCGTTCTCAAAGTCTGCCAATTCCTTGTTCACTTTCGCACCTCCACCAGTTTGTTAATTTCTTGCCTGATTCTTAGTATAGCCATTCCCAATGCGTCCTGAACATCCCTTGCCCGGTTAAGTACCTTAATCGTTTCGCGCGGGTGGCCATCACGTTCCCCATCTTTGTAGTAATGGATATGGGCGTTGGAGTGGGTGCAGTCTATCGAAAGGTGCGTTTGCCACCTACCAGTGTTTTCGTTTCTGACCTGGAGCACAAAAACAAACTCAGTCAGTCTCCCGGTCTGTGTCCAACGATTCCCCTGAATTCGTAAGTATTCTATATCGCAAGGCACAATGTCGCTGATTGGGTACTTCTCGCACCTTGTCCTGGGCGGTATCTGGTAGTCCCCGTTTGGGAGGCCATCATCCCAATTTTGCTTGCACACACAGAAATCTTAACAAAATCTTCTTTTTTGAAAACTTCCAATACTACACAGTGGGAATATAGCTTTCACCTGGGTTTCTGCTCTTGCGCCCTACATAGGGAGTATGGAAGAAAATCAAAATCTTGTGAACGATCTTGAGTCCAGGTTGGTTGATGATTTTTTCGTTTCTCACAATAGGGACGAACTTACTACTACTTGCGAGGTCGGAGTTACCCGCTCCCCGCCAGTGTTGCATGCATCTTTTAGCGCGCTGGAGGAGCTGGAAAAGAAGAGGCGCTTTGTAACTAGGCGGAACATTTGCCACCAGAAACACCTTTTACCTGGAGTGTTCGTTTTATTGGGTACAGCGAATCCCTTAAATACGCATAGCAGTAGGTGGAACCCGAGCAATACAAGGGAGGTGTTTTCAAATGGTGAAAAATTTACTTAAAAATATTTTGTGCTCCTGGTGATCACTAGCCTGACTTTGAGTGGAGGTGTTTCACAGAGTCTAGGCGATGAAAGTCCAAAGCTCTACCCGGTAGTGGAGACGTGGCAGTAACTTTTTGCCCGGGAGATGGAGTTTTTCCCACACCCGGCTAGTCAGCGCCATGGGCATTGTCGTAAACGGGAGTTTCTTTTTCTGGGTTTGAGAATAATCCTTTCGGCAGAAGCGATCTTGAACAGGGTTGGAATTCGTTTAAGCTAACAGGCATAGCCGGAAACGTTATTCACTGCTCTTGACAATAAACCTATGCCTGATGTTTTTTGCAGCGCAGTTACGTAAACGCAGCAAAACTATCTGAGTTGCATATGTGCAACTAAAGCAGGATAAAGCGTTCAATATCCTTTTCGGGTTAGTGACGTGTGTTTTACTTCGCGGCTTGGGAGAGTTCTTGTAGGCGCTGGCGAAGGGCTTCGGCGTCGCCGAGGGCGTCATAGAGTGCGTCCTCGGAAAGGACTCCGCGAGGCAAATCCTCTGGTAAAAGCCCCCGGTTGTCTGCCTCTAAATCCTCCCACCAGGCTTTTCCGGAATAGTAGCTATCCAAAGCGCGGTAATCGTCCCACATTTGCTCATAGGTATCCAGCGCGCCCTCAACAGTTGCAATCGCGTCATTTAGGCGCACCAGCGCCGACTCCATCTGCGAAACCCGCTTCACTGTCTGGGCGGAAACTTTAGCTTTTTCCATAGGGCCATTCTCCCACACCTCCCAGCATCTACTTATCGCAATAAATATCTTGGGAGCGTGCAGCTGCCACTGCTAACCAGTCCGGCAGTTATTCCGGCGGCAGGGAAAACTAAAATGGCTCTAAAGCTATTGACCACCTCTCGGGTGTGTAGTACCTTGTACTACAACGGAGGAGGGGAAAAGATGGCGTTTTCTATCCGGATGAGTGCAGAAGAAAAAGCACTAGCCACCAGCTATGCGAACCTGCATTCCGTTACCTTGGCAGAAGCCTTTCGGCAGGCACTTTTTGAAAAGATCGAAGACGAGTTCGACTTGGCAGTAGCCGATGAGGCTCACCGCGATTGGGTGGAGGACGGAAAGAAATCCTACTCCTGGGATGAGTTCAAGAAAGAACTTGACCTTTGAAATACCAGTTTCGGGTAACCGCCAGATTTAAAAGACAGTTTCGTAAACTCGATCGCTACACCCAGCGCATGATTAGTAACTGGATTGATAAAAACCTGGTGGGAACTCCTGATCCCCGCAGCCACGGAAAATCGCTGCGCGGGAATCATGCGGGGCAGTGGCGTTACCGCATCGGAAACTACCGCCTCATCTGTGAAATTGAGGATGACTGTTTCTATATTCAAGACTTGGCGATTGGACATCGCAAAGAATTTTATCGGTAGTTGTAGCAACGGTAACTATAGGGAAATCCCGCGAAAGCTGGGGGATCCGTGTCTGCAAAATTGTAAAAAGCAGGGGGGCGCCCACCAAGCGGTGGGCGCCCCTCTGATGCTAGTACTATCAGCGATTACTGTTCGCCAGAAGAACCGGCGTTCGGATTCAGCAAGTCATAGCGATCGCGTGCCTGGGTAACCACCGAGCGATCCTGCAAAATCCCATTCTCATTCAAAGCCTCCAAGGCCTGAACCACCAGGGATTCCGCATCGATCAAGAAGTGGCGGCGTGCGGCGGCGCGGGTATCGGAATATCCGAAATCCGAAGCGCCCAGCACCTTATAGCGTCCCGGCACCCAGGGGCGGATCATATCGGGAACCAGATGGTCATAATCCGAGGTAGCAATCACCGGACCCGTCGCGTTACGTAGCCGCTGGGTCACGTATGGCAGGCGGTATTCCTCATCCGCATGAATCAGGTTGTGGCGATCGCATTCCATCCCGTCCCGGCGCAGCTCATGCCAGCTGGTAACCGACCAGACCGCGGCGTCAACCCCCCAATCTTGCATCAAGAGTTTTTGTGCCTGCAGCGCCCAAGGAACCGAAATCCCCGAGGCCAGCAGCTCCACTTTCGGTCCGCCATTTTCATAGTGACCGGTCAAGGCATACATGCCGCGCAAGATTCCCTCAACGTCGACCCCTTCGGGTTCTGCTGGCTGGTGAATCCCCTCGTTATAAACCGTCAAATAGTACATAACGTTCTGGTCGCGCCCATCGGAACCATCCCCATACATCCGCTGCAGCCCATCACGAATAATATGCCGCAGCTCGTAGGCATAGGCCGGATCGTATTGTACGAACGCCGGGTTAGTGGCGGCAATGATCGGGGAGTGCCCATCAGCGTGCTGCAGACCTTCACCGGTCAGAGTAGTACGCCCCGCGGTTCCGCCAATCACGAAGCCCCGCGCCAACTGATCCCCAGCCGCCCAGAACTGGTCGCCCGTCCTCTGGAAACCAAACATCGAATAGAACAGGTAGAAGGGGATCATCGGTTCCCCGTTAGACATATAGGAGGTGCCGGCCACCTGCAAGGCAGCCGCCGCTCCCGCCTCATTAATGCCGGGGTGTAGAATCTGCCCATCCTTGCCCTCGGCATAATGCAGCATCAAATCTTTATCCACCGCCGTGTAATTCATGCCCAGGGTGTTATAGATCTTCGCCGAAGGGAACATCGAGTCCATCCCGAAAGTACGCGCCTCATCCGGCACAATCGGTACAATCCGCTTGCCGAACTCTTTGTCTTTCAGGAACTCTCTCATCAGGCGCACCAGCGCCATAGTGGTAGCAACCTTTTGCTTACCGGATCCGCTTTTGAGGACGTCGTACACGGAATCCTCCGGCAAAGAAATCTGCATCTGATTGCGTTCTTTAGGACGAGAAGGAAGGAATCCTCCCAACTTTTCCCGCCGCTCAAACAGATATTGCAGCGAAGGATGATCTTTAGGAGGTAGGTAGTAGGGCGGAAGCTGCGGATCTTTCTCCAGTTCCTCATCCGTAATCGGAATATGGAGCCGGTCGCGTAGCGCCTTCAAATCCTTCAGGTTCAACTTCTTCATCTGGTGAGTGGAGTTGCGTCCCGCGAAAGTCTCTCCTAGCACATATCCCTTAATAGTGTGCGCCAAAATGACTGTCGGCTGTCCCTTATGCTCCATGGCTGCGTGATAAGCAGCGTAAACCTTGCGGTAATCGTGACCGCCCCGCCGCAAATCCCAAATCTCCTCATCGGTCCAATCCTCCACCATTTTCGCGGTGCGCGGATCCCGTCCAAAGAAGTGTTTGCGCACGTAAGCGCCATCATTAGCTTTGAATGTCTGGTAGTCACCATCCAGGCACTCCGTCATGACTTTCAGCAGCGCATGGTCGTGATCCTTGGCCAATAACCGATCCCAGCCGCGACCCCAAATCACTTTAATAACGTTCCAGCCGGCGCCTCGGAAAAATGCCTCTAGCTCCTGAATGATCTGCCCATTGCCGCGCACCGGGCCATCCAGGCGCTGCAGGTTGCAGTTCACCACAAAGGTAAGGTTGTCGAGCTTTTGTTGCCCCGCCAGCTGCAGCATTCCCCGCGATTCCGGTTCATCCATCTCGCCGTCACCCAGGAACGCCCAAGTGTGCTGGTCTGAGCAGTCTTTGATGCCACGGTTAGTTAAGTAGGTGTCAAACCAGGCTTGCGTGATTGCCTCGGCCGGTCCCAGTCCCATCGAAACCGTGGGATATTCCCAAAACTCCGGCAGATGCCGCGGGTGCGGGTAAGAAGGCAGTCCGTGCGGTGCTTGCGATAGTTCCTGACGGAAACCGTCCATATCTTCCTCAGAGAGCCGCCCCTCTAAAAATGCGCGAGCATAAATACCGGGGGAGGAGTGACCCTGGAAGAAAATATGGTCACCCCCACCCGGGTGCGACTTCCCCCGGAAGAAATGGTTAAAGCCCACTTCGTAAAGAGTAGAAATCGAGGCATAGGAAGAAATATGACCCCCCACGTGGACTCCGTCGCGCTGCGCGCGGGTAACTTGCACCGCCGCATTCCAGCGCATCCAGCGGCGATAGTCACGCTCAATACGTTCATCACCGGGGAAGCTCGGTTCATCTTGCGGCTTAATAGTGTTAGTAAAGGGGGTGTTGAGGTTCGCGGGCACCGCCACGTTTTGCTCGCCCGCCGCAGACAGCATCCGCAACAAAAGATCGCGAGTACGCTCCGGACCACGTTCTTTAATCAAATGATCTAAAGAATCCAGCCACTCGCTGGTTTCTTGAGGATCGGGATCCGGCAGGGCAGTAGCCAACTGGTGTACAGAGTCCAGGGACGCTTTATTTTCGCTCATAGGTTTTGTCGCTCCTCCAACAGAAAAGACCATACGAACCTAATTGTTATCTATTTTCCTCACTTTGGCTACCGCGACTGACTGAACTCGAAGGAAAAGAGCGGCGCCCGGGAAACTTCAAAAAATTGGAAATCTTGTTCCATGTGCCTCCCTAGTAGCAGTAAACCTTTTCTAACAGGGCATATAGGAGCAGAGGAGGGTAAAAGAGGCAACTGGATAATAGAAAGTTAGTGAAGGAGGGCGCAATTATCTCAATGTCTGCGTCCGCGTTTCCTCCTATTGCTTTAATCATGTAACTTAGAGAGCGTGGAAACCACACGCGAAAGGCATGAAAGTTCCCTATCCGTATCGGAGATGGGGTTTAAGAAAGAACAAGTCATTCAAGAATTTGGTTGGGACGAGGATGTCGATGAAGATCTTCGCCAAACCATAATGGATCAAATTGATGACGATCTCGCAGATGAAGATTTCACCGCGATGACCGATGGCGCCCTGATTTGGTGGCGCGATGATGACGGTGGCGCCGATGAACTCTCAGATGCGCTCATGGATGCGATGGGCAATATGGATGAAGGGGGCTTTATTTGGGTGCTCAGCCCGATCGCCTCCGACCCGGGTGCCGTTGATCCCCGCATAATTGAAGAGGCCGCAAAAACAGTCGGGATGAACCCCACTACCTCTGATGTGGTTTCCCCCCAATGGGCGGGAACCCAAGTAGTAACTCGCGGCCGCTAAGCGGCGGAAAACATAGTATTTACTTTTGCCGAGAATTGTCCCGGTAAAGGTAACCCGCGGCTAGATTTGCGGCTATTAAACCCGCAGTAACCGCTATAAACCCAAAAATGTTTATAGTGGTAGGTTGGGAGAATACATAAAAGGATGCGAATCCCGCAAGGAACAGCATCGTCCCGGTCAGGTAAGTAATTTTTGCGCCCTTGGAACCGGTAGTTTTGCTCGCACAGGCCATCCCGATAGTTGCAATCAGGAATGCGATAACTAGCACGCTAGCCGGCACCCACATGGGAGCGGGAGCGGTGGACTCCAAGGCGTACTGCCATAACCCCCCGGTCAGCCCGGCAAGTGCCAGCGAAGAAAATAAGGGTATTCGCCTGTAGTACATAAAGTGAATATTAATCCCTGTAGGGATTGTAGACACAGTTTTATTATCCTCACTCAAACCCTGGGTGCTGGGGTGGGAAAAGCGCTCGGGGGACCCCGGTGAGCCTTGTAAGAATTAAAACAAGGGCGGAATGGAATCTATATAAAAGAAAACGTATCCGATGCGAAGGGAAATGATTAGCAGCGTGTCCCCTCTCGCATCTTTTCCCGCCCCAGCCCTCCGAGCCTTGTATGGAAGAAAAGATTACCGATCTAAGAAAATTTCATGGAAGAAAGCCACAATGAGTGCCGGTAATCCCTGGCGGGATTACGCGCCGTTTCCTCGCCCTCACTGACAAGCAAGTAAACTTGCTTGCCGTTCGAGTTCTACAGTGCCTGTAATGTTGCTTCGCAACATACGCCTACGATAGTGGGCCCAGAGGGACTCGGCAATGCTTCGCATTAGCGCCGCCCCTTGCTTCGCTTCGGGGCACTAAGCCGGGCAAACGCTCAACCCGCGTTTACTATTTCCGGCTTAGCCCTCACGGGTTCGAGCCCTCTGAGCCCTATCTGGAAGATAAAAGATTGCCGAACAAAAGAAAATGTTATGGAAGTAAGCCACTATGAGTGGGCCCAGAGGGACTCGAACCCCCGACATCCACGGTGTAAACGTGACGCTCTAACCAACTGAGCTATAGGCCCTAGACCTGTTAAAGAATACCTAATCGCGCGGAAGAAACAAACTTACCGGGCTGTGAGATGTGTCGAACTTGGTCAGCCAGGTCCCTGAAATATTCTGCTCGTCCACACCTCCCGCGCGCCTTTTGCAGCTAACGCAGGGTCGTGGGAAAATGGAATAAGCTAAGAACACCAAGGGAGGCGGCGCAAATACCTGCGGAAACGGAAGTCAGTAAACAAGACCTGGACAGAGCCTATAATCTGGTACGCCGCGTGCGTGACCGGAGCTTAAACCGGCGCGAAACTGATTCCACTTTGAAGACATCCCTGGGAAATTCCCCTGGAAAATCCGCGCGGTACTATCCGGACGCAACCACTCCCAAGGAGGGGTTGGAGCTGCTGGATTGGTCCAGTACCGCCCTGACGAAACAAAGTTCCCACGGCGGGGATTTCTCTCGCAGGCTGCGCGAAGAATTCCAACGCACAAACGCCTCTGACCTAGATATTTCCGAGGTTGAGTATCGGCGGGTACAGCTAGAAAAAGTTTTCCTAGTAGGTATTTATGATTCGGATCGCACCGGCGCCCAACAGTCCCTATCGGAACTCGCGGCGTTAGCCCAAACAGCCGGGGCTGAGTTGGTAGGTGCGGCTTTGCAACGACGCAGCGCTCCCGATGCCGCAACTTTCGTAGGACGCGGGAAAGCCAAACAGTTAGCGGAGCAGGTGGCGGCGCTCGAAGCCGACACCGTGATTGTAAATGCGCAGCTGCAGCCCTCACAGCGGCGCGGACTTGAAGACCAAGTCAAAGTGAAAGTCATTGACCGCACCGCCGTAATCCTCGATATTTTCGCTCAACACGCCTCCTCCCGCGAAGGCAAAGCCCAAGTTGAACTAGCGCAGCTGCAATACCTACTTCCGCGCCTGCGTGGCTGGGGACAGTCAATGTCGCGCCAGGCCGGCGGACGCGTATCGGGAGGCGCCGGAATCGGCGCACGCGGCCCAGGCGAAACCAAACTGGAAACTGACCGGCGGCGGATCACCAAACGAATCGCGAAACTACGCCGCGAAATCAAACAGATGAAGAAAGCCCGGGACACCAAACGGGAAGGTCGCCTCAGTAGCCCCCTGCCCTCGGTAGTAATCGTGGGATACACCAACGCGGGAAAATCCTCCCTACTGAATGCGCTGGTAGATGCAGATGTGATGGTGCAAGATGCGCTATTTGCCACCCTGGATCCCACGGTACGGCAAGCGGAAACTCCCGATGGACGCGCCTATACTTTGTCTGACACCGTAGGCTTTATTGACGAACTGCCCCACGAACTGGTGGAAGCATTCCGCTCTACCCTGGAAGAAGCCGAATACGCCGATGTAATCGTGCACGTGGTTGATGCCAGTCACCATAACCCGGTCCAACAGGTACAAACCGTGCATGAAGTGCTAGCGGATCTGCCCAATGTCTCCCGCATTCCCGAGATTATCGTCCTCAATAAAACAGACCTGATAGATGCCCTGCACATTCGCGCATTGCAATCTGCCATTGGTGGAGGAATCCCGCTGTCCACTCATACCGGGCAGGGCTTAGACCAGCTGCGGGAAGCTATCGCTCAGGCGCTACCTCCTCCCGCTAAACCTATTGACTACGTGATTCCCTACGACCAATCTTCTCTGGTAGCGCGGCTGCACGAGGAAGGTATCGTTGACAAAGTCGAATACTTAGAAAACGGCACCCACGTGGTCGGACGCGCCGGCCCTGCCCTCGCCCAAGCCATCCTAGAGGCGGCGAATTAGATGCCCGATCCCGGAGTTTCCCCATTGGTAGGGGCCACCGATAAAGGTAAAGGTGGGAGCAGCAAAGATGCCCAGGCCGCACGGAAAATCCTCAGTACCTGCATTAACCAGATTGGCGGCAGTGAACGCGCAGAACAAGTGCAAATGTGCAACCTGGTTGCCCGCTCGTTTTCTCAGTCCGGCAGCCAATTAGTCGGGGCCGGAACCGGTACCGGAAAATCTCTCGCCTATCTGGCAGCTGCCTTCCAACGGGCAATCGAACATGGGGACAGAGTAGTAATCTCCACTGCGACCCTAGCCTTGCAACGCCAGCTACTTACCTGCGACATCCCCACGGTAGTGAGTGCCTGCCGCGAACTCGGATACACTCCTCCCACGGTTGCGGTATTAAAAGGCTGGTCAAACTATATTTGCCGCTGGAAATTGGCGGCTCCCGAAGAAATCGAAGGGCTGTTCCCCAGCTACGAGGCCGCCGAATATTCCCCCAGCAATATCGGTAAACAGCTGCAGCGCCTGCGAGAATGGGCAGAAGAAACTGACAGCGGTGACCGGGATGAACTTCAGCGCGGAGTGTCCCTAGCCGCTTGGCAGCAAGCCTCGATTTCTCCCAACCAATGCCAAGGGAAAACCTGTCGTTTCTTTACCGATTGTTTTCCCCGCGATGCGCGCCTGAAGGCACAAGACGCAGATATCATCATCACCAACCATGCTTTGCTGTCCATAGAGGCACTCACCAGCGCGGAACTATTGCCAGAGTTCGACCTCCTAATCGTAGATGAAGCTCACGAACTGCCCTCCCGCGCCCGCTCCCAAGCCTGCGTAAGCCTCTCAGGCGGTGCAATAGAAAAAGTGGCGCGCGGGGTGAGTAAACATTTCAACCTGCCGGTTACTGCCCTCGAAAAGACGGCCAAAAATTTCACAAAAATCCTAGAGAAACAGGACGAAGGCGAACTTACCGCGCTGCCTAAAGAACTCGAAACTACTTTGACCACTCTCCAAATAGAACTCTCCGATATCTCCGGGGAAGTTACGGGCAGCGGGGATGAGGACGAACAACGGGTAAAACAGCGCATCGTCCTTGCCCAGATTGAAGAAGCTTTAGACGCTTGCGAAATTATCGCTGCCTTCGACCCGGAAAAATCGGCTGCCTGGATCGTGGAAGACAAATCCGGGAATCGCCGTCTTTATAGCGGCCCCCTGGATGTGGGCGGCGATCTTTATGCCCGTCTCTTTAAGGGACATTCATGCGTACTTACCTCGGCAACTATGCAGCTAGGGGGATCTTTCGAGGCGGTTGCGACTCGTTTAGGCTTCCGGGATAGCCACACTTGGAAAGGCAGCGACCTCGGCAGCCCCTTTAACTATCTCCAGCAGGGGATTTTATATGTGGCCGCCGATTTACCAAGGCCAGGTAAATCTGGCTTGAGTGAAGCCGCCTTGAAAAGAACCCTAGAGCTGGCCGAAGCAGCCGGCGGCGGGGTGCTAGGGCTATTTTCTTCCTATAGAGCCGCCCAGCAAGCCGCCGAGTATTTTGCAGACGAAAGCGATTTGCAGATATTCCTGCAGGGGGAAGCACCGATAAACCAACTGATAGCGGACTTTTCCGCCAGTAAAAATTCCTGCCTGTTTGGCACTCTTTCTCTCTGGCAGGGGGTAGATTTACCTGGCGATAAATGCCGCCTCGTCCTCATCGATCGGATCCCCTTCCCCCGACCCAATGACCCCTATATTTCCGCGCGTACCCGGGCGGCGGAGGCGCAGGGGCGCAGCGGATTTGCGGAGGTTTCCCTCTCCCACGCGGCCTTACTTTTAGCACAGGGAGCCGGGAGGTTGATTCGCACTCACGCCGATAGGGGAGTAGTAGCGGTGCTAGATCAGCGTCTAGTTAGCGCCCGATATGCGGGCTATCTGCTGAAATCTTTGCCCCCATTTTGGCGGACTACCGACCAGCAGACGGTGCTAGGGGCGCTAGGGCGGCTAGGAAACCTAGAAGAAACAGAAAACTAGATAACCGACAAGGTGAAAAGGAATCTAAATCACCTCGGTATTAGGCCGTTCTTCACCAGACAACCTCGGTTCTAACCGGTAGCTTTAGATGTAGGAGATCAATCCCAGACTAAAGGAGAAAAAATGTCCAAAGAACGCGCCAATTCTCTCTACCCCGCGTCGATGCTTACGCGGCGCTCAAAAGTTGGGATTGTAGGTGCCGGATTCGTGGGAACTGCCCTGGCCTATGCCTGCCAAATCAAGGGTGCAGCCCGCGAGATCGCCCTCTTCGATATTAATAAAGCCAAAGTAGAGGCAGAGGCACTAGATCTGGCCCACGGGATTCAGTTCACCCCCGCGGCTTCAATCTCTGGCTCGGATGATGTGGAAGTGCTCCGCGATTCGGATGTAATCGTGATTACCGCTGGTCCCCAACAAAAACCGGGGCAGTCACGCCTCGATATGGTGCAGGCGATGGCAAATATCATGAACTCGATTTTGCCGAAGGTGCTAAAAGTGGCGCCCGATGCCATCTATATTTTGGTGTCCAACCCGGTTGATATTGCCACCTATATGGCCCTAAAGATGAGCGGCCTACCTTCTCACCAGGTATTTGGTTCCGGTACGGTGCTGGATACCTCCCGGATGCGCTATCTAATCTCCCAAGAGACGGGGGTAGCAGTCCAAAATATTCACGCCTATATCGCCGGAGAACATGGCGACTCCGAGGTGCCGCTGTGGTCCAGCGCCGAGATTGGCAACGTACCGCTGTCGCGTTGGGGAGCCACTATTAACGGCGGGATTTTCGATGACAAGCTGAAACAGCGCATTTCTAAAGATGTAGTGGAATCTGCCTACCGGATAATCGAAGGCAAAGGGGTAACTAACTTCGCGATCGGGCTTTCGGTTACCAATATTATTTCGGCGGTTATGCGCGATGAAGACCGGGTACTGACGGTATCGTCCCTGTTAGATAACTGGAATGGCATTTCCGGAGTATGCATGGCAGCGCCCACTTTGGTGGGACGCGCCGGGGTAGGGCGGGTTTTGGATCCGCCTATCACCCTAGACGAACGCGATGCGTTAACCCGCAGCGCGGAAAAACTGACCGAGGTTGCTAAAACCGTAGGACTCTAAAAAGTAGTCAAGATAGCGGGAAGTGTCCCTAACCGAGGGGCACTTCCCAGATTACCTGCAGCCCGTGCGGGGAGGCGGGCTGAGTAAAACAGACACCGCCGTGGCGGCGCGCGCGACTTTGTAAATTATCCAACCCCGAGCGCCTAGTAACTTTGGGATCGAGGCCGCGTCCATCATCGGTTACCACTACCCGGATACAGCCGTTGGTACCCATACCGCTGATTGACACCACCACTTGTGCTGAGGACGCGCCGGCATGGCGGGCGGTATTAGATAGAGCTTCGCGAACTACCGCAACCACATCATCGGATATATCGTGACCGACCCGTTGATCAGTCTCCGCAATCAGGGTTTCTTCATGGGAAGGATCAGAGGCAGATAGGGTTTCGCCGTCAATATCTAGTACAAAAGAGGGCGCGAATCCTAGTAGACGGCGTGCCAAGGAAGCCTCCCGGCGCAGTCGCTCCACCAAATCAACTGCGGCATCGGGTTCTCGCAGGTTATGAACAATTGCCCGGATCTGTTTAACCGAGTCGTCAACGCTAGCTAGAGCATCTTGCATCAAAGATTCTGCATGTGCCGAATCCAGATCAGCTCCACTAGCGAAGGCCGCGCGGATGCGTTCCAATTGCATACCAGTTGCAAACAGCTGTTGGATTGCTAGGTCATGAAGGTCCTCGCCGATCTTGGCGCGCTCATCTAGCAAAGTTGCAATATCTGCCGCATGTTTAGCCCCGGCAATTTCTAAAGCCAAAGCCGCCTGACTTGCCACCTGTTCCGCCATTTTTAATACCGCCGGATCAAACTCTGGTTTTTCCGGCAGGCGCAGCAGCAACAAAACCCCGATAGCGTGGGAGCCGGCCAATAGAGGAGCGTAGAGCGCTGACCCGAACTTAGCTAACTCCGGTACCCGTAGAGTGGTCGCCCGCGCTAGGGAATCCACCACCAGACCTTGTCCTTCTTCCAGTACCGTGCGTGCGCGCCCGTGGGGAGGGAACGACACCCCGATTAGGTCAGTGGCGCCGTATCCGGAGGCGATTTCGCACACCCAGGAATCACCCACCGACGGCAGAATCAGCAGCGCGGTATCTGCTTCCGCCACCTCCCGCACTGATTTTGCGATGAACTGCAGCGCGTCCTCTTCCTCGGTTCCTTCTAATAAAATCGTAGTGAGCTGCTGAGATACTCGGGTCCAACGTTCGCGGGAACGCGAAACCTCGTAAAGACGCGAGTTCTCTACTGCCACTGCCGCCAGGATTGCTAAACCAGACACATAAGCTAAGTCTTGTTTGCGGTAACCGCCGGGACGATTACACAGATAGAGACGGCCATACACCTGCTCGTGAATGCGCAGCGGCACCCCCAAGAAAGAAACCATGTCCGGGTGCGAAGGCGGATATCCGGTGAAACGAGGATCTGCATGTAAATCATTAGAAATAATGCCGTTATCCACCGGGATATCTCCGATAATTCCCCGCCCGATCGGGGGACTGCCTAAAGCTTCTCGCTCGTCGGCGCTTAATCCGTGGATATAAAAAGCACTGGTTTCCCCCCGCGAACCTAAGATCGATAACGCCCCGTAAGGGGAGGAGGTAACGGCACAGGCCTGGTCCACGAAAGCCTGCAAAACTTTATCCTGCTCCAGGTTGCCCATCAGCTGCAACACTGAGGAAAGTAGCTGGGTGCTATCTCCCGGCAGGGGCGAGTAACGGCCCGAATTGTTATTTAAAACCGGGGGCATATCGATTTTGTAGGGTGCACCAGGAGTGCGTGAGGTGTCAGGACTGGGTGAGATGTCAGGACTGGGTGGCGCCGCAGGAGCAGCGGTAGAATCGCGGGAATCGGAGTTATAAGGGGCAGCGATACCGGAGTCGGTCTGGTTATTAAAAGACATCTACCTGCTCCTGACGCAGACTCCAGGCATAGCCTTGGTGAGTTTCTAGCAGCTCCCGATGAGTGCCCTGAGCTACGAAAGTTGCCGGTTCATCCGGGCGCCCGTGGGGTTTATCCATAATGAAAACCCGGTCTGCCTGGTCGAGGGGGGTGAGGCGGTGGGTTACCAGGATTACTCCCCGCTTATGATCCTCGCTACCGGCAGTAAGTAAGTCCCGCAGCAACGCATCAGCGGTTTCGGGATCTAAATGCTCACCCGGTTCGTCCAGGGCTAGCAGCGGAGCTTTCGCTGCGAGGGCACGTGCTAACAGGATGCGGCGACGTTCCCCACCCGAAATAGTGGTAGCTCCCGAACCTAACTCGGTTTCAATACCATCCGGTAGCGAGGAAAGCCACTCGCCTAAACCGGCTTCCCTAAGCAGGTCTTCGCCCTCGGCAACAGACAGCTGACCGTTAGCGACCCGTAAGTTTTCCAAAATGGAGGTCTCGAAAATATGGGCATCTTCAGGAGTAATCACGAAACTCGCGGCTGCTTGCGTACGGGGAAGAGAAGAAATATCTATCCCATCAATCTTTACGCTCCCCGAAACCGGTTTAAGCAGACCAGATAGAGTGTAGAGCAGGGTAGTTTTCCCAATACCGGACTGGCCCACAATCGCCAGGTGATCCCCGGGAGCCAGTCGCAGATTAAGGTGTTCAGCTACTACCGGGCCGCCTGGCCAGCCGATTGCTAAGTCCTGGGCCTCTAAAACGCTTGGTCCGGTTGGCTTCAGGTTTTCAGTTACCACTTCTTCGTTTTCTTCAGCCGCTTTCACCTGGTCTTCCGGGGGCAACATATTCATAATCCGCACTGCCGAAGTCGCCGAAATCACCAGTTGTTGAGCAGCGGGACCTAGCTGGGCGGTACCCTCAAAGGAAGACAGGGGAGTAAGGGCCAGTACTGCCAGCATTACCTCGGGGATTGATTGGTCATTAACCGCAAAAATCCCGAAATAGGCAGCCATAATCACTGCCATTAGCATCCCGAACACGTCAATAGCCGCGGCCCAAGCCGCCGGTTTTGCGGTGGCATCTTTCGCGTCATACAGCTGATCTTCCAGATCGGATAATCCGGAAAGCACCTGCTGGGTTTGTCCATCAACCGTGATTTGGGCGGCGCCATCAACAATAGTCATCGCCACTTCCGAAATATGAGCGCGGCTTTCGGTTTCCCGGCGTTGGGCGATCCGGGTAGAGCGAATGGTAAAGAGCGGCCCCACCACTCCCGAGAGCAACAGACCGAGAGCCAAAAAGAGACCCGCGCGCCAATCTACTAGGGAAATCCCCACCACGGTGATGATCCCGATAATGGTAGCGACCATTGCGGGTAGCAGGCTTTTCACTACGAAGTCCCCGATATTATCAACATCGGTTCCCATCCGGTCGAGAATATCTCCCCGCCGCAAACTGGCGATCCGGGCAGTATCGGAATGAGAAAGCGTCTTATAAAGGTTAGTGCGCAGGGTAGTCATCCCCGATACCCCCAACTGGTGGGAGGCAAGGCGCTCCAGGTAGCGGAAAACCGCTTTAGAGATCCCAAAGAAACGCACCGAGACTACCGCGACCTCTAGGTAGAGGACGGGTGGCATTTGGGAGGCGCGGGCAATTAGCCAGGCGGCGGTAGCACCTAGGGCAATCGAGGCCCCCAGGCCGGCTGCTCCTAAGAAGCAAGCGAGGAACAAGGTGCCCGGTTTTAATTCCAAAAGTTTTATCGCCCGCTTCAAGGCTCGGCGTTCCTGAGCAGTAATAAACCAAGTTTTCATATTATTCCAACCCCCGAGTCGAGCCTAAAAATTCGGGTATCTCCGCCTCACTGGCTCGCGCCGCCTCTGGCTGAGTGTCTCTATACTTTTCTGTCTCTTCGGGAGTGAAAGGAGCAGAGGAGATTCGCACGACCTGGTCAGCTATCTGCGCGAGTTCCTTGCGGTGGGCAATTAAGACTACGGTTTTCCCGGAATCTTTCAACTGCTGGACTACTTGCGCTACTTGTGCAACCAAATGCGCATCTAGGTGCGCAGAAGGCTCATCGAGGGCGATTAATTGCTTGGTGGAAAGCAGGGCGCGCACTAGGGCAAGACGTTGGCGCTGACCGACTGACAGGCCTTCCCCGCCGGCGCGCAAGAAAGTGTCCCAACCTTCCGGTAGCTTCGCTACTACCTCCTCAAAACCGGCTAGACGTGCTGCTTTACGCACTTGTTCCCCGGGAGTCCCCTGGGGGAAAAGCTCCGCCAGATGAGCGGGACTCTCCGCAATATTTTGCGCCAAGGTGCCGGGTAAAAGCAGAGGCATTTGCGGTAGCCAGGAAGTTTGCTCCCACCAGGAGTCTGGGGAAACCTCGTCTAAATTAAGGGTCTTACCGGAAGCGTCCGCAAGGGTAATGGTTCCGCGATCGCTAGACAGCTGTTTTAATAACGCCATTACGGTAGTGGTTTTGCCTTCCCCAGATTTACCCACTAAAGCGGTGATAGTAGCTGGTTGAATGACTAGATTCACGGCGTTGGGTGCCCAGGCTCCCCGCGAACGCATCCCCAGATCCTTAATCGTAATAGTGGTTTCTTCCAGGTTCGGAGCCGGATTATCTCCGGCGGTAGCCGGGGGAGTTTCTAAGATTTCAAAGGCAGATTGCGAAGCTGACAGTCCATCGGCGGAGGCATGGAAGAACTTACCTACCTCTCGCACCGGTGCATATACCTCGGGGGCCAGCATAATCGCGATTAGCCCGGTATAAAGGTCGAGGCCGCCAGCCACCATTCGCAAACCCACGGTAACCGCCACGATGGCTACCGAAAGAATAGATATAAATTCCAGAACGGCACCCGATAGGAAAGCGATCCGTAAAGTCGCCATCGTGGTTTGGGTATAGGTTTTCCCGATAGAGGAAATCTGCTTCTCCGGACCGCGGTGCCTACCGAGACTCTTTAAGGTGGCCAAACCGGCGACTAAATCTAGCAGTTGCCTCCCTAAATGTTGCATAGTCGCCAAACGGCGATCGGAGGCCGTCTGAGTCATCAGCCCGATAATCACCATAAATATCGGAATCAAGGGAATCGTAATGATCGCTACTAACGCTGACCAGAAGTCCATGACTGCCATCACCACTAAAACCATAGGAGTGACGGTAACTGCCAATATTAGTTGCGGAATATAGTCAACGAAATAGGGGCCGAGCTTTTCCAGGCCGCGGGTAGCCAGGGTAACCGTGTCGGTTCCTTTGCGGGCCAGCCAGCGCGGCCCCAGTTTTAGACAATGGGCAAGCACCTGTCCGCGCAGTTCCCGAATCGCTTTCTTGGCAGCTTTATGTTGATGGTTGGAGCGGAAATAGGTGAGCCCCACCCGTGCCAGAGAAACAATGGCTAACCAAAAGGCAAAGTAAGCGACTTGATCCCAGGATTGGCGCAGCGATATCACCGGAGAAATCAATGCAGCTATCAGAAAACATTGGGCGACTACTAGACCTGCTTGCATAATGCCGGTTACTGCGGTGATAGCAATGGCAATCCGCGCAGACTTGGCGTATTTCAGCAGTTTGGGATCAAGTGGTTTCAAAACAAGTGTCCTCCGTGCAAATATCGGGACTATTTTCCCACACGAACCTGAAAACTCTAAACGCGTCCCAATCTAGTTAGTTACTAAGCGCGGGAGAGGGATTTCTCCTCCCACGCTCATTCCGGGTCTGGGGTAGAAAAAGTACTCGGGGGACCCCGGTGAGCCTTGCTTCGCTCGGCTCAAGCCCCCTCTCGCATCTTTTTCTACCCCAGTTCGGTAACACCGCGCCTACTCGGATGAAATCCCCTCCCGCGCTCATTCTGGGTTTCGCGTGTCAGTAAAATCTGTTTCCGATAGGTGGGGTCAATAGTCGCGGGGGTAAAAATAGTGTTGGCCTTGGCTGAATAGCCAAGGCCAACACTATTTATTTAGTTTTGATTAATCGACACTTGGCAGAAAGTTATCTGGCAAGTGCCGATTGTTTGCCTAGCTTTCCGCGAGGAAAGAAGCACCCTGACGAATCTTGTCCCAGGGAACGCCCGGGTTTTCGTCTAGATCCTCAAGAGTAATCTTCAGCGGCATGCGGGTGTAGCTCCAGAAGGTGTAACCCAAAACGATGGGTACCACTACCAGCGCGATCACTAGCATAATCGCCAAAGTGGACTGCGAGGAGGAAGCATCCCAGATAGTCAGAGAGAACTCTGGCTTAATGGAAGACTTCATGGCATTGGGTGCCATCGCGGTAAAGATCCACGCTACAGCGCCTGCAATTCCGACGGAGTGGGCGAGCAAGGCACCCCATTCGGAGCCGCGAAGCGCCATTAGTACCGTGGCGACAAACGCCAGGGCAGCAATGATAAGCGGAATCCAAGCCATGGCTTGGGAGGCGTAAAGGAACTGACCCCAAAGCGCCGCGATCGCTACCAGTACGGTGTCCGCAATCGCGAACTTGCCGAGCAGGTTCTTGGCGCGGTTCTGAACGTCACCAGTGGTGCGCAGAGCCAAGAAAGCCAAACCCTGAGTAGCGAAGATCAACGCTAGCATGACCCCACCAGCAATAGTGTAGGGGGTTAGCAGCGAAAGGAATACGCTACCGAGGGGAGCGCCCTGAGAGGTGAAGTTGTGAACGTGCTTGCTGAGGTCAGCAGCTCCCGCCACCGCTTCTCCCGGGGTGTTGTATTGGGTGATCGCAATGTTCATGCCCTGTACCAGGTTAGCGAAAGCCACCCCGAACAGGATCGGAACTAGCCAGGTCACAACGGTCTGCCAGCTGTCCCAGCGACCCCGCCAGGCAGCCGAGGCTACCTTGGTGCGCCACTCAATCGCGCAAATGCGGACGATCAAGCAGAACAGGATCAGGAACAGTGCCAGGTACATTCCGGAGAACATAGTGGCATACCATTCCGGGAAGGCGGCGAAAGTCGCGCCTCCGGCGGTCAGCAACCAAACCTCATTACCGTCCCATACTGGGCCGAAGGTTTTTTGCACCTGAGAGCGTTCGCGGTCGGTCTTGGCTACCATCGGCATTACCATACCGGCGCCTACACCGAACCCTTCCAGTACCAGATAGCCAGTCCAGAGGACGGCGATCAGGATGAACCAAATAACTTGTAGAATAGTCATCTCTTCGATCTCCTATCTGACCTAGTAAGCAAAGCTTAGGTTCTTGCCAGCATCCTCGCCATGCACTGCCTTTTCATTGGCATTGACGTGGATACCTTCCTTAACGTAACGCTTCATCAACAGGAACCAGACAATGCCTAGTGCCAGGTAGATCAGCGTGAAGCCCAGCAAGGTAACCAGTACCTGCCATGCGGGCACCGCGAACGAAAGCCCATGGGCGGTAAGCATAAATACCGAGGATCCATCGACTTGCATATCCACTGGGTGCACGATGAACGGCTGACGACCCCATTCGGTGAATAGCCAGCCGAAGGAGCAGGCTAGGAAAGGCATCGGCAGGGACCAAATGGCGAACTTACCCAAGCCGGTGGACTTAGAAATCTTGCCGTTCTTGGTAGCAACCAGACCCCAAATCGCCAGGACCGCCGAGAAGATGCCAAACAGCATCATCAAGCGGAAGCTCCAGAAGCTGAACATGATATTCGGGCTGAGGTCAACCGGCTGCGACTGCATATCGTATCCGCGCTGGCTGAGAATCTCAGAGAACATTGAGCCGTACTTTTGGTTTACAGTGTCCAGACCCTCTACCTTGCCGGTAAAGGAGTTGGTAGCCATGAAGGAGTACACCCCAGGAACCTCGCCAATCTTCGAGATCTCATCGCACTTAGCGTTCAGCGGTCCGAAAGCGGCAATGGTAAAGGGAGCGCCCTCGCCGGCATTCGGAGTCTGGCACAGAGCCTCGGCAGCAGCCATCTTTGCCGGCTGGTGCTTAGCAACTAGCTGACCTTGTACGTGACCGGTGACTGCAGTTAGCAGACCACCAACGATAACTACCACCATGCCGAAACGGGCAATGGGACGCCAGATATCACGGGCTTCGGTTTCAGCGTCAGCGTTGGCAGAGCGAACCATCCACCAGATAGCAATGCCGGCGACAAAGGTGCCAACCAGCAGCCAAGAAGTAGAAAGCACGTGAGTGTAGGCCGCCCAGAGAACCGGGTTCAGCAACACCTGGAAGAAGCCAGACAGGCCGTCCAACTGTGCACGGCCGGTTGCCGGATCGAAGGTTGCCCCTACCGGATGCTGCATCCAGGAGTTCGCCCCCACGATCCACAGAGCCGAAGTGTTAACCCCGACGCAGACCAGCCAGACGCAGGTGAGGTGGGCCTTCTTGGATAGCCGGCCCCAGCCGAAGATCCATAGCCCCAAGAAAGTGGACTCCATAAAGAAGGAGATAAGAGCCTCACACGCTAGCGGCGCACCGAAGATGTCGCCCACAAAGCGGGAGTACTCTGACCAGTTCATGCCGAACTGGAATTCTTGCACGATACCGGTGGCTACACCGAGTGCAAAGTTAATTAGGAACAGTTTCCCAAAGAACCGTGTCGCCTTCAGCCAATATTCCTCGCCGGTTTTATGCCATTTAGTTTGCATAATGGCAACTAGGAGGGACATGCCGATGGTGAACGGAACCAGGATGAAATGGTAGACGGTAGTAATACCGAACTGCCATCGCGCCAACATGGTGGCATCTAATGCTGTTGAAGCAATAGTCATTCTGCTCGCCTTTCCGTTTCTAGTCGGTTTAGAAGTCGCTGCCCACTAAAAACTGGCTTACGTCAAGTCCATAGTGACAACGTTGTCACTTAGATTAGCTTGTTTTTCAGCCCGTCGCTAAGCAATTCCCAGGATTCCCTAAGAATTGCCTCAGTTTTACGACAGAATTAAGAAATATGGAATAATGATGGTGGATGGTTTCCCCGGCGCACTACGGAGGAAACTACCCCGGAGGGACTATTTTCCTAGGAAAACTCTCTGGCGTGGGGCGAATACTCCCACGCAAACAAGGGCTTCCGTCCTAGAGGACGGCGTAATATAGGGGACTCGCCAGTGCGGGCGTGTCCAGGTGAGACCAGTGGTGAAAAACCCAGATAATAACGAAACAGAATTTAATCAAAATAGTGGCGCGGCGCTTTTTTCCGGGCCGGCTTTTTCTGCCCCTAAGAAAATAGAGTCCTCTCCGGCGGCTCCCGCTCAGATTGCGGCGGCTCCGGCTTTTGCGGCTCCTATGTTTGCGGCGGCTCCTGCTTTCGACCAGGGTATCCCGGAAGAATCAGGAACAGAAAAGGACAGCAAACCAAAGCGGCAGAGAAAAAGAAATGCTGAGGACGCAGCGGAGAAAAACGACAAGTCATCAAGCGGTAAGACCGACAAGAAAACGCGCGGAACGAAAAAGTCGCGTAAAAGTGACAATGTAGACAGCGACAGTGCTGCCTCAGAAAAACGGAAAGACAATCGCGCGGGCGAAGCGTCAACTAAGAAAAATAGTAACCAATCCAGTAACTCCAATGCTGATCGTGGCAATCAGTCAGAGGAGGAAACCAGCGGTAGTCGTCGGCGACGTCGGCGGCGCACCCGCGGAGCGGCGGAAGCTAATGACCAGATTGAACAAGTAAAAGGTTCAACCCGTCTGGAGGCAAAGAAACAGCGCCGCCGCGAGGGGCGCAAAGAAGGACGCCGACCCAAGGTCATTACCGAATCCGAGTACCTGGCGCGGCGCGAAGCGGTAGATCGCACCATGCTGATCCGGTCAAAAGATGGGCTAAATCAGATAGCGGTTTTAGAAGACAACGTGTTGGTGGAACATTATGTCTCCCGGCACACCCAAACCACTATGGTGGGCTCGGTTTATCGCGGCAAGGTGCAAAACGTATTGCCGTCTATGGAAGCGGCCTTTGTTGATTTAGGGCGGGGCCGTAACGCGGTGCTTTATGCCGGGGAAGTTAATTGGGATGTTGCCGGAATGAAGGGACGACCGCGGCGGATCGAAGAGGCCTTAAAATCTGGAGATTCGATCACCGTGCAGGTAACTAAAGACCCTATTGGTCACAAGGGGGCACGGCTTACTTCCCAAGCGACCCTGCCGGGACGTTTCCTGGTTTTAGTTCCGGGAGGATCTATGACCGGTATTTCTCGCAAACTTCCAGAGGTAGAACGGCGACGTCTCAAGAAACTCTTGAAAGTGATTGTGCCCAAGGACTTCGGAGTGATCATCCGTACTGCCGCCGAAGGTGCCAGCGAGGAACAACTGCGCCAAGATGTGCAGCGCCTGCAAAGACAGTGGGAAAAAATCGAAAAGAATGCGGCGTCCTCTAAATCGGCTCCCTATTTATTACACGGCGAACCCGAACTAGCTTTGCGGGTGGTACGCGATGTTTTCAACGAAGACTTCCAAAAGTTGATTGTGCAAGGCAAGGAAACTTATCGTCAGGTTGATTCCTATGTGGAAGAGTTCGCCCCTGATTTACGTGATCGCGTAGAGCAATGGGTAGGAAGTGACGATATTTTCGTTGCCCACCGCGTCGATGAGCAGCTAGCTAAGGGGATGGATCGCAAGGTTTGGTTGCCTTCGGGCGGTTATTTGATCATTGATCGCACCGAAGCGATGACGGTTATTGATGTCAACACCGGCAAATACACCGGTTCTGGTGGCACTTTAGAAGAAACCGTCACCCGCAATAACTTAGAATCCGCCGAGGAAATCGTACGGCAGCTGCGGCTGCGCGATATCGGGGGAATTGTGGTTATCGACTTTGTCGATATGGTGCTCGAATCTAACCGGGACCTGGTGCTGCGGCGCTTGGTTGAATGTCTGGGGCGGGATCGCACCCGCCACCAGGTAACCGAAGTTACTTCTCTTGGCCTGGTGCAGATGACTCGCAAACGGGTAGGGGAAGGCCTAGTAGAAGCATTTTCTACCCCGTGTGAACATTGCGAAGGACGCGGGTTTATTGTGCACACTGATCCAGTTGAAAATGGTGCCAATAGTGATGAGAATCTGCGTTCCCAAGGGCAAAAGCGCGAGGCTAAAGAGGAAAAGCGTTCGAAAACGAATTCTAAAAACCGGGCATCTATGGCGAAAGTAGCGGCGGCTGCCAGTAAAGCTCACGAGGAACAACCTGAGGTAGAGGCGACTGCGAGTTCTAAGCAGCCAGAGCCAGTAGCTGAGGAAGTCTCCGTCTCCGTTAAAGAGGCGGGAACGGATGCTGGTAAAGATGACCGGCACCCGCAGGCAGCTCCTAAAGAGGACGCGAGTGATATGCCCGCGACAATTGAGAACCGCAAAGTCGAAGTTCCAAAGGATCAAGTGGCGGAATCAAGCGAAAAAAACACCGAAGGTATGGCCACCGGGAAAGCTCGGGCGGCTGTCACCTCCGGAACGGTTACTCCGGCATCCGAGGGAGCAGTGATGACTATTCAAAGCGCTGGCGCAGCCAAGACTGTTAGTTTAGAACAGTTAGGTGCGGGCGCTCCCACCTGGGAAAAGAAACCGGATATCGTTGAAGATTCCGCGGAGAAGGCGCCGCGGCAACACGCCGCGGTAACCAGTTAATAATTTTCTCTTATCTCCCGCTAACCCCCTCAGTTGGTGGGAGATAAATAATTTTCAGACAGTTGGAAGCATCGATTTAATCTCACAATGTGAGTATTTTCGTCCGACAGATGGCGGATCGGGCTATTTTTGCTCTAAGCAATTGCGCTTAGACAGTTGCTTGTCCCGTCTATAAGGAGTTGAGATGTCTGAAGAGGTTTCGCAGTCTACTGCGTCCAAGAAGACCAGCCGACAGTCATGGGGGACACAATACGGATTCCTGATTGCGGCGATTGGTTCTGCGATTGGTTTGGGAAACATTTGGCGTTTCCCCGGTGTTGCCTTCGAAAATGGCGGCGGTGCGTTTATCGTTCCCTATCTGATTGCGCTACTAGCTATTGGGCTGCCGATGCTGATGCTGGACTACGCTATTGGTCATAAGTTCCGGGGCTCACCTCCGCTGGCGCTGGCTCGGGTAAACCGGCGCGCCGAAGCCGTAGGTTGGTGGCAGGTGGGCGTCTGTTTCTTCATTGTCGTCTACTATGCGGCCATTATTGCCTGGGCGCTGCGGTACACCGTATTTTCCTTTACTCGTGCCTGGGGAGATGACCCGGCAGGATTCTTCTCTGATAAATTCCTGCAGGCGCAAGACACCAACTCGATTTCCCTAACCCCGGTGTGGGGAATCGCGATTCCGTTGATCGTCACCTGGGTGGTCACTATAGTCCTAATCGCTCTGGGGGTTTCCCGCGGCATCGAATGGATTACTAAAATCTGCATTCCGCTGTTGGTGGTGCTGTTCGTAGCCATGGTGATCAAGGCGCTAACTTTGCCGGGGGCAACCGACGGGTTGAACAAGTTCTTTACCCCTGACTGGAGCGCTCTGTGGAATGGAAAGGTTTGGATCGCGGCGGTGGCGCAGATCTTCTACTCCCTGTCAGTGGGTTTCGGGATCATGATGACCTACGCCTCCTACCTGAAGAAACGTTCTAACTTGACCGGTACCGGCCTGGTTGCGGGCTTCGCAAACTCTTCCTTTGAGGTACTCGCCGGTATCGGAGTCTTTGCCACCTTGGGTTATATGGCGCATCTGCAAAATACTTCGGTTGACAAACTGGAAAACATTACCGGGGTGTCGCTTTCCTTTATTACCTTCCCGCAAATCATCAATGAGATGCCGGGTGGGGCCATTTTCGGGGCGTTATTCTTTGCCTCCCTGGTGCTGGCAGGTATCACTTCCATGGTGTCTTTGGTGCAGGTGGTTGCAGGTGCATTCCAAGACAAAATTGGATGGACTTCTAAGCAGGCTTCGGTGATTCTGGGCGTCATCCTCGCGATCGTCTCGGTGTTCTTCTTTGGAACCACCACCGGGCTCGCCGCTTTGGATACGGTTGACAACTACATCAACACCATTGGGGTGGTGGGAGCGGCGCTCTCGCTGTGCGTGATTGTTACCGTAGTTACCCCCTCGCTGCGTTCCTTGCGGATTCACCTAAATGTCACCTCTGCGGTGAAGGCTGGTAAATGGTGGGAGGCGCTCATCGGGTTCGTAATCCCGGTGCTCCTGGTATTCATGCTGGTGCCGAACCTGGTAGACCTGATTTCCCACGGTTATGGCGATTACCCGCGCTGGTGGACTAACACCTTCGGTTGGGGAATGTTGGCGATTCTCTTGGTGTTCTCAGTGGTAATGCCGCGTTTGAAGTGGCATAAGAGCGCCGAGATTTCGCCCTCGTTCAACCTAGAAAACGTGGACTGGAATAAGGAGGAAGACTAGCTATGACTGGTGAAGCAATATTGATGATGCTGGTTGCCATCCTGGTGATTTGGGGCGGCCTAGTGGGGTCGGTAGTGGCTTTGCGCCGCATGGATCCGCCCTATCAAAAAGGGGAAAACTACTCAGAAATCGACTTTAACCCGCATCCGGGTCTTACGGAGGCTGACTTTATAGAAAAGGAAGCTAAAGAGGCGGCGGAAGCAGCTAAAGCCGGTCAGGAGTAACGTAGACCTGGTTTTTTAAGGCGGGGCGCGGCGAGAATATCTCGCCTGCGCCCCGCCTGATTTTTTCCCAGCGATTTCGGTAGGCGTATTGCTCCCAAGGACGCCCTCGTGCCCTAAGAAGCCTGAATATTCGTCCCTAAGGCTTGGCTAACTGCGTAGCAGGCCACCGCCCCCGCGGCGGCAACATTCAAAGAATCCACCCCGTGACTCAGCGGGATTTTCACTAGTTGATCACATGCTGCTAGCGCCCGTTGACTCATGCCGGGGCCTTCGGTGCCTAGTACCAAAGCCACTTTTGGTTTTTCTTCCCGCTTCACCTTGGACTTTAGATCGGCGCAAAACTTTGGAAGCGAAACCGCCTGGTCAGATAAGGCTAGTCCCGCAACCGTAAAACCGTTCGCCTTTAAAGCGGTGGTATCGGGCCAAGAATCAATCCGGGTCCAAGGCAGCGAAAAAACGGTTCCCATTGAAACCCGCACTGCGCGGCGATAAAGCGGATCGGCGCAATGAGGGCTGGTTAAAATGGCGTCGAAACCCATCGCCGCTGCTGAGCGAATAGCAGCGCCGACATTGGTATGGTCAACTAAATCTTCTAGGATCAGCACTGCCCGCGCTCCGGTAAGCACTTCGTCCAGCTCAGGAAGGGACGGGCGTTCCATCGCGGCGATAGCGCCTCGGTGCATACTGAACCCGGTAAGGTGAATTAACTGTTCTTCTTCAGCTATAAAAATCGGGATGTCGCCAGCGCCTGTGCCCAAGGTTTTCTGCAGGCGTTCTAACCAATGTTTACTGGTCAAAACGGATCGAGGCCGATGTCCGGCAGCAAGCGCCCGGGAGATCACCGAAAAACTTTCCGCTAAATACAGGCCATGTTCGGCTTCAAAACTTTTGCGCAGGTTCACGTCTTTTAACTGGGTAAAATCACGTACCCGCGGATCTGATAAATCTGCAAGCGGAATCAACACCCTACTAGTTTAGAGCCTCGCTCCCGCAAAAAAGATTTCCACATTTTTTGAGCCCAGAAAGTTTTCCCGGTTTCGTTATTTCCTATTTTCATCCTGGAGATGGGTGCGCCAAAGTGAGTTCCAGCAACCACTATTCAAGGAGTAACCATGACCACCACCTCGTCACCTAGCCGTAAATCCGAAAAACCGGTTCTGGGGGAACGCCTGAAAGGTTCCGATTTTTTCGCGTTGTCTACCCCAGAATTTCTGGGGGAAGACGGCGACAATATCCTCCTAGATATGCTGGAGGACGACCCGGATCTACCTTCCGGACTCTACGGTCCCTTAGGTTGGTTGGCGCAAGCCAAAATCCCAGAAATCCTTAAAGACTATGTGGCCACGGGGCAGGGAATCGGAGATTATCAGCGTTTTCACGGTCTAGATGCCGAGGGAGCAAGCAGGCTCCGAGCAGCACTTCCGCGGGTAGCTTTAGCAGATCGGCAAAATGATGCCCCCACGTTGCTAGCCTTCCTAAACGCCTGCATCGCGAATCCCGGGCGGGTGTACCTTTCGGGATATATTATCGGGTCTTCGCGTTGGGATGAACGCGTCAGTGTAGACACCATGTTTGTAGTTGAAGGTTCTGCCGAAGGGACAAGCGAGCCTTCAGCGCAGCAGGCCCGAAAAATCTGGCAAACCTACCAGGACAAACTGTCCTTGGGTCAGGCATCCGCGCCAGATGAACTCTATAGCGCCGACCCTAGATGGGCATGTCCCGGCTGGTGCTTATGGTGGGACTAACTAATAAAATCCCCAAAATCAGCTCGGGCGAAGCAAGCGACCAGACTACTTTTAATTCCCGGCGTTAGCTTTTAAGTACACTTGAGGGCGTGCTGTATCGATTTTTATTTAACCACGTGATTTCACGTCTAGATGCCGAAAAATGTCACCACGCCACTATGCAAGCCCTGTACCTAATCTCTCGGGTTCCGGGATTAACCGGGCTGATCAGAATATTTTTCTCCGGCTCAGTGGGGACCCTACGAGGAGGATGGGTAGGCGAAGCGCAGGGACTGAAATCCCTGGCTAGGCCAGTTCCCGGATATTTGGGTCTGGCAGCCGGAATGGATAAAGATGCCCTAGCCCCGCTCCAGTTCGGAGCTTTCGGATTCGCGTTCGTTGAGGTGGGGACGGTTACTCCGCGTCCGCAACCCGGAAATGATAAGCCGCGTCTGTGGCGGATATTAGATTTGCGCGCCGTCCGCAATCGGATGGGTTTCAACAATCAGGGTGCCTCTCACATGCTGCGGCGACTCCAGAAGCTGCGCAGCACCCCGGCGGGACGCTCCCTAATATTGGGGGTAAACCTGGGGAAGAACAAGACCACCGAGCTGGAGCAAGCAGCCGCTGACTACCGTGCCAGTGCGCGCCTGCTCGCAAAATATGCAGATTACCTGGTGATTAATGTTTCTTCTCCCAACACTCCGGGACTTCGCAGTCTGCAAGCCAGCGAGCAGTTGCGTGAAATCGGGCAGGCAGTAATCTCTGCCGCGAGGCAAAGTGCCGGAAGGGAAGTTCCAGTGTTAGTAAAACTGGCTCCCGACCTACAAGATGCGCAGCTAAAAGAACTCGCACAAATCGTAAAAGAAGTGGGGCTAGCGGGAGTAATAGCCACTAACACCACCATCAACCATGAGTTTGGCGAGGGCGGACTCTCGGGTCCTCCCTTAAAAGAACGGGCCCTGGAAGTAGTGCGCTTGCTGCGCCGGCAACTAGGCAATTACTACTTGATTATCGGGTGCGGAGGAATAGAAGACGCTGCCACTGCCCGTCAGTTCCTGGACGCGGGAGCTGACCTGTTGGAGGCGTTTACCGCCCTTATCTATCAAGGTCCCGGCTTTGCGGGAAAGCTAAATAAACAGCTTGCGGCGGAGCTTCCTGCCCTGCCGTTGCAAAAAAACTCTTAGGGACGAGAGAGCATATAGGAGCGAATATCGCTAGCGTATTCGCTAATATCAGGGCGCGGTCCGCGCGGGCCGGAAGGACGCGGGCGGCGCATGCGCCGCGGGCTAGCTAGGCGCATTAAAATGTAACGTCCGTTGCCTTTCTTCACCCGTTTGTCGCCCCCGGTAACCGACAATAAAGAACGGTTGATGATCATGGTGGTGACCACCGCTTCGATAATTGCTAGCAGTAGTAGTCCCCACATAGTGAAAAGCAGGATTCCGTTCAATTGTTGGTTACGGGAAAATGCAATCGACAAAACTAGGAAGGCCAGCACTATCGGCATAAATAGCTCGCCGATAGCGAAGCGGGCATCCACAAAATCGCGAATGTAACGCCGCACTGGTCCTTTATCGTTGTAGGGAAGATAGCGTTCGTCTCCCTTGCCGTCCAAGGCGGCTTGCTGTTTCTTGTAGAGCTTATCGCGCTGCTCGCGGCGGCGTTTGCGGGCCTCTTTCTTGTCTACTATCAGGGGCCGGCGGTTTTTCGCTTCCGCTTCTTTGCGTTTAGGGGTGGGGCGACCCTTGCTCTCGCCTTGATCGGCTGGCGTCTGAGTGTTCTCGTCGTTATTGCGTCCAAAAAGTTTCACCCGTCCAGGTTATCGGGGGAGGGCGGGCAGGGGGAAGTCTGT
>NZ_JBWPVY010000005.1:0-162377 GCF_056590355.1 Varibaculum sp. C0165D1 | reverse complement strand
CCTGCGGGGATGATCCCTTTGATTGGCCGATTATGAATGTTCCGGGTTCAAGTGCCCCGCACCTGCGGGGATGATCCTAACCGCCCTAGTACCGCTCTTAATAATCTATGAAGTGCCCCGCACCTGCGGGGATGATCCCCCGCCAAGCAGCTGCGGCAACCGCCCAATTAGAAGTGCCCCGCACCTGCGGGGATGATCCCGAGGCGTGACCAGTTGACCGCGGATCATATCAAAGTGCCACGCACCTGCGGGGATGATCCCATTCTCTGTAGAAGTATCCGGGCGCGGGACTGAAGTGCCCCGCACCTGCGGGGATGATCCCGCGCCTTTAGCTTCAGCTCTCCTATAGGCAGCAAGTGCCCCGCACCTGCGGGGATGATCCCGCGCTAGAGACGATATAAGAACTGAAGTCGGCAAGTGCCCCGCACCTGCGGGGATGATCCCCCGGAGCTTTGGGGCTTTCATCCCGCGCTAGGAAGTGCCCCGCACCTGCGGGGATGATCCGATCCCTTTAAATACTTGGAAGATTCCGGTTAGAAGTGCCCCGCACCTGCGGGGATGATCCCCCTTTTACTACACCTAGCGGAACCAATCGGGGAAGTGCCCCGCACCTGCGGGGATGATCCCTAAGGGAAATAACCAAAACCGCGATCTACAAAAAGTGCCCCGCACCTGCGGGGATGATCCGACCTGACCCCTGTAGAAGCCGCCGCAATGGCAAAGTGCCCCGCACCTGCGGGGATGATCCCGATGACGACGCCGCGACTTTATATAAGCGGCTAAGTGCCCCGCACCTGCGGGGATGATCCGGATATTCCTCGGGACGAACTGGTAGCCGCCCTAAGTGCCCCGCACCTGCGGGGATGACCCCCAGAATTACGAAACCAGCAAACATACTCAAAGAACCGGTGGTGGTTACCAGGATCGCCTGCCGGGCAGCGGCGCGAGAGGCGCGTTCCTCAGCCTGATGCCCGATCAAAATAAAAGAACTGAGAGTGGTGATTTCCCAAAAGAAATAGAGGGTCATGGTGTGATCTGCTAAGACCAGACCCGACATGGAGGCCGCAAAACCGAGGAAAGCCGCAATGAATTGACGCAGGCGCGGGGAATCCTCCGAAAAATATTGCGCGCAGTAAACCAAGATGAGGCTGCCCACCAGGTTGATTACGATTAGCATTAGCCAAGATAGGCCAGTGAGGCGAAAACCGATTTCTAGTTCCAACGCGCTGGACCACTGATAAAAGTCAGCTAAACCCGCTGATCCGGTTCCGAAAGCTTGCCGGGTGTGCGAGAGCGTCCAGATCAGGGCGCCAAGGGGCATCAGAGCGGCAAAGTAAAAAGTGCGCTGCCTAAAATACTTAACTAGCTGCGGAATCAGGAGTGTAGCCAAGAAGTAGCACACGATTAGCGGGGCGGCCTGGTCCCACAAGATCATAGCTATTTCCGTTTCACTTTCTTGATTTTCCGTCCCACATGTTCCGGCTGTCACTCAACTGTACCGTGAACTATTTTTTATGGGGGCTAGGCAATAATTTTTTAGACAGATATCTATATGTGAGCGAGAACACTTTCTAGTGGCGCAATAGGCAAAAATATGCGGTACTATAGTCCTATATCTTGATGTCAAGGTACTTAATGAGAGGACGTGCAAGTGGACCTTTACGAATATCAGGCTCGCGACCTTTTTGCGGCTCACGGAGTTCCCGTGTTAGCCGGGATCGTAGCCGAAACTCCCGAAGAAGCAGAAAAAGCTGCCGAGAAACTCGCCCAGCCCCTAGTGGTGGTAAAAGCACAGGTAAAGACGGGTGGCCGCGGAAAAGCTGGCGGGGTTAAACTCGCTCGCAGCCCCCAGGAAGCCCGCGAAAAAGCCGAAGAGATCTTGGGGATGGATATTAAGGGACATACCGTGCACCGGGTGTTGATCGCCGCGGGTGCCGATATCGCTTCTGAATACTATTTCTCGATTCTTCTTGACCGCTCAAACCGCCGCCATCTGGCAATGTGCTCCAAAGAAGGCGGCATGGAAATTGAGCAGCTGGCCAAGGAACGCCCGGAAGCATTGGCGAAGGTACCGCTGCCGGTTACTGGCATTGACGAGGGTATCGCTCGGAACATTCTCAAAGAGGCCGGTTTTGAGGACGAAGAACTCATCGCTAAAGCCGTACCGGTACTTGAGGGGCTTTGGGATGTATATCAAGGCGAGGACGCCACCCTAGTAGAGGTAAACCCCCTGGTATCCAGTGAAGAGGGCGAGATTATTGCCCTGGATGGGAAAGTTACCCTGGACGATAATGCCCGTTTCCGTCACCCCGGTCACGAGGAACTAGTAGATAAACGCACTGAAGATCCTCTGGAAGCCAAGGCTAAAGAAAAAGGTTTGAACTATGTCCACCTAGAAGGCCAGGTGGGGATTATTGGTAACGGTGCCGGTCTAGTGATGTCAACTTTGGACGTGGTGGCCTACGCCGGAGAAGAATACGGAGTGAAACCCGCTAACTTCCTGGATATCGGGGGCGGTGCCTCCGCACAGGTGATGGCCGATGGCCTCGATATTATTCTCGGTGACCCCCAGGTTAAATCGGTGTTCGTAAACGTGTTCGGCGGGATTACCGCCTGTGACCAGGTGGCTACCGGGATCGTGAAAGCAATCGAAATGTTGGGCGATAAAGCCACGAAGCCGTTGGTGGTGCGCCTAGACGGCAACTCGGTTGAGGCCGGTCGCCAGATTTTGAAAGCAGCCAACCTGCAGCAGGTGACCATGGTAGAAACTATGGATGCTGGCGCCGCCGAGGCAGCTAAACTCGCTGCCGGAAAATAAGAATCGGTAAAAGAATAAGGAGAAACAATAATGTCAGTATTCCTTGATTCCTCAGCCCGGATTGTCGTACAGGGCATGACCGGTTCCGAGGGGCGCAAGCACACCCGGCTGATGCTGGGTGCCGGCACCAATGTGGTAGGCGGCACCAACCCTAAAAAAGCAGGGCAAACGGTTGATTTCGATATCGTCCCGCTAGGTGAAGCCGCAGAAAAGAAAGGCGTGAAAGCCGGAACGGTTTCGGTACCGGTTTTTGGCACCGTCAAAGAAGCGATGGAGAAAGAGGGCGCGAATGTTTCAGTAGTGTTCGTTCCTCCTCGTTTCGCTAAAGGCGCGGTGTTAGAGGCCGTCGAGGCCGGAATGCCCCTAATCGTGGTGATCACCGAGGGGATCCCGGTGCAGGATTCCACCGAGTTCGTAAATGCCGCCCTGGAGAAAGGCTGCCGGATTATCGGCCCGAACTGCCCCGGAATTATTAGTCCCGGACAGTCCAATGTGGGGATTACCCCCGCCGATATTACTGGTTCTGGTCCCATCGGTTTGGTATCCAAGTCCGGTACTTTGACCTACCAGATGATGTTTGAGCTGCGCGATATTGGCTTTACTACCTGTATGGGGATTGGCGGTGACCCGGTGGTGGGCACCACCCATATTGATGCTCTCGAAGCTTTCGAAAAAGATCCCGACACCAAGGTAATCGTGATGATCGGTGAAATCGGGGGAGACGCGGAAGAACGCGCCGCCGACTATATCGCAGCTAATGTCACCAAACCGGTGATTGCCTATGTAGCGGGCTTTACTGCTCCTAAAGGTAAAACCATGGGACATGCGGGGGCTATCGTCTCCGGCTCGGCAGGGACTGCCCAAGCTAAGAAAGAAGCTTTGGAAGCTCACGGCGTGAAAGTGGGGAAGACTCCTTCTCAAACTGCTGAACTGGCGCGGGAAGCTTTCAAAGCCCTTAGCTAACTGGCAAAAGCGGCCAGTTAGCCAAGTTACCTGAAGGTGACAGGCTGGAAGCTAAAATCTGAATACCTGTAAATGTTGTGGGGGGCGGCGCTAAGCGCCGCCCCCCACTGATTATTTGGCGTCAGTCCTACCCGGGGGGTTAACAAAGGATCGCGGTGCGCCTAAATGGTAAGAGAGCGAAAAAGTGGACAATAGTAGGGATGTTGCGCCGGCCTAATGTTCCAAAAATTCCTCGGCAATCTGCAGAAGCCAGGAAACCAGTCGCGCATACCGCCACGGGAAAAACCGCCAGTGCGACCAGAAATATCAAGCGGAAGTCGAAAATTCAGCTCCCGGGGCTAAACAAACAACAATCAACCTCAAAAGTTGCTTCTAAAGCTCGCAAACAAGCGGCTAAAGTCGCGAAGAAGGGGAAAGTCGGATGGGCAGAAAAACTGCGCTTACCGACCAAAAAAACTCGTTTAGCCTCTGGTAAAGACACTGGCAAGGCTGCCGGCTCTAAACCGGAGACGAACTCTGCCGAACAGCGGCGAACTTTTACTCTGCGGATTCCTCGCGGTATCACCCGGATGGTGGCCGCTGCCCTCCTCACCTGCATACTTCCCTGGTTCCTATTCTTGGCTGTCAGTGCCGGCGTGTATTTTTCCACCTCGGCTAACCCCTGGATGGCAGATACTGTCTGGACAGATTCCTTAGCGGTAGGATCCAGCATTTGGGCTCTCGGCTTCGCGGTTCCCTTGCGGGCTGGTTTGGGGCAAGCCGCCACCTTATCGGTGATACCCCTGGGGTTATGGATATCCTATCTGTGGTTGGGGGGCCGGATAGCGCGCGCGTTTGTCCTCGAAAGCCGGGCAGTGCTGTGGGTCTACCCCTTTGCGCAGGCGATAGTTGCTTCCCTGGTGGGGTTAGTGGTGAGGGGAGCCTACAGTTTCGGGTCACTGTTCTTTTGGGCATTAATCCACGGCTTTGCCACCGTTGCCTACGCCTTTTACCTATTTGATCGTGACCAGCGTCGAAATGGCGATAAACCTTCGATGCTCCACCCTAAAGCGCGTTTTACCTTTGATTTTGGACGCTTCACCACTTGGGGCCGGACGTTAATCCTCCGTCTACGCCAACCCGACCGCGGCTATAGGCAGGATTTGGAAAACCGGCGTCTGGGGATTGATCGGGACGAACGCAGCTGGGACGGAGCCAATAGCACTTGGACGGTTCCCGGCTGGGTGGTGTCCGGGGTGCGTGCCGGATGGCAAATGTTCATGTTCTTCGGGCTAATCACCTTTATTCTGGTGCTGGCCCAAGTGTTTTCGCATTTCGCGGCGGTAAATAAAATCTATGAACTCTACGGGGTGTCCCTGGGCGCAGGCGCCCTCATCTGGTTGGCGCAACTGCTGTATCTGCCTACCGTGCAAACCTGGGCGTTAGCCTGGATTATGGGGCCGGGATTTCAGCAGGGCAGCGGAACTATCCGTTCTTTAACCCAGGTCAAAGCCGGTCCCATTCCGGCGGTACCTATCTTAGGGGCACTGCCTGAGCAAACTCCCGGGTATTGGGTTCCGGCGTTGATCGTAGGGCTTAGCCTAGTGTTTGGTTACCTGCTGTATACCGCTATGGCGCGAGTAGATTTCTTTTCCCATGTAGCCTCGTTCCTGGTAGGGACGCTATTATTTACATTTTTGACCGTCTGGTTCTGTTTCTTATCCTCCGGCTCCATAGGTGCGGGACGGATGTCCGCCTGGGGAGTAGGACCGCTTACAACCGCGGCAATGGCATTTATATTGGTGTGGATACCTATCCTGCTGGTAGCAACGGTTGCCCACCCTCGTGCTCGCGCCTACCTGGCCGAGAACTTCTTCAAGGCGAGGAGGGCGAGTGTGCGCGTTAGCCGCCAAGGGTTAGCGGCAGCTAAAGAAAAAGCGAAAGAGTTGCAGTCCCGAAATCCCCTCAGTGCCGAGTCTGATGTTAAAGATGAGGACGAGGCACCAGAGGCTGCAGAGTCGCAAGCAGCCCCAACTGGGGAAACCGTAGAAAGCGCAGAAATAGCGCAAACGCACGACGAGAGCGACGCTGACGGGGAAGCAACTCCCGCTGATGATGAAAGTCAGCGCGAGGATGAGGGGGAAGAAACTGCCGAAAATATCCCCGAAGAAAACACCCCCGAAACCGTCGGTGATCCGGAAACCAAATCAGAAAGCGAGCAGGAGAATTCAGAGCCGCCCCCCCAGACTCCGCCAAAACCGCAAGAAACTTTTGCCCGCTCGCGAGGAGCGCTTCCGGCTGACACCGAGGAAATCAAAGATTTAGTGACCGATTGGGCAGAACGCAAAACCGATGAAGTGATTGCGAAAGACCAACAGGAACTGGAAAAAATAAAATCTTCTGCCCAGCGGATTCCGGCAGCGGAACTGGCGCGACCAGCGATAAAGCGTTCACTTTTCAAACGCGGACGCCTCAAAGCCGGCAAGCCGCGCCACGACGCCGACGACACCTCCACCCAAGCCATCGAACTCCCCGACCAAGACTAACTTTCCCCGCTGGAGTGGGCGGGGTAAACTGACACTAACGTGACTGGCGAAAAAAGTGGATTACCACTGGGGAACGCAAAAGGACAGTCGCTCGCCTGGGCTGGACAAAGAATGCAAGAGAAGGATCCCGCGTCATGAGCGAAATTAAACCCATTAAACGTGCCCTGGTCAGCGTGTACGATAAGACCGGCCTGGATAAACTGGCAAAAAGCCTGCAGGCAGCTGGGGTAGAGATTATTTCCACCGGCTCCACCGCCCGCCAGATTGCCGCTGCCGGGGTAGAAGTAACCGAAGTTTCCCAGGTAACTGGGTTTCCCGAATGCCTCGACGGGAGGGTAAAAACCCTGCACCCGCTGATTCATGCGGGGATTTTGGCTAATCGGGAGCTGCCTACTCACGTTGCGCAGCTGAAAGAACTAAAAGTAACCCCGATCGACCTGGTGGTTGGTAATCTTTATCCTTTCGCAGACACCGTAGCTTCCGGCGCGGGGTTTGCGGATTGCATCGAAAAAATCGATATCGGAGGCCCCTCGATGATTCGGGCGGCCGCCAAGAATCACGCCGATGTGGCAGTGATTGTTGATCCCAGTTCCTACGATGACCTTGCTGCTGCCTTGGAGCGTGGCGGATTCACTGCGCAGGAGCGCCGGGAACTGGCAGCGCGGGCCTTTAACCACACCGCTATTTATGACACCCAGATTTCTTCCTGGTTTGCTAAGCAACTCCCGGGCGAGGACGAGTCTACCGCCAGCAACTCCCTGCCCAACTTGGAAGAGTGGAAACCACAGCTCAAGGAACTGCACAGCTTGCGTTATGGGGAAAACCCCCATCAGGAGGCCGCGGTTTACCGCTTCACCGATGAAGAGGGCGGCCTGGCGCAGGCGGAACAACTGGGCGGCAAACCCATGAGTTACAACAACTACACTGATGCCGATGCGGCTTGGCGCGCTGCCACCGACCATAGCGAGCCCTGCGTAGCGGTAATCAAACACGCCAACCCCTGCGGGATTGCGATTGCCGAGGACGTAGCGCAGGCACACCTGTTGGCGCATGGCTGTGACCCGCTGTCGGCCTATGGCGGGGTGATTGCCTGCAACCGTGAAGTGACGCTAAAAATGGCGCAGCAGGTAAAACCGATTTTCACTGAGGTTATTATTGCCCCTGACTATGAAGCAGAAGCCTTAGAGCTGCTGCAGACTAAGAAGAACCTACGGATTTTGCGGATTGACGCGGATGCTCCAGTGGAATGGGAGTTCCGCCAGATCAGCGGGGGAGTGCTGGCGCAAACTCGTGACCGCCTGCAGGCCGAGGGTGATAATCCGGAAAACTGGACTTTGGCCGCGGGGCCGGCAGCAGATGAGCAAACCCTGGCGGATCTGGCGTTCGCTTGGAAGACCGTGCGGGCAGTAAAGTCGAACGCTATTTTGCTGGCGAAGAATCAGGCCACAGTCGGCATTGGCATGGGGCAGGTGAATCGCGTTGATTCTTGTGCCCTGGCGGTTCAGCGCGCCAATACCTTGGGGCAGGCGCCGGAAGGCGAGGCCGCTCCCGAGCGGGCGCGTGGCTCGGTAGCCGCTTCCGATGCTTTCTTCCCCTTCGCTGATGGTCCTCAAACCCTGATCGATGCGGGCGTAAAAGCCATTGTGCAGCCAGGTGGTTCTATTCGCGATGAAGAAACCATCAAAGCCTGCCAGGACGCAGGGGTAACTCTCTACCTGACTGGTACCCGCCATTTCTGGCACTAGGGTGTTTAATCGCGGCTGGCAGCAAGCTGGTCACTGATTTTAAAGCCGCCAGCTGATCGCCAGGCGAGACTGGCAAACGCGAAGCCTGAGCGATAGATCTGACAGCGGTACTGATAACCTGGGGACGCTGACCGGCGTCCCCAGGTTATTTTGATTTTCCAGGTGTGCAGTTAGGAGAGCGTAGATGATTATCGCAGCAACTGATGGTTCTTCCCTCGGCAATCCCGGTGCCGGCGGCTGGTGTTGGTATTTGTCACCTGATTGTTGGCGAGCCGGCGGTTTTACCCGGGGAACTAATAACCAGGCAGAGCTGATGGCGGTAGCCGATCTACTGACCGAAACTGCCGAAATAGACGATGATTTATTGATTCAGGCGGACTCTCAGTACGTGATCAACATTTTGACCAAATGGCGGTTCGGGTGGAAGAAAAAAGGCTGGAAAACTGGAGGCGGCAAACCGGTAGCCAACCTGGAACTGGTGAAACGCCTCGACCAGCTGCTATCTGACCCCCGTAGGCGGGGAAAAGTTAGCTTCGAATGGGTAAAGGGACATGCTGGTCACCCCCTGAACGAACAAGCGGACAGCCATGCGCAGGCAGTCGCGAGAGCCTATCAGTCAGGTACTCCCAGCGAGCAGGACCTGGGGCCAGGTTGGAAAGCCGGGAAGAATATGAACCAGGGCGAATCCTTTGACCTTCCCGCCACCAAGGCCGCTGCGTCTGCACGCAACCAGCAGCCAGGGCTGTCGCAATCTTCGCGCACGGAAAAACCTGCTACCCCCCCGGTGCCACCTGCGCGCCCTCTTTACCCGCATTTAGAACAAAATCCGAACCCTAAAGAATATCGCCAAGGACGCTACCTAATCCGCGAACACGTCCTGACTGTGCCTCTCTATCATCCAGAAGTAGCGTTAAACCTGTTCCCGGACTCGGCAAAAAATCCGGTAGTAAACCTGGCGCGCGGGGCAGATAACCAGGAGAGCGGGGTGCAAAGTGAACTTTTTGCAGTTTCTCCCAGCGAAGAGTCCGCTGCCGAATCGCCGGAAAAACCGGAAATTCCGGAACCGGGCGACCAGTTCCTGCCCCCTTGGGTGGACGCGGAAATTGAGAAAACCAATATCCAGATTTATGCCCGCGAAATTGCCCGCGACGATGATGAAACCCGACCTTACCTAATCTTTTTCCAAGGTGGGCCCGGGTGCAAAGGGTCTCGTCCTGCCGACTGGGCTGAACCCTGGTTCGGAGCGGCGCTCGAAAAATACCGGATAATTATGCTTGACCAGCGGGGAACCGGACGCTCCACCCCGCTCGATAACGTAACTATTCCCGCTTTGGGGTCCCGCGCCGGAGCCTGGCTGCGGCTAATGCGCGCCGACCAGATTGTAGGGGACGCCGAAGCGCTGCGCCGCGCCCTAGGAATAAAAAAGTGGACGGTAATGGGGCAAAGTTTTGGCGGCTTCATTATTACCGCCTATCTCTCCCGTTTTCCCGAGAACATCGAAAAAGCTTATATCACCGGAGGCCTGCCGGGACTAACCAAGGTTAACCGCATCTATGAGCGCACGTTTGCGGCCACCGCCCGGCGCTGCCAAGAGTTCTATGCTCTGCCTGGCATGGAAGAGGCCGTACGACAAACCTGTGCGCACGTGTTAGAACACGATGAATACCTGCCCAATGGAGAAAAACTTACCCCCAATCGGATTCGGCAGGTAGGTCTGGAGCTGGGACGCACCTACGGTCTAGAGAACCTGCGCTATCTCTTCGAGGCGCCGTTTGTGCAGCTGGGAGGCCGGCGGCACCTCACCCAAGAATTTTTAGGACAGGTAGGAAGCCGGGTCAGTTTTGCTTTAGATCCCCTCTACGCCCTCTTGCATGAAACTATTTATGGCAACGCGGTGCCGCAAAGCGAAGTGGAGCCGACTGCCTGGGCGGCAGATCGGATTCGCGAAAATGCTCCCGGGTTCGCGCAAAACGCAAATCCTCTCGACCATGAACAACCCTATTACCTGACCGGGGAACACTTTGGTAGCTGGGCATTTGCGCAAGATCCCGCGCTTAAATCCCTAGCTGACCTAGCAGATGATTTGGCGGCGGAAACTGACTGGCCGGTACTCTATGACCCGCAGAAACTAGCGGAAAACCAGGTGCCAGTACATGCGGTAGTCTACCGGGACGATATTTTCGTTCCCCGCACCCTGTCTCTTAATACCGGCAGGGTTATGGGCGCGAATATCCTAGAAAAAGCCGATCTACACCACGACGGGCTGCGCGCCAGCGGAAACCTGATCATTTCCTGGCTGCTATCGCATTAGCGAAAGCAGAGCTACCGGCAGCTGATAGAGCAGCTACCGGGATGCCCCTAAATTCCGGGTGGTAGAACTGACTAGCAGCCCGCTAACGGTGCACAATTACCGGAGTGCCAACGGGTGCCCAAGCATAGAGGGATTTCGCGTCCTCCGGAAGCATATTTACGCAGCCATGCGAAATCTGTTTTCCGGGTACTCCAAAGAACCATTGGCCATGGTTAGTGCTATAGGCTCCATGCAGAGCATATCCTCCGTGAAAATACATCGCATAAGGAATGCCGTACTCGACATAGTTGCTGCCGCGCATGGTCTTAGATTCGTATTTTCGTTCAATGGCGAATTTGCCTTGAATAGTAGGCGTAGAGGGTTTCCCAATGCCTACTGTGAACTTCCCCTTTGCTGGGGTGGCTCCCTCATAACCAATGACGGAGTAATTAGACAGGTTAACGTCAATCCATTTTTCTCCAGGAGCCGCCATATATACCAGATTCTCTGCCCCCTCAGCGAGGGTTTTATCTTCAATATTCGCTTTATCTACCTGGGATTTATAGGCGAGGGAAGAATCCTTTCCGGCGTTTAGGTTAGCGGCAATTTCCTTGGTGAGTTCCTCACTGTTAGTGACTTTAACTCCGTCCTTCGGCTCAACCTCTGTCTTTAGAACCTTTCCCGCGCTGGTAACATAGCGTTTCCCATCAACTTTCTGTACTTCCACCGCGTCTTTATTCTCATTTACCCAATCAGCAATAGTTTTACTGTCGGCGGTGGGTTTCGCCGTTCTGGTGACTGCCGGAATAGCTACGAAACCAACCTTTGTGGTTTGATCAGCAGCGATTTCCTTATCCCCGGCTTTTATCGTCACCTGGGGCTGAATAAATTTTTGGGCTGCATCTGCCAAATTTTGTGCCAACTTAATATCCACCAGCGGCTTGATCGGTCCCACAGCTAATTTTAGGTTCTGATTCTGTTGCGTAGACACGACCTTATCGGCTGCTTTGATCAGGGCCTCGGTATCTGCCCCAAATCCGTCCTTGCCAGGAACTACTTCAAATCCGTTACCTTGAGCATTGGGCTTGACCGCAGGCTCGATCGCCGGCTTAGCTTTTGGAATTTCTTTGGAAATTTCCTGCGATAGTTTATTGGTAACCGTAGGATCGAACTCATGAAGAATCGGAATTTTGTGAGAAGCAAACAGGCTGGTTACGTAGCTAAAAGCACTGCTGCGCGCAGTTGCTCGCTGCGCGGTTTCTTGCGACTGAACCCGGTAGCCGATTTCTTGGGGAGTAAATGATTCTTGTTTGATTCCCTCTCCCGAAAAAGTTGCTTTATAGGAGGTTTGGGCTGCCTCCAGCTGTTTTTGGATCTGGGAGCTGGTCATCCCGGATACTTTGACCTCGCCAACCATGGTGCCCGGCAGCGCCTTTTTCCCCATCGCGTAGTAGGTAACATAAAGCGCGAACGCTGCTACCAACGCCACCAGCACGCCAACAATAACGGCAACGGTAATTTTTGCTTTCTTAGACATTTATCTGGGCTTCCAAAATGGGTGAATCACAACAACATCTTTATCTTAACCGTGTTTTTCAAACTATCTATATTGAGGTGAAGATAAGACAACCCAAAATAGTGGTCAAACTGCCTTATAAAAGGTATCCCAGCGATTCCAATCGCTGGGATACCTGATTAGAACTGTATCTAGCTGTGAGACACTACCGGGGTTCCGATTGGTGCCCAATCGTAGAAATCGCGCGCCCCGCCCACTGGCATATTCACGCAGCCGTGGGAACCACCCGGGCCTCCCCATCCAAAGGAGCCGCGCCAAGGAGCCCCGTGCAAAGCGTATCCTCCCGAAAAGAACATTGCGTAGGGGACGTTCGGAGATACATAGCGGCTGCCGTCAGCGTTGTTTCCCCGCATGGTTTTAGAGCGATATTTTCGCTCGATAGCGAAGTTGCCCTTAATGGTGGGGGTAGCAGGGGCCCCCGGCACCATAGAGACCGGTCCTTTCACTACGGTGGCGCCCTCGTACCCGGTCACCGTGTAGTTGGAAAGATTGATATCAATCCATTTTTCTCCGGGACCCGCCATATAGACTAGCTTTTCAGCACCATCCGCGATGGTCTTGTCGGTGACCTTAGCCTTATCAACCCGGGTTTCATAGCTGACAGTGGCATCTTTACCGGCCGCAAATTTCTTAGCTATTTCTTGAGTGATTTTTTCAGCATTGCTGACCGTCACGCCATCTTTAGGCTCGGTCTCCGTTTTCACGACTTTGCCGGCACTGTTGACAAAGCGTTTCCCATCAACCTTCTTAACTTCGATTTCTTTCTTATTACCGTCTACCCATGCGCCTACAGCTTTTTGATTCGCTTCCGGCTTCGCATTTTTGCTGATGGCGGGAATAGCTACAAAGCTAACCTTAGTTTTTTGATCAGCGACAATATTTTTTTGACCAGCATTAATAGCTACTTCACTTTCCGTGAGTTTGGTGGCGGCAGCTGCCATTTGCTGGGCAAGATCTGGGCTGGCCAAAGGTTTAACTGCACTTGCCTGTAGGGAAGACTGTTGATCCTTTTGCGTGTCCATAACCTTGTTGGCAGCCATCACCAAAGTTTGAGTGTCCGCCCCGAATCCATCTTTACCGGGAACTACTTCAAATCCGGTGCCCTCTCCATTCGCTTTCACCATTGGTTCGCTAGCAGGTTTGGCTTCGGGAATATCTTTGGAAAGGTTCTGCGACAACTTGTTAGTAACTACCGGATCGATATCGTGAACGATCTCCACCTGGCGGGAGGTAAATAGGCTACTGATGTAGCTGAAAGCGCTGCTGCGGTCAGTGGCGTTCTTCGCGGTGGTTTTTGAGTCCAGCAAATACCCGATTTCTTTCGGGGTGAATGAGCTTTCTTTGAATCCCTGTCCCGAGAAGGTGGCTTTATAGTTGGTCTGCGCAGCTTCCAGCTGGCTTTGGATCTGGGAGCTGGTCATCCCGGATACTTTGACCTCGCCAACCATGGTGCCCGGCAGCGCCTTTTTCCCCATCGCGTAGTAGGTGACGTAAATCGCGAACGCTGCTACCAAGGCCACTAGCACGCCAACAATAACGGCAATAGTTATTTTTGCTTTCTTATTCATCGATATCTGTGCTTCCAAATGGGATTTTTTAATAACATCTTCATCCTAACGGCGTTTATTGGTTCCAACACCCCCCAGGTTGGGTAAGTCTGCTCACAGTGCAGGTAGAGTCGGTTTTCACCTTGCTTGACCAGCGTTAACAGTCAATAAGACTTCCTGGCGTTATGAGATTGTTATCAGATTTATTTTTCGGATGGTGAACTAAGCCATAAACTGGTCCAGCTGAAAGGTCACCCGCACCACATTTTGCCCCAGAACTGGCGCCGTTACTGCGGGAAGTGGCATAATCTAATCCGGTTCCGGTTCACCTTTTGTAACCTGCATTTGGACCCGGCGCCCTGAGAACCTCAAGGAGAAACCATGAAGCAGGGAATTCATCCCGAATATGTCCCCACTACGGTTACTTGTACCTGTGGGAACACTTTTGAAACCCGATCTACCATTAAGTCCGGCACCATGCGGGTAGACGTGTGTTCCGCCTGCCACCCCTTCTTTACCGGCAAGCAAAAGATTATGGATACCGGAGGGCGCGTTGCTCGCTTCGAAGCCCGTTACGGCAAGCGTCAGCGCAACAAGTAAGTTTAGCTTTCAGTGTGGCCGGCCAGCGTGCCGGCCACACTTTTTATTTTTAGCTAGCTCAATTTGCGCCTGGCGCGGCGAAAACTATCACCAATCGACAGTCTTGGTTTTCTAGCCCCGCTCAGGCAACGTAAAGTAGAAGTCAGTTCGCTAAGAGTTATAAGGAGCAACTGTGGGATCGCCGATTGACGAGGAAGCTGTGCAAGCCCTCATCACAGAAAAAACTGAACTGGAAATGAAGATGGGCGATCCTCAGGTGCAAAAGGATCAACAAAAGGCCCGCCAGATAGGTCGCCGCCACACCCAGTTGGCGCAGATAGCGAAAGCCTATGAGACCTGGAAGAGCGCCGAGGGTGACCTCCAGGCTGCCAAGGAACTGGCGAAAGAAGATTCCGACTTTGCCGCTGAGATTCCCCAGATGGAACAGGCCGAAAGTCAGGCGCTAGATAAGCTGCGCAAAATATTGGCTCCCCGGGATCCCGATGATAGTCGCGACGTGATTATGGAAATCAAAGCTGGTGCCGGTGGGGATGAATCTGCCCTCTTCGCGGGGGATCTGCTGCGAATGTATGAGCGTTATGCGGAAACCAAAGGCTGGAGCCTGCAGGTACTAGATTCCACGGTTAATGATCTGGGGGGAATTAAGGACGCGCAGATCGCGATTAAAGCCAAAGGAAACGTAGCTCCTGAGGACGGGGTATGGGCGAACCTCAAATACGAGGGCGGGGTGCACCGAGTACAGCGGGTGCCAGTCACCGAGTCGCAGGGACGCATCCATACTTCTGCCGCCGGAGTGCTAGTAATGCCGGAGGTCGAAGACGCGGGGGAAGTAGAGATCGACCCCAATGAAGTCCGCGTAGATGTCTTCCGGTCCTCCGGACCCGGGGGACAGTCGGTTAATACCACCGATTCCGCAGTTCGCTTGACCCATATTCCCACCGGAATTGTGGTCAGTATGCAAAACGAGAAGTCGCAGATCCAAAACCGGGAGGCGGCGTTCCGGGTGTTGCGGGCGCGCTTAAAAGCGGAAGAAGAGGCGAAGCGGGAGGCCGAGGCGGCCGAGCAACGCCACTCGCAGGTGCGGACGGTGGATCGCTCCGAACGTATCCGCACCTATAACTTCCCAGAGAACCGGATTGCTGATCACCGCACCGGATACAAGGCCTATAACCTTGACCAGGTACTTAACGGGCAATTGCAGCCCGTGATTGATTCGGCCATCAAACTCGATGAAGAACATCGCTTGGCGCAACTCTCCGGGCAGTCGGACAAATAAGCGCAGCGATTCCCCGATGAACGAGGCCGGTTTTTCTCGCCAAGAGGCATTTTCCTGGGCGCGACAGCGTTATGCCGCAGCTGGAATCGAGCCGGCACGTGAAATCATGGCGCTTTATTGTGCGGCCTGTGAAGCCGATGAATTTCTATTTGCTCCCCAGGTTTTATCTCCCTCCCAGGAGCTGGTGTTTCGGGATCTGGTGGAACAGCGCTGCACTCACCAGCCGCTGCAGCATTTGCTAAAAGAAATGTATTTCGGTGCTTTTCGCCTGATTTCCAGCCCAGACGTTTTTATTGTGCGCCCGGAAACTGAATATCTAGTAGAACTGGCGCTGCGTCCCCGAGGCGCCAAGCAAGCGAAACTAGCTGCGGATTTATGTGCCGGATCGGGTGCCATTGCCTTGACTCTTGCCCGAGAGTTGCCCACATCCCAGGTGTTTATGGTGGAGATAAGTGAAAAAGCTTTAGGGGTGGCCCGGAAAAATCTGGAACGTTATCCAGATTTAGCGGATCGAATCACTGTCAGCTGCGGCGATGTTGCTGACCCGGGGCTTTGGGAGGAGCAGGCAGGAACTTTTGATCTGGTCGTAAGCAACCCGCCCTATGTGCCGCCCGGTACTATTACCCAGCCGGAAGCGTTAAAGGATCCGCCACTCGCCCTTTGGGGCGGAGGCGAGGATGGCCTCACGATTCCGAAACGAACCGTTAAACAAGCTTTCCGCCTGCTGGGACAAGACGGGATTTTCGCGATGGAACATGACCCCACCCAAGGGGAAAAACTGCGCGATTATGCTGGGGAAATAGGATTTTCTCGGGTGAGGACGCAGCCGGATCTCAGCGGGCGTCCTCGCTACCTATTGGCACGAAAGTAAAGGCAGGCTTAACGAGTACCTTAAATGATGCTAACGTTAAGGTAAAGTGGCTGCACACTAGGAGAAAGGGGCGGCTATGTCGAGTGGATTTCGCGCGGCAGTAGCAGTAGCTGCCGTGGCGTTGCTACCTGCATTCGTCACCACTACCGCTTTCGCCGATGACCCTACTCCCAAGCCCACTTTGAACTATGTGGAGGCGCCTTTAGATCGCCCTCCCAGCACTACCGCGAAAGAAGTGGTTAGCGCGGCTGGAGCGGAGGCAACCACTCCAGCGCCCTCCCCAAAAAATAGCGATCCTAATCCTGCGCCCGAAACGAGCACTTCCGCCCCGCAAACTGGCGAGCCGGCCGATTCCCCGCAGTTAGCGCAAACCGGAGGCCAGCGTGATATCTGGCTGACCGGATTTTCCCTGCTGTGCATCTGGACGGGAAGTGCTGTCGTTACCTACGGGCGTGAGCGTAACCTAAAACGCTAATATGCAAGTATGCGAACTCCGCTAAGTAAACAAGACATCGCTAGTCTAAAAAAACAGATAGCAGCCGGGAAGCTGCTGGTAGTACCGACAGATACCGTCTATGGGATCGCGGCGAATCCGTTTTCTTCCTCGGCCGTAGATAGGCTACTAACCGCTAAAGGCAGAGGGCGTGACTTTCCCTCCCCGGTGCTGGTCAGCAGTATTTCGCAAGCCAGTGCACTAGTACTCGAAATTTCTGCCTTAGCCAGGACTTTCATGGAGAAATTTTGGCCCGGAGCTCTTACTGTAGTCTTGCCGGCACGGAAAGATTTACCGCTCGATCTGGGGGTAACTGGAGGAACCGTAGCGGTGCGTCAACCCGACCAAAGCGATCTTTTGCAGTTACTGGAGGCCAGCGGACCGTTGGCGGTAACCTCTGCGAATCTGCATGGCTTGCCGCCAGCGCAAACGGTTACGCAAGCGCAGAAATATTTCGAGAATAAAGTCTCCGAATACGTGGACGCGGGGCCCAGCCGGATTGGCGAACCCTCCACCATAGTTAAGGTGGAGGCAGAAGACTATTTTGTGCTCCGCAGCGGGGCGATTCCGCCGACGCAGCTGCGCACGGTGGCCGGGAAAGCAGCGAAGAACTAGGGAGAGAGCGTGAAAGCCTATCTGTTACTGGGGGTAATCGCCTGCGCGATTACTTTCTTGGTGACCCCGATAGTGCGCCGCGTCTCCCGAGCACTCCACGTTTTAACCCCCGTGCGCGAGCGCGATGTCCATACGGTACCCACCCCACGACTAGGTGGGGTTGCGATGCTTTGCGGACTCCTTGGAGCATTTCTGATTTCGCGGCAAATGCCCTATTTTTCCCAGTTTTATGCCGATCCCCAGGTATGGGCGCTAATTTTTGGCTCGATCGCGATTACGCTGCTAGGGGTAATAGACGACATCTACGACTTGAACTGGTGGACAAAACTTTCCGGACAGGTATTGATTGCGGCCGCAGTAGCGTGGCAGGGGATCCAAGTGGTTTCGTTTCCCATTTTTGGAATGACTATTCCCTCCACCCGGATGTCGATTCTGGTAACCGTGCTGATCATAGTGTTTTCTACCAATGCCGTGAACTTCGTGGATGGTCTCGATGGCTTAGCCGCTGGGATTACCATGATTGGGGCGGGAGCATTCTTTATCTATTCCTACCTTCTAATTCGCCTCACCAATGCCCAAAGTTATGCGTCCTTTGCGGCCATGATTGGAATCGTAATCGTGGGAGTGTGTCTAGGGTTCCTGGCCTCTAACTTTCACCCCGCAACTATTTTCATGGGAGACTCCGGTTCGATGTTGCTGGGTCTAACTATTTCCTGCATGTTCATCGTGGTTACTGGGCAAATTGATCCGCTTTCTTTGGGGAGATCTCAGTTTTTGCCAGCAGCAATCCCGGTGCTTTTGCCGCTCGCGGTAATGGCCTTGCCATTTGTGGACATGGTGATGGCGGTGATCCGCCGCCTGGCAAACGGACACAGCCCCTTCAAACCCGATCGCCTCCATCTGCACCACCGGCTATTGAAAATGGGGCACTCGCATCGACGGGCGGTCTTGGTGATGTATCTGTGGGCTTTTTACTTTTCGGTGCTGGCGGTTTGTCTATTAAAGCTGAACTGGATATCAGAGCTTATTCTGGCCCTGGGAGGAGGGGCGCTATGTCTAATAGTGACCATCTCCTTTTTGCCAGGCCTGCGTAACTACTATTGGGTGGGCCCGGATCCCTACCCCCGGCACCTGCGAGAAAAGGAAAAATTGTGAACCAGGACGAGCAAGATATTGCAGGAGAACCGCAGGTAACCGCGCTTAACCGGCATAGTGGGGGCTCCAAGAAGACAGACCCGCAGAGGCCGGATTTCGCTTCTGTCCAGGATCGCTATGGAGCGCGGGCAGCTATCCGGAAAGGAAACCGCGCAGTCGTCTTGATTTTGGTGTTTTCGACGCTGGTTTCGGTACCGGTAGCAGGAATACTCCGTGCTTGGCCAGGGGCGCTAGCGGCCCTGGCAGCGATGGGGATCATGTGGATTGTGGCGGCAGTGGGAATCGGAGCCAACCAATTAGTATTGCGCGATCCCGAGCGCACTTCCATGTATGTGTTTGGAGCCTATTTAGTGAAACTAGTCATAGTTTTAGCGGCGGTGGCGCTACTGCGGCCGGTGTCAAAGCTTGACAGCCAAGTAATTTTTCTGGTGTTAGTAATTACGATTTTACTAACCACCATAGGAGAGGCGCGGGTGGTCGCCAAAACTAATAAATTGACTGTTGGAAGGGTTTAGAACGGGTAAAACTATCGAATAATTCTCACGGGACCCCGGTCCTATGTTAAGTTAAATCTAAGACAGTCGGGCATCCGTTTCAAAACCTGAAATAAAGCGTTAGAATGGAATCCGAGTCACAGTTTTCGGCCACATCGGCAGAAATGAAGGGAACAGATAGTGTCACCGATGCTTAGTGGGTTAACCACCCTGGTACCGCAAGAATTCGAGCCACCTGGCATTGATGAGTTCTTCCCCTCGGTGATTGCCTTGGGTGGCACCCCCTTCGAGATGAATCGCATTACCTTGGTGCGCATCATCTTGCTGGTGGCTTTCCTGATTTGCGCGGTGCTTTACACCCGGCGGGCAAAAATGGTACCCGGTACCGCCCAATCCACGATGGAGTACCTTCTGGATTTTTGCCGCACTAACATCTCTGAGCAGGTAATGGGGAAAGAATACGCGAAGAAATATAACGGTTTCGTGTCCGCGATTTTCTTTACCGTCCTCTTTATGAATATCGGCGGAATCATCCCGGGGCTAAATATCGCCGGTAGCGCGGTAGCAGGGATCCCGTTGTTACTAGCCATCTTCGTTTGGTTCCTATTTATTATCGCCGGAATTCGGGCTCAGGGCGCGGGGGGCTTCTTTAAATCCGCGCTCTTTCCCCCCAATGTTCCTAAGGCGCTCTACATATTGCTGACCCCAATCGAGTTTTTCTCGACCTTTATTGTTCGCCCCTTCACCCTGTTCGTCCGTCTTTTGGCCAATATGATTGCCGGGCACATGTTGCTGGCGCTTACCATCTTGGCCTCCAACTATTTCCTGCTGCTGGCAGCAGGGGGCATGAAGGTGTTCTCGGTGATCACCTTCGTTGCTGCGATTGCGGTAACCGCTTTCGAAATTTTCGTTGCTTTCCTGCAGGCCTACGTATTCGCAGTCCTTACTGCGGTTTATGTAGACCAGTCGGTGCACGCCCACTAAGACTTCCGCTTCCGGCGGGAAAACCCACAAATAAAGAAAAGAAAGAGAAAAAATGACTATAAATATGGCTGTCCTAGCTACTCTCGGATACGGCCTGGCTTGTATTGGCCCCGGTATTGGGCTGGGTATCTTGATTGGTAAGACTCAGGAATCTCTCGCACGCCAGCCTGAACTTGGTGGGCGTCTGACCACCAATATGTTCATCGGTATCGCGTTCGTAGAGGCGTTGGCGCTGATCGGTTTGGTAGCCGGCTTCCTGTTCAAGTAGTAAAAAGGAAACTTAATGTTATACCTGATTCAGCTGGCAAAACCGTCAGGTGGGGCAGAAGAACACAATGTCTTGCTGCCCGCGATTCCGGAGTTAGTCTGGTCCGCGATCATTATCGTGATCTTCTTCTTCGTGATATTGAAGTTCATGTATCCGAAGTACAAAGAGATCACCGAAAAACGGGCCACCACCATTAAAGATGGTTTAGAAAAGGCGGAGCAGGCGAAGAAAGAAATCGCCGACGCCAACACCCAATCGGAACTGGCTTTGCGGCGGGCTCATGAGGAGGCTGCCCAGATCCGCTCCGAGGCGCAGGATAGCGCGAAGCGGATCGTGGCAGAAGCCAAAGCGCAAGCAGTCGAGGACGCTGACCGCATCAGTTCCAATGCGCAGCGACAGGTGGAAGCTAACCGGCAGGCCGCAGAGATTTCTCTGAAAACTGAAGTCGGAATGTTGGCTGCAGAACTGGCAGAGAACATTGTGGGCGAGCAGCTGACTGACCGGGAACTATCCGCGAGGGTAATTGAGCGTTTCCTGGATCAGCTGGAGGCGTCCTCGCAAAAGGAAAGTGTTAGTAAATAATGCGCGCATCCAGTAGGCAAGCCCTCCAGCGGGGCAAAGAGGTTCTAGCCGAGCAAACCGGCAGAGATGCCGAAACTTGCTACGACTGGGCAGATGACCTTTTTGTCCTCTCTGACCTGGTGCAAGGCTCCTCTCGGGTTGCTTTGGCGCTTACCGACTCTGCTCGTAACCTTGGGGACCGAGCCGCGTTGCTAGACGCCTTAGCAGGAAACCTGTCAGCAGTGGCGAGGCAAGCGGTGAAGGCTGCCATCAGCGAAGTGCCCAGCGAGCGGGAACTGGCCACTGTCATTGAGCGCCTAGGCGAATATGCGGTGCAAAATGGTGCGCAGGTGCAGGGCAAAGCGATCGAGGTCGCCGACGAAGTGTTCTCATTGGAACAATTCGTGCGAGCTAATCCGCAGGTGCGCTCCGCACTTTCGGACCGTAACCGCGACAGTAAATATCGGATCCGGCTGCTAAAGGAGCTAGTCGGTTCGGCGCTTTCGCGTCCGGCAGCTACCTTAGCGGCCCGGGCGATCAGTGCGGTCAGCCGCGACGCCAAGATAGAAGGTTCGGTGTCCCTGACGGGGACGCTGCGCCATATGCGCCGCGATTTGGCAGCCGCTGGTGACAGCTTGGTGGCTACCGTGCAAGTGGCTATGCCACTAGCGGACGCACAAGCTGAGCGCTTGCGGGATATCTTGTCCCGCCGCTATCAGAAAAACATTCACCTTCAGGTGAGCGTAGATCCTTCGGTGATAGGGGGCATGAAAGTTCGGGTTGGTTCCCAGATTTTCGACGGCTCTCTAGCCACCATAATTCAAGAAACTAAGCAGAAACTGGCCGGGTAGTACCGGAACGTTAGGAAAAGGCAATTTCATGGCTGAACTTCAAATCCAACCGGAGAAGATTCGTGACGCCCTCGCGGACTTCGTAAGCTCCTATGAGCCCACTCGCTCCACCCAGGACGAAATCGGGCACGTAGTGATGGCGGCTGATGGTATCGCTCGGATCGAGGGCTTACCGGGGGCGATGGCGAACGAACTTCTCAAGTTCGCTGACGGAACCACCGGATTGGCAATGAACCTGGAAGATCGCACTATTGGCGCGATTGTGCTCGGTGACTTCTCGGGGATTGAAGAAGGCCAGCCCGTGCGTCGTACCGGAGAGGTGCTATCCGTTCCTGTGGGTGACGGATACCTCGGGCGCGTAGTTGATCCCACGGGTCAGCCCTTAGACGGCCTGGGCGAGATTCAAGATATTGAGGGGCGCCGCGTCCTGGAGCTACAGGCTCCCGGGGTAATGATGCGTAAATCCGTGCATGAGCCCCTGCAGACCGGCCTAAAAGCAATCGACTCGATGATTCCGATTGGGCGCGGACAGCGACAGTTGATCATTGGGGATCGCCAGACCGGCAAGACCGCGATTGCGATTGATACGGTACTCAACCAGCGTAAGAACTGGGAAAGTGGTGACCCGAAGAAGCAGGTGCGCTGCATTTACGTGGCCGTTGGTCAAAAAGGTTCGACCATCGCCAGCGTACGCGGTCAGCTAGAGGCTGCCGGAGCCATGGAATACACCACCATTGTGGCGGCTCCCGCCTCCGATTCGGCTGGTTTTAAGTATTTGGCTCCCTATACCGGCTCGGCTATCGGTCAGCACTGGATGTACCAGGGTAAACACGTCCTGATCATATTTGATGATCTTTCCAAGCAGGCAGAAGCTTACCGCAGCGTTTCCCTATTGCTGCGCCGTCCGCCGGGGCGCGAAGCCTACCCGGGCGATGTGTTCTACTTGCACTCCCGGTTGTTAGAGCGGTGTGCGAAGCTTTCTGATGATCTGGGCGGAGGCTCGATGACCGGATTGCCTTTGATCGAGACTAAAGACAACGACGTGTCGGCCTACATTCCGACGAACGTTATTTCCATTACCGATGGACAGATTTTCTTGCAGTCGGATCTGTTTAACTCCAACCAACGACCCGCGGTGGATGTAGGTATTTCGGTTTCCCGTGTAGGTGGAGATGCCCAGGTTAAGGCGATGAAGAAAGTCTCCGGTACCCTGAAGATCACTTTGGCGCAGTACCGTGATATGCAGGCATTCGCCATGTTTGCTTCTGACCTGGATGCCACCACTAAGCGGCAGCTAACTCGGGGTGCGCGTCTGATGGAGCTGTTGCGTCAGCCGCAGTCAACTCCCTATGAGGTCGAGGATCAAGTTTGCTCGATTTGGGCCGGCACTAGCGGATATCTAGATGACATCGAGGTTTCCGATGTTCACCGCTTCGAATCAGAGATGCTCGCTTATCTGCACGCGAATTCGGATGTGCCCAGCAAGATCAAGGAAACGGGGCAGTTTGATTCCGAGACCGAGCAGGCCCTGAAGGAAGCGGTTGAGAACTTCCGGCGCGGATTTGTTTCGTCGCAGGGAGTGCTGGAATCGGAAGTTCATCTTCCCGAAGAGGTTGTCGAAGCCGAGCATGACAGCGAACAACTGGTGGTAGACCGCCATAAGAAAGATAAAAAGGATTAACCTTGAGCGGAAAGCAGCGGATATATAAGCAGAAGATCCGAGCCACGGAAACACTGGGCAAGGTCTTTCATGCTATGGAGCTGATCGCGGCCTCGCGTATCGGGAAGGCTCGCGAAGCTGCCACTCAGTCCACGCCCTTTGATTCGGCGATTACGCAGGCTTTGGCGGCTTTAGCAGCTCACTCTTCGTTCGATCACCCGATAACGCGGGAGCGCACGGATACCGACCGAGTAGCGGTCATGTGCGTGACTTCCGATCGCGGTCTGGCCGGGGCCTATTCAGCCTCGATTCTTCGCGAAACCGAGAAACTGGTGGAAGAGCTGGAAGAGCAGGGTAAAGAGCCGGTGCTTTACGCCTATGGGCGTAAAGCCGAGAGCTACTTCCGATTCCGCGGAGTAGCGGTGGAAAAATCCTGGACGGGTAACTCGGATTCGCCTACGGTAGAGCAGTCTTACGAGATAGCTGATGCTCTCACCGACGCCTTTTTGGCGGATGTGGTGCATGAGGGGGTCTGCGAGGTCTACCTGGTGTTTACCCGCTACGTGAATATGGTCAAACAGGTGCCGCTAGTGCGCAAGATGTTACCGCTGGAGGTTATCTCGGAAGAAGAAGCTGAAGAGATGGATATCAACCTGGATAAACCCCATGGCAAGGTGCCTCCTCTCTATGAATTCGAGCCCAGCCCCGAGGCGGTATTAGACCAGATTCTACCTATGTATGTACGCTCGCGGATCCGCTCGGCGCTGTTGCAAGCAGCAGCCAGTGAGCTCGCCAGCAGGCAAACCGCGATGCACACCGCAAGCGATAACGCTCAAGACATGATTGAGCGCTACACCCGCCTGGCTAATAATGCACGTCAGGCAGAAATTACTACTGAGATAACTGAGATCGTCGGCGGGGCAGAGGCCTTGGCCGCTGGTCGCTAGAGGAAACAAGGAATAAGGAGACTCTAATGAGTGATACCGAACGGACTACGGGCGTGGGACGGGTTTCCCAGGTGATCGGCTCGATTGTGGACGTGGAGTTCCCGCCGGATCATCTGCCCGAAATGTACAACGCGCTGGAGACTATGATCCAGATTGAGGGGGAAGCCGCCCCTCACAAGCTTACCTTGGAGGTGGCGCAGTTCCTGGGTGACGATGTGGTTCGCTGCCTGGCGCTCAAGCCCACTGACGGATTGGTGCGCGGACAAGAGGTTACCGATACTGGGGCCGCCATTTCGGTTCCAGTAGGGGACGTTACTAAGGGCCACGTATTTAACGTGACCGGCGACTGCCTGAACCTGGAAGAAGGCGAAACCCTCGAGATAAAAGAGCGTTGGCCGATTCACCGCGACCCGCCCGCTTTTGACAAGCTGGAATCCAAGACCCAGATGTTCGAGACCGGGATTAAAGTTATCGACTTGCTAACCCCCTACGTGCTGGGCGGCAAGATTGGTCTTTTCGGTGGCGCGGGCGTAGGCAAGACCGTGTTGATTCAGGAAATGATTCAGCGCGTAGCCCAAGATCACGGCGGCGTGTCCGTATTTGCCGGGGTGGGCGAGCGTACCCGTGAGGGTAACGACCTTATTCACGAAATGGATGAAGCGGGAGTCTTCGATAAGACCGCACTGGTCTTCGGACAGATGGATGAGCCTCCGGGGACCCGTCTGCGTATTCCGCTAACCGGTTTGACCATGGCGGAATATTTCCGGGATGTGCAAAACCAGGACGTACTGCTGTTTATTGACAACATCTTCCGTTTCACTCAGGCCGGCTCGGAGGTATCGACCCTGCTCGGGCATATGCCTTCGGCGGTAGGCTACCAGCCGAACTTGGCCGATGAGATGGGTCTGCTCCAGGAGCGGATTACTTCGGTTGCGGGACACTCGATTACCTCGCTGCAGGCCATTTACGTGCCCGCAGACGACTACACTGACCCGGCTCCGGCTACTACCTTCGCGCACCTAGATGCCACCACCGAGCTTTCGCGTGACATTGCTTCGCGCGGCCTCTACCCGGCGGTTGACCCCCTGTCGTCGACCTCGCGTATTTTGGACCCCACCTACGTGGGTGAAGAACACTATGAGGTAGCCACCAAGGTGAAGTCGATTCTGCAGAAGAACAAAGAACTGCAAGATATTATCGCGATCCTGGGTATGGATGAGCTTTCCGAAGAGGACAAGCTTACCGTTAACCGGGCACGGCGAATCCAGCAGTTCCTGTCGCAGAATACCTATATGGCAGAGAAGTTTACCGGGGTGGAAGGTTCTACCGTTCCGCTATCGGAAACCATCGAGGCGTTTAAGCGTATTTGTGAAGGCACCTACGATCACATTCCGGAGCAGGCGTTCTTCAATATCGGTGGTATCGAGGATCTGGAACGTAACTGGGCGCAGCTGCAGAAAGAAGCGGCGTAATGAGTTCGCTTTCGGTTCGCTTAGTTACCCGCTCTGGGGAGCTGTTTAGTGGGCAGGCGGGATTCGTCTCCCTGCCCACTACCGAAGGTTCGTTGGGTATTTTACCTGGTCACTTACCGCTTTTGGCAACCATTACCGCGGGAAAAGTAAAAGTAGGTAAGCAGGAAAACGACCCGGATGCTCGAGAGTTTGAGATAGTTCCCGGATTTGTTTCTGTTGACGAAGATAAGGTAACCATCGTCGTCGATGGGCTATAAACCGAAAAGAATCGTCTATAAGGGTTATAGTTAGGCCATGACGGCGCTAAAAATTTTTCTGCTAATCATTTTGGTGATTGCCGCCCTAGTGGCTTTAGTCGCCGCCTATTTTCTGTGGCGCATGAATCGGCTATATCGCCAAGGGGCTTTTCTCTGCTCCTATCGCCCGGATGTTACCTCCGGGTGGACAGAGGGCTGTGCAGTCTATGAGGCCGAGTCTTTGAGCTGGTATAAAGCGGCGGGCCTTTCTTTTCGCCCTGATAAGACCTGGCCGCGCCGGCAGGTGGAGTTGGGCAAGGTCCATAACTATTTATCAAAAAAGGGTGTGCGCAACGTGGCGGTACCGGTTAGCGTCGGTACTCATCGTTTTTGGTTGTTTCTTTCCGAGGACGACCACGCGGGCCTAGTCTCTTGGGCTGAGGCTGCGCCTCCTCGTGAAATCCCCCAAGCTTGGGGTTAAGGTTTTTCCTTTACAATAGGTTCCCATGCGCGTCCTTTTCGCTAATTGCTCTGTCGAATACAGCGGCCGCCTTAATTCTTTTTTACCGATGGCCCCGCGAATGATCATGGTAAAAGCCGATTCTTCGGTGCTTATCCACTGCGATGGGGGCTCCTATAAACCCCTTAACTGGATGGCGGGCCCGGCCACTATCGAAGAACTGTCAGTGTCCTCCGAGGACGAAGCAGCGGGAGTTCAGCAGATTTGGTTAGTAGAGTCGGCAAAAACTGGGGATCAGCTAAAACTGCGAATCGGGGAGATTTTCTCGGAAACTAGCTGCGAACTGGGGATAGATCCGGGACTACAAAAAGACGGGGTGGAGGCGCACTTGCAAGAGCTGCTAGCTGCCCAAGTCCCGGAAATCCTCGGCACCGGATGGGAGTTAATTCGGCGCGAATACCCCACTCCGGTTGGCCCGGTGGATCTACTGGTTTTTGACCCGGAACTAAACCACGTCGCTATCGAAGTGAAACGGCGCGGGGAAATCGACGGTGTCGAGCAGTTGACCCGCTACCTAGATTTGCTTTCTCGCGACCCGATTATGCCGGAAGTGCGGGGAATTTTTGCAGCGCAAGTAATCAAACCCCAGGCCAGGACGCTAGCCGAGGATCGGGGAATTCGCTGTCTAACCTTGGATTACGATACGATGCGAGGAGTAGACGACGCAGAATCGCGCCTGTTTTAAGCAATGAAAATAGAACTTATCGGGCAGGAGCATTTTAGCTATGAATGAAGTTTTCGCCATCCGCGGACGAGTAGTCACCGCGAATCGCATTATTACCGATGGGGCAGTGGTAGTTTCCGGAGATGCCATTGTGTGGATCGGGGAATCAACTGCGGCAAAAGAAGCTGGTTTTGGTGACGAAATTTTGGCCGCCACCGCCCCTAGCGATGATCGCTACGTGCTTCCCGGTCTGATTGACGTGCACTGCCATGGCGGCGGGGGCGTCTCTTTCCCGGATCTCCAAACTGAAGACCAGGCATTGGCCGCGGTAGCAGAACATCTGCGCTGGGGAACAACCTCCCTGGTAGCTTCGTTGGTTACTCAATCCCCGATGGTGCTGCGGGAAAAAGCAGAGCTATTGGCCGGAATGTGTGAGGCAGGCAAACTCGCGGGCATCCATTTCGAAGGTCCTTTCATTGCGCAGGGGCATTGCGGAGCGCAAGATCCGGCACATATTCAATCCCCCAATGCGCCCTTAGCCCGGGAACTGCTGATTGCTTCGCGCGGCTATGCGGTGTCGATGACCTTCGCTCCCGAAAAACCTTACGCGATGGGACCTTCTGGAGTGGCGGAGACTTTGATCGCGGGCGGAGCGGTTCCTTCTTTCGGACATACCGATACCAGCTCCCAGAAGATGCGGGATGCTCTGGTGGAAGTGCGGCAAACCCTGCAGCATTCTGCGCGCGCCCGCTGCGCGCATGCCACCGTCACCCACTTGTTCAATGGGATGGCGCCGATGCATCACCGTGATCCCGGCCCGGTTCCGGAGATCCTGGCGGACGCTGCGGGTGGAGGCGTCATTGTAGAGATCATCGCTGATGGTGTCCATGTCGCTCCCTCGCTGGTACGCAACGTCTACGAGCTGATTGGGCGGGAACAAATGGTGTTGGTCACCGATGCGATGGCCGCGACCGGTTTGGGAGATGGCGACTACGTCCTCGGGGGGCAAGCGGTAACCGTTAAAGAGGGCGTAGCTAGGCTCAGTCAGCCAGGCGGAGGGCTCGCCGGGGGAACTTCCCACTTGATAAACCAGGTTAAGATCGCGCATCAGGCAGGAATTCCGCTGGTAGATGCGGTGTATTGCGCTTCCACGCAGGGAGCAAAAATCTTAGGTAATCCCCAGTTGGGGGAAGTGGCTCCTGGGAAGTTTGCTGACTTGCTGGTTACCGATGCTGATTTGAACCCCATGGAAGTTTACAAACGCGGATCCCGGGTCTTTTAAAATGGCTAGACGCTCTCGTAAGCGTCCCTGGGGCGAACAGCGGCCTTTAAGGATGGATTCCCTGGCTTCGATGCCCCGCGCGGTTTCGCGCGCGGATGGCGATTTCCAGGTGCAGTATCTTTCGCAGGCACGTAAAACCTATCGTTGCCCTGGGTGTAGTCAAGAAATCCAGATTGGGCAGGCACAGGTGGTGGCTTGGCGAACTGACTCTATTTTTGGTACCCAAGCCGGTCTCGACCAACGCCGCCACTGGCACCGCTCCTGTTGGGAACGCGGCCTCTAACATTGTCCATCCTGGCGGCTTCTGCAAAACCCGAACCTCAAAATCCCCAACTTTCGCGCCGGTTAACGCGAGCAGGCCCGCGAAGCTGTGCGAAGATAGTTTTATGAACGTGGCGATCTTTACGCGTGATGCGCATAGAATGGCGGGCACCCCCGCAGTGGTTTTATTGGCGGCTTTCCCCTATGACCATCGAATGTGGGAGGGAGTAGCCCGTCGTTTCGAGGGTGTGCCGGTGATCGCAGTCGATCCCCCGGGGTTTGGCCATTCTCCGCTCCCGACTGACCCGCCCTCTTTAGAAATCTATGCCGATTATGTAGCCCAGGCAGTGCGCGCGGAGGGGGCCGAAAAAGTACTGGTGTGCGGGAACTCTATGGGGGGACACACCGCGCAAGCGATGATCGAGCGTCATCCGCGGCTGGTAGGTGGAGTGGTGCTGGTAGGTACCAAGGCTGATATTGACACTCCTAAGGCGCGGGCTGCCCGCACGGAGATGGCGGTAGGTGCACTGGTAGGCCGGGCGCAAGAACAGTTAGTCGAGGGCATCCCCACTATGCTCGCCAAAGAAACTCTCACGGATTTCCCTAAGATTCCGGAGTTGATGGAGAAATGGATTAATGAGGCTCCCGGGGAGGCGATTTCTTGGGCGCAGCGGGCCCTAGCGGCTCGTCCTGGGCGCCTGGAAACCCTGGAGCGGGCCCACATACCGGCAATGGTGGTGCGCGGGGAGCAGGATCAAAGTTCTACGGCTGCCCAAGCCGAAGCCATGGCTAAGGCTCTCGGAACTAGGGTGGTTTCGGTGCCGCGCGCGGGGCATCTGGTGCCTTTAGAGGCACCTTCGGCGGTGGCGCGGGCAGTGATGAGTGTTTATCGGCGAATCTCTTGACCTTTGCTGCCGGAATTAACTTCTGGTGAGGGGCGGGGGAGGGGCTGCGTCCTCCCCGGCAGATTTTGCGAGCCAGCATTCTAAAACAAGTTGCTGAAGGCAGCCTGAGAAGTTTGGTATTTACCTGCATAAGCCGGGAAAAATCGACCGCAGAGTGAGACTAGAAAGCACGGGTAGTGCCCTGCCCCCTACCTTAAAACTATGAGTTCGTATTCTGACTTTGACCTAGCGCTGTCTAAGCTACATCCCCATATGTTTGGCAAGTATGTGTTCTTGTCGGAGCAGGATGGTTTACCCGCGGGGTTGGAGTCATTTGCCCAGATCAAAGAGGAAGAAGGACTCACCTTAGTGGTGCCCTTGGAGCAGGCAAAAGCTGCGGGAATGGCTGAGGGAAAAAAGATCTACCGCCGTATCACTCTGGACTGCGACGTTTCCTTAGAAGAAACCGGGCTCACTTTCACGGTGGCTTCCCAGCTGGCCAGCCAATCTATTCCCTGCAATGTTTTATCCGGTCTACACCACGATCATCTGATGGTGCCGGCAGCGCGGGCGCAAGAGGCGCTATCTTTACTGCAGCAGCTCTCTCAACAAGCAAAGGGCTGGCTCCAGTACTAGCGGATTTGCGCTTAGCTAGGGTGCCAAAGCTGCGCTGATTTGGGAAAGGGTCGCGTCCTTGCCCCCTACGAACACATTCTCAGTATTGTGATCCGCTCCCGGTTTACCGACTTTCTTCCCCTGGGGATCATAGATCCCAATTTTTGCCCCCACATAGCGGCGTTGCGAAAACGAGAACTTCTTTACCTGGGCAAACCCGGCCTCTAAGATGGCATTAATCATCTCCTCTTCGCTGATCCAGGCTTCATCGTTATAGGAAACCACGATGGTTTTGGCGCGTACCCGCCCCAGTAGGGAAAAGAAGCTTTGCGCCATGGTGCGCTTGGAGTTAAAAACAGAGCGGTGCTTATCGCCGCGGGCATCGACCCGTTTGCGCGCCACCCCGTAGGTTTCCGGGGCATCCCAGCGCACCAGGGTTTCCCAAATATGGTAATTCGTGAAGTAACGGTGCTGGTTGTAAGGAGGATCGAGGTAGGCAAGGTCGACTTCGCCTACCTGGTCAACTAGCTGTAGGGCATCGCCTTGCAGCGCCTGTCCCTTGCCGGACAACAGCTGCGGTAAACGCAGTTCTAACTGGTTATAGGAGCGCGGCGCCCACTTTTTTAAATATGCCATTTGGACCCCGGTGGTGGAGTCTACCCGGTCGGCGGCCTCTATCAGGGAAGTTAGTAATATCGGGAAGAGAGGATCGCCCGTCAGGGGAACCAGGTACTCCCGGCAAGCATCGATGCGGGCTCCGTTGTGGGGTTGGAAAAACCTGGCCTGCCGGCAAAAAGTTTCGGTGAAATAACCCTCTTTGCCCTCTAAGGCGCTCATTTTTGCTAGATGCGCGCGCAAGGCTTCAAGGTCAACGGTGTCCGCATCGGTTTCGATATAGGTGCGCGCCAATTGGTAGCTATAGGAGGCAAGGTCGCAGGCAGTCGTGAAGATTTCGCGGCGTTTGAACTCTTGGGCAACCCGGGTAGTGCCCGAAAATAGGTCGAGGGCAGTGCGGGCACCGGAAGCGGTAGCAATAGTACCTAAAGCCGGCACCAGGTTCCGTTTGGAGCCCAAATATTTAATCAACTGCCCTCCTTTCCTCCCCGCTCACTATAAACCAGACCCGTAGCATTTGACGCATCTGACTTACACGCGCTGCGGGTCGGCGAAAAATGGGCGCGGACAACTAGGGTGGAAGTATGGCAAAAGAGGAAGCAGCATCGGCACGTGCCCTAGTTAAACTGGCAGATGGAACCGTTAAACAGCGAAATCAGTTGACCGGAACCGAGGTGTGGACTGTTCCTGGTCGCGGGCATCGTCCCCTGTCTAAGCCGCAGGTTAACCCAAAGCCTATTACCGCCAAAGACCACACCGCCAGTTGCGCTTTCTGCTCGGATCGCTATCTAGAAACCCCACCTGAAAAATCGCGGATTGTCCTGGGGGATCAAGAACTTCCGGCAGACAAGACTACTAGCTGCGGAGATTTTCGGATTGTAGAAGGGCTAGCGGCCAATCAACTAGGCCAATACCCGGCAGATTTCCGCCGGATTCCCAACCTGTTCGAGATTGTTGCCTATCAATATTGGAACCTTAATTATGGCCATGAGCCTTCCGATAAGGAACGCCAACATATGGCAGAGTACCTGTCTACGCCTACCGGGTATGACCATGTGCTGCGGGTAGTGCGCGCTAAGCTGCATCAATACGGGATGAATGACGCCGAGATTGATAGCCTGAGCGAACCGGAAATGTTGGGGCAGGCCAACTCGTTCTTTTCGGGTGGGCATGACTTGATCGTGGCTAAGCGACATTTTGTTCCCGGAGCAACTGATTCTTCCCAGCTGGCTTCGGCCGGTACCCTTACTCCCGAGGAACATAATGCTTATACCGCTTTTACTGCCCGTACCTTGCGCGACCTGTACGACTTGGATCCGGCAGTTAAATATGTGGCCACTTTCCAGAACTGGCTAAAACCGGCGGGTGCCAGTTTCGATCACTTGCATAAACAGCTGGTGGCGATTGACGAGTTTCCGGTTCAGACCGCGCAGGAACGCAAGCGCTTGCGTAAAGACCCCGATATTTACCATACGATTTTGAAGATTCGGGCTTCGCGCGGCCTGATCTTGGCGCAAAATGAGGACGCGATTGCGATGGCCGGGGTCGGACACCGTTATCCCACGATTGCAGTCTGGCCACTGGGCAGGCCCTGTAATCCCTGGGATGCAGGTGAAAAGAAAGTGCGGGCAGTATCCGATATTTTGCACGCTATTCATGCTGCTACCGGGGCAGATGTCCCCTGTAATGAAGAGTGGTATCACCGTCCGCTTTCGGTTTCGACTCCCATGCGCTGGCGAATCTTGCTGAAATGGCGGATTTCAACTTTGGCGGGATTTGAGGGCGGTACCCGGATTTACTTAAACACGATTGATCCTTGGGGTATTTCTCGGCGAGTGGTGCCGCGGCTGAAGGAGCTGCGGGCCGCCGGGAAGATCGCGGATATGCGCATTGGGGACGAAACAAAAGTTTCCCCCTCCCAACTGGACTAACTGGGAATTTGTGCTCTGGAAAGTGCAATTTTAGAGCCTAGAGCGGTTTAGGAGACTAGACATAAAGGGATCGGGAGGCGGTTGCCTCCCGATCCCTTTTATATAACTAATTTAAAGTTCAGTTTTCTCTGGATTTACTTATCGCTAGAGAAACCTTCCTTGATTTTTTCGGCGGCAGCCTTCAGGTTTGCGCCGGCTTCTTCGGCCATGTCCTTGGCCTTATCCGAGAATTCGGAAACCTTATCTTTGATTTCCGCACCCACCTGGTCAGCTTTGCCTTCGGCTTCTACATTCTTGTCTCCACTGAGTTTACCGGCAGCTTCTTTAGCCTTGCCACCCAAGTCTTCAGCGGTATTCTTAATCTTGTCGTCTAATCCCATTTTGTTCTCCTTTTATTTCTCGGAATCTACGCGATCCGCAGATCCTAAGTTACTTCGCCAGTTCGTGGTTAGTCGTACCAGAATCGGCATGTTTATTCCTAAAACTTGATCGAGCCTAGCTATTGCCTGGTCAAGCTCAGCCTTTACTTCTCGAGGATTTGCTCCCTTAAAAACCGCGGCGCTCAGCAGCAGTCCGGGCCGTTTCTTGACTTCCCAAGACGCTACTTTCAAAGACGAGATCCAGCGACTATCGCTGATTTCGTCCTCGATAATCCCCTGGAGTAGCCCCAGTTCGGCGGTAATCTCACCCTTTTTTTCTGAATCTTTCCCGGCTGCATTTAAAGCCAACGAGCGAATCTTGCCGCCTCCCTGAGAAAAGATCCAGCTGAGCAGCAAAAGGGCGACAATGATCGCGATCGCAATCAGTCCCACCTGCACCCAGAAAAACTGGTGTCCAGACACCTTAAAGGTTGCTTGCTGAGCTAGCGAAGCGTATTCACCATCTAGGCGCGAGCGATATTTGAGTACCAGCTCGCGCAGCGGCGGATAGGTTGCTGCTCCCACCAGCGCTGCTCCGGTGGCTAAGAAAAGCAGACCGAAAACAAACAGTAAAATCCGGTTTAATGCCCGAGGTAGTTTCCTCATTTTTCTAGCCTCCCCTCTTGGCTGACCTTAATTGCGGTTTTTAGCCGGGGCTGCAGCTGCCAGGAAGCAGCTTCGTCCTTCGCGAGCTTGAGCATTTGCTCTTGGTCAATCGGGCGCCCGGTAGTGGGAGTGATGGTGCTTAGCGAGCGGCGTTTACTAACCGCGGTAGACACCGTTCCCTGGGGGAGCCCGGCTTCTTCGCGCATCAAGCGGGAAATTCCGGAAGCAATTACCGAGTCATCGGCCACATAGGCAACGCGCTCGTCTTTTAACGCGTGTTTACTTAAAGTCCCGGGGAGAATTGCCTTAGCAAGTAATCCCAGGCCGAAGAGCCCCAATACTATCCCTACGATAATTACTAGGGGGCGATATTTCTCCTGCAAAGCGGCAGGGGCGTGCTCCCACAAATCTTGGGGAGTGGCCAGCAGGGGAGGGCGGCCGAGCGCGGCCAGCACTCCTTCGGTAGCTAAATATCCTAGCCCCGCCATCAAAAGCAGCGCCACGATGACGCTGATTAGGGCCCGGGAGGAATGAGTTTCTCGCCGGACTAGATAAGACACATAAGGACCGGATTTGCTGGATTGCTTACTCATTGCAGCTGCCTCCGTTCCTGATGTTTATAGAGTCCAGTTAGCCGCAGGTTTACCCGCCCAACTTTTACCCCCGCGATTTCGCTAACGCGGTTAACAATGTCTTGGCGTGCCTCGCCTGCCAGTGAAAACACCGAAGCGTCCGGGGTTTGCCCAATGGTGTCCAGGGCGTCATAGTCCAGGGGACAAGAAATATCTATCCCCAATAATCCCTGGTCATCATGGGTAGTGACTTTTATCAGCTTATCGGGTACGCTGACTCGGCGTCCGGTTGTGGCGGCCACAATGGTTTGGATTGCTCGCGCAGAAACCGTGGTGATTCCCGCTAGATCCGCCTGTTCCTTATCGGATTGCATTACGCCTCCTTTCTAATCGGAGGTGGTGGTGTGCTTGCCGATCAGGGCTTCACCAACGCCTTTCAGATCTAGCTTCCCAGAAGCCGCCCTGCCTAATACTGCCCCGATGGCCATAAACAGGATGGCGACTAAAAATCCGAAGAATCCGTGAGCTACGGCCATATAGGCCAGAAAAGCGCCACAAAAAATACCGGCTATGGTGGTCATTTTATTTTCCTTTCCGGCGAAGGCTACTTCAGATCCTTGCTTTCTTTGTCTTCTTCTTTTTCTTCGTCACTGTCGGGTACGTGCACATCGGTAACCTTGATGTTTACTTCGGTTACTTCCAGGCCTACTAACCCTTCAACAGACGAGAAAATCGCTTCGCGGACTTTGTCGGCTACTTCGTGTACCGGGTAGGGGTATTCCACGATTAGCACTACGTCCAGCGCGGTTTGGGTCTGTCCGATTTCTACCGAGATTCCCTGGGTGATGCTTTCTGAGGCTCCCACCTTGGAGCGCAAAGCCCCCAGGGCGCGGGCGGCGGAGTTACCAAGATCGTAGACTCCCGGAATCTCTTTAATGGCGAGACCGGCAACTTTGGCCACCACTTGGTCGGCAACGGTGGTTAGCCCCTGGCCCTGATCCTCGGCAACATTATTTGCAGGGATGAGTTCCTTGGCTTCTTCCGTGGTGGGTACTACAGTCGGGGTCTTCTTATCTTGTTTGGTATTTGCCATTATCTCTATCCCTACTTTGTTGGGTGACTATTACTTTCGAAGGCCGTTAACCAGCTATTTTATAATCCTGATTTTCAGCGACCTGTTTCCAAGGTATCGGAAATTTTGCCAGCTCGCGACCGCTGAAACCAGATGAATGAGTATATAACCGGGTATTCCCGGTAGTATCGCCCTATGAGTAATGAAGAAGATAATAAAGAAACGGCTGGGCATGGCTTAGCTGATGCCGATACGAGCGCCGAGGCCCAGAACAAGCTTTCGCCGGCGGCGAACGGGGAGGAAAGTCCCTCGCCACAAACCCCCGAGGAGGACGAGAAACAGGTTTCCGCCCCCACTCTGGAGGGCGAAGATCCGGATACGGAAGCTCAGCACCCGGATCAGTCAGAGGAAGTAGATAATGACACCGCTGACACCGAAGATTCTGATGATTCTGATGACTCAGAAGCCGCCGAAGACGGCGATGATGCCGGAGCTGCTGAAGATAGCGCAGACGCCGCAGATAGCGATGATCTGGAGGATACAGTCTTGCGCAGCGGCGAGGAAAATAGCGACGATCAGCAGTTCCAGGTTCCCGAAATTTTACCTTTAACTGGCACTCAGCCAGAATCGCCGGAACAGCCCGATGAAGCAGGGGAGAATAAAGACGAAGAACGGGTTTGGGGTAACCAAGTTGGCGGACATGTCGACCGGGAGGAAGTTCCGACCCTGCCCGCGGGGAGTTCTTTTGATGTTTCCCAGATTTCGGTAAAGAAATCTAAGCCGGTAAAGAGGACACATTCAAATTCACGCCGGGTCGTCGCCTGGATTTTGGGGGTAGTAGCCGTCATCGCCCTGGTGGTAGTAGGACTATATGCCAGTGGGATTTTACAAAAGATCTTTAATCCCGAAGGTGCCGCCTCCCCCAAGGAGGGCGCGCGGGCCTATTACGGGGCGCTGCTGGACAAGGACGCGGAAACTTTATGTGTGCTTAGCTCTCCGACTGCGCGCGGGGAACTGGTGGCAGCTTTAAGTAAAAAATCCGAAGAAAACAGCGATAGTGTGGAGAAGTGTACCGCTGCCGCTAAAGAAGCGTTTGCGCAGGTTCCGGACAATCCGGCTATCAAGCTAAAAGATATGGTGTTTGCGCCCGAAAAAGCGGCAGATGCCGGGGGCGTAAAAGCGATTCTGATTAAGGATAAAAAAGGTACGCCCCTGCAAATAATGGGGTGGCAGGAAATCGATGGACGCTGGTTCCTGGCGGGGCAAGAGTCCCAGCAAAAGGTGATGATGAAGTACCAGCAATCCTTGGCGGCGGGCGCTGCCGGAAAGAAATAGGCTTTAACGGTCTAGTTCGTCCTCGTCCTCGTCGTCAGCGAAACGCTCATCATAGTTGGGGTCTTGCGTGTCCTCGAGGGCGGGAGACAGCTCTTCCCATTCTTCCTCGTGGTTTTCCCAGTCACCGCTGGGGGAAAGTACCAGCTCCCCGCGGTGATCGCGGAAGGAATCGGGGGTAGCCATATAGGCATAGGCGCGCACGTCTTGGGTAGGGCCTTCCCAGGTGCTGTTCTCATCCGGGAATACCTCTACCCGCACGACTTGCCGGGTGTACATATTGTTGGGGTCACCTTCGCCCAGGTAGCCTTCGTATTCGTCGAGTTCTTCCAGGGTTTCTTCAAAAAGACGCTGTTCAACCAGTAGTACCTGTCCCACGATTCCAGTGCCGCCGATAGAGCGGATCGCCATCGGATAGGACGCTCCGATATACAGGGAGGCTTCCCGCAGATAGGCCGGGGCGAACTCGGTCACTGCGGCTTTCAGACTGGAGCCAAAGCCGCGCGAGCCAAGTTTCAAAGTGCCGTAGACGAATAAAGGTAGGTATCGCGTGCTCATGTCTTCATTTTCTCAGTAGCAAACGCTTTTCGGGCGTCTTTGGGGCGGCGTTTCGGTCTGAGATTTCGGCTCATCCCTAAATGGGGACAGTATTGGCTGCTGAAAAGGACTTTTTTGTTTTTAGGAGCGCGCGGGGAGAAAGAAAAAACTAAAGTTGAGTCTAGGGCGCTTAAGTTTTCGCCTCCAGAATAATTCACTAGCACTTAGGTGCTTAGAGTGCCAAAATAGGAGACGTGAGGCCGAGAAACTCTCGGCGAGAAGATTTCCCGCTTTGCGGGGGTAAGGAGTAATCATGGTTCGCAGGTATGATCCCTTCCGTCAGATGGAAGCAATTTTTGATGACGCCATGCGTCAAGGTCCCTCCCGGGCAGCTATGCCCCTAGATTTGTATCGAGATGGGGAAAAGTTCATCGCCCTCTTCGATCTGCCGGGGGTGGATCCGAATAGCGTAGATATCGATATCGAGGATCGCACCCTCACTATCCGGGCCGAGCGCAAATCCCCCGAAATCGCTGGTGGTCAGTGGCTGACCCACGAGCGTCCCTTCGGCACTTTTGCTCGCCAGCTCACCTTAGGTAATGGGGTGGCTCTTGACCAGGTAGAGGCGGAATATGTCGACGGAGTCCTCAAGTTGGTTATCCCGGTGGCGGAAGAAGCTAAGCCCCGCAAGATTGCGGTGCAGCGCGGTACTCGCCAAATAGAGGGTAGCGGCGAAGTCCTGAATGACGCCGAATAGCAGAGGATTACGCCCCTAGGGGCAGTAGCGCCTGGTAGCAATAAATAATTTTTAAGGGCGGGGACGCGAATTCGCTCGCGTCCCCGCCCTTAGTTAGTTTTACCCTCAGAGGTGATTGCGGGTTATGCCCGCTGTGCTTTCCTCCTGGTCCTGCTGATCACCAGTGCGATGCCAGCCGCAGTAAACAAGGCTGCCGCATAGAGATAAACCAGCGCATTAGCTCCGGTTACCGGACCGGGCGTCACTATCGGTTTATTGGGCTTCTTTTCCGGCGCGGGGGTCACCACTTTTTCTACAAATACCGGGGTGATCACCGTGTCCTCGGTGAACTTATGCCGTTTCATGAAGTCATAATTTCCTAGTTTAGCTTGCCCCTCATTTTGGGCAGCTTTATTAGCTGACCAATGCTTAAACCCGGATGCGGTCTTGTCTTTATCGCTGACTGCAATTTCGGGAATCTCTACCCAAGCCTTGGGGTTAACCCAATAGCTCTTAGGAGGCAGATTGCCCAGGCGACTGGAGGGCTTCACCGTCACCTTTACGTAGTTTTTGCCATCCAAGAGTTTAGCCAAATCGCCATGAGGAGCGGTTGCCTGCTTCAAGAAGCCCGGCATGGCTCCCGGAGGCGCATCGTACCGGTTCTTATAAACCCTTATCGGCAGCTCGATCTCTTCAATCTTTTCTCTACCTTCAAACTTAACTTTCGCTTTGAGTTTCACGGTACGAACAAGTTCGTTTGAATCCGGTTCTTCTTTTACCAGCTTGTAGAGATCATCCTGGGTATTTACTTCGTTACCTTGATCATCTACGAACTTTACCGTCGCGCCCTCAGGCAGCTTCGTTATCTTGGTTTTGTCTTTACTCTGCAGTTGAATAGCTGCTTTCAGCTCATCCAGAGTAGGCACAAAATTATTGATCCAGGTGCCATCAGGAGCCTTAAAGGACTCGGTAGTCGCCACCCCTTTAGTCACCAGATCTGACCAATCGAACTGTGCGGTAAAGGTATGGTTTTCGTTTATCTCCCTGCCCGGCGGTAAAAGTGATTCCTTATCCCACTTAATAAAGCTCTTACCTTCTTCCGGAGTGAGATAGTACTTGTTTTCATCCGGCTGCTTTCCATTCTCCAATTCCTGGGGAACTGGAAGCAGGACAGACTTAAGACCCTTCAGTACATCGTAATTAATTTCTTTGATGGGGTTCCCATCTTTATCGGTACCGAAGGAGCCGCCCTCACTGGCCTTAAAGGTTACTCGGACGTACCCCTCTGGAGTCTTTTCGTCTTTCGGCACCTCGATGACCCTTACATCCTGATAGTAGAAGGTGATTTCATCGGAACCGGTACCATTGATTCCTTTGAATTCATTAGTCTTTTCGTCTACATCGTAGAAGAGCTGCTGTTGGGGATCCGAAGTCAGTTTCCAACCAATTATCGGCTTATAGTTGCGAGCATCGTAATGCCTAGCCCCACTGACGACTGGTTCCTGGTCCAGAATGCGGTATTTCTTTATAATCTCTTTCTTTTCCGCATCGGTAGTGGCTTCCGCTAACTCCGCCTTAGCTCTTTGGTCCACATAGTTGACCTTGTAATTACGGGTCCGGAAGGGACGATAGAAGAAATGGAATTCATTGTTTGGATTATCGGCTAACGTGCCATCCGCTGATTTCTTTTTCGGTTCTACCAGGAGGGTTTGGAAATAGGTGTTATCTTGCGTTGCCCGGTTACCTAGCTCTTTAGCCAGTTTTTGATAATCGTCATAGAGTTTTTTGGTTTCTTCATCCTGGGTATTCTGCAAATCTGCATCGGAAGCCAGAATCCATTTGGCATCTTGCTTTAAACCAGTGGCGGCCACGTATTTACCGGCTCGCTGGTTTCCTATAGTTTCTTTAACGGGATTATCCTTTAGGGTCTTATCAATTGCTAGCTTGTTATCCAAGAAGTGATGGTAAACCCGCACATCCTCCATATCATTTTTTACCCAAATGGCTTTCAGGTAAATGGGGCTGACTACATCGTTACCGTAGGAGTAAAGCTCCGGAACCTTATAGGTATCCCGATAAGAGTTGTCCACTTCCTCGGTGTAGTTACCACTGGCATCCTTCTTATAGTGCAGTACCTCCCAACCCATGAAGCTATAGCCTTTCCGGGTTGGTTTTTTCGGTTCTACCAGTTTTTGCCGCTGCACAACAGTAAAGACTTGCTTGTCCCCTTCGTTGTCACCCTTTATCGCGTAGGTGACTTCTTTTTGCTCGGCGATATCGCCTTCCCTAATGGTTTTCCGGGCGGTGGTAACTTTCTCCTCCGCTATGGGTTTTAACTCGCCCCCATTGGGGTCAAAGGTTACTTTCCACTTAGAGTCTGGTTCCCCCCATTTGGCGTAGAGAATCAGGTTGTGAGTGGGCATAGTTTCCTTGTTTTCCCAAACTAGTTTTTGCCCGGCCGGGTCTAGCGCCCAACCCTTAAACACCATTTCGGGCGCCAGTCCCTTCGGTCTTTTAATCCGATCGTTTCCGTCCTCATCTTTTTCTACCAGATCTGTCAGGCCTAGTTTCACTAAGGTCTCGGGATTATCTAAGTCTAAATCCTTTAATGGGTATTGATAGAAAACATCTGTTTGATTAGTGTTATCGTACTCACTGTCATCCTTAAGCTTTGCGGGATCATTGTTGAACCGCAGCTTGTACTTATTCCGGTGGTACTTAAAGCGAATATAGCCATTTGTATTAAATGCATCGCTGCCATCGGCAACGTCGCCCCATTCGTCGGCACGGTTAAAGAAAGTGTACATAAACTTCATTTTGCCCTTGGTTCGGACATCATCCTCATAGGGGCCAATTACCGTTTCGTTAGGAAATGGGGTTTTCGCTTTCCGCTTCTCGTTCATAGCATCAAGCTCATCCTCGGTAAGCTTCTCCGAGAGTTCGGATGGGGGGTAATTCGGGTGTTCGGATAGGGGGTAAGGGGTAAATCCCTGGACTACCGGATATTTGTGCCCATAGGTTTTCGATGAGGTGTCCGACTTGGTTCGGTAAAGCTTATAGTCAATGATGGTCTCTCCGGGCTTAAACCCATCCATCCAGAAGTCCATGTGGTGAGGCATTGGCTGGTTTCCATCTTTGTCGGGGCCCCTTTGTTCGATACCAAAGGAAAGAGTAGTGAAAGTTCTAGGTCTGGCATTCCAGTTGACGGGCAGAGTGACGCCATTTCCAGCATCAATCTCGTTAGTGTAACCGCCCCGTTTGGTGTAGTCTGCCATATCTAGGAACTCTTCAGCCGAGAGCCGGTAGGGAGGAGTGTCGCGGTATTGCCACTCTGGTGAACCGAAGTTTGGTCCCCACCCATAACTTTGCTTACCCTCCGAAAAACCCTTGGTTTCCAGGGCGTCATTTGGCCACTCGGTCATTAACTGGTTAAACCTGGCCTGAAAGTGGTAGGGATTACCTGGTTCCCCTAACTTTTTACCGTGTCTCCAGATTTCGGGATAGAAGGTCGATTCAGGATCCGTATCCTTAGCATTTGACTTCGTAAAGTAAAGGTCATAGACCTGACGGTCGTAATAGATGTTATAGACAGTCTTTCCGTTGGAAGAAACCGACTTTACTACATTGGAATCGTTAGGATCAGCATTTTCTTTATCGGTTAATTCTTTATTGTATTTATAGAATTTATTAAGGTAAAGGAAGGCGTTGCGGTAAAATCTAGCGTTGTTCCATATTTTATTTAACCGTGCCTGATCTAGATCCGGAAACTCCACCCCGTTTACCGTCTCATTTGCAAGGTCTGGACGAGTACCGGTGGGCTTTTTCTTATATACATGGGTCCCCACGAAGTCATATTTGTCTAAAAGAGAAGCCCCCTCGGGGTGGTCGGCCTTTTCTGTCCAGAACTGAATCGCATAATCTGCCTTCTCGTTATCCTTCCACACCGCGGTAAATTTGACGTTTTCAGCCGGCATGGTTAGCTGAGCTTTTAGATCTTCAACCACATTCCCGGAAGCATCTTTAATAACTTCACCCTTCTTAAAGGTCTTGCCAGCTTCATCTGTTAGATCCACCGAAGGCTTCCAACCTTGGAAGGTAGCTCCCACTTTAGTAGGAATATCTTTTTTCTCGAGGTTGGGGATGACCTGTCCGTAGTAAAGGGTGCGGGAAGGAACTTCCGTACCCCCATCGGGGTCGAAAGTGACGTCATAGTGGTTACGGTTGTAACGGTATTCCACAGTAAATTCCGCGGTATTTAGAGGAACTTGCACCTCGATATCGGTCTCCGGAACGAAACCTTTTATTTCGTCTGCTGGTAAAGGCTGAATTTTCAGCTTCGAGCCTACGCTACCCTCTTGGGTAGTTATCGTCTCCTCTGTCGCCCCAGGTTTATTACCGTATTTATCAAAATCACTTATGTCCTGGAAAACATGCTTGACATTAAATTTCTGCTTTGTGGCATCATACTTAAAGTCTTGAGTCTTCTGGTAAATTTTTCCATACTCGTCGTTTCCACTGGGCTGGGAATCGTTTTTTACGGTGTTGTAGTCGATAGAGAAATTATCCTGTGGTTTTTTATAACCCGGGAAATCCGGCAGCTTAATAGTCTGTTTTACCTTGGCTTTTTCCTCATCGGTAGCGGCTGCCCCTACGGTTGCCACATAGGGCTGATAGTTGATGACATGGTCTCCGTCTCTTTCAACTTTAAAGTCGCTACGAAGAGTGTAAATATCTGGCTGCTCCGGATTCTTGACGAAATCTGCCGTCGTTGTGCCGGCGGGTAGCTTTACTGGTTCCACCTTCAGTTTGTCTGCGTATGTACTTTTTTCCGCGGCGTCAGCTGTCAGCGGCTGGGAAAGTATCACTGCCGCCGGAAGTATCAATGCCAGTGCCAGCAGTAGAGCCAGGGTTTGCTTGAACGAAACTTTCATGGGGGACTTCCCACCTCCGACACCAAAATTTATTTTTGAGGGCAAATATTGGTGTTTCTACCTATTAATTATTTCAGCCATTAAAACATTGTTAATTTAATATAAGTTAGCTGCCCAAAGCAAGTGCTCAGGCCGAACTCACAGCGATTGCGGGCAAATGGTGAGTGTTGCCTCATTCGGGGTGTGGGTGAGAATAATTTGTCTGGATTGAGGTGATTCTGTAGATTTTAGTTCCCTTGGCGTTCTAGTTGCTCGCTGGCGCGGGTAGTGAACTTAATAATCTGACTCGCGACGGTTGCCGGATCGAACACCTGCAAAAGGTGGCGGGAAGAGTCTGCCCGCACCAGCCGGGCATCAATCGCGCGGGCAAACGAGGTCAGCCCCTGCCAGGTTTTGCTGGAGCGGCGGTGAGCTGCGGAAATCACCAGCTGGGGGAGCTGGCGATCCAGCAGGTCAATCTCTTGCAGGTCTTGCCAGGCCATATAAAAGGAAGGTTGCTCGCGGGCGGCACCCCGGTAAAGCCAAGCGAGAATCTTTCGCTCTATTTCTTGATAGAGGGGGCTCGCGCCCTCGTAATTTCCCTCAAAAGAGGGATCTATCTGCACGATTCCCACTGGCCGTACCCGGGAAGGAGTGGGGGACTTTAATAGCTGCGCCGCCCAAACTCGCACCAGCATCGCCCCATAGGAGTGTCCCACCAGCACTATAGGCAGCGGATTATCAAAGGTAGCTCCCAGGTGAGCGGCGGTTTTTTCTCCGCCCGCTCGCATTTCCGCCACTAGGCTTTGCCAAGTTACCTTCGCGTCCTCTTCGGGGCGCAAAATCGGGGAGCGGGTAGAGCGGGCGCAGTAAAAAGCGCGACAAAGAATCGGGAAAGTCAGGTTCCAGCTGCGCATAGATCCCCCCAGACCCGACTCTAACCAAATAAGCGGCGCCGGCCGCGCCGCCGAAGTCTTGCCAATCTGCACCCGCATATAGCTAATTTAAGCTACCCGATCTTCATGCGCGAGCGATTGCATGTTTCCTGGTAGGCAAAGCGGGTTTAATGGCGGGGGCAAAAAATCTCAAAATTTCGCTTGGTAACTCACAGCTTTAGGCATTGTCAATTTATCTCGATGTCGAGTAAAGTTGATGCCGAGGACTTAAAACTACAGCTTTTGGAGTTATTCATGGCAAAGATCAAAGTAGCCGGCCCAGTCGTCGAACTAGACGGCGATGAAATGACCCGCATCATTTGGCAAAAAATCCGTAATGAACTGATTCTTCCTTATCTGGACGTGGATCTTCGTTACTACGACCTCAGCATCGAGAACCGCGACGCCACCAGTGACCAAGTCACGATTGACGCTGCAAACGCGATTAAGGAACACGGGGTAGGGGTTAAATGCGCAACTATTACCCCCGATGAAGCCCGGGTGGAAGAGTTCGGGTTGCGGAAAATGTGGAAATCGCCCAATGGTACTATCCGGAATATTCTCGGTGGGGTAATCTTCCGCGAACCAATCATTATGAACAATGTGCCGCGCCTGGTAGGCGGATGGACGAAACCCATCGTAGTTGCCCGGCATGCTTTCGGTGACCAATACAAGGCTACTGATTTCAAGATTCCCGGTGCGGGCAGCCTGACTATTACTTTCCATCCTAAAGATGGCTCGAAGCCCATTGAACATACCGTGGTGGAATACCCCGAAGGCGGGGGAGTCGCCATGGGAATGTACAACTTCAACGATTCCATCAAAGATTTTGCCCGCGCCTGCTTCCGCTACGGCCTGTTGCGCGGCTACCCGGTTTACCTGTCCACTAAGAACACCATTTTGAAAGCCTATGATGGGCAGTTCAAAGATATCTTCGCCGACATTTATGACGCCGAATTCAAGGCGCAATATGAGGAAGCCGGACTGCACTATGAACACCGTTTGATCGATGACATGGTGGCCTCTTCCCTGCGCTGGGAAGGCGGATACGTATGGGCCTGCAAGAACTATGATGGCGACGTTCAGTCCGATACCGTAGCTCAAGGCTTCGGCTCTCTGGGGCTAATGACCTCGGTGCTAATGACCCCGGATGGGCGCACGATTGAGGCCGAGGCTGCGCACGGTACGGTAACCCGGCACTATCGCCGCTGGCAGCGCGGGGAAAAAACCTCTACCAACCCGATTGCCTCTATCTACGCCTGGACGCGTGGTCTGGCGCATCGCGGCAACCTGGACAACACCCCGGAGGTCACCCACTTCGCCGAGATCCTAGAAGAGGTAATTATTTCTACTGTCGAGGGCGGGCAAATGACCGGAGACCTAGCGCGCCTGATCTCCCCGGATCATCCCTGGCTAGATACCGATGGCTTTATGAATGTGCTGATTGAAAATCTAGCTCAACGCCTAAAGCAAGACGCATAAAATAAAACCCGGTTTACCTGGGAGTTTAAAGAGGGATTTCCTCTGATGATGCCCCCGGGTGAACGATTCTGTCGGGGCGGACGCAAAAATGAAGCGTCCGCCCCGTTTCTTCACGCTGGTTGGATCGTTGGAATAGGCTAGTATTGACTTTAGAACAAGCATTCAAAACCTAGAACAGGTAACGATCAGGGCGGGGAGGGAAGCCGTGGCGAAGAATCAACAGGTAGATGTGGAACGCTGCCTGTTTGTAATTCCCCCGATGCCGCATAATGCGCCATTGCTGACCACGGTTATGCGAGTAGCGTTTGAAGCTGCCAAACTGGGGATTGACTTAATTCCGGTCCAGTTAAACAGCGATCAACTCGATGTTGATGCCCTAGCTGACAGTGCAAAACTTATCGGCCCGATTTTACCTCTAGTTCCTTTTACCGCAGAGCAAAACAAACAGTTAGAAAGCCTGGGGGCAACGGTAAAGAAAGCAGTCTTTGCGACTGATTCCCCGATGTATCCGGTGGTGGCCGCCCTCTACGGTGCCTCTGGTAGGGCAATGGCTTCGCGGATGGTTTCCTCCGGGCATCGCAACTTGGTTTACCTATGTTCCGATAGCGTCCTCCTTAAAAACCTAAATCAATTGCGTTACGCCGGAGTGCTCCAAGGATGCATCCTCGGGGGTTGTCCCACCCCCACCATGCTCACTACTGAATACAATTCTCCGAATCTTTCTGGAGAGCTAGTACAGCTATTTTCTAAGAACCCTGGGGTTGACGGGTTTATCTGCCATAACGATTTCTTAGCGATGGAAGTTATTCAGGCGCTGCGGATGTGCGGACGGATGGTCCCTAACGATTGTGCCGTGATCGGGGTGGGGAATGCGCCCGAAGGGGAACTGTTCAACCCGCCGCTGACTTCTATTGATTTTAGTCCCGAAGCCAGCGGACGGATATATGCTCAGACGCTCGGCAAATTCTTATCTGGAGAAAAGGTGGAAGCGCCAGATCCCGCAGAAGTTGACAAGATGATGACGCTGGTAGCTAGGGGGAGTGCCTAGAAACCAGCCTCAAGAGGAGGAACAATGGGCCAGCCCACGGATCCGGAACCGAAACGACTGGGAGTTTTAACCTCGGGCGGGGATGCCCAAGGAATGAATGCGGCCGTGCGGGCGGTGGTACGTACCGCCTTGAAAATGGGTGCCCAGCCGTACGCGATCCTCGAAGGTTGGCAAGGGGCAGTTACCGGCGGAGAGATGATCAAGCCGATGGGCTGGTCAGATGTATCGAGTGTGCTCAATAAGGGCGGCACGATTATTGGTACTGCCCGCTGCCAGGAATTTCGGGAACGCTCCGGATTGCGTAAAGCCGCTAAGAACCTGGTTCTAAAGGGAATAGACCGACTAATCTCTATCGGTGGTGATGGCTCGTTGGCAGGAACCAATGAGTTCCAAGAAGAATGGCCGAGCCTGCTGGAAGAATTGGTACAGTCCGGGGAACTGACCCCTAAGCAGGTAGCCGGACATGAAAAGTTGCGGGTAGCGGGCCTGGTGGGCTCGATCGACAATGATTTAGTCGGTTTTGATATGACCATCGGCACCGATTCTGCCTTGCAGCGAATCCTGGTAGCCCTAGACGAGCTATCTTCTACCGCCGCCTCCCACCGGAGGACTTTCGTAGTAGAAGTAATGGGGCGGCACTGCGGGTATTTGCCGTTAATGAGCGCGGTTGCCCGGGGCTGCGATTATGTGTTTATCCCGGAAGCTCCTCCTGAGGCAGATTGGCAGAAGACTTTAGCAGACAAACTGGCAGCCGGGCGTAAAGCTGGCAGGCGCGAATCAATTGTGCTGGTGGCCGAGGGAGCTATCGACCACCAGGGTAATCCCATTACTGCAAACGATGTGTGTGACGCCCTCGAGCAAGAAACCGGGCAGCGCCCTCACCTGACTATATTGGGACACGTGCAGCGGGGCGGCACCCCCTCTGCCTATGACCGTTGGATGCCCACGGCCCTGGGGTATGCCGCCGTCTATGAAGTTCTCAATCAAGACCAAAGCTCCGAGCCGGTGATTATCGGGGCGCGTAACAATCGAGTAGCTCGCCTGCCCCTGATGAAAGCGGTTGGTGACACGCGCGCAGTCGCCAAATTCACCCAGGCCAAAGAATATGAAAAAGCGGTGCAGGCGCGCGGGCGTTCCTTCCGCGAGATGCTGGCCATTAACCAAGTAATGTCGACCCCTCCCCAGGAAGACCAGCTGCCTGCCGATGCCAAGCGGGTAGCCATTATGCACGTGGGGGGACTGGCTCCCGGGATGAACACTGCTGCCCGAGCGGCAGTTCGTCAAGGTATTGACTGCGGATTTGAAATGCTGGGAATCTACGGTTCCTTCGATGGGTTGATGTCCGGGAAAGTTAAGCGTCTGGCCTGGGAAGACGTTGAAGGTTGGGGATTTGATGGCGGCGCCGAACTGGGAACCTTGCGTCCGATTCCCCGGGTGGAAGAATACTACGCGATAGGGCGCGCCCTGGAAGAACATCGCATTGACGCGCTAGTGGTAATTGGTGGTTATAATGCCTATCTGTCGATCAATCAGATGCGCCAGGAAACTTCCCGCTACCCCGCTTTTAATATTCCGATGATTTGTGTCCCGGCCTCTATTGATAACAATCTGCCGGGATCTGAGCTTTCTATCGGTGCCGATTCCGCCCTTAATAATGCTGTCTGGGCGCTAGATCGCATCCGGGAATCTGCGGCCGCCTCTAGGCGTTGCTTTGTAGCCGATGCCATGGGGCGACACTGCGGATACCTATCCCTAATGGCAGGTATCGCGGCCGGAGCCGAGTTGGTTTATTTGGACGAATTCCCCTACGATCTGCAGATTCTAGCGGATGATGTGAAAATGATGCGGGATTCTTTCCGCGAGGGCCGCCGCCTCTGCCTGGTTCTGCATAACGAAGAGGCTGGAGGTAGATACGATCGGGAATTTATCGCCTCCGTGTTTGCGCAAGAATCGAACGGCTTCTTCGATGTGCGCCACTCCGCCCTCGGACACTTGCAGCAAGGCGGAGAGCCCTCGCCCTTTGACCGGATCTTAGCTACTCGCCTAGTGCGGGTAGCAATCAAAGAACTCCGAGAGCAATTCGCGCAAAGCCGAACCGAACCCTTAGGGGTGGGCTTGGCGGAACACGGGATCGAAACCTTCCCGCTACTAAAAATGCAAGAAAAGGTAGATCCTCAGGTACGGCGGCCTCTCAACCAATGGTGGTTGCCACTTATTGACATTATTCCGGTGGTTTCCCGCGACGAATGGGACGTTGAAGTCCCTAAGCTGCCAATCACTGACCTTTAAAGAAAACCGTTAGAACAGGAGAAAAAATGAGTGCCCCGATTGATCCCACTACCACCCAGGCATGGCAAGAGCTAGAGAATCTAGCCCAGTCCTTTCAGCCAGATTTAGCGGGTTGGTTCCAAGACCAACCTAGCCGGGCGGAAGATCTAACCTTGAGAGCTGCAGATTTACAAGTGGACCTGTCAAAGAACTTGATCACTGACCCCATATTGAAGGCGCTAGCCCGCCTGGCAGCACAGACCAAAGTTGAGGCGCATCGAGACGCCATGTTCGCGGGCGCGCATATCAATACCAGCGAAGATCGCGCGGTGCTGCATACGGCGTTGCGGCGGCCACGCGAAGATAAACTCGAAGTTGATGGGCAGGATGTTTCTGCCGATGTAGCTGCCGTTTTAGAGCAGGTTTACGATTTTGCCGAAAAGGTGCGCACCGGACAATGGGTCGGGGTCACCGGGAAACCCATTAGTACGGTAGTTAATATCGGTATCGGAGGCTCGGATTTAGGTCCGGCAATGGCCTATGAAGCGCTGATTCCCTATGTGAAATCGGGACTGCAGTGCCGTTTTGTGTCTAATATCGATCCCACGGATCTGTGCGAAAAAGTGAAGGATCTGGATCCGGAAACCACCCTATTTATTGTGGCCTCCAAGACTTTCACGACCTTGGAAACCCTAACTAATGCCCGGGCAGCTCGCACCTGGCTGTTAGACCAGCTGGCCGCTCGGGGAATCTGGGAAGGTAAAGAAAGCTCGGCTCAGCTCAGCGAGGAGGAGTCCCGCCAGGCAGTGTCGAAGCATTTCGTGGCAGTGTCTACTAATCTCGAGGCAGTAGCGGAATTCGGTATCGACCCGGATAACGCCTTTGGTTTTTGGAATTGGGTAGGAGGACGCTACTCGGTAGATTCCGCAGTCGGTACCGCCCTGGCGGTTGCGATTGGCAAAGCAGGATTCTCTGATTTCCTGGCTGGGATGCACGCCATGGACGAGCATTTCCAGACGGCTCCGCTAAGCAAGAACGTCCCCCTGCTAATGGGACTGATCAACGTGTGGTACCGCAACTTCCTGCATACCCCCACCCACGCGGTACTGCCCTATTCTCAATACCTACATCGTTTCCCGGCCTACCTGCAGCAACTGACCATGGAATCCAATGGTAAGGCCGTGCGCTGGGATGGGGCAGCGGTAACCTATGATACTGGTGAAATTTTCTGGGGAGAGCCGGGCACTAACGGTCAGCATGCTTTCTACCAGTTGATTCACCAGGGAACTCAGATGATTCCCGCGGACTTCATCGCTTTCGCTAACCCCACCTGGCCCTTAAAAGATGGCGACAACGATCAGCATGAGCTGTTCCTAGGGAACTTCTTTGCCCAAACCCAGGCGCTAGCTTTCGGGAAAACCGCTGAGCAGGTACGTGCTGAGGGCACTCCCGAGAACATCGTCCCGGCCCGGGTCTTCCCCGGAAACAAGCCCTCAACCTCGATCATGGCGCCACGGCTAACCCCCTCGGTGCTAGGACAGTTGATCGCCCTCTATGAGCACATCACCTTTGTGCAAGGGGTTGTGTGGGGGATTAATAGCTTCGACCAGTGGGGTGTGGAGCTGGGTAAACAGCTAGCCAAGGCGCTCACTCCGGCAATCGCCGGTGACAAAGAGGTCCTGGAGCAGCAAGATCCCTCCACCAAAGCATTGATCGACTACTACCACGCCAATCGCGAAAAGTAGCCTCTTATAACATGAGGGCGCAGCTTTATGCGTGAGCGCGGGGGCTAGGAGGTTGGTGCGCTAAAAGCGCTCGGGGCTCCGGTGAGCCTTGCTTCGCTCGGCTCAAGTCGCCCTCTCGCATCTTTTAGCGCGCCAACCGCGTATTGGCGCAGCATAGCGGCTGTTGTAACCGTGCTGTATGCGGGGGCTAGATTTTATCCGAGTGGGTGCGGTGGGCATAAGAATTTGGGAAAGACCCTGGTCTTTCCCAAATTCTTGGGCGGGAGGAAAAATCTAGCCCGCGCATTTACCGCCACACCAATCTATTCTCGGGAACGGCGATATCTGTTTCCAAGTGGGAGGAAAAATCTAGCCCCCGCGTCGCTAATGGTGGCAACGACTTTTTGCTTAGAGGCTGGCGATATAGCTTTGGAGGCTCTGCTCGCCGCTGACCCGTACCCGGGGATACTGGCGGAAATCAGCGCCTTTTTTAACTTTCCCGTATTTGGTGGTGAAGGCGGCTTTGATATCTAGCTCTTTAACCGCTGCCAATCCTTCCTCGGTCACATCTCCGAAAGGATAGGCGAAGGCGTCTCGGCTTTTTAGCAGGTCGATTGCTTTTGTAAGGTCATCTTTGATCTGGTTCTTGTTCAGTGCACTAATTAGCCCACCGTGCCCAATATGTCCACCGGGTTTATGCAAATCCCAAGAGTGGGACTGATAGTCAACATAACGGCTGGGGTTATTTCGAATTGCTTCTTGACTGGCGGCGATGCTTCCAATCAAAAAGGAAGTGGCCGGGATCTGATACTTGTCCAAAAGTGCTCGCCCGTGCTCTAGGAAACCGAGTTCCCCATCATCGAAGGTTAAAATTACGCTTTTTGCGGGGAGGGCAATCTGGTTGTCAGCCCAAGCACGTAACTCCGAAAAACTGGGATGGTAAAAGTTGTTACTTTTTAGCCATTTGAGTTGTTCTTCGAGCTTCGAAATAGAAATAAAATTATTATTCAGCTGGCTGGGCGGATTGTTGGGGTCATACACATTGTGATACATCATCACCGGAACCCCATCTTTAGCCCAGTCCCTGGAGCTGGCGGTAACTACCGAAACCTTTCGTTGTGCTCGTGCCTGGGCGTTGCCGCTAATACAGCGATACTCGATGGTGTAATCCCCAGCTGTTTGGGTATTAACTTTTCCGGTTGCCTCTACGTTGCCGATCATCCCGGACCGGTCATCAATGCAGTAGGCCCCGGATTCAATATAGCTATCGCCGCGCCGGACAACCGTATTCGCATCGCCATGTAATCCCACCGTCAAGTGCGGAGAATCGGCCTGCGGAGATGCGGAGTCCTGGGGGTGTGAAGTCGCCTTGCTAGCGGCACTTTTCGCCGGGGTTTCCTCTTTGGTAGTGCCAGAAAAGAAGCTAAACACCAGGCCTGAAACCGTGACTACTACCAAGAGTGATAGCAATAAGATTCCTAGTCGCGTTCCCCGGGAACGTTTATGATTGCCGGCAGCGTGGCGAGGACGGGACATCGTCTCTGCGCTCTAGAGGCGATCCATGGTGTCGGGGTGGGAGCCGGAACGGCCGGCCTCGCCCTTATCCAGGGAATCTAAATCAACTTTGGCCTGTTCATCTAGCTGGAAATCGAAAATATCCAAGTTTTCTTTAATGCGCTCGGGGTGAACTGACTTGGGGAAGAGGACGTCTCCGCGCTCAATACCCCAACGTAGTACCACTTGGGCAGGAGTCTTGCCGAGGCGATTGGCGGCAGCAATTACTTTTTCTTCCCCTAAAACGTTTCCGCGCGCCAGCGGCGACCACGCCTCAGTGACGATATTGTGCTTGCGGTGGAAGGCGCGTAGCTCATTGTTAGCGAATTGCGGATGGATCTCTACCTGATTAACGGCCGGAGTTACTCCCGTTTCGGTAATTAAACGTTCTAGGTGGTTGATTTGGAAGTTCGAAACCCCCACGGTACGTGCTGTTTTGTCATACTGGAACTCCAGGAGGGTGCGCCAAGTCTGCACAAAATCGCCCCCGTAAAGGGTGGGGAGCGGCCAGTGAATCAAGAATAAATCCACGTAATCGGTGCGTAGATCCTCCAGGCTTTGCTGGAAAGACTTCCGGGCGTCCTCCGGCAAATGCTTATCGTTATTGAGTTTGGTGGTCAAGAAAATTTCATCGCGCGGGATCCCCGATTCTTCAATGGCGCGTCCCACCTCGGCCTCATTGTGATACATCTGGGCGGTGTCAATATGGCGAATCCCCAGATCCAAAGCATATTTAACTGCGTCTACACAATCTTCGGGGGCAATTTTGTAGGTTCCGAAACCGAATTGCGGAATCTGGTATCCGGTGGAAAGTCCCACACTGGGAATGGACAGGGCGCTCATATAATCATTCCTTCAATTCTCGACTGCTTTCGCCCCTATTCTTACCTGAGCGTCGCCCTCTTTGGGCAACATTGCTAGCTAACTCACCCTTTAGGTCGAGAGCTTCCCGCTAAGAAAATTAAAATTAAAGGTTATTACCAGGCGAAACGCTTCTAAAATCTGAGAGTGTGTTTTATCTTGCACCGCGGAATAAATCCGGTGTACGCCCTCAAAATTGGAAGGTTACGAGGATGCAGCGGGATTAGCTGGGCGGAGTTAGTTATCGGCGTAGCGATAAACGTTGGTTTCCCGCTGCTCAAATCCGCAGCGCCGATAAAGGCGATTGGCGGCTTCGCGCGAAGGGCGAGAAGTAAGATCCACGGTTTTTGCCCCGACCTTCTTGGCGTGAACTACCGCAGCCTCTACTAGTTTTTGGCCAGCTCCGTGACCGCGGGCAGCCGAATCTACGACCACGTCCTCAATCCAAGCCCGCTTCCCGGTGGGAATCTTGAAGGTCGCCAAAGATAGCATCCCTAGAATCTTGCCTTCTTCGGAGCGAAAAACTAGCAAGTAGACTCCATCTTGCTCGCAGAACTCCTTGATCTGCTCGGGGGTCAGCTGTTTGGCGGATTGCGAAAGCTGGGGGATTAGACGCGAAAATGCCTCTACTAGTTCGTCACTGAACTCTTCGACCAGTTCGACTGCCATGATTACTCCTTTATTTTTAGGGAAGTCTCTACCTAGAAAAGATATACGCTGAAAGCGCAATTTGGAAAGTGACCTCCCCATTGGAAGTGTTTCTGAAGGAAAACCCGCGCCTTTAGCAGTTCCCCACAAGATAAAAGCCCAGGTAAATGTCATTTTATAGATTTTTAGCAATAATTTTTTGGGAGGAAGGGAATAAAAGTCGGGCCCGCGGAGTTGAGTTAAGTAGACTCAGGTTTTAGGGGAACGGCTTGATAGTCGGCCAGGATTTGATAATCTTGAGTGTGTAAGGCTCAAGGTCTTTTGAATCTCGACGGATGTCGCTAACACCGAAAATATCGGGCGTCGGCCGTCAAAACCTAGAGCTAAAAGACTAACTACATAAATTCTTTAGGAAGGAAAAACTATGGCACGTGCAGTAGGTATTGACTTGGGTACCACCAACTCCGCAATTGCGGTTCTAGAAGGGGGCCAGCCCACTATTATTGCCAACGCAGAAGGTCAGCGCACCACCCCCTCGGTGGTGGCATTCTCTAAGGCCGGAGAAGTCCTGGTAGGAGAAGTGGCCAAACGGCAGGCGGTAACTAACGTGGATCGCACCATCGCCTCGGTGAAACGCCACATGGGAGATAGCTCCTGGAAAGTAAAAATTGACGATAAGGAATATAACCCCCAGCAGATCAGCGCCTTTATTTTGGGCAAACTAAAGAAAGACGCCGAAGAATACTTGGGAGACTCGGTACAGGACGCGGTAATCACCGTGCCGGCCTACTTCAACGATGCGCAGCGCCAGGCGACTAAAGATGCCGGTAAAATCGCCGGACTAAACGTATTGCGCCTGGTAAACGAGCCTACTGCGGCCGCCCTGGCCTACGGGCTCGAGAAGAGCGACAAGGACGAATCTATTCTGGTGTTTGACCTCGGTGGCGGCACCTTCGACGTTTCCTTGCTGGAAGTAATGAAAGATGAGGACGGCTTTTCCACTATCGAGGTGCGCGCCACTAACGGGGATAACCGCCTCGGTGGTGACGACTGGGATCAGCGGATTGTCGATTGGTTAATCGGCACGGTGAAAACTAATACCGGTGTGGATTTGTCGAACGACAAGATCGCGATCCAGCGTCTGCGCGATGCTGCCGAGCAGGCCAAGAAGGAACTGTCCTCGGCCACCTCTACTCAGATTTCCCTGCAGTATCTGTCGATGGCTGAATCCGGGCCGGTTCACCTTGATGAGCGCCTAACTCGCGCCCGCTTCGAGGAAATGACTCAGGATCTGCTAGAACGCACCCGCAAGCCCTTCGAACAGGTAATTGCAGACGCCAAGATTCACGTATCCGATATTGACCACGTAGTGCTGGTGGGTGGTTCTACCCGGATGCCGGCAGTAGCCGATATGGTCAAGTCCCTGACCGACGGAAAAGAAGCCAATAAGTCGGTTAACCCCGACGAAGTGGTGGCCAGCGGTGCCGCCCTGCAAACCGGGATTATCCAGGGTGACCGCAGTGACGTCCTCCTGATTGACGTGACTCCTTTGTCGCTAGGGATTGAAACCAAGGGCGGGGTAATGACCACCCTGATTAAGCGCAATAGCGCGATTCCTACCAAGCATTCGGAGATTTTCTCTACTGCGGAAGACAACCAGGATTCGGTGTTAATCCAGGTGTTCCAGGGTGAACGTACCTTTACCCGCGATAACAAGTCTCTGGGAACTTTCCAGCTCACCGGGATTTTGCCCGCGCCTATGGGGGTTCCCCGGATCGAGGTCACTTTCGATATTGACACCAACGGGATTGTGCACGTCTCGGCGAAAGACCAGAACACCAATAAGGAACAGTCGATGACTATTTCTGGAGGTTCCGCGCTTTCTAAGGACGAGATCGACCGCATGGTTAAAGAGGCCGAAGCGCACGCGGAAGAAGACAAGAAGCGGCGTGAAGAAGCTGATTTGCGGAACTCGGCCGAACAGACGGTCTACTCGATCGAGAAACTGCTGAAAGATAATGCCGAGAAACTGCCCGAGGAAATCGCCAAAGAGGTACGGGAAGCCTCCGATAAGGTCAAGAAGGCTTTGGAAGGTGAAGACGTCGAGGCCGTGAAGACCGCGATGGAAGAACTCAACACCAAGTCGCAAAAGATTGGGGAAACCCTCTATGCGCAGACCCAGGCTGAAGCTGCCCAAGGTCAGGCGGAGTCTGGGGCCACTGCAGAGGATGCTGGTAGCGGTGCAGAGGATGACGTAATCGACGCGGAAGTGGTCGACGAAGAAGACGAAGACAAGTAACTCTTTAGTCTCAGACTGTCTGGGGCGCTCGCGAAAGTGGGCGCCCCACCGGCAGGAGGAAGAATTTTGGAAGAGCAAAATGGGAAACGGAGGATAAAGATCAAGGTGAAAGACCCATTGCATCCGACTTCGGATCCAGAATCAGAAAATCAGGCGGATTCTTCCGCCCCGCAGGACTCGGATCCTCAAGACCCCGGCACGCCGGAGCAAGCAACTCCCGTAAGCGCGGACGCCTCTGCGCAGTCAGAGCCGGTTGCCAGCGCTAAACCGGAAGAAACCGATAAGCAAGACGAAAACGCCGCTTTTGCGGATTTAGCTGCGCGTCTGGGGGAAGAAATTGATAGCGACCCCGCAGCCGTACCAGAAGAAGATGGTGCTTCGGAAAAAGCAGAATCTGAGGACGCAAATGCTCAGGTAGAACAGCTTAAAGCCCAGGTAGCACAGCTAGAAGAAGAGTTAGCTCGGGCAAGAGCCGAAACCTATAATTTGCAGCAGGAATACTCCGGGTATGTAAAGCGGAGCAAGACGGAAATGTCTGCCCACCGGACCGATGGGCAAAAAGCGGTGTTGCAAGTGCTGCTGAGCGTCCTCGACGATGTGCAGGCGGCGCGGGAGGCGGGCGAATTGGAAGGTCCCTTCGAATCGATCGCTAACAAATTGGAAAGTACCCTAGAAACTAACTTTGGTTTGACTCGCTACGGCAGTAACGGGGAGGAATTTGACCCCACCGTACACGAAGCCATGATGGCGCAAAGCGGCGGAGAGGGAGAACCCAGTATTGCCCAGGTGCTCCAGCCCGGATACAAAGTGGGCGACCAGGTGCTGCGGGCAACGAAAGTAATAGTAAATAACCCGGATTAGGGAAGAAGGAGGTGAGCATTCATGGCCGGACAAGATTGGGTAGCTAAAGATTTCTACGCTGCCTTAGGAGTGTCAAAAAAGGCAGATCAGGCCGAAATTAAGAAGGCTTACCGAAAACTAGCGCGCAAATATCACCCGGATCAGAACCCTGGCGATAAAGCGGCCGAAGAGAAATTCAAGTCAATCGGGGAAGCTTATCAGGTATTGTCGGACCCCGAACAAAAACGTCAATACGACGCTATTCGCGCTATGGCGGGTGGTGGTGCCCGTTTCAGCGCCGGCCCCGCCGGAGGTCATGGTGGGGCCGGAGGCTTCGAAGACGTATTCGGCGCTATGTTTGGGGGCGGAACCGTTCCCGGGGGAGGCTCCGCTAGGATCAACTTGGGCGAAGGTGACCTCGGCTCTATGTTTGGTTCTCTGTTCTCTGGGGGCGGCCGCGGCAGTTTCGGCGCATCCGCTCCTTTTGGGGCGAGAGCTGGCGGTTTTTCCGGTGGCGGCAAAGGGCAAGATCTAGCTGCGGAAGTCACCTTAGATTTTCGCACCGCTATGGCGGGCAGCACTATGAAGCTAACGGTAGATGGCAAGAGCCTAACCGCGCGTATCCCCAGTAAAATCCGCGATGGCAAAAAATTACGTCTGCGTGGAAAAGGACGACCCGGTCCGGGTGGCAATGGTGACCTGGTAGTGACCGTGCATGTCACCCCCGATCCGGTGTATGCGTTCGACGGGAAAGCCCTGCAGATGCAGCTGCCAGTTACCGCTGCCGAAGCACTCGCGGGTGCCAAAGTGAAGGTGCCCCTGCTAGGCGATAAACAGGCAACTATTAAGATCCCTGCCGGAGCCGATAGCGGTACTAAGCTGCGTATGCGCGGTAAAGGAATAGATGGCTTAGATGTGGTAGCTATCGTGCGGATAGTCAATCCGCGCAAGCCTTCTAGGCGGGTAGTTGATATTGCCCAGCAGCTGGGCGAAGCGATTCGCGCAGATCACCCGGATTTTAATCCCCGCAGTCAGCTTGAGGAGCAATAATGACTGCCACGGTAGAAACGCTCTATGTGATCTCGGTGGCCGCAGAGCTGGCGGGGATGCATCCGCAAACTCTGCGGCAATACGATCGCATCGGACTGGTTATCCCTAAGCGCACTAAGGGCCGGGGGAGGCGTTATAGCGCCGAAGATATTGCGGAACTGCGAGAAGTGCAGCGTCTTTCCCAAGAAGAGGGTATTAACCTGGCAGGCATTAAGCGGGTGCTAGAGTTGCAACGCGCGGCTACTCGTTTGGCGGCTGAAAATGAGCGTTTGCGTCAGCGGCTCACTATTTACGAACGCGGACGTGGGAGAGTGTTTTCGGCAGCTCCCACCGGGGAGGTGTCTCCTTTGACTAAGTTCCCAAGGTCGAGGCAAGTGTCGGGACAGGAATTGGTACCCTATCTACCAGGACAAATAGTTATTTGGGATGGAAATCAGGGCTAGCCTTTAGAATAAAGGCAATACTGCTACGGGAGGAAGTATGAGCGAAACTCCAAATCGATACGGCGCACACTCAAGTGAACAGGAACAATGGGTCTTGGACGGCGAATTGCACTCTGGAACCCCCGCCTCGCACGGGCAGGATTCCTCGCAGACGTCCTCCGGGCCCGCGGCTTCCTCCTCGCAACAAATACCGAGTCCAGGCGAAACTTATCGGGAAAACGGCACTAATTACGGGATGCAAAGTGGCTATTCGCAGCCAGCGGAGGGCGAGTATTCTAAGCCCCAATCATTCCCGGAGCCGCAACGGAAGTTTCCGGTTCCTCCCGGTTATGGGGGAAACGGTGCTGACTCTTGGCGTGCGCCTGCGGGAATGCCGAATGAGGGAGGGCCGGGAAATATCGGTCCAGGCAGCTTTTCGGGCCTCGGGGACAATCCCGTGACTCCCCTCAAGAATCCAAAATCTCGCGCCGTGCCGATCACGGTTTTGGTGCTGGGAATCGTATTTATGATCGTGGTTGCCCCGGTCGCCTTCGTTGGAATGCTACTTGGGTATGGGCTTAATCTCAGCGCCGATATGGAAAGTCATAGTGGCGATAGCGTTATCACTCGTGAGGATGACTATCACGGTCGTACTATCGTGCTGGTAGAGGTGCCAGAAAATACAGATGTTACCTGTAAGACTACCATCAACGGCCAGGAACTTGTCTCCGAAACCGATGCGGGGGCAGATTTCAGCGCCAACTCTGCCGGGGGTGACAAGAACAACGAGGTATTCAGCTACAATCTCCATACTCGTGGGAAACTGGTGATTGACTGCAAGAGTGCCCAGCCCGATAAAGCGCCGATCACCGCCATCAACGTGATTCCCAATGTTACTTTTACCTTGTTGATTTGGGCATTTATCCTCCCCACGATTATCGGCTTCACCGGCCTAGGGCTACTGATTTGGGGGATTGTCTGGACAGTTAAACGTGGTAGGGATAATCGCAAAGCGTTACTGAATAATTCCTATTATCGCTAGTCTGGGTGCTCGTCGCTCGCCGCGGTAGCCACTAAACAGCTGGTTTTTAGCTGTTCTAATTTTTTAGGGCTAATGCCCCTTTTTATGCCGGTCGTTAGGGTCTTCTCTGTTTTTTAAGAAAAAGCCTCTTTTGTGAGGCAGACAACTTAAAAAATAAAGTTGAGTGGAATAAACTCAACTTTAGAGGTGTTGGACTAAATAGCAACACCCCATCCCACCCGGATGGGAATATGGGAGGAAAATATGGAAACGAAACTTACAGTAAAATCGCAGGCCGCCTTAGGGGACGCGGTGCAAACCGCGCAAGCCAATAACAACCCTCAGGTTGAGCCAGAACATCTATTAAATGCTTTGCTAGGACAAACCGATTCGATTGCGTTTGCACTTCTAGAAGCGGTGGTGCCCAGCCGCACCCAACAAATTAACGCGCCCTTGCATCACCTGCTAGGAAAACTACCCAGCGTCACCGGGAGCTCCGTGGGGGAAGTACAAACCTCAATGGCCATGCGCCGAGTGATTAATAAAGCTGGCGATCTGGCGCGCGAACTTAGCGACGAATACGTCTCTACCGAGCACTTATTAATCGCCCTCGCCGATGAATCCGAAGGGCAAACAGAGGTTAGCCGCCTATTAAATAAGGCGGGAGCCAGCGTGCAGGCCTTGCGCGAAAAGCTCAAGGAAATTCGCAAAGACCCGGTAACTTCTGAAGATCCCGAAGCCTCTTTCCAGGCTCTGAAAAAGTACGGACGCGACCTCACCGAAGTGGCGCGCAGCGGGAAACTAGACCCGGTGATCGGACGGGATAAAGAAATCCGCCGGGTTATCCAGGTGCTCTCGCGGCGCACCAAGAACAACCCGGTGCTAATCGGAGAGGCTGGGGTGGGTAAAACTGCAGTCGTAGAAGGCCTGGCGCAGCGGATTGTAACCGGCGACGTTCCCCAGTCTTTGCAAAACAAGAAACTGATTAGCCTAGATCTCGGGGCAATGCTTGCCGGAGCAAAATATCGCGGTGAGTTCGAAGAACGCCTTAAGGCCGTCCTCGAGGAAATCAAGAACGCTGGCGGGGAAGTCATTACCTTTATTGACGAACTGCACACGGTAGTAGGTGCCGGGGGTGGATCCGAAGGCGCAATGGACGCCGGAAACATGATTAAACCCATGCTGGCGCGGGGCGAGCTCCGGATGGTGGGGGCCACCACCTTGGATGAGTACCGACAAAACATCGAGAAGGACCCGGCCCTAGAACGCCGCTTCCAGCAGGTGTTTGTAGCAGAACCCTCGGTAGAGGACACGGTAGCGATTTTGCGCGGGATTGCCCCCAAATACGAAGCGCACCACAAAGTTACGATTACCGATGGGGCGCTGGTGGCCGCGGCGAAACTTTCGGATCGCTATATCACTGAACGCAACCTACCGGATAAGGCCATTGACCTGATTGATGAGGCCGCTTCCCGTCTGCGGATGGAGCTAGATTCTAGTCCGGTGGAGGTAGACGAAAAGCGCCGTCAGGTTGACCGGCTGAAAATGGAAGAAGCCTATCTGGCTGATTCTGAGAGTGAAGGCTCAGATGAACAGACCAAAGCCCGCCTGGCCGACTTACGCGCTGAAATCTCCAAGGAACAACAGGTCTTGGACGAACTAAACGTGCGTTGGGAATCCGAAAAAGCCTCGCGCAACAAGGTCGGGGATCTGCGCGCCCAGCTCGATAAGCTAAACACCCAGTTAGAGCGGGCAATGCGCAGCGGCGATTGGGAAAGCGCCGGGCGTTTACAGAACGGGGAAATTCCCCAGATTCAAGCCGCGATTGCCGCTGCCGAAAAGCAGGAGCAGCAAAGCGATGGCTCCGACGCGATGGTGGTCGAAAAAGTTGGCCCCACCGAGGTTGCGGAAGTCGTGGAGTCCTGGACGGGTATTCCTACCGGGAAAATGATGCAAACCGAAACCGAGAAGTTGCTGCACATGGAAAGCGAAATCGGTAAGCGACTAATCGGGCAAGAGCAGGCAGTCCAAGCCGTATCAGATGCGGTGCGGCGCTCGCGGGCCGGGGTATCTGACCCCAACCGTCCTACCGGTTCTTTCCTCTTCCTCGGACCTACCGGGGTGGGCAAGACCGAGCTTGCCAAGTCTTTAGCGGCGTTCCTCTTTGATGATCCCGCGGCGATGGTGCGCATCGATATGAGCGAATACGGAGAAAAGCACTCGGTATCTCGTCTGATCGGAGCGCCTCCCGGCTATGTGGGCTACGAAGAAGGCGGCCAACTGACTGAAGCGGTGCGTCGGCGTCCTTACTCGGTGATTTTGCTCGACGAAGTCGAAAAGGCGCATCCGGAAATCTTCCACGTGCTGTTGCAGGTGTTAGACGATGGGCGACTGACTGATGGTCAAGGCCGGGTAGTGGATTTTCGCAACACTATTTTGGTGCTTACCTCTAACCTAGGCTCGCAGTATCTGACCGAGAAAGATATGAGCGAGGACGAGAAGGAACGTCTGGTTATGGAGGCAGTGAAAGCTAATTTCAGACCGGAGTTCTTGAACCGGCTAGACGAGATTTTGATCTTCAAGCCGCTCACTCGCACCCAGCTGGCCAAGATCGTGGATCTGCAGCTAGCGCAAGTTATGCAGCGGCTAGCTTCTCGCCGCTTGAAGCTGGTAGTTAGCGAGGATGCGAAGCAGTGGTTAGCTAACCGCGGCTACGACCCGGCGTTCGGAGCACGTCCGCTGCGCCGCCTGATTCAAACCGAGATTGGGGATCAGCTGGCCCAAGGGCTGTTGGCCGGACAATGGGAGGACGGTGCCGAAATCAAGGTGGAGGTGCCGCAGGGGCACGCCGCTCCGGCGGGAAGGTTCCACCTGCAGCTGGTTTAGTGACACCTCGTCATTAAAGTGGTGCCGGAAGAGGGATACTCTTCCGGCACCACCTGATCACGCTTATTATTACTGAAAGCCCTGTTAGTGAGGGTGTCTAACCGAATTTTCGCCAAATTACAGGTCTGAGGGGGTCGAATAACACTCTCAGAGGGGACAACTGTTGTAAAACATCGCCGATTCGTTAGGTGCTTTGCGGTGAAAAACTGTATCCTGGTTAGAGCTTGGGTATTATTGTACCTAACGGTAGAAAAGATAATAGGTGGTAGGCAAAAGGGAGGGGGATGCCCAGGTGCCCAAACCAGCACATAAGAGCGGGGAACGCGGGCCTTACGCCGGTGGCGTGGCTCGACGTGAAGCCATACTTGACGCAACGGTAGACATGATTGCGGAAGTTGGCTACCACGGTCTATCTATGCGCGATGTGGCCCGCCGTGTTGGTATCTCGCACCCGGGGGTTATCTACCACTTCCCCTCCAAAGAAGCCCTGCTCATGGCGGTTATCGAGCGCTATGAGGATCGCTCTAACTTCGACGTACAGGCTATGCGGCACATGCAGCCTTTCGAAGTATTCAATGCCTTCACCGAACTTTCTACCGAGCTCAGTTCCAATCCCACGATCGTGGAAATGGAGTGCATGCTGTCGGTGGAAGCCTCCAACGAGGTGCACCCCGCACATGATCACTTTGCAGCCCGCTTTGAAGGACTGCAAACCGTGCTGACGAGTGCTTTTAGTCAGCTACAAGAAGATGACCTGATTAACAAGGACGCCGACCCGAAGACACTGGCACATTCCCTTCTGGCCGAATGGTACGGCCTGCATATCCAGTGGCTCTACAACAGGGACAGAGTAGATGTGGTCGGTTCCTTGACTAACTTGATTATTAATCAGGTGGATCTTTCCAACCCCAAGGCACTTCGTGCCATCATGTCCAGCGGTTTCGCTTCCCCCTCGGCGATGGCTGCAATCGAACAGGTGGCGGGATTTACCTTGGAAGATCTGTTGGAAAAGGGATACATCAGCCTTTCCTCCCAGGAAATGGAGAAATACGGCCTTTCGGACGTGCCCGAGGACATCTTGGACAAGATTGTTCGTTCCGGCATTCTGGTGGCCAGCGACCTCGAATACGCGCAAGAAAATCAGGCTCTCAGTATCGATTTGCTGGGCCGGTTGGTTATCAACAACGTCCTGGAAACCGACGAATACAACACCTTGGCGGATGTTGGCGTAGTGCCGCGTGAAGCGGTGGCGGCTCTTACCGCGGTTATGGCTGCCCGCCCCTTCTAGGAATCAGCCAGGATGGCGTTTGACCCGGTAGCTGCAGTCCTTACCCAGTTTCCTTTCCCGGTTTCCTGCGCCCTCTTTTCCTTTGAATCGGCGTCTTTACCGCAAAGTTGCCAGTTGCTAGGAAGTTGGGGTGACCAGGGAAAAGTATATCCGTGGATGTCGGTGACCAAGCTCGTTACCTCTCGCACGATTTTAGGGGCCGTTGAAAACGGCATCCTCGACCTGGATCAGCCCTTAACCCGGATACCGGGAGTAGACGATTCCCGCCCGGTAACAGTAGCTGACCTGCTTGCTCACCGCAGCGGATTGGACCATGAAAAACGGGAATTTAGCCGCGTCCCCCAAACCCGCAGGGTATATTCCAATTCCGGATATGAAATCCTGGGCGAGCTGCTCGCTCAGCGTAGCGGAGTTCCCTTCGCTACCTGGGCGGCGGAAATGGTGTTTTCACCCCTGGGAATAAAACGCAAAATGCGAGGTTCGCCTGCCTGGGGAATGCATGGCAACCTGCGAGAACTACTTACTTTTGCCTACGAGGCCGCCTGTCCGCGGTTCCTATCTCCAAAGCTGTTTTCTGCTTGGTCAAGCAGTGATGAAATGCAGCTACCTGGGGTAGTGCCTGGCTATGGCTTTCACCGCGATAATGCTTGGGGACTAGGCTGCGAAATCCACGCCGGAAAAGACCCGCACTGGACGCTACCCGGCTCTAGCGAACAGACCTATGGACACTTTGGACAATCCGGGTCTTTCCTCTGGATTGACCCTGCAGCCCACCTGGGGGCAGCTTTCTTAGGGCAAGAGTCCTTCGGCCCCCTCCATAAGCGGCTGTGGCCGCAGTTAAACCGCGCCCTCCGCGAGATTGGAACTTAAAGGGCTTTAGGGGGCTACCTCTAAAATCACCGGCACATGATCGGAGGCGCCTTTGCCTTTGCGTTCCTGGCGCAAAGACTGCGCTCCCGTGACCTTTTTTGCTAGGGCGGGGGAGCAGTAAGCGAAATCTATACGCATTCCCTCATTTCGGGGAAAACGCAACTGTTTGTAGTCCCAATAGGTGTACCCATCAAAAAGGTCGCGGGTAACTTCGGTGAAACCGGCATCTTCGAAAGCGAAAAAAGCTTCGCGTTCGGGTTTAGACACGTGAGTGGCGCCCGCAAAAACCTCCATATCCCACACATCCTGGTCAAAGGGGGCAATGTTCCAGTCGCCCATTAGCGCTAGTTGTGCTTTCGGATCCGCCTGAAGCAGCGAAGACGCGTACTCGCGGAGCCTAGCTAGCCAAGTAAGTTTATAGCGATAGTGCGGATGAGAGAGCTCGCGACCATTGGGAACATAGAGGGAAAAAATTCGCAGCCCGCCGCACAGGGCGCTGAGGGCGCGCGGTTCCACTACCGCTTCTTTCCCGGGGTTCCCATAGGCAGGCTGGCCCGGGAAATCTTGCTGCACGTCGTCCAGACCCACTCGAGAAATAATCGCCACCCCGTTCCACTGGTTTGCCCCATGCACCGCGACCTCGTATCCGGCAGCGGTGAAAGGCTCATAGGGGAACTGGTCCGGGCGACATTTGGTTTCTTGTATCGCCAATACATCTAAGTTCTCGCGCTCTAAAAGTGCGCTCACCCGTTCGTATCTGGCGCGGATCGAGTTAACGTTCCAAGTTGCAATCCTCATGTGCTAACCATATCGGTTCTAAAACCGATAAACTGAATGCCATGACCGCTAATGATTCTCAAAAAGATCGCCTGATTTCCTTAATCAAAGAGCTATCAGTTAAATATGGCGATTTCACGCTCGCCAGCGGAAAGAAATCCTCGTTTTATATTGACCTGCGTCGCTCCACCTTGCATCATGAGGCCTCGGTATTAATCGGGCATGTGCTCTTGGATCTGCTAGAAGAGGCTGGCTACTTGCCCGAAGATATTGATGCGGTCGGCGGGCTAACTATGGGGGCGGATCCAGTAGCTTTTGCGATCATGCAGGCTGCGTCCTCACGTGGCCTCGATATTGATGCTTTTGTAGTGCGCAAAGAAGCCAAAGATCACGGGATGGGTCGACAGGTAGAAGGCCCCGACATCGCTGGTAAACAGGTGGTGATCGTGGAAGATACCTCCACCACTGGCGGATCTCCCATCCAGGCAGCGCAGGCAGCGGAAAAAGCAGGAGCCAAAGTGCTCTGCGTGGCGGTGGTAGTTGATCGCGGCGATGTGGCTAAAGAAAAAGTTAACCAAGCCGGCTGGAAATATCTGGCGGCGCTAGATTTGACAGATTTAGGGATCGAGGGGGATTAAAAGATGTCATGGGTTTTAGTAACCGGAGCTTCCAGTGGACTCGGGCTCGAGTTTTGTAACCAGCTAGCAGGGCGCGGTCACAACGTGGTGATGGTGGCGCGGCGAGAAAATGTTTTGCTGGAACAGGCGCAACGCATTGAAGACTTTTACGGGGTAACCTGCGAAGTGTTGCCTGCCGATTTAGCTTCACAGGCAGGCCTAAAAGCGGTGGCGCGGCGTTTAGCCTCCCCCGAGCGTCCGATTTCACTGTTGGTTAATAACGCTGGTTTTGCCCTGGCAGAAGATTTTGTAGACGGCTCTGCCTCTCAGCAGGTGCGCGGACTAAACGTAATGGTGCGCGCGGTGATGTTGCTGTCACAAACCGCGGCTTCGCGGATGCGTAAGCGCGGGCGGGGTGCGATTTTGAATGTGTCTTCGGTAGCTTCCGGGACCGCTATGGGAACCTATGCGGCTCATAAGACCTGGGTAGAGATCTTTAGTTGCGCCCTGGCAGAAGAATTGCGAGGCAGTGGGGTGCAGGTAATGGCGCTAAAGCCCGGCACTACCGATACTGGTTTCTTTAGCAAGATCACCACCAAGATCGAGGACGTGCCCACTATTGCCCGGCTAACCCCAGAATACGTAGTTGAACAGGGATTAAATGATCTGGCGCGCGGAAAAGTTATTTCGGTACCTTCTGCGATATTTAAGGTCATGAGCTTCTTGACCTGGAAGGCTCCCCGCTCCCTAGTGTGCCGTTTCACGGGTTACCTGCAGCGTGACCGGTTTAAAGTCTAAGCCCATGGGAAACGGAGTTGGCCCTTGGCCTGGAGGGCCTGACCATTGGCCGGAAGGTGACCATTGGGATCCCCAGCTACTTGCGGAAGGCGACCGGCGCAATGTGGAAGATCGTTTTCGTTATTGGCGCCGGGGCGCGGTTCGGGACTACCTCGATAGCGAGCGTTTCCCTTTCCAGGTCGCCATCGAAAACCTCGACCATGATTTCAATATTGGCTCCATCGTGCGTTCGGCTAACGCTTTCGGGGCTAACTCGGTACATATCGTAGGTGCGCACCGCTGGAATAAACGGGGCGCGATGGTAACCGATCGCTATCAGCATGTAGACCATTTCCCGGACGCCGGATCTTTTGCGCATTGGGCGCGCTCTGCCGGGGTCACCCTGATTGGGATTGACAATGTGGAAGGCTCTCAGCCTTTAGAAGATGCGGTTTTACCGGCCGAGTGCTGTCTAGTTTTTGGTTCCGAGGCGAACGGTTTAAGCCCGGAAATGCTCTCTGAATGCGCCGCGGTTTACGAGATTACCCAGTATGGCTCCACCCGCTCCATAAATGTAGGGGCGGCCGCAGCAGTAGCTATGTGGGCGTGGGTGATTCAGCATCGCGATAGCCCGGATTCTGCTGTGACATCAGGTTGCGGTGGGGAGTGAAGCGGACGAAGAATAGAGTCAGAGCCGCGGGCGTGCGGGTGGTAGGGGTTAGTGATCTGCCGAATCTCGTCCTCTAATAGCCTTAAAGCCTTGGGACACAAGGCCCTGCGCACGCCTCGACCTTGTGAGACAATAAAACAGGTAAGGAATCTATCTTAAAGGAGGCCCTCGTGGCTATTGCAACCCCTGATGTTTATAACGAAATGCTAGATCGCGCGAAGGAAGGCAAGTTCGCTTATCCCGCGATTAACGTTACTTCCTCCCAAACGCTAACTGCCGCGATTCGCGGTTTTGCCGAGGCAGAATCAGACGGAATCATCCAGGTATCGGTAGGCGGTGCCGAATACTGGTCGGGCTCCACCATTAAAGATCGGGTAGCCGGCTCCCTGGCTTTGGCCGCCTATGCGCGGGAGATCGCCAAGAACTACCCGGTGACCGTAGCTTTGCACACTGACCACTGCGCCAAGCAGAACATTGATTCTTGGATTCGTCCCCTAATGGAGCTGGAAGCTGAAGAGGTCAAGGCTGGTCGCCTGCCTTTCTACCAGTCCCACATGTGGGATGGTTCTGCTGTTCCGTTGAAAGAGAACCTGGAAATTGCTCAGGAACTGCTGGATTTGTCGGTGAAAGCCAACACCATTCTTGAGGTCGAGATTGGTGTTGTTGGTGGCGAAGAGGACGGCATCGTTGGCGAAATCAACGAGAAGCTTTACACCACCCCCGAAGATGGCATGAAGACCGCCGAAGCTTTGGGATTTGGTGAAAAGGGTCGTTACCTGACCGCTTTGACCTTCGGTAACGTCCACGGCGCCTACAAGCCGGGCTTTGTTAAGCTGCGTCCGGAAATCTTGGGTGAGATTCAGGAAGCCGTAGGCAAGAAGTACGGCAAGGGTGATCGTCCGTTTGACCTGGTAATGCACGGTGGCTCCGGTTCGACCGCCGAAGAAATCGCCACTGCGGTAAAGAACGGCGTTATCAAGATGAATGTTGACACTGATACTCAGTACGCCTTCACCCGTCCCGTCGCCGACTGGATGTACAAGCACTACGACGGTGTCTTGAAGATTGATGGCGAAGTTGGCATTAAGAAGCAGTACGATCCTCGTTCGTGGGGTAAAGCTGCCGAAGCCGGTATGGCGGCGCGCGTAGTCGAGGCGTGTGAGCGTCTGGGCTCGGTCGGCACCAAGATTAAGTAACTTTGCTAGCTATCTAGTTAGCTAAAGATTTAAAGGGTAGCTCTGGCGGATTTTCCGCCAGGGCTCCCCTTTTTCTTGCACCTGTTATCGACGAAGCCTGACTACGGAATCTTAATCTTTGCTGGCAGAGCCTTGGCGGGTTCTCGGCATTAGCCCGGATCCTCCGCCAAGGCTTCCCTTTGGTTTGCGCTATTTAGAGACAAGAGCGCCCTCCGGGGACAGTTTTACCCTCCCGGAACCGAACCACCCTCCCGGAACGTAATCGCCCTCCGGGGGCAAGATCACCCTCCGGGGTGGTGTTTTGGGGTGCGTAAATCGTGTTTTTCTCGGCGTTGGAGGGTGCTTTTGTATAGGGAGGGTGTTTTGGTGCGGGGAGGGCGCTTTTGCTCGCTTGTTTGGCTTTTACCTGACCAAATCACCCTCCGGCGACAGGATCGCCCTCCCGGAACCGAATCGCCCTCCGGCGACAGTTTCGCCCTCCGGGGTGGTGTTTAGAGGGGCGAAAATTGTGCTTTTTCTCGGCGTTGGAGGGTGCTTTTGTATGGGGAGGGTGTTCTGGTGCGGGGAGGGCGCAGGTGATGAAAATAGGAGGCGATGACGGTTCGGGTATCTCGCGCCTTAGATATGATGGAAAGAACTAGGTAAGGAGATAGGGTAATGAGCGAAGAACGTCAGGTATTTGCGGTGGTAGTGGCTTATAACCGCGCTAAACTGCTTCGCGAATGTTTGGACGCAATCGCTGCGCAGACCAGACCAGTCCAGCGGGTAATTGTGGTTGATAACGCCTCAACCGATGACTCTGCAAGCCTTGCTCAGCAGCACCCGGTAGTAGACCGGGTAATCGAACTTTCAGAAAATACCGGTGGCGCGGGCGGATTTTGTGCCGGAATCGCGCACGCCCTGGCCTATAAAGAGCTGGAAAATCACGATTTTATTTGGATTATGGATGACGACACCATTCCTACACTCGATGCGTTAGCGCAGCTGCTCGAGGCCGGTCAGCGTTATCCTGGCTCTCCAGCGCTACTAGCCTCGCAGGCACAGTGGATCGACGGTAGCGAGCATCCCATGAATGCCCATAGGGAAAGACCGCTAATATCACCCGACCGCAAAAGGATTGCCCGGCGTCTAGGACTGCGCCAAGTGCGCGCCGCCTCCTTCGTATCAATACTGGTAGAGGTGGCACAGGTGCGCAAGATTGGACTGCCGATTGCCGATTACTTTATCTGGAATGATGATCTCGAATACACCGCCCGGCTGCTGAAAAATCGTATCGGATTGTACGTACCTGCCTCGGTGGTAGTGCACAAAACTCGCGCGGCCGCCTCCGCCACTGATGACCCGGGGGATCGCTTTTATTACGAGACGCGCAATAAAATTTGGTTCCTTTTGCGTTCACGCGGACTGCTCACCATGGATCGGGTCCTTTATGGAGGTTCCATGTTGGTGCGCTGGTTCCGGATGTGGCTGGTCAGTGAACACAAGAAAAAAATGTTGCGCCTGGGAGTAAAAGGGGTGGCCGACGGGGTGCTATCTGGGCCGCGTCCTAATGAAGAGATATTTTCCGCAGACTCACAAACCGCGAAACTAGTTGCGGCCTGTGAAAATGCTGCCCGGGTGAAAGCGGATAAACAACATGGTTAAAGTGCTTTTTGCGGGCTCATCCGGGGGACACTTAGCCCAGCTATATACTCTTAAACCCTGGTGGGAGCAGCAGCAAACTCTGTGGGTCACTTTTAAAACTCTCGATGCCACCTCGCTTTTAGCTGATCAAAAAGTTATTTGGGCAGAGCATTCGCCTGACCGCAACTTTTGGGACGTGTTCCGTTCCCTGCGTTTAGCCTGGAAGCTTTTACGTTCTGCTCGCCCCGAACTAGTGGTATCTGCAGGTGCCTCCCTGGGGACGGTTTTCATTGCCCTAGCGCGGCTAATGAAGATTCCCACTATCTATATTGAGGTTTTCGACCGCATCGAGATCCCCTCCCTATCAGGTAGAATCTGTTACCGCCTGGCAGATCGCTTCGCAGTGCAATGGCCTGAACAGCTGAAACTTTATCCGCGCGCCACGGTGATCGGACCGCTACTATGAGTAAAACCGTCAGTATGAGCGAAAACAATAACCGGGAACTGCAAGCCGACTACCTGTTTATGGTGGGCACCCACCATATGCCTTTTGATCGTTTAATCCAGATGGCGGATCGTTTCGCTCGCGAAAATCCGGACGCTGCGGTGCTGGTGCAATACGGTACTTCCCAACCTCCGAAAGAGGCGAACGGGCGCGAGAATCTCAGCCACCAAGAGATGGATGCCCTGGCCGGGAAACTCAAAGGTGTGGTTTTACCGGGCGGGCCTTCGCTAATGATGGAATGGCTGCGGCGCGGTTTTCTGCCGGTGATCGTACCTCGCGACCCAGAACTGGGCGAACACATCGACGTTCATCAAATCCGGTTCTCTAACTTTATGCACGAGCGCTCCCTAATCGTCCTCGCCAACGATTATGAGCAGGTCAAAGCAGCTCTAGCAGATCCCCAACCGGTATCTGCAGCCCAGTTAGACAAGATTGACAGTGCCAGTGCAGTTAGAGCCTTCGGAAAACTGGCTTCGTCGCTGCTGGCAGATTAATTTTTAGGGTTAACACGGTAGGATTAAAAAAGCTAGAAACGAGCATAAAACAAGGAGAGGCCACGTGAATACGGATTTAGTGATTGTTGGATCCGGATTATTCGGTCTGACAATGGCAGAACGAGTCGCCAACGACTTAGGGCGGCGGGTCACCATCGTTGAAAAACGCGATCACATCGGCGGTAACGCCTACTCTTACCGCGACCCGGAAACCGGTATTGAGATCCATAAATACGGGGCGCACCTGTTTCACACTTCCAATGAACGCGTGTGGGAATATGTCAACCGCTTCACCGCTTTCACCGACTATGTACACCACGTGTATACCAATGTCGGGGGCGAAGTTTTCCCCATGCCAGTTAACCTGGGAACTATCAACCAATTTTTTCGCTCGGCCTATTCTCCGGATGAGGCTCGCCAGCTAATCGCCTCCCAAGCCAGTGCTATCCGGGGCGAGGACGCAGAACAGAATTTTCGAACCAAAGGGATTTCTCTGGTGGGAGAGCCACTGTTTAAAGCGTTTTTTGAAGGTTATACCGCGAAGCAATGGCAAACCGATCCGCGGGATCTTTCGGCGGCCATCGTTTCCCGGCTTCCGGTGCGTTACAACTATGACAACCGCTATTTTTCCGATAAATACGAGGGGCTTCCCCAAGATGGCTACGCCGCGTGGCTGGAGAAAATGGCAGATAATGACCGCATCGATGTGAAACTATCCACCGACTTTTTTGATTCCTCCCAACCCTTCAACCGCGATGCCTGCATCGGGCAGGTACCGGTGGTCTATACCGGTCCGGTAGATCGCTTCTTCGATTACCGCTACGGCGAACTGGGATGGCGCACCCTGGACTTCGATTGGGAAACCGTGTCTACCGGCGACTTCCAAGGTACTTCGGTGATGAACTACGGGGATCGCGATGTTCCCTACACCCGGATTATTGAGTTCCGTCATTTTCATCCCGAACGGGACTATCAAAATGAAAAAACCGTGATTGCCCGGGAATATTCGCGCACCGCTGGCAGGGACGATGAACCTTACTATCCGATAAACACTGCCCGGGACCGAGAGCAGCTACTAGAGTATCGCGCCTTACGGGATAAGCTGCCCCACACCCTCTTTGGGGGGCGGCTCGGCTCCTACAAGTATTTCGATATGCATATGGCAATCGCTTCCGCACTTTCTCGCTATGACAACGTGGTTAAACCCTTTTTCACCGGGCAGAAAACGGATGGGGAATAATTGGTGAGTAGCAGTACAGATTTTATTCGGCCGGGTACTTCCCGCGGTTTATTCGAAGTTTTCCGGAAACAATACCTGCTGCAACTGCTGGTACATAAAGAACTGCGGGTACGTTACCGAGGATCGATTCTGGGGATGCTTTGGTCCTATGCCAAGCCCGCCACCCAGTTCCTGGTGTTTTATTTCGCCATCGGAGTGTTCATGGGGATGAACCGGAACATTACCAACTACGTGGTTTATATGTTCGCCGGAGTGGTGGCAGTCAACTATTTTTCGGAAATCTTCGGTAACTGTACGCGTTCGCTGGTACAAAACCAGGATTTGGTGAAAAAGATCTATTTGCCCCGGCAGCTTTTCCCGGTTTCCTCTGTGTGGGTAGCGTTCGTGCACTTTGTCCCGCAAGTGGTGATTTTGATTATTGGGAGCCTGATTTTCGGGTGGCGACCGGGATTGAGAAATTTGGCAGCGGTGCTGCTAGCGGTGGTTATCCTTACGATCTTCAGTTTGGGGATCGGGCTGCTGGGTGGGGCTTTTAACGTACTCTATCGGGATGCCGAGAATTTTGTAGATTTGATTTTGATGGTTGCTACCTGGGCTTCGCCGGTGCTTTACAAATGGTCCATGGTTTACCATGTGCTGGGAGACCTGCAGGGAGGCTGGCTGTGGTATGCCTATCAACTGAACCCCCTAACTACAGTGGTAGAACTTTTCCATTACGGCTTTTGGATACCGACCGCGGGCGTAGCCGAGGGTTTCCCGGACAACTTTTCGGTAATCGTAGTGGCTTCCACGGTGATTTCAATCCTCTTGTTGCTGATAGGCGATAAAGTTTTCCGCCACTATGATGGGCGTTTCGCCCAGGAGCTGTAAAAGTATGGCCAATAAAAGCGCAAGGATCGATCCCGAATTAGCTAGCGCGGATACCGTGATTACCGCACAAGACGTGGTTAAAGACTTCACTATCCGCAACACCCACACTTTGAAAGATATGTTGGTCTGGTCGTTGACTGGCAGACGCGGACAAATGCGCGACCAATTCCGCGCCCTCGATCATGTTTCTTTCAATATTTCTGCTGGGGAAACCGTGGGCTTGTTGGGTTTCAACGGATCCGGAAAATCAACCATGTTGAAGCTAATCTCCGGGGTAATGCAGCCCTCGGGAGGTGCCGTAGGGGTACGGGGGAAAGTTGCTGGCCTAATCGAGGTCGGAGCCGGATTCCACCCCGATTTAACCGGCAGAGAAAACATTTTCTTAAACGGTGCCATCCTGGGGATGACCCGCGAAGAAATCGAAACCCATTTTGATGAAATCGTGAATTTTTCCGAGATTCACGAATTCCTAGATACGGAAGTCAAATTTTATTCTTCCGGCATGTTCCTGCGGCTAGCCTTTTCGGTGGCGGTCCACACTGACCCAGATATATTTTTGATTGATGAAATTTTGGCGGTAGGGGATGAGCCTTTCCAAAAGAAGTGTCTGCACCGAATTTCGGAGCTATCCGAGGCGGGGAAATCGCTGGTAATCGTTAGCCACGACCTGGATCTAATGGGACGTTTTTGTGAGCGCGGAATCGTGCTGAAGAAGGGGAAAAAGGTGCTAGACGGGCCCATCGCCGATGCCGTCAAGTTGATGCGTTCCTAGATTTTCCCCATATTCTTGCTGTTTTCGCGAGGATGCTTCCTCCTTCCTGACAACTCCGCCCTCCGGTTTCGTGTTTAGGGGTGCTAAATCTGTGCTTTTTATCGGCGCTGGAGGGTGTTTTTGCTCGCTTGTTTGCCTTTTACCTGACCGAATCACCCTCCGGCGACAGAAGTACCCTCCGGCGACAACTTCGCCCTCCAGGGACGGGATTACCTTCCAGAAACGACTTCACGTTAGCTAACAGCAGGCACTCCCTCACAGTAGGTACCTCTCCTATAGGTACTAGGCAGCAAACAAGAATCACGCTGGGGCGGGCGCTTACGCTATGATTAGGGGCAGTGAAACTCTTACCTATTTGCTCGCGCCCCCTCGGTGCGGGCAATTTTTTCTATATGCCCTTACCCCTGGGTGAGGCATAGATAAGGAGAAGTTCTTATGCAGCAGGCCTCCTCGGATCTGGCCTTAATCGTGCTGGAGGACGGGTTTATCGCGAAAGGCAAAGCCTGGGGCAAGCGGGGACGCGCCCTGGGAGAAGTGGTATTCGCGACCGGAATGACCGGATATCAGGAAACTTTGACCGATCCGTCATATCACCGCCAGATAGTTATCCAAACCGCTCCCCATATTGGCAACACGGGAGTTAACGAGACAGATCCAGAATCAGGACGAGTCTGGGTGGCTGGATATGTGGTCCGTGATGCCGCTCGGCGGGCTTCCAATTGGCGCTCCACTGGCGACCTGGGAGACCTCTTAAAATCCCAGGACGTAGTAGGTATTTGCGAAGTAGATACCCGCGCCCTCACCTTGCATTTGCGGGAAGCAGGCGCCATGCGCGGCGGGATTTTTTCCGGTGATGCCCTCCCGGCGGGGGCTGCCTATCTTGATGACGCTACCCGCGACCTTTTGGTGTCAGTGGTGCGCGACCAGCCGGTGATGGCGGGCGCGGCGCTGGCCGCTGACGTGAGTACCCCGGAAAAATACGTGGTAGAGCCCGCGGGCGAATATGAGGGTAAAGCCCCCCTAGCGGTGGTGGCTGCCCTAGATTTGGGGATTAAAGCCCGCACTCCCGAACAGATGGCGCTGCGCGGAATCCAGGTGCATGTGTTCCCGCAGCACTCTAGCTTTGCAGACATCATGCAGGTGAACCCCGATGGGGTGTTTTTCTCTAATGGACCGGGTGACCCGGCCTCAGCAGACCACGAAGTAGCTTTGGCGAGGGCGGTGCTCGACGCGGGTATTCCTTTCTTTGGAATCTGTTTCGGTAACCAAATCTTGGGGCGGGCTCTCGGGTACGGCACCTATAAACTCGCCTACGGTCACCGCGGGGTAAATCAACCGGTGGTAGACCGCGAAAGCGGAAAAGTGCAGATCACTGCCCATAACCACGGTTTCGCGGTAGACGCTCCCGCGGAACACCCTTCGGTGGCACCCTTCGATGGGGGACGCTACGGGCGAGTAGAAGTATCTCACCTGGCGCTAAACGATGGGGTAGTGGAAGGCTTGCGCGCCCTGGACCTGCCAGCTTTCAGCGTCCAGTACCATCCCGAGGCGGCGGCCGGTCCCCACGATGCCCAATATCTATTCGATAAGTTCCTTAAAACCATGCAGGAAACGAAGGAAAAACATGCCACGCAGAACTGATCTGAAATCTGTCCTAGTTATTGGTTCCGGGCCGATCCAAATCGGCCAGGCCTGCGAGTTCGACTATTCCGGGAGTCAGGCCTGCCGCGTCCTCAAAGCGGAAGGGCTGCGAGTTATTTTGGTTAACTCCAACCCGGCAACCATTATGACCGATGCGCAAATGGCGGACGCCACCTATATTGAGCCAATAACCCCGCAGGTAGTGGCCTCGATTATTGAAAAGGAACGCCCCGACGCTCTGCTGCCGACTTTGGGTGGGCAGACCGCGCTCAACACCGCGATTGCTCTCAGCCAAGATGGCACTTTGGAAAAATACCAGGTGGAGCTAATCGGTGCCAGCGCCCAGGCGATTAACGCGGGCGAGGATCGTGAAGAGTTCAAAAAGGTAGTACACCGTTGCGGCGCGGAAGTGGCGCGTTCTTTTATCGCCCATAACCTGGCAGATTGCCGGAAAGCCGCCGAACAGCTGGGATATCCGCTGGTAGTGCGCCCGTCCTTCACCATGGGAGGTATGGGTTCCGGGATTGCCTATAACGAACAGGATCTGATTCGCATCGCCGGAGGCGGCATGGCCGATTCCATCACCTCCGAAGTGCTGCTGGAAGAATCGATTCTGGGCTGGAAAGAATACGAACTAGAGCTGATGCGCGACAAGGCGGATAACGTGGTCGTGGTTTGCTCTATCGAAAATGTTGATCCGGTGGGGGTGCATACCGGTGATTCCATTACGGTGGCGCCAGCGCTCACTCTAACCGACCGGGAGCTGCAGAATCTACGCGATATTGGGATTAATGTGATCCGGGAAGTAGGCGTGGATACCGGCGGCTGTAATATCCAGTTCGCGGTTCATCCCGATAACGGCCGGGTAGTAGTCATCGAGATGAACCCCCGGGTGTCTCGCTCCTCGGCGCTGGCGTCGAAAGCTACCGGTTTCCCGATTGCGAAACTGGCCGCAAAACTGGCGCTCGGTTACACCCTCGACGAGATTCCCAACGATATTACCGGTTCGACTCCGGCCTCCTTCGAGCCCACTTTGGACTATGTGGTCGTCAAAGTGCCTCGGTTTGCCTTCGAGAAGTTCCCGGCGGCCGATCCCACGTTGACCACCGCTATGAAGTCGGTGGGCGAAGCGATGGCGCTGGGGCGAAACTTTACCGAAGCCCTGCAAAAAGCCCTGATTTCCCTGGATAAAGCGGGCACTTACTTCCGCTGGGACACTCCGCTTGCTTCTTCGAAAGAGGAGCTATTAGAGCAGGTCAAGACCCCTACCGAGAAACGTCTAATCCAAGTGATGGATGCGATTAGGGTGGGCGCGAGCCTGGAAGAACTGTATGAGGCTACCAAGATTGACCGCTGGTTCCTAGACCAGCTGTTCTTGCTGAACGAAGTGGCGGTAAAGATTCGGGAAGCGGAAGCGCTGACCCCGGATCTACTGGTAGAAGCCAAACGTCATGGTTTCTCAGATCTGCAGATTGGGCAGATTCGCAGTGTATCCGATCAGGTAGTGAGGGAGGTGCGCAAGGCCTTCGGGATTCGTCCGGTCTATAAAACAGTCGACACCTGTGCCGGGGAATTCCCCGCCCAAACCCCCTACTACTACTCCACTTATGACCTGACCAGCGAAGTTAAACCGCGTCAGCGTCCGGCGGTGATTATTTTGGGGTCGGGGCCGAACCGGATCGGGCAGGGGATAGAGTTCGATTATTCCTGTGTACACGCCACCCAGGAACTGCAATCCGACTTTGACACCGTAATGGTTAACTGCAACCCGGAAACCGTTTCCACTGACTACGACATTTCTTCGCGTCTATATTTCGAGCCCCTCACTTTTGAGCACGTGATGGAAGTTTACGAGGCAGAATGCGCGGCTGGCCCGGTGGCGGGGATGATTGTGCAGCTCGGCGGGCAAACCCCGCTTTCTTTGGCCGCGCGGTTGAAAGCCGCCGGGGTGCCGATTGTGGGTACTCCTCCGAGCGCAATTGACGCCGCCGAGGACCGGGAACTCTTTGGCCGAGTACTCGATGAGGCGGGGCTGCCCGCTCCCGCGCACGGAACTGCCACCACCCCCGAGCAAGCCTTTGAGCAGGCAGAAAAAGTCGGGTATCCGGTTTTAGTGCGTCCTTCTTTCGTTTTGGGAGGACGAGGAATGGAGATCCTCTATTCGCGTGAGGAACTCGACTCCTACCTGCATCGCTATAACCTATCTGATCCCACGGTGATGACCGGGCCGCTACTGATTGATCGTTTCCTAGATGATGCCATCGAGATTGACGTGGATGCCCTCTACGACGGTCAAGAACTGTTCCTCGGTGGGGTAATGGAGCATATTGAAGAGGCCGGAATCCATTCCGGCGATTCTTCTTGCGTGCTGCCCCCCATCACTCTCTCGGATGCGGTTATTGCCCATATCCGCACTTCGACTGAAAAAATCGCGGCCGGAGTAGGGGTGCGCGGCCTCATTAATATTCAATATGCCCTGGTCAGCGGGGTGCTGTATGTGATTGAAGCTAATCCGCGGGCTTCGCGGACGGTACCCTTCGTAGCGAAAGCTACCGGAGTGCCCCTAGCGAGGGCGGCTGCCCTAGTAATGATGGGGTCTTCGATTGCGGAGCTAAAAGAGCGCGGTTATCTGCCGGCAGATGATTCCGATTTCGCTACCCCGGGACGACCGATTGCAGTTAAAGAAGCAGTGCTACCGTTTAAGCGTTTCCGGGACAAGAATGGCCGGATCGTGGATACAGTCCTAGGTCCGGAGATGCGCTCTACCGGGGAAGTCATGGGGTATGACCGCGATTTCCCCACCGCCTTTGCCAAGAGCCAAACCGCGGCCTATGGGAATTTGCCTACTGCCGGCACCGTGTTTGTTTCTGTATCTGACCAGGATAAACGATCCTTAGCTTTACCGGTGTCCCGGTTATTTGACTTGGGATTCTCCATCATGGCTACCTCGGGAACCGCCGCTTTGCTGCGCCGCTACGGGATTCCGATCACCGAAGTGCGCAAAGCCAGTCAAGGACGCGGCCCGGACGGAGAACAAACCGTAGTCGATATGATTCGCGCCGGACTAATCGACATGGTAATCAACACTCCCGGCACTTCCGGGGCGCGGGTAGACGGCTACGAAATCCGCACTGCCACTACGGCTGCCGACAAACCGATTATCACCACCATGTCCCAATTCCAAGCTGCGGTGCAGGCAATTGAAGCTACCCGCGACCGCTCCTATGGGGTTTGTTCACTGCAAGAATACGACAAAGCTAAATAGTCATGTTCTTAATGCTTGCTGCCACCATCGGGCTGGCGATCGGTCTGGTAGTGGGGGCGCTGGGCGCGGGCGGGGGAATGCTTTTTATCCCGGTGCTGGTATATTTACTCCACTTTTCCCCCCACGAGGCGGCGGCTGCCTCCCTATTTATTGTGGGGCTCACCGCCCTGGTCTCCCTAGTTCCGCACGCACGTTCGGGCAATGTGCAGTGGAGGAGGGGATTAATCTTCGCGGCCTTTAGCGCTGCCGGATCCGTCGGTGGTTCTCGCCTCAACGCGCTCACCCCCGGTCACTACCTGATGCTACTTTTTGCGCTGCTAGCGGCGGCGGTGGCAATTGCTATGGCTCGGCAAGGGCTCGTGGCCAGGCGTCAATATCACGATAAAATCCGTAAACTTTTGCAGGAGGACGCCGGGGAGATTTCCTCGCATACTCTAAGCACTCGCGGGCAGGATGTTTCCCCGGTGGCCGAGCCGGGGAAAGTAAACAAGACAAAGCCCCTAGGCCCGGTCACCAAGGCATTATTCAAATGGGTACTGGCGGCGCTTTGCACCGGTTTCTTAACCGGATTCTTTGGGGTAGGTGGCGGCTTTGCGGTGGTGCCGGCACTGGTGATTTTCCTGCATCTTAATATGCGGCAAGCAGCGGCTACCTCGCTATTGATTATGGTGATTTCTTGTGCGTCTTCGCTACTAGCGCGGATAGGGATGCCTCTCAACATCGACCTGGTAGTGGTGACGGTGTTTGCGATTGCCTCGATGGTGGGAGGAGCGCTGGGCCCCATCCTTACTCGCCGGGTAAAAGAATACCGTTTAACCTTAGGGTTTGCGTGCTTGTTGGCAGGGGTGGCGACAGTCACCGGCACGGCGCAGATTCTGTCCTGGTAGTTGCCCTGAAATTGTTAGATCCCCATAGCGTAAAAACTGGTGCTGGCGCCAGAAAAATTTCTGGCGCCAGCACCAGTTAGCAGAATTGTCTGTTTCAGTGAGGGCTACTTGTTTTTCAGAGCTGCTAGCCGGGCTTCAATCTCTGCGGAGGAACCGGATTTTTCCAGTTCCGCGAACTGATTCTCTAGTGATTCAGAAGCCAACTCGGCGCGGCCTGCCGCCAGGGCTTCCTGCTTGCGGATTTTCTCCTCGAAACGGTTAAGTTCGCTGGTGGGGTCCGCTAAGTTAAACTTTTGGGCGGTTTCTTGTACCTGGTTTTGGGCTTCGGCAGTCTTTTGCCGTGCCACCAGCTGGTCGCGCTTAACTTTAAGATCCTCTAGTTTGGTCTTCATCCCGGCCAGGCCAAGCTTTAGCTGCTCCGCCATATCCTTTTGGGAAACCACCAGCGGTTCTTGCGCCTTCACCTGCTCCTCAAAATCAATCTGCTTACCTAAAGCCAGACGGGCCAGATTATCAAGACGATCTGCCTCCGCAGTATCCCCGCTAGTGCGTGCCTCTTCCGCCTTCTTTGACGCTAGAGCGGCTTTTTCACCCCACTGGGAGGCGGCAGCACGATCATCTTCTAAATCTTTTTCTGCCAGCCGCACGTTCCCCACGGTCTGGGCAACTGCGCTTTCAGCTTCATGAATCGAGTTGGTATAGTCCCGAATCATCTGGTCAAGCATCTTTCCCGGATCTTCTGCCCGGTCTAGGAGTGCATTGATATTAGCTTTCGCCATATTGGTAATTCGTCCCAGAATCGTTTGCTTCTCTGCCATGGTTCCTCCTAGTGAATCAGTATCTTTAACTGGTAATTTTACCGGAAAATTGCGCGTTTCGCCGGTTAAAACTTTCCGCCGAAGCCGCCGCTTCCGCCGCCGAAGCCTCCCCCAAAACCGCCACTACTGCCGCCCCAGCTTGAGCCGCGAGACATGCCACCGCCGTTTAGAATCCCCCCGAGAATCATTCCGGTTAAAAAGTCGTTACCGCCACCTCCCGGCCGGCTGCCCCAATCATCGCGGCGCTCATTGTAGTCCGCCCGCGCGCTTTCACGGGCTTGATCTGCAGCTTCTCCCGCCAACTCTGCCAGCTTTATTCCGGTATCGCCTTTGGCGTCCCGTGCCTGCTGGTAGAGGGAGTTGGCACGCGCAAGATACTGGCGCGCATCCAAACCTACCGCTCCCCGGTGGCTAGAAACGTAGCTATTTGCACTATCAATCCTTCTTTGGGCACTGTCTAAAGCCGTCTGTAATCTCGCCGCGGCCTTCTGTTTTTGCTCACTGTCTTGACGGTAGGGTGCCAGCGCCTGATCCAAATCTGCTTCCGCCTGAGCAATCGCAGACAGCGCCGCCAGGGGATCACCTTGCCCATCTCGGGCTTTCAGACAGTTATTAATCTCGGCCTGCGCTTTACTACTGAGCGTTTGAAAAACCGACTTATCCTGCAATTTCAGTCGTTTTACATCGTCGAGGTCAGAAGAAATAGAGGTTACTGCCGCCAGCAGCGACTGCTGCAAGTTCGCCAATTGTCCCTCGGCCTCAGAAACTTCTTTTATCAACGCCCGTGCTTGGGCAATTGCTCGCTCCGCGGTTTGCACCTGTACTTTTTGGGCAGGTGAGCTGGACTCACTTTGCAGCGGTTGCAAAGTTTCCCGCGCGGCTCCCAAAAGGTTTCTGATCTGCTCGGGAGCATCGTCTAGAGAAGTTAGTACTGCCTGCGGGTGGGTTTTATGTAGCGCCGCGATAATGGCAGGAAGCTGATCTGCCTGGGTTTCTAACTCTGAAATCAGCGCTAGCTGGTTCTTAATCCGCGCCGGCAAAGAATCTAAAGATTCGCGTAAACTTGCCAATTTCTCTGCCTGCTGCTTCAACAATTCGACGCAGCGTTTAGCCTCAGCAGATACCGCTTGCGCCTGCTGAGATTTTTCGATACCCGCCAGGGAATCTAAACTCGCCAACTTTTCCATAGCGCTGTCTCGTGCCTGGCTAGCCTGCGCTAGCACCTGGGCGTATTCCTCGGTTTGTGCCGTTCCTAGCTGCATCTTCGCGAACTCTAGTTCTTCTTTCGCACCCCGAATGGCATCGTCAGCGGCCAACACATCTGATCCAGCTTGCTCCACAATTTGCTTATCCGCCTCTGCCTGCCTGGTTTTTATTTGAGTGCGGGTCTTCTTCTGTTTACGGACGAAAGCAATAATCCCGATTCCTATCCCGACCACCGCTAAGACTTGGACTATGAGCCAAAACCAGCCACCCGTCCTCGTAGAATCCCTCTCGCTTACCGCATCGTCCCGATCGGAGGAGGAAGCGGCGCTGGCAGCAAAAACTTTAACTGCCTGGTCCCATTGCTCCTGGGAAAGTAGGGGCTCTATTCCTTGAACAATCTCGCTTTGCCTGCCGGCGCTAAAGCTGACACCGGCACTGGGGCAAATATAGTAGGCACGTTCCTTTACCGCGATCGCTAGCAGCACGCTCTGGCTGTTCCCCGCGCCCTGATTCCGGCTCTTAACGCACCATTGCTGCGCGCTTAGGGGCGCGAAATTATCGGTGAGGGCGACATAGAGCTGGTAGTCCCCACTAGAGGCTTCAGTGAGCGCCTGCTGTGCCGACCCCGAATTCTCCAGATAACCACTGGGGTCAGATAGTTGCTTATCAAAACTTGCCGCAGGCGGAGCGGCAAGGGCTGGGCTCGCTGGTACTACCACGAAAATCATTCCCAGCAGCAGTGCGAAAAATAATGCCAATAACCGTTTGCGGAATCGAGCTAAGCACATGCCTTTAATCTTATCGGCTTCAGGACCAGCGGGCTTCTCGAAGCGCAAAAATTTGGCTGTTAGACGAGGCTTCGAGCCTCCGTCCTGGTAACTTCGCTCCGCTGACTCCGCCCTGCTAATTCTTTCCTGCTAGCTTCGTTTCGCCACATCATTTTCGGCCAGACGCAAAGCCTGCTCAGTTTGCTGCTGCGCGCGTTGCAACAGTCGCAAAGCCTCTTGAGTATCGAGGCTACCGGGGCGGTCGAGGCGAGTTAGGGTGCGATTCGCCAAGTCAAGCATGGTGCGAGCGGCTATCCCCACTTTCGCGGTATGAACCCCGATATAGTCGTCAACGGCTGCCATCAAAATCGCTACCTGCTCACTAAGCGGCTCAACTTTTTCTGCAAAGGTCAAAGCGGCCTCAACTTTTGCGGCTGCTTGTAAAGCGGCTTCTTCTGCACGGGCTTGCCGCACGATCTTACGGGCCTGCAACAACAAGTTCTCAGTGCGTACGGTAGCTTTCAGGACTTCATTTTCCTGTCCGCCGCGATCCATAGTCTTAGCATCTTCGATTAGGTTCTGAGCTCGAGAAAGTAGCTTATGGGCCCCCATTACATCGCCGCCAATACGCGCGGCCTTTTGGGGCTCAACTTTTTGGATACGCTCCACTATCAGACGGCACCTGACCAGTTCTTCCCGGCAGGAAACAATTTCTCGCTCGAAGCGAGCAATAATCTCGTTCAACGGGGTTTGCTGATGATACAGATTTGTAAAGTGGGTGATCTGATCGCGCAGTTCCCGCAACGGCTCGGGCAGATTCCCGGCTACGATCTGCTGATCGATAGGACGGGACTGCAACTGGGCGGTAGCGAACTCCGCAAATGCGGCGCGAACACTGTCTTGAGCGCGAACGAGTGCCAAAGCAAAAGGTTGAGTTACGGTCTTGCCTACCCGCTGTTGGGCTAATGCCAGTTTGCTGGCTCCTTTGCGCGCCCAAGAATCTGCCTGGCGAAGTATTTTTGTAAAATCGGGTTGTGGTTGTGGTTCTTCCCGCTGGGCGGTTTCCGGCGGGGCAGTCGGGGTTTTGTCCACCACCCTAGCTTCCGGAACGGTTTGCGCCGCAAGCTGCGAGGGGACCGGTTCTCGAGAGGGTAGCTGCGAGGGGGCAGGGGAGACTGGCGCTGGGGAGTAGGCCGGTTGCGGCTGTTCCTGCGCAGGAGCTTGCCGTACGGAGGGCGCTACGCTTGGTGGTTCTTGCCTGGTTAGTGGCGAAGATACCGGTCGGGCTGTCCCTGGCGAAACCTGTCCCGGTACCTGCGGGATTGCCTGCGGAGATATCGGAGGCAGGGAGTATTTATTCAGATTGTCAACGGCGGGCGCCATTTGCGGGAGCGTAGGCGAAGCTGTCCGCTGCTGCTCGGCTGGTGCGCCGGTAGCTCTAGCGCCTGCATCGGTCGTTGCCGCGTTGGGAATAGCTGGGGCGGGAGTACTTACGCTAGGAGTAGCCGTGGCCTGCCTCTTTGCCTGTTCTTCCCGGAAACGGTCGGCTGCGTGGGCGCGAGCCCTAGCTCGAGCAATCTCGTCACGACGCTCTTGGCCATATTCCTTGATCCGCGCGGCAGAAGTAACCTGGGTGTCATCATCGTTGGCTTGCGGAGGCAAATAGGTGGTTTGGCCGGGACGCAGCACAGAACTATGCCCCCGAGGTTCCGAGGTGCTAACCGTTGCAGGCTGCGCGGGCGAGCTCGCAGTAGTCGCGGTATCAGCCGTTTTCGCCAAGGGAGAGACTGCCGGTGCCTGCGCGGGAATCCCCACGGGAGAACTTTGCGGCTGAGGACTAAAGGCTGCCGGTTTCGGCGTCCGCAGAGGCGCTGGCTGTTGCGGCTGCGGTACCGACACCGGTTGCTCGGGCTGTGCCGGCTGTATCGGCTGGGCAGGTTGTGCCCCAGACACGGGCTGTGCCAGCTGGGCCTCAGACACGGGCTGGGCCGGAGTCTGCGGTAGTGTCTGCGGTTGGGGTTGCGGCTGGGGACTAAAGGCTGCCGGTTGTGATGGCGGTACCGGCGCGCCCGGCTGCGGCTGGGAACTTGGAGCCGGAACCTGGTGGGCAGGGCTCGCAACAGTACTCGCGGTCGCATGCGAGCTGGAGCGGGCCAAAGCAATCTGATCCAGTTCCGCTAGCGAAGGAACTTTTCCGCCGGCTGCCGGAGCGGGGGAGCCGTCAGGAATACCAGTAGGAGTAGCGGGAACTATGTCCGGTAGGTCTGCCTTCGGAGTCTGAACGCCAGCGAGGCCGGGGGTCGCCGCCGGGGTGGCGGGCCGGGCAGTAGCGGTAGGCGCCTCGGGGGCCGGAGCCGAGGTTGCTGCGGTTTCTAAGCTTTCAAGGCCAGTGGGGGCAAAGTCTGGTTTATCGACCTGTTTCTGCCGTGATTTCGATTTAGCTTTTGGTTTTTCTTTCCGTTTAAATCGCAAGCGGAACTTGCCTTTAGTGGGCTTCTCTTCCTCGTCTGACCGTTTATCTTCTTTAGCGGGAGCCAAAATCGGCTCTTCTTCACTTACTAAAGTCTCGGAGTCTGGGGTAGCGGATGACCCTGTAGCTAACGCGGCGGACACCGGACTTGCCGATTCCTCTAGGGCGGCCTCATCTTTGGTCTTTTCTTCGATCCGATCTTGGGCTTGCCTGCGTGCCCGAAGTACCCGAGAAATCACGATAATCACCACGATTAGCGCAATCAGGAAAGCAATCATTGCCCAAGGGGCGACCGCCATTCCCGATCCCATTTCCGGAGCTTTCGCTGAGAGCGCATCCAGATAAGCTAGCACTGCCTCGGGATATTTTTGCTGATTGAGCAGGGGTACCATTTTTTCGGAGGCAATCGCAGATAATTCTTCCTGGGAGAGTTTTGCGGCATTATCTGCAGAAGCCAAATACATAGTCTGATTAGGGTTATCAGCCACTATCGAGAGCATATAGGAGCCTTGGGGAGCACCTGATTTTTGTAGCGCCATCAAGTTCCAATTGCTGACGGTGTCATTGGAATACTCCGAGGGGAACGCCACATAAACGTGCAATCCCGAACGATCCAAAGAGGCTAACCGTTCTTTTACCTTGTCGGCCTGGCTCCCGAGCTTGTCGCCGGGGTCATATACATGATCGGAAATCTTCGGCGGTTCCTCAGCATTTGCAATATTGCCAGTAATTGCGAAACTAGTAAAAAGTGCAGCTAGAAGCACTATTACTAGTAATCCGGTTCTCTTTAAGACTCTCACGTAAGTTTCTCCCTAACTAATGGGGATCGCCCGGAGCGGATTAAATCCCCACTTTGCATTATCATATGCAAAGAAGTGGGTTATATGTTGGCTCATGTAACCTAGATTTAGAAAAAGTAGGGGAGAAATCAGTGCCAACCGGAAAAGTTAAGTGGTTTGATGCCGAAAAAGGGTTCGGGTTTATCACCGCAGAGGACGGCTCGCAGGTGTTCTTACACGCCAGCGTATTACCTGCTGACACTAAACCTCCCTCGGCGGGAACGCGAGTAGAGTTTTCAGTTGCTGACTCGCGACGCGGTCCCCAAGCCCTATCGGTAAAGATCTTGCAGCGAACGCCCTCGGTAGCAAAAAATTTGCGGCGTAAACCCAAGGCGATGGTGCCGGTAGTTGAAGACCTGATTAAGTTATTGGACGCTTCCTCCGGGCATTTGCGTCATGGACGCTACCCGGATAACGGCGCGAAAATCGCGCAGCTGCTACGGGCAGTTGCCGATGATTTCGATGCTTAACGGTGGCGGTGAAAACAAGAAAGACACAGATGAGTGAAACTACCCGACGTAAAGCGGGGAAAGTAGATTCGGTACTAGCTAGCGCAGTTGATATTGCTCGCGAAGGGCTTGCCCCCATAGCGAAACCGTCAGAAATTGGTGAACATTTGGGTGCCACTAGTGAGGGCGAACGTCTGGTTAGCCACAGTTTCGAATGTTTAAAGCCCGGTTATCGCGGCTGGCATTGGGTGGCGGTTCTGGCGCGGGTGCCGCGCGGACGCAAAGCCACGGTTTGTGAAATCGACCTGTTACCTGGCGAGGACGCCCTGCTGGCGCGCCCTTGGGTGCCTTGGGCAGAACGGTTGCGTCCTCAAGATGTAAAACGTGAGGACGTGTTGCCTTACGTTCCCGATGACGACCGCCTAGATCAGTCCTATGCGGACACCAATCCCGAAGATTTAGATCGGCGCACTCTAGAAGAGCTGGGACTAGGACGTCCCCGAGTACTGTCGGCTTGCGGTCGCGCCCAGGCTGCCAAGCGCTGGTATAACTCCGAACAAGGTCCGGCGCGGCGAGGAATGACCCGCAAGAAACTCCCGGAAAACACCTGTTCTACCTGTGGTTTCTTTCTGAAGGTAGCGGGTAGTATGCGCACCATGTTCGGGGTGTGTACCAATGAATGGTCGGTCGATGATGGCCGGGTGGTTTCTATGGATCACACCTGTGGCTCCCATTCGGAAACCGACGTCAAAGTGGATACTTCCCCCTGGCAACCCACGCCCGCACGCCTGAATGAGTTCGACGTAGAACAGGTGGAAATTTAGGGGAGTTGAGACTCTGGCTAGGGGCTGGGGATCGTGTGCGCTGCCTAGACGATCTGGCTAGGGGCTGGGGGCTTTATGAGGGCTAGGGAATCTAGCTAGAGCGACTTTGGTTGCGGCGTAGGCAATCTGTCTGAAATTTGCAACTAAGTCGCAGATAGCGGTCAAGATTGGAAAAACCCTGGGAATATTCCGATAATGAGCCTGTAAGTAACTTCTATGCCCCTGGTGGCGGATTGGACAGTTATCTTGTCTTCTCAAGATACGGCGACAAAGTCGGATAGTTTCCTAGATCGTTTCTTTAAAATCTCGGAAAGGGGCTCCACCGTCGGGCGGGAAGTCCGCGGTGGCCTGGTCACTTTCTTTGCGATGGCCTATATTTTGGTGGTTAACGCCGCGATTTTAGGGGTGGCTGCTCCCAAAGATATTAGCCAATCTGCCATCGCTGCCGGCACTGCCTTGGTGGCCTGCGTGATGACTCTGCTTATGGGGATAGTCGCGAATTTCCCGCTGGCTTTGGCCTCCGGTATGGGGCTAAATGCCGTGGTAGCTTTTACTTTGGCGAACCCTGAGGCTTTAGGGCTCAGCTACCAGGAAGCGATGGGGCTGATCTTTTGGGAGGGCGTGGCCATCACCATCCTGGTGCTGACCGGATTTAGGGAGGCCGTGTTCAAAGCGGTCCCTGCCCAATTAAAAACCGCGATCAGCGTAGGTATTGGTCTGTTTATCGCGTTTGTAGGTCTGATCAATGCCGGGATTATTCGTCCCGGTGGCACTCCGGTACAGCTGGGTGAGAATGGCTCCCTGGTGGGCTGGCCAGCGCTAGTGTTCTGTGTCGGTCTGCTGGTGATCGTGGTGCTCTATATCCGCAAGGTGCAAGGCGCGATTCTTATCGGGATCGTGGGTGCCACGGTTTTGTCTTTTATTGTGCAAGCTTTTGCCCATTTAGGTTCGCGCGCTGCCGATGAAAAGGCGGTATCCGCCTGGGCTTCTAACGTGCCGCAGCTGAAAGGCTCCCCGGTTTCCCTGCCCGATTTTTCCAGTATCGGCGCGGTTGATTTCTTTGGCGCCTTCACCAATCCCCACACCACTGCGGTGGGGGTAGTGCTGCTGATTTTCTCGCTGATGCTGGCGGACTTCTTCGACACTATGGGAACTATGGTGGCGGTAGGTGCGGGGGCGCACCTGCTCGACGAGAACGGCAATCCGCCGAAGACTCGCGAAATCCTGCTGATTGACTCGCTTTCGGCAATGGCCGGCGGCCTGGGCGGCGTTTCCTCTAACACTTCCTTCGTGGAGTCGACCTCCGGGGTTGGTGAGGGCGCGCGCACCGGTTTGGCTTCGGTAGTTACCGGTCTACTGTTTGGGGTTTCTATGTTTATCGCCCCGGTAGTGGATCTGGTGCCCGCCGAGGCGGCCTCCACCGCCCTGGTGTTCGTAGGCTTCCTAATGATGGTGAATGTGCGCGATATCGAATGGACGCGCGCCGACGTGGCGATTCCCGCCTTCATGACCATTATGATGATGCCGTTCGCCTATTCGATTACCGTCGGGATCGGCTTCGGTTTCATCACCTACGTGATCGTAAAGATCGCTTCTGGGCGGATTTCGCGGATCCACCCCCTCATGTGGGTAGTTTCGATCCTGTTTGTAATCTACTTCTGCCTCGGGCCCATCCAATCCCTACTGTCGTAAAGGGTCTGGAATTTAAATAGTCCGTGGGAGCGGTCAGCTGCTGCTCCCACGGACTATTTGTTTTATAAGAGTACTTTCGGGGCTAATGCCCGAATTGTGTGTCTTTTTCCGGGCGTGTTGGGGTGATTTAGTGCTGCCTAGCGGGCGCAGTTAGCTGCCGCAGCTGCTAGAGGCGGTCGATTACATAGTCTAGGCAAGCGGTCAGCGCCTGGGTATCGGCGACTTCCACATTGGGGAAGCAGGCCACCCGGATCTGGTTTCGCCCCAAAGCGCGGTAAGGATCAATATCCACGATCCCATTAGCGCGCAGCTGGGCGATCACCTGACTGGCATCAATATCGTGGAAATCAATCGTCACCACTACCGGGGACTGTTCTTCCGGGTTGGCTACATAGGGGGAGGCGTCCGGGTGGGAACGCGCCCAGTCATATAGCACTGCCGAGGACGCGCGGGTGCGTTTTTCCATCGCCTCCAGGCCGCCTTTTTCCAGCATCCACCGCACCTGGTCTTCCCATAAAATCAAGGTGGCAATCGCCGGAGTGTTTAAGGTCTGGTTTTTAACCGAGTTCTTCAGCGCCACCGAAAAATCTAGTATTGGTGGAATCCAGCGGCCTGCACCCGGGTCGGCTTTGATTTCTTGCGCCCGTTCCTGCGCGGCGGGGGAGGCCAGCGCCACCCACAGCCCGCCCTCGGCGGCGAAACATTTTTGCCCCGAGAAGTAATAGACGTCGGTTTGCGAAATATCGACCTGCACGCCGCCCGCGACAGAAGTCGCGTCTACCAGGTTTAATCCTCCCTCAATGCGCTTTACTGGGCTGATGGCGCCGGTGGAGGTTTCATGTGCGGGATAGCAATAGGTGTCGATTCCCTCTTGCCCGCCGCGCAAAAGCGCGATTTCGCTGGCGGTTTCTCGGCCCTGCGCCCTCGCCGATACCCCTCCGAGCTCTATTGCCGGGTCTTTAAGGTGCGGAGCCCCGCTGACGGTTTCCGCAAACTTAGCGCCGAAGGAACCGAAAACGGCGTGCGCGGAACGCTCCCTAATTAAAGAGGATGCCGCTACCGCCCAAAAAGTGGTGGCGCCGCCGTTACCCAGCACCACCTCGTATCCGTCCGGGAGGGCAAATAATTCTTTTAGCCCCCCGCGCAGCGAACCCACCAGGTCCTTAACCGGAGCCTGCCGGTGCGAGGTGCCGGGCAAGTCGCTGGCGGCAACTTTCGCAAGGGCAGTTTTTCTTATTGAGCTGGGTCCAGACCCAAATTTTTTATTTTTGGGCAATAATTCTGGGGGAATGTTAACGAAGTTCTCCATAGGGAAAACCTTACTCTAGGTGCATAAATCGGTGCGAATCTGTTTCGGGCCTCCTCTGGAAATGCTGGCAAGGCCAATAAATCGCGGGCGACCGAGTTAGCCTAAGAAGTGATAAGCGCGGTGACAGCTCCCGCGCACGGCACGGCGTTAGGGGCATTGATGGGTGACTTGGTTGATACCACCGAAATGTATCTGAAAACTGTCTACGAAATGCTAGAGGACGGAGTTCCGCCTCTGCGTGCCCGGATCGTGGAACGCTTAGACCATTCGGGCCCGACCGTTTCCCAAACTGTTGCCCGCATGGAACGCGACGGTTTGCTTTATGTGGCCGATAATCGCCGCATCGAGTTCACTGACCAAGGCGTGGAGCTGGCACGGGAAGTGGTGCGTAAACACCGCCTAGCTGAGCGTTTGTTATTGGATCTGATCGGTCTGGATTGGGTGATGGTCCATGATGAGGCTTGTCGCTGGGAGCACGTGATGTCCGGAGCCGTAGAGATGCGCCTCCTTGATCTGCTTCACCACCCTTCTACCGACCCTTATGGCAATCCGATTCCCGATGGGCACGCTGGGATTGAGGGGTCGGGGACGTCGGTTTCTCAAATCGTGGAGCAATTTGGGGGCATTGTGGCTACCAAAGTTGTGCGAATCGGTGAACCGATCCAAGCTGAGCCCCGGATGCTAGCCTTTTTCGATGAAGCGGGTATTTTGCCTGGTAGAGAGGTAAATCTTCAGCCGGAAAATGGCCAGATTGCCGTTATGGGGGTCGACACGGAAAAAACTGTGTTACTTAACACGTCGCTGGGTCAGCACCTGTTTGTTGAAGCGGTTTCACAGGGGGATTAGACTCGTTTAAGTTTGGTTCTGAGCTGGGATAATGGCGGATTTTTAGGGCTGATTTTCTGGTTTTTTTTAGGCGGGCATTTTTGTGGGCCTGACCACTTGGGAGCCGCGGAGGCGAGAAAGATTAAAAAACTTTCGTAACCAAAACGTGACATTTCGTTATCGAAGCATTATATTTAGTTACGACCAAACGGCCAGAGGAACTTTTTGGGTAGCTACCAAAAAGATTTTCCGGCCAGAAACGAAATAAGCACTTTTAGGAGAGCCCTCATCGTGACACAGAAACTTCAAGCGCGTCACCGCGCTCCGAGCCGTCCCTCCACTCCGGTTTCTCAAGCTGCTAAGTCCCTGTTTTCTTCCGAAAACGGCAAGCGCTTGTCGGCACTGGCAGGCTCGGGAGTTGCGCTGACAGTAGTGGCAGCGGCAGCCGTCCCCGCTAGTGCGGACACCACCGTTGCGAAGCAAATCGCTGCTTCCGTGGATTCTGCGCAGCTGGCAAAAGGAACGGTCGAAAAACTGACCGTTAACCAGGAAGTTACTTCTCAGGCTGCGGCCCCCGCTCAGTCGGTGGCAGCTGCGAAGACAACTACTGCTCCGGCTCCCGCAGCGACCACGCAGAACACCCAGAGGGCGCAGAGCTCCTCGTCCGATTCGGCCGAAACCTTCGTAGGTCGCGACCTCGGCAAAGCCGATGGCACCGCGGTAGGAATCGCGATGCAGTATCGGGGTATTCGTTACAACTGGGGTCACGCCAGCCCGGCTGAAGGCTTTGATTGCTCCGGTTTCGTGAGTTATGTGTATCGCCAGCTTGGCCATTCGCTCCCTCGTACCACCGGTGGGATTGCGGCTTCTGGCACCAAGCTGCCGCTCAGCCAAGCTCAGCCCGGAGATATCTTGTGGAAGCAAGGTCACGTGGCGATTTATGTTGGTGGCGGAAAGCTGATCCACGCCCCGAAGCCAGGTGACGTTGTAAAGGTAGCACCGATCTATTCGAACAGCTTCAAGGTTATTCGCCTGTAGCAACCTAGCGGCTAAGAGTAACTGCTGTTACTAGTTTTGGCCGCTGACGTGGGCAGAAGTGCTGTCCTATCCGGGTAGCGCCCATACATTCTTAATAGTTTTTGATGATTGTGGCTCGAGGAGTTTCCTCGGGCCACAATCTTTTCCCCACCTACTCTCGCGTACTCCCCCCGTAGTACTGCCTTGTAATGCTTCCTCCCGCTTATTCCCGGCGCTGGCGGGTGGTTCTGTCTTTGGAGAGTCTTTCTGTCTTTGGCGGGTGGTTCTGTCTTCGGAGGGTGGTTTTGTGCCTGGAGGGCGCTAATGCAGCCCATATTTCCTAGTCGCCTCCGCTGACTTAACATTTTCACCCTCCAGAGACGAAATTGCCCTCCGACGTTTACTAGTCCTCCATAAAATTCTCCTTTATTCCTCGCGCTGGAGGGTGTTTCTGTCTTTGGAGAGTCTTTCTGTCTTTGGAGGGTGGTTTTGTGCCTGGAGGGCGCTAATGTTGCCCATATTTCCTAGTCGCGTGCGCTGGCTTAACATTTTCACCCTCCAAGCGCTTAGAACGGCACGATACTTAGCTATTAGTTAAAAAGGTATTGCGTTTGACTTCCATAGAGGGCGTAGTTTTCATTCCCGCGGACCAAAATATTTATCTCAGATGTGGGCGAAGGGCAGCAACAAGGGGTACAAGGAACAAGGACGGATTCTAGATCTATTGCTTGCAAATCAGCTAGTCCGCGAAGCTAAAAACTACAAAAAAGCTGTTCAACAGGATGCGGCAATGGAGTGATCGAATCCGCTACATATTAAACGCGGGTTTTTTTAACCGGTATAAGGGCGGAAGTGCCACACCGTTCCAGCTGGTACTTAGTCGTTTGCGCAGAAAATTTGCGAACCCCAGGGTATCCGCCACGTCCTCGTAGGTAAATCGGTAAATACGCCATCCAAGTTTTTGGAGCTGACTTTGACGTTGCTTTTCGCCCTGGATGGCTTCATAAGCTTTGTGTGGGTCGCTGCTTTGATACTTCTTCATCCCATCGATTTCGAACGCTTCGCGAATCTTGGGGAGTGCAGCATCCAGGAAGTAACTCTGAGCGTTTGAAATTTTGACTTGGAACTGAGGAATTAGTCGCTTTACCTGCGCTAACTGTGATGCGGCATGAAATAAAGATTCTGCATAGCTTTCGAATCGCGGATCCATATTTGCGAGTATCCGCCGAGCCTGGGGCGCCCCGAGTCGCTTCCGGTACTTTCTGGCTAGGCTATACATCTGCTCGCGGAGCTTCGGGATGCGATCTGCGACAACCTCTCGACTACGGCGGTCAAGCTGGTTCCACTGTGGTATGAGCTTTCGAGCTGCAGAATCGGCAACTGCTTGGGCGCTTCCTGCCGGTAACCAGGCCGCGCATTGCAAGGTTGTCACAGGAAGATCGGTAGCGCGCACTCCGTGACCGATAAATTTTGCGGATTTTTTGGGGAGGAAGATCTTATGAAAAATCAGAGGAGTCGGTGGTATCTTCGTGCGGATAGGACGACCCTTCGAGGTGTCCACGTCAACCCAAGCTGGCAGCAGTTTCTTTTCAAAATGCCTAGTCGAGGTATGTAAAGCAGTGTCACCTCGCAGCGATTTTAGGGACAGGCCATGCAGCAGAGCGGCGGTTACTCCAATAAATACCGGGGGAGTGTTGCATCGCGCGGCGTGGGAAGCGATTTGTCCTAACTTTACATGCCGGATTCTTTGCCATTTATCTGCTGATTTGAGCGGTCTAATCACGTGTCCGCGCCCGACTTTAATTAGGGAGCCGCTGGCCAGCGAGTCTGCAAGCACTTTCCGGGAAAACGCCTGAGTGCTGATTAGTTCCGGGAACATAGCTCTAGCTTCGCAGCGATGGTTTATAAAGTCCTTATCCCAATAATTCGGCCAGGATATCTTGTGCTTATTGCTAGCTGGGGATGGACGATATTGCGATGTGGCTTAGGTGCCGCGGGAGGGTGTTTTGGTCGCGGGAGGACGGAAATGTCTCATCAGGGGAGAAAATGCTGGTGGTATTTTGTGCTAGCGCCCTCCAGCGACGGAATCGCCCTCCGGAGTCGTAATTACCCTCCACGGACGTGAACACCCTCCGGATATAAAATCGCCCTCCAGGGACGTGAACACCCTCCGGCGGCGAAATTTACGGGGGTTCTCCTTATATATAGGGATGCTTCTAGGGATGCTTCTAGGGGTGCTTCATCTAGATAGGGATGCTTCGTATATAGAGATGCATCATTTTATGCGTGAACGCCTAAGCAGTTTAAAGGGCGCCCATCTTCGGAACCATTGCGGAAAGAATATTAATTTACTATCATTGAAATGTATTTTGTTTAGCTGAGGGGAAGCCGCTAAAGATGACGGCTGACCCGTAGTTGGGGTGTTAGCGTGACGAGTAACGTGTTGAGCAGAAGGCTTGTTGCTTCGCTTTCGGTGTTAGGGCTGTTGTTATCCACGTTGCTGGTGATTGTGCCGATGACGGCGCCCGCAGTAGAACAGCCGAATGCAGGTAACTCCAGCTCAACCAGTACTAATACCCCCAGTAACAGCAACTCCACAAAACCGTCTGCAAACTCCAACAAACCCAGCCCGTCCACATCTAACCCGTCAGCATCAGAGAACCCCGCAACCGGCAACCAGGCCATACCCTTTAACTTCGAAGATCCCAGCGCGGGCGTTCCTCCGGCACTGCGTAGCCCTACTCCGATGCGGGGAGGGGTGCCGTCTGATCCTCGTTTCACTTACAACGGAACGGAAATCACCGGCCTGACCGATGCCGGCAAAAATGATCTGCAAACTAATCACGAACTGACCATTCCCGATGGCGTCACCAAGATCGCGGCGGGCGTATTTTCGGGGCTGAAACTCACCAAGGTCACGCTTCCGGCTTCGGTGACGGAGGTCGCCGATCGAGCTTTTTACGATAACGAGATTAAGGATCTGGTGGCGCCGGGGCTAGAAACTATAGGTGAGGGCGCATTCCAGAAGAACCAGCTAACTACTTTCACTTCGGATACGGTAATCAGCATTGGCGCGGGCGCGTTCAGCGATAACCAGTTAACCAAGGTGAATATCACCGACGCGCGCCCGGATGATCCGCAAAACCCGCCTAAGCGGCTAACCACTATTTCGGCGAACGCTTTCCGTGACAATAAACTAACTGAGGTCACCCTGCCGAAGTATGTGACCGAGATCGGCGCTAGTGCTTTTGCCAATAACCAGCTTTCTACGGTTACGCTCCCGCCCAACCTGCAGACAGTAGGGCAGGAGGCCTTTAGCGGCAACCAGATTGAAAAGGTGAAGATTCCCGCTACCATCACCACCTTTGGCAAGGAAGTTTTTTCGAATAACAAGCGCTGGGTGGTGCTAGAAAAGGCTGACGGGCAGTCTTCGCTTCCGGCCGCAGTAACTTCCCAAAAGTATGCTTCCGGCTTTGGTCAGGTGGCCGCAGAGGACGCAGTCTCAATCACCATTAACTACCTTGACGCCGATACTAATAAGCCCCTGCGCAGCCCGCAGGTGCTACAAAGTGAGTTCACCGAACCGGATGGCGTCTATTTCGCGGGCGAAAAAAACACTATTAAGGCGCCGCAACTGGCTGGCTACGCGGTGACCCCGGCTTCCCAAGAGATTACCCCGCAGTCCGGGGCGGAGAATGCGGTTACTTTTACCTATAAGAAAACCGATTTCTCACCTAAGATCAGCGGGGAAATTGTCAAGAACATTCCCCAAGGTAGCGACGGTTCCAAAGCAGCTTTGCTGGCGGGGGTAACTGCGGAGGACACTGACGGCAACGATATTACTGCCTCACTGACTGTCTCTCCGGAAAAAATTGACACCAGCGTGCCAGAGGCCACCTACGATGTTTACTACACCGCTACTGATTCTCAAGGGCGCACTAAGACCGTTAAAGGCAAGGTGGCAGTAGGTCCGGATTGGCCAGAGAAAACCATTTGTGCCGGTTGGCAGGTAAAGGATTTCACTTACAACGGGGGAACTATTACCGGGTTCAGCCGTGACGGTAACCAGAAGCATATGGCAGGGAAGACCAAGGATCCCTGGTGCTGGCCAACCGTCGGAGATCAAGGCCAGGATATTACCGCGATAGGCGATAATGCTTTTTCAGATAAGTACCCTTCGCTGACCCGGATTCCGGATTCATGGGGTTCCATCACCAGCATCGGCAACCGGGCGTTTGCATCTAGCAGCTTCACCGAGATGCCTAAATCATGGGACAAAGTTACTACCATTGGCAATTCTGCCTTTGCAAGTTCCCGACTTACGGCTCTTCCTAACTCTTGGGGCAAAGTTACCTCGATTGGTGAATCAGCCTTCAACGCAAACAGTAATCTGAGTGAAATTCCAGATTCCTGGGGATCTGTCAAAGCTATTGGGAAAAATGCTTTCAGAGGTGACGCCTTGACCCGGCTTCCGGATTCTTGGGGCTTGCTCACTGAGATCAATGAGGGGGTTTTCGGTGCGAATAAATTGCAATCAATACCAAAATCCTGGGAAAATATCACCTCAATCGGCAAAGAGGCATTTTTCACAAACAAAAATCTGACGGCGCTTCCAGATTCTTGGGGAAATGTTTCCAAGATTGGGGAGACAGCCTTTTATAATTGCGGGCTAACCTCCTTGCCTAATTCCTGGGGTAAAATTACTACTTTACCCACGTATGCATTTAAGGAAAATAAGCTAGTCTCACTGCCCGATTGGGGACCGATTACCAGCATAGGTCAAGAGGTATTTCGGGGTAACCAGTTAACGGAATTGCCGGAGTCTTGGGAGAATGTATCGCAACTGGGGGTAGGGGCTTTTCAAGATAATAAGCTTAAGGCCGTACCCGACACTTGGGGCAAGCTCACTAGACTGCCAGAGAGCGTATTTCAGAACAACGAAATAACCTCGCTGTATTCCTGGGGGTCGATTACCAGCATTGGAGATTCTGCATTTGAGAAAAACAAACTGGTTAAACTCCCAGATTCCTGGGAAAACGTGTCTCGGATAGGCACGAGTAGTTTTGCTTCTAACCTGCTAACTACTTTGCCCGACTCTTGGGGCAAGATCACCGCTATCCCGAAACAGGCTTTTTTCAATAACCAACTTGCGTCGTTGCCTGCTTGGGGCCCAATCACTAGCATCGGACAAGCCGCTTTCCACCGAAATAGGCTGACTGTGCTCCCGGACTCCTGGGAGAATGTCACCAACATTGAGCCGTGTGCTTTCGCCGGAAAAAAGGTCTACGACGACGGCACTAGACCCGATTTTCAGCGAGATAACAGTTGCTATTCCGACCCCGGGTCAGGCGATACTAACTTCAACCAGATTCAGGCTTTACCCTCTTCTTGGGGCAAGGTAAAAACTATCGGATTCCAGGCTTTTATGGGCAATACTTTCACTGCCTTGCCGAACTCCTGGGGAGAGGTTTCTACCCTGGGTGAAGAATGCTTCAAAGATAATAAAATCACTGCCCTGACTGCTCCCTGGGATACCTTTACTGATATTCCCCGCGGCGTGTTCTTGAATAACGAAATAACTACTTTACCGTCCTCCTGGGGAAAACTGAAAGACATCGGTAGCTATGTCTTTACTAATAACCGTATCCAGGCCTTACCGTCCTCCTGGGGAGAGGTTGAATACATCAGATATGGAGCATTTGCCAATAATGCATTAACTGCGATTCCAGATTCTTGGGGGAATGTAAAGAGCCTGGGGACGCGGGTACCCTACAAAGATCGTGCCGACGAAACCTATGAGCCTGCCGCGGGGGTGTTTGGGCGAAATCACAAACCCTACGAATGGGAAAATCCGATAAACAAGGACAAAAATAAAAACAGGATTACTTCCCTTCCGGAGTCCTTAGAAAACATCGTGGAACTGGGAAAGAACACTTTCTATGGGATGCCGATTGAGGAAGCCGTATTCACGGTTCCGGACGCTCCCTTGGATCAACCAGATGATGATTCCAGGCATCCTTATAACCGTTTGGAGCATACGAAAAACTTATTTACCTTACCCTGGTGGGGCGGACACATAAGCAGTTTCGCCGGCCTCAGAGGTCCAGTCTACTTACGTCCGGAGTCGGGGAAGAACCCCGACAATATTACCGGTACCGGCCCCCAAGGCATCGTTATCCTCACCGATTCCCAGGTGCGGGTACGCTACCTTGATCGGCAAACGGGTCAGCCGGTAGCTCCGGAAATGAACCGAGCAATTAGCAGTAAAGAGGGCGATAGTAACCAAAATTACGTGTTAGTTCCCCCCATGGTGAAGGGCTACTCGCTTCCGCCTACCCAGACCATTAAGTTGGACGGTAATGACAAGGACATAGTGTTCTATTACGATAAGGCTCCAGCCGATTTGTCGGGCTCTTATGCGCGTTTGGAATTGACCGGAAAAATAAACCAGCCAGGCTGGCCCGAGTCCAACGAGCTAGAGGAACAGTTCGGCGATAATATGCGTACTGACATCGCCTACGGTGGGGACGCTGGCACCTCGGTAGTTAAGAATGGGACCATCCGGATAACATATGATCCCACCCGGGTAGAGGTTGCGGATTGGGATACTACTGCCAGTCCATTCTTTACCTCCGTTAGGGTGGCTGCTCCGGGTGTCCTGGAAATCAAGCTGAGGCCGACCTACGATAGCACCATACGAACAAGTATGCCTATCTATTGGCGTATCAAAAAGCGGATTACCGCCTCGGACGCAGTGTTCCCGGTTAAGGCCGAATTGCTTGATACCGCCTCAGATGGGAAGCAGTATGTGCTCACCCCGCACCCGGCGTCTAAACCGGGACCGGTGAACCTTAAAGGTTACTATCCGCTGCCTACCTTCAAGAAGGATACAGTCGGATGCGAACTTGCGGTATGCAGGGACTACGATGACGATCCGGAAGGAGACGTCAGCACATCTGGCAATAACGCGGTCACCTTTACTTTTGAAGTAGAGAAATTGCTGCGGAACGTGCGGGGTTACACCATCACTGACCAGTTGCCGCTATATACGAAGACCGATGGTACCCAGGCGCGTGCCCAGTTCGTAGCCTCTGAAAACCCGGGGTGGACTTTAGGTAGCGACAAGATTACCCTCACTTACACTAATACCCAAAAACGTCTGACCACGGAATACTCAGGTTTAGGTAGCTTGAAGTTACATTTCCCGGGGGCGAAGAAACAAAAACGGATTGATAACCACGCGGATTTTGCCCTCACCCCCGAAGAACAAGGCCCGAAGGAACCGCTAATTACTGGGGCGGCGAACACTTACTTTAGCTTCTATAAACCTATGGAAACTGCGCCCCCCGGAGTGCCCTTAACGAAGGTTGCTGCCGGGCCCCACTTCCGTGATGGCGTCGCGGTAATCTATGACAGCAAGCAGGATCGTAGTACCGAATTCGATTGGAATGTACTTACCAATAACATTACGGATACCGCGACCACCCTAAATCTTAGAGACTTCGATCTTGACGACCGTTTGCAATACACCGCGATTACTCCTGACCCGGTATTTGTGGGGGGCAAACTGGAGATTATTAGTCCCACTGGCGAACCGGGGAAATATCAAGTTCTGTATTCCATGGGCATTACGGGGACTGACCGGATTGAACTGCCAGCGGACCTGACCTCATACCCGAACATCCAGTTGCGGTGGAGCAGCGTTAAGGCTACACAACCGCGGGAAAAAACTATCACCAAGATTCACACCAAGCTCCGCGACCCGGATCAGAACCTCTGTGAAGGACTGAGGTGCCAAGCTGACCTCAGAAATAAGGTACAGGGCGGATTACGTATTAAAGAGGCTCATGTAAAGGTTAAGCCCGAGGGTAAAGTGCTTAATGCTCGTAAAGTGAACACTTTTGCCAAGGCAACTATCGCCGGTAAAACCGGTACCTATACCGTGGGTGCCGAGCTAGAAACCGATTATGGTGATCCTTTGACTGCTTTCGAGCTGGTAGATGTGCTACCCAGGGGGTTGGAAGTTAACCGGGTAACGTTGACTCAAACGTTTGCGGAGCTGCCCGGAGCCCGTTATGAGATCCTATCTAACTTCAATGGCACCGGACGTGCAGCCGTTCGCTTCCAAGCTGACCAGGTCACGGATCCAAACCAGGTATACAGTGTGGGACAGCTAGAGACCACTATTACCAATGGGGTTATCGACGGTGACATCATTAACGAAGCGTTCGTACGGGCGCAGGGAAATGTCCGTTATCTAAACGAGGTAACCAACCCGATTGCGGGTCAGGGACCGTGGTCGAAAGCGGAAAATACCACCCGAGTCGCGGTTGGGGATGCAACTTACATAACTAAGCGGATTCGGGAACGCAAGCCAAACGCGCCCTGGATTACCGAGATTAGAACTGTCGGGGGAGCGAAATTCGATTATCAGCTGCGCCTAGGCTACGGGACGCGCCCGGAGCAAAATCCGGTGGTCTATGACTTGCTGCCGGTGGCAGGTACTCCTGCCCGCGAAGGTTCTACCCTGATTAACCAGTACGATTCAACTGGGAATATCAGCTTCCAAATGGCTGATGGAACGGCTGCTAGTGGTTGGAATACCTTCTATACCTGTGATATCGGTATGGCGACGAAATATGACTTGGATCGCGCCAACTGGCAGAGCGCTCCCTGCCCGGCGGTAACGGGGTTGAAATTCACCAATACCAACCCGCAGCAGCCGCGCAGCGAAGTGCGGATCACGGTACCGATGATTGCCGGCCCCAAGGGCGCGACTCCGCTTTCCCAAGAACATTTGGGCAAGCAGGCGATAAATGATTTCTGGAGCGTATCTAGTTCGCATCAAGGCAAACTGGAATCTAACCCGGTGATTAACACCTTGGTACCGCCAGCGACAAATATCGAGCTGACAAAGTACGGATACAAAGCTGAGCCATTCCAGTCAGCGCAGAAGAAACCGCTCGCAGGAGCCAAATTCGGCCTCTATGATAAAGAGGGCGCGCTCAAAGCCACCGCCATCTCTGACGTGAATGGCAAAGTCAGGTTTACGAATGTGAATGCCGCCCCGGGCTGGACAGTGCGAGAAATCGAGGCTCCTACCGGGTACGTAGTAAGCGATAAAGCATATATGCTGTCCGCTACCGACTTTAGCGCGACTAATTATACTGCCACCACCGGCACCTACCAGATTAAAGCGCCTGATGTTACCAACATGGGTAAATGGTATCCAGTCGAGCCGATTCGTGGTACCGCTGAGTTTAAGAAGGTGGACGCCTCCGGTAAACCCTTGGCGGGCATAGCATTCACGATTACTCCCCAGCCGGTGCAACAGAACGATGGCACCATGTTTGTGCCGAACTCAGCTCCGAGGACGGTGCGCTCTAACGATGACGGTGACGTTAAATTCTACAATATCCCTGCTGGTAAATGGCGTTTAACCGAGAATCCGGGTGACCGTCACCTGCAGCCGATTGCTCCGATCGACTTTACGATTACGACTTGTTCCACGGGATGTACTCAATTCCGTGGGTTGAATCTGACGTTCGGCCGCGGGGATCTTGGCCTGATTTTTAACAATAAAGGCTCGGTGTCGCTATCGAAGCTGGGCGTTCGCGGCATGGCCGATAAGAAAAAATCCTTTGGCCAGTGGAAACGCAGTGACGGGGTGATTAAACCCGGCGCGACCTTCGCCCTCTATAAAGGCACTACTGCTTCCGCTACCAGCCTGGAAAAGACCGTCACCACCCAGGGTCCAGAGGCTAATGCGACTCTAGATAATCTGGTGATTAACCAGATTTACACCCTGAAAGAAATCACCGCTCCTGCCGGATATGTCAAGAACGATGCTTTAATGCAGTTCCAGATTGATGAGGCCGGCAAGCTCAGGGACGCTGCCGGGAATCTGTTGTTCGAGCAGAGCGAGCTACTGGTGCCCAACGAGGAGCAAAAGCAACAGTCTTCACTGGTAGTTACCAAGGTTGACCCGCAGGCTGACGCTGCTTCCCGCAACCTAGCTGGCGCTGTGTTCGGTCTGTTCAAGCAGGATGACAACGGTAATTGGCCCACCGAGCCGGACAAGAAGGTAACTACTGGCCAGACCGGGCAAGCAGAGTTTACCGAACTGGAGGGCGGTATTTACCGGGTGAAAGAGCTGAAAGCTCCCATCGGGTATTATGTTGATCCCCAGGCGCAATACGAGTTCGTAGTTGATGATTATAAGGCGCAGCAGTTTACTTGGACGGCCAATAATAATCCTTCTCGCCTGCGGGTTTTCAAGTTCGAACCCCTGGTGAAGTCGATTGATGAGGCTGCGGCGGACAAGGTAGTGGCGGGCACTCCCGGGGCGGTTAAAGTCCCCGGCCAGGTGGCAGGCACCTTCAATGTGGTGATTCCGCTTTCCGGAGCCAAGTTCGCCTTGTATGAAAACGATGAAACCACGAAAGTGGCTGACAACCTGGTTACTGGTAATGACGGTCTCGTTAACCTGCCGGCAACGGTCAAGCTGGATCCCGACAAGATCTATAAGCTGAAGGAAATTGAAGCTCCCAGCGGTTATATCCTGAAATCTAACCCGATTTCGGTGAAAGTATCCGACTATGCCCTGCTAGAAGGGTTTACCGGACTAATCACTATGGAGGTGCCCAACACTAAGGACACCGGCAGGGTTACGGTTTCGAAACTCTCGAAAGAAACCGGTAAACCGCTAAAGGGTGCGGAATTCACCCTCACGGCTCCTGATGGAACCAAGAAGACGCTGGTTACTAACGAGGTCGGCCTCGCCACCTTTACCGGCCTTACTTTCGGTTTGAAGTATCAGCTTCAGGAAACTAAGGCTCCGAAGGGGTATCTAATTTCCGACAAGATTGAAACGGTTTCCCCGAGCGCGGATAATCCGGTGATAACTTTCAAGCGCTATAACCGGCTATCCGAGACCGAGGTGGAGCTTAATAAAGTTTCCGATACCGGTACCCCTATAGAGGGCGTGGTCTTCGAACTCTCTCAGGAGGGCGCGAGCGGAGCTGCTCAGACTTTGACTACTGATAAGAACGGGAAAGTTAAGTTCAAGGTGGTGCCTGATCAAAAGTACGTTTTGAAAGAAATCAGCACCAGCAGGGGCTACGCCCTCCTGCCGCAGCCGGTGAACTTCAAGGTAGATGGTAACGGAGCCGTGACCATTATCAGTGGAAAAGGAAATGTAAATACGGTTAGTGGCGGGAATGGATCCCTGACTGTCACTAACTACCCGGAAGGGAAACTTCCCTTGTCGGGATACGCCGGTTCTTTAGAAGTGTTGCTTCTAGGGTGCCTGGTATTAGGGATTGCTATTGTATTCACTCTATTTGAAAGGAAAAGAAAGTGAGTAAGAAAAAGTTATTGGCCATGCTAACCGGCATGGTGATGGCCTTCATGGGCCTGGCGGGCATAGGCGCCGCCAGTGCTAATAATGGGAATATTCCGGGTCAGCCCGAGACCGCAAATTTGACGATACATAAGTATCTGGGCGCCACCACGGGTTTGAAACACGATGGTACTGCGATTGATGCTGCCGAGCTTACCGGTAAAACACCTTTGGAGGGGGTTAATTTCAAGCTCTATAAGGTTGAGGGCGTCGACGTTTCTACCAATGATGGTCTGAAACTGGCTCAAGAAATTGGGGCAGTTGCTTTGAAGGATAATGTCGTCACCACCGGGATTAAAGTTGGAACCACCACTTACACTCTGGCCGCTAACCCGGCGACTATGACAACTGGCACTAATGGGGAAGCTAAGTTTTCTTCTGTACCTAGGGGTCTCTATGTCGTGGTAGAGGATCTAGCCGGATCGGGCACGATTAAGGCTGCAGGTAAAGAGGTTAAGAAGGAAAAAATCACTCCGATTGCTCCCTTCGCAGTTACTTTGCCGATGACCAATCCCGATGGTAAGGCCTGGAATAGCGACGTACACGTCTACCCCAAGAACCAGGAAAACGAACTGGATAAGAAGGTCGTAGACAAGGGCGTTACTACTTTGAATCAGGGCGCTGCAAACACTATGGATGAGTTTAAGTACGTCTTGACCACCACTTCCACTGGTGCTGACGTCAATGGCGATGGAAAGATGGATGGCGCTGACCTGGGTAATCTATACCAGATTGTCGACCAGTTGCCCGCCAATGTGGAGTATGTAAAGACTACCGCCAAGATTGCCGACCAGGTTACGACCGATTTTGATGCCACGACCGTTAAGGATGGTAATCCCGAACGTACTACCGTCACCGTCGCCTTCAAAGGTACCGGTCTGAATACTATCGCTGCTGGCGCCAAGATCGAGGTTACTTTGCACGTTAAGCTAAAGAGCGTTCCGGCTGATGGCTTGACCAAGAACACTGGTCAGTTGTACCCGAATAAGTGGTCAAAAGATAACAATAAGCCGATTAACTCCCCGGAGGTTGAGACCCGGCACGGCGATATCGTGATTAAGAAGGTCAACAGCGCGGGCGAGACTCTGGCTGGCGCTATTTTCAGTGTTCACCTGGATACCTCGGACAATAAAGATTGCTCCAGCTATGGCTCGACTATCAAGACCTCGAAAGCGACCGGCACTGACGGTTTAGTGAAAATCTCTGATTTGCAGTTGACTAACTGGATTGATGGGGCAGCAGTAGCGGAAGCGGACCAGGTACCCTACTGCCTGGTTGAGGAACAAGCTCCGGCTGGTTACCAGATTCTGCCGGAGCCGATTAAATTCTCGCTTACTAAGCCGGGAACGGTTACTACTCTGTCTACCGCCAAAGCGGGTGACGGTAACTTCGTGCAGATTACCAACCACAAGAACCTGGGGCTGCCGCTGACTGGTGCGCAGGGGATTCTACTCGTTTCGGCTCTGGGCTTGATCCTAGTTTCCATCGGCGTGACCCTAGCGGTTAAACGCCGTAAGGAATAGGCGCAGGTCTAGGAAAACTAATAATAGAGTGAACAATAGCCCCTAATGCCAAAGAGGGGGCGACGCAACCGAATGCGTCGCCCCCTCTTTGCGCCCTTAAACTGGAAAATGTTTGCCGGAAAAGGCGGCGGAAAGCAGGCCAGCCGGCCAGGGGAGAAGCAGCTAACTAAAAAGTAATAAGAGTCTGATCTAGATTGCAGGAAGCTTAAGCACCCGAGGTGGGTTAAAAATACCGAGCCAGCTAAAAGAATAGCTAGGCAAAAACTGCTAAGAATTTTGAAAGGGGGAACCGCATTGCGAAGAGTCTTAATCATTGTCTTAACAGTAGTGGGAGCGTTGCTCCTGCTATATCCGGTAGTCGCTATTTTCGCTGGTAATGTGCGTATCGGTGAAATCTCGCGCCTAGAAGCACAAGAGATGAAGCGGATGGCTAATCATCCCGACCAGTCACAGGCGCTGCTGAAAGCGGCGCATGAATACAACGCCAACATCCGCGGAATCCCCATTCTTGACCCCTACCTCTACCAGATGACCAAAACCGGGTCGGAAGAATACCAAGAATACTTAGCGACCCTCCCCGGAGACGTAATGGCGCGTCTAGTGGTGCCATCTGGGCAAATAGACTTACCGGTGCGGCACGGCACCGAAGATGACGCAATCGCGCGGGGAGCCGGACACCTTTTTGGCACCGGGTTGCCAGTCGGCGGTAAAGGGGTGAACGCGGTGCTCACCGCCCATTCCGGGATGAGGACCGCCAGTTTGTTTGACGGCTTGCACGATGTCAAAGTCGGCGATATTGCCTATGTGCAGGTGGCGGGACAAAAACTTGCCTATAAAGTCCGCGCTATCCACGTAATCAAACCCACCCAGTTGGACTTATTCGAGCCGAAACCAGGTAAAGATATTCTGACCCTATTTACCTGCACCCCCTACGGCACCAACACTCACCGGCTGGTGGTTACCGCCGAACGCATAGCCCTCAAGACCGCGCCCCCTATGAATGAAGAAGGCCCCACCTGGTGGGATGCACTGCGGTGGTGGATGATTGCGCCGATAATTATTTCCGCAGTGGGAGGCACCATCGTGGCGCGCTACCTGCGTAAAGACCGTAAAAAAGGCGATGAAGCAGATAGCGGGAACGAAGAAGAAAACTTGGCGCAAGTAGGCAGACTAACCCGTACGGAAAGAGCGAAGAAGTTCCGGGAATCGCGTAAACGTAAAGGATCTCGTCATTCCAGGCGATCACACAAGTCCTCACCCGCGCCCCAGGCTGGCACACACAACGCAAAAAACGACTCGGCGGCACCTCAGGATAAAGATAAAATCTTCAGCTGAGCGCAAGGCTCGTTTCCCCCGTAGGTTTCCGCGCCCGTTTCCCGTGCGCACCGCTCATTTCAGCGCAAATGCGTCCTGCGGCCTATAAAATGGAAGCAAGCAGGCATCGGTGCAGCAGGAGGGTGGCATCATCATGGCGGAAAAAGAAAAGATCTTAGTGGGAGTTGACGGCTCCCCCGAATCCCTGGAGGCCGCAGAATGGGCGGGCGCGCGCGCCAAACAAAGTGGTGCTGAGCTGCAAGTATTATGCGCCTACGCGCTGCCCTCCTATACGGCCGCGTCAATGGATTCCGGATTCGCGGTGGTGGACAATGATGCGATTCGGGACAGCGCCCAAACCGTAGTTGACGAAGCCATCGCCCACCTAGAAAAGCTGGGTTACCAAGCTAAGGGGCGAGTTGATGCTGGCGATCCCACCGCGATTTTGGTGCAGCTGTCGCAGCAAGTCGATTTGATAGTGGTTGGTACCCGGGGTGGGGGTGGGTTTACCGACCGGTTGTTGGGAGCGACTTCCTCGGCGCTACCTGGCTATTCGCGCTGCCCGGTAGTGGTGATACCGCGGCGGGGTGCTGAAAATGAGTTCGTCCCGGTAAAGAAAATTGTCATCGGCGTAGACGGTTCCAAGCGTTCCCGGAAATCGTTGCGGCGCGCTATCAGTGAAGCAAAAGTTTGGGGTGCGGAGCTGACCGCCGTGGATGCGATTCCGCTGGCGTCATCAGCGGGGGTTCTTTCCTGGTTGCCGGCATCGGTCGATCGCGACAGCATCTTGCGGGATGTGCGCAGCGAATTAAAGGAAATTTGCAAGGAAGAAGTCGCTGATAGTGGAGTGAAAGTGCATTCGCACGCTCTAGACGGGAATCCAGCGGCGTTGCTGACAGAGTTTTCAACTGCCGTTGACCTGGTAGTGGTCGGTACTCGCGGCCGCGGAGGTTTTGCCGGGGTACTGATGGGATCCACCTCGCAATCGGTGCTGGCGCACTCGGCCTGCCCAGTGTTGGTGGTTCCTACCGGAGGCAGCGAAGCGGGCGCCGAAGAATAGAGGCAGGTTAGTAGCGGTTTATTTCGCGCGGTAGTGCCCATGCTTCCGTAGTTCAGCGTGTCTTGCCACTTCTGATAGTGCTTTGCCCGGTGCTGATAGCGTCTTGCTGCCGTGGGCGTTAATAGTGCGCACTACCGGTGATAGGAGTTCGTGCTGCTTCCTCACTCTCGTCCCGTGACTCTGCATCCTCTTTGCCCTAACCCTCCCGCGTCCTAGTTAGCCATAGCTGAGTGCGGTTTACTCTTCATCCTCATCCTTTCTCTCGTACTAACCCGCGATTCATTTGGCTGCCCGCCGGCGTTTTTATCTTGGCTTATGTATATGCTTTCACCTGCCATTACGTCCGGATTGCTTCAAAATCAAGTGACTGGGGGAACTCGCAAGAAGAATAAGCGTGCTTTTTGTGTGAAATGCGCCATACTTTAGCAATGTTTAAAGATAGCAGTTTGGGTGCGAAATTTTTCGCTTCCTACGTCCTGTTCGCCTCCAAGCGGACGGTTTTTACGCAAAATTCATTTTAATTTCGCGAATTAAAGATAAATGGTACAAAAGAAAACTGAGTTTACCTTTAAAAGAAAAGAAATTATGCATTTAATTTAATGAATTTTCATGTCGCATTCTTAATTTCAATTTCGATGAATTACGCAACAAGTTATCCACAGGTTATTTCGAAATTGAAAAAACCCTCGGCCGTGCCAGGACCGTCAAAATTTGAAAACCGCGTGGATTTTCTTCTCCCCATCTCGATTTCTCGGCTCAACTCGTAGCGTTTTCCTCCCGCCACCGCTTCGCGCAAGGGTCCCTAAACTTCCCGTTTCACCCCCTCTGGAGGGCGCTACTGTCACGGGAGGGTAGAACCGTCCCTGGAGGGTGTAAATGTCGCGGGAGGGTGTAAATGTCGCGCGAGGGTGGAAATGTCGGCGTTGTGCCTGAAGGTGTTTGTGAGGGCGTACAGAATCGCCCTCCAAGGACGAAAGCGCCCTCCGGGAACGCTTGGAGGGCCTCTTAGAGCGTCCTTTTAACCGCTTTGGAGGGCGTTACTGTCGCGGGAGGGCGGAACTGTTCGCGTTGTGCCTCAAGGTGCTTGTGGGGGGCGTGCCGAATCACCCTCCGGCGACAGAATCACCCTCCAGGGGCGAAACCGCCCTCCAGCGGGATTAAAGGGGGCGACGAAAGCACCCTCCGGCGCCTGTAGGGGAGGGAGCATGACAAAAGAACCCTCCGGCGACAAGATCACCCCCCAGGGACAAGATCACCCTCCAGGGACAAAAGCGCCCTCCACGAACAGAACCGCCCTCCAGAGCGCTGGGATGCGAATCGGCTCCTGAAGGACGCATTATGGTGACTTCTAACGCTTAAATCCACTTAATTCCCCCCGAGGCAGGCGCTGCCCTAAACTGGAGAATATGAGCTCAAAGCAGTCGATATTTACTTCTGAATCCGTCACCAGCGGACATCCCGACAAAGTTTGCGACCGGATAGCAGACACTGTTGTGGATGCCCTGCTAGAACAAGATCCGGAGGCCCGGTCAGCCGTAGAGGTTATGGCCACCACCGGGCAAGTGCATCTGGCCGGTGAAATCACCACTTCCGGATATGTAGACCTGCCCACGTTGGTGCGCGAAACCATTAACGAAATTGGCTATACCTCCTCTGATATCGGGTTTGACGGGGATTCCTGCGGAGTGCTGGTATCGATTGACCGCCAGAGCCCCGATATTGCCCACGGGGTGCAAGATTCCTGGGAAACCCGCCAAGGGCAGGCAATAGATGCCTTTGACCAGCAAGGTGCGGGCGACCAGGGGATGATGTTCGGCTATGCCTGCAACGAAACCCCCGATTTAATGCCCGCCCCAATCTGGCTGGCACACCGCCTCGCCAAGCAACTCGAAAAAGTGCGCCGGGAAAAAGTACTCGATTACCTCTGCCCAGATGGGAAAACCCAGGTAACCGTGCGTTATGAGGATGGGCGTCCGGTGGGCCTGGACACGATCGTGCTCTCTACCCAGCATCTAGCTTCTGTCAACCTCGAAGACCTGCGCGAAGAAGTGAAATCCGCGGTGATTGATCCGGTTATCTCCCAGGTGCCCTGGATAGAGGATCGTGACTTTCGTACCTTAGTGAACCCGGCGGGGCGGTTCATCCTGGGAGGTCCAGCCGCTGATACCGGCATGACCGGCAGGAAACTGATTGTAGACACTTACGGGGGAATGGCGCGTCACGGTGGAGGCGCATTCTCCGGTAAGGACGCTTCTAAGGTTGACCGCTCGGCCGCCTATGCGGCGCGATGGGTAGCGAAGAACGTGGTGGCTGCGGGACTTGCGGATCGGGCAGAACTGCAAGTGGCCTACGCTATCGGCTCGGCGCATCCAGTTTCAGTGGAACTGGAAACTTTCGGCACCGAAAAGACCGATAAACAGCAGATTCTGCAGGCCGTACGGGGAACTTTTGACCTGCGACCGGCAGCTATTATCGATCGCCTCTCGCTGCGCCGACCTATTTATTCGCGCACTGCTGCCTACGGACACTTTGGACGCTCCGGCTTTACCTGGGAGGATACCGGTAAGGCACGGGAATTGCGGGCAAAGCTGGGGGCATAAAAACTAGTGCTACCAGGTGCTAAGCCTAAGGGGAAAACTGAAATAACTAATCGTGCTTTTAACTGCCGCCATATAGAATCGATAAACGGAGCGAACACACGGGAGAACTAATGTCGTTTTTTGAAAGAATCCTGCGGATGGGCGAGGGGCGCACCCTCAAACGTTTAGACCGGACAGCCGGCGAAGTAGTGGCGAAAGAGGAAGAGTACGCCGCCCTCAGCGATGAAGAACTCAAGGCAAAGACCGCCGAGTTCAAAGAGGCGCTGGAAAAAGGGGCAACCGAAGACGAAATCTTGGTGGATGCCTTTGCTACCGTGCGGGAGGCCGCGTGGCGCGTCCTCAAACAAAAGCCTTATCGCGTACAGGTTATGGGGGGCATAGCCCTCCACCAAGGCAATATTGCCGAGATGAAAACCGGTGAAGGTAAAACCCTGGTCGCCACCATGCCCAGCTACCTGAATGCGCTTAGCGGTAAGGGCGTGCACGTAGTCACGGTCAACGACTATCTCGCCAGTTACCAAAGTGAACTGATGGGGCGCGTCTACCGTTTCTTGGGGCTAACTGTGGGCTGTATTGTCAACGGTCAGACCCCAACTGAACGGGTAAAACAATACCAAGCAGATATTACTTACGGCACCAATAACGAGTTCGGATTCGACTATCTGCGCGACAATATGGTGCAGCGAGTAGAGGACATTGTTCAGCGCGGACATAACTTCGCGATCGTCGACGAGGTGGACTCGATCCTGATTGACGAAGCCCGCACCCCGCTGATTATTTCCGGTCCCGCCCAAGGTGAAGCTGACCAGTGGTACAACAAGTTTGCCTCCCTGGTGACTCGCCTGGAAAAAGATATGGATTATGAGGTCGATGAAAAGAAACGCACCGTGGGGGTAACCGATGTGGGGATCGCTGCGGTCGAGGATTTCTTAGGGATAGACAACCTCTACGAAGCTTCCCATACCCCCTTAATCGGCTTCCTCAATAACGCGATCAAGGCAAAAGAGCTGTTCAAGCGGGATCGCGACTATATTGTGCGCAATCGGGAAGTAATGATCGTCGATGAACATACCGGTCGCGTGATGGAAGGGCGGCGCTACAGCGAGGGCATGCACCAGGCGATCGAAGCTAAAGAGCATGTTCCGGTGCAAGCCGAGAACCAGACCCTGGCTACCATCACCTTGCAGAACTATTTCCGCCTGTACGACAAGCTCTCGGGTATGACCGGTACCGCTGAAACTGAGGCGGCCGAGTTCATGAACACCTATAAGATCGGGGTCATCCCGATTCCGCCTAATAAGCCCATGATCCGCATTGATCAGCCAGATTTGGTTTATCCTTCCCGGCGGGGCAAGCTCAAGGCGATTGTCAGTGACATCAAAGAACGTAACGAAAAAGGCCAGCCGATTCTGGTGGGCACCACGGATGTTGCCAAATCGGAAGAACTTTCCATCATGTTGGATGAGGCCGGGGTGCCTCACAACGTGTTGAACGCTAAACAGCACGCCCACGAGGCCCAGGTGGTATTCGATGCCGGGCGCAAAGGCATGGTTACGGTGGCCACTAACATGGCCGGGCGTGGTACCGACATTATGCTCGGGGGTAACCCGGAACATATCGCCGATCAGAAGCTCCGCGCGCGCGGCCTGGATCCGGAAGAAAATCTCTCCGAATGGCAAGAAGCCTGGGAGGATGCCCTTACCGAGGCAGAGGCCGAGGTAGCCGACGAACACGAAGAGGTTGTGGGACTGGGCGGACTTTACGTTCTGGGCACCGAACGTCACGATGCTCGCCGTATCGATAACCAGTTGCGCGGGCGTTCTGGACGTCAAGGTGACCCGGGGGAATCCCGCTTCTACCTGGCGATGGATGACCCGTTAATGATGAAGAACATGGCGGCCTTCGTTACCCGCTTTATGAATTCTTCGCTCTATCCGGAGGATCTGCCCCTAGAATCCAAGATGGTTTCCGGGCGGATCCAGTCCGCGCAGCACCAGACGGAGGCGCAGAACTTCGAGATTCGTAAAAACGTGCTGAAATATGACGATGTGATGACCGATCAGCGCGATCTGATTTACACCGAACGTCAAGAAGTCCTGCACAAACAGATCGATCTCGATGAGCTGATTCCTGCCTATCTGCGCACTTTGATTAAAGAAGCAGTCACCCACGCCACCAGCGAAGGTAACGATTCCAGTGAATGGGATTTGGGTAAACTGTGGAACAATCTGCGTTCCGTTTATCCGGTGCGTGCCTCGCTTTCGGAACTAAAGGACGAGGACGGCACTTTCCTGCACATTTCGGCTTCCGAGCTGGAAACTATGTTACAGAACGATATTGCCGATGCCTATGAAGAAATCCTTGATCAGGTAAACGAGAACCCGATTGCGATTGAACAGCTGGGTGACCAGCCGATGGCGGAACTAGAACGGCGCGTCCTGCTGGCTACGGTAGACCGGCTTTGGCAACAGCACCTCTACGAGATGGATTACCTTAAAGAAGGTATCGGTCTGCGGGCGATGGGGCAGCGTGACCCCTTGGTGGAATATAAGTCCGAGGGTGCGCAAATGTTCGAAAACATGATGGGGCAGGTACGAGAAGATACTATTACCGGTATTTTCAATTTCTCCCACCAGTTCCAGCAGGTCTATGAGCAACAGCTGGAGGTGGAAAAGCAGCAAGCCGAACAGGCGAAAAAGAAGGCGCTGGCGGAAGGCTCAGTGATGGGGGATACCGGGCATAAGGAATCCTCGGAAACTGTGCCGGCAATGGCGGGCGCTGGCGCGCAAGGATCGGCATTTGGTGCCGAGGCCGCCCGGCAGACTGCTGCTCAAGGTGGGAACCGGGCTCAGCGCCGCGCTCAAAAGAAGCGCAAAAAGGCTCAGAAGCGTCGCTAGCGTTTTCGGATCCCCTGAACGCTGGATCCCCTGTTCGCCGGGAGAGGGGATTCTGGCGGGATCTTGGGACTGGCGCCGCACTCCCCGAGCGAGCTGGCGGTGCGGATTGTTTTCCAATAGCTAATGGCAGATCTGTCTACCCGATCTCTAGGGCAGCGATTTTCCATTTCTTTCCGCAAGGTTTGATGCGCATCGCTATGGCCCTGACCCGACAGCCGTCACTGATAGTAACCGCGACCTCGACACCAGCGAAGTCCTGGTTAGTAATCCCAGCTTTGCGGCAAAAAATCCGGCGTACCTGAATTTCTGCAGGTAGGGGACGGTGACGCTCGCTGCGAGCTAAAGCCAGGAAGGAACCCCAAAGCTCAGGGGCGAACCAGTTGGTAACTGCTTGCACGGAGCGGCGACCGGAAAATACTTCGAATATGGTTCTTACGGCGGTTGCCACCCAGGATTTTATCTGCGGTAACGCTGATAATGAGGCTGCTTTCGGTGGCGTGGATTTTGGTTTCTGGGCGTTTTGAGGACGGGGAAGCAGGGCTTGAACTTCCAGGGGACCGTAGGTAGGGCTGAGCGGGATTTGAGGAAGTTCTGGACAAATCACTGCGCAGGGGCCAGAGGATTGGTCATCTTGAGGGTAAATGGTTACTAGCGGTTTCCCGGGAGGGAAAAGCTCTTGAAAACGGTTTTTCTGGGGTGGGGCGTATTCTTCTTTTTCCTTCCAGAGGAGAGGTTTTGTAGCTGCTAAACTCATCGGCTCAGATCTTTCAATTATTAGACGGAGACTCTAGTTCATTAGAGAGGGTGGAATGGGAGGGCATTGCCGCTAATGCGTACTTTTGTCCTATCTAAACAGGTATAGGAGATTTTGCCTGAATTTTAAAGGGCTTGAAATTCCTTGTTTATAACATGTAATTAAACAATAATTAAAGAAAAATGAGTTTTAGATGAGGTGATTGAGGTTGCGGCAAGGGGGCAACGCGTATTTGAGGCGCTGCGGGCTGTAAGTGCTCTGGAATCCCCAGCTAGCCGCTACAATTAGCGAGTGCGAATTTATCTTCCCTTAGCGTTAAGCGACCTGTTTGAACCGCAGCTATATTCTCCCTGTGCCTGGGAAGGCACCTCCGATTTCTGTCGGCTTTGGGGGATAGATCCTCTCGATAGTGAACAGGCAGAAGATATCGCCATGACTATGGCTGCTATGTCCTGCCTAGAGGGCACCGGGGACGGTTACCCGGGGCGTATCGTGGCGGCACTCGATGCCGATCCGCAGGAGTTGAGTGAAGAAATCACTCCCGGGGTCTTCGAAGTGAAAACCCGATTCGACTGGCAGCGTCTAGTTAGCCTGCACCTTGATAGCCAGGAAAATCTAGAACTTTGCACCCAATTAAGGTCGCAGATGCCGCGACAGCGCGCAGCTGCCTGGTGTCGCGGCAACTTTGGCGATGCGGGTGCCAGCGACCCCACAGCGGCGTCGCCAGTACTAGAACTGTGGGAAGAACTGGCAGGGGAGCCACTTTCTTGGTTTGATGCCAGCGAACTCGACTATTTGCGCCACTCGCTAGGGAAGTCTTAGCTCTACCGCGCGAGGTAATGCCTGATTATCTGCGAAAATAGGGGCGCAATAGGGTAGGGGCGGCCAGGGACTTTTCCTATCTACCAAACTCAGCGAGGGCTTGGGGCCGGGGAGTCCTCCCTTGCAGTTGCCCCGAAGGGGTAGTTATTAGCGGCAAAACCCCTCGTTTTAGTCGCTAACTCCCGCCTCGCTGGCATGTCCCTGGTCGGCTAGGGCCTCCCGTAGTGCCTGCATAGAAGCGGCAATCTCTTCCGGAGTAGCCGGCTGAGCGTGCGCGAACTTAATGTCTTCCATCGAGTTTGCGGGAATCAGGTGCAGGTGCAGATGGGGCACGTCGAAGCCGGCGATGCTCAGGCAGGAACGCTGGGAACCGAAAGCTTGTCGTTGGGCGCGACCGATAATCTGCGCCACTTTCATTAGGTGTTGCAGCTCATCGGTGGGGGCGTCCCAGAAGTTTTCAACTTCGCGGCGCGGGACTAAAAGCACGTGGCCGGGGGTTATGGGGTTGATGTCGGCGAAGGCGACGCAGATATCGTCTTTCCAGCAGAACTCGCCGGGGATGTCGCCAGTGATGATACGAGTAAAAATAGTGGGCATGGTTCCTCCTGGGATTGCAGTTGTTGCTTCTAATGATAGGACGGGACGGGTAATAAAAAAGTTTTCGGGCAAAATTGGCAACACGCGCCCGCAGTGCTTGCTCAAAACGCCTCTTTACATAGGATTTTCGTTTGACCAAGAGGGCTAGTAAAGCTAACTCTAAACTAAAACTTTAGGGTTAGATCGGAGGGCGACCGTGACAGTACCAGATACCAACCTGGCAGATATTAAAGTCGTAGGCATCGGCGGAGGCGGAGCAAACGCCGTTAACCGCATGATTGATTTCGGCCTTAAAGGTGTGGAATTCATTGCGATTAACACCGATGCGCAGGCACTGATGATGTCTGATGCGGACGTGAAATTGGATATCGGGCGGGAAGAAACCCGCGGTCTAGGTGCTGGAGCCGACCCCAAAGTCGGAGAACGCGCTGCCACCGATAACGAGGAAGAAATCAAAGACACCCTGGAAGGGGCGGACATGGTCTTCGTTACCGCCGGCGAGGGTGGCGGTACCGGTACTGGTGGCGCTCCCATAGTGGCGCGGGTGGCGCGCGAGATGGGTGCCCTCACTATCGGGGTAGTTACCCGGCCTTTCTCTTTTGAGGGAAAGCGCCGCCAGGTGCAGGCAGATGCAGGGGTAGAGGCCCTAAGTAAAGAAGTCGACACTATTATTGTGATCCCCAACGATCGCCTCTTGGATATCTCGGACCAAAACATTACGATGGTCGATGCTTTCTCCGCTGCGGACGAAGTTTTGCATTCCGGTGTCCAAGGCATCACCGACCTGATCACCACCTCCGCCCTAGTAAACGTAGACTTTGCGGATGTAAAAAGCGTTATGAAAGGGGCGGGAACCGCCCTCATGGGGATCGGCTCTGCCACTGGTGAAGATCGCGCGATTCGCGCCGCGGAAGCCGCCTTTATGTCCCCCTTACTAGAGGCGGATATTGATGGGGCTCTGGGGGTGCTGATGTTCTTCCAAGGCGGCTCAGATATGGGGCTTATGGAGGTACACCGCGCCGCGGATATGGTACGCGAAATGGTGCATCCCGAAGCCAATATTATTTTCGGTGCCAATGTTGATGAAGCCTTAGGCGACGAGATCCGGGTAACCATCATTGCCGCCGGGTTTGATGGTCCCAAGACAAGTGGTGCGAAGAAAGCCAAGCAGGCAGAAAAGAAAGCCGCTGAGCCTGCCGCTAAGATGCCCTCGGCCCCGGGGAAGGAAAAAATCTCCGAGGATGCCACGGCCACTTCGGCCATCCCGGCATTCCCGCGCCGCGCAGTCACAAAAGAGGACGAACGCAGTGTCGGAGATCTTCCCCGCGCTGGCGCCTCGGGAGGAGCGCATCGTCTTCCGGTAACTCCACCCTCACGCGATGCTTTCAATCGGAAAGAGAACGAAAGTTCCCGCAGCTACCGCGACAATTTCGGGGTAGATAGCAAGCGAGAGGACGACACTACCTTAACCGTGCCCCGAGTATTTGAGGACGACGATCAAGAATCTGGTCTGGATGTCCCCGACTTTATGCGGTAGGTAGCCATGTTTCGGATTGGCGGCGCACAGGCGGTTTTTACCAATCGGATCGGTGGGAAATCGAGCGGACCATATGCCACTCTCAACTTGGGAAATCACGTCGGAGATAACCCCAATATCGTAGCGGAGAATCGGCAGATCGTCGACGATGCGATTGGGCGCAAAGTGGTGTGGATGCATCAGACCCACTCCAACCGGGTGGTGCAAGTTCATCCTGGTCATACCGATGCTCCTGCCGAAGCGGACGGCATCATTATCGACACTCGCGAGTTTGCAGAACTGGGGCTTACTACCCCGGCAGCTGGAGTTATGGTCGCCGACTGCGTGCCCTTGCTTTTGGCTTCTGATGACGGTCTACTGGTGGCCGCAGTCCATGCGGGCAGAGCCGGTATGGTCACCGGGATTGTGCGGGAGGCCGTGCTGGCTCTACGTAAACTGGGGGCGCAGAGCGGCAAAATTCACGCTGCCATTGGGCCCGCTATTTGCGGAGCCTGCTATGAAGTCCCCGAGGCGATGCGCACTCACGTGACCGGCCATGTTCCCGCTGCCTGGTCACGTACCCGGGTCGGAAGTCCGGGGTTGGATTTACAGGCTGGGGTAATTTCCCAGCTGCGGACGGCGGGAGCGCGGATTACTTTTGTTTCTAAACGCTGTACGTTTGAAGACCGAAATCTGTATTCCTATCGCCGTGATGGGGTAACGGGGCGATTCGCGGGAATCGTAGTGGGCAAGCGGGAAGTTCCAACCGCGTGAACTGCGGATTTAGGTGGGTAGTTTTGGGAACACGCCGCGGTGATGCTTCGAAAAAAACCCGCTCCCGATTAACGTTTTGGTAGACCAGTATTTAACAAAGGAGGACCTAATGGGTGCTTTGAGGAAGACCATGGGATATTTAGGCCTGTTCGAACCACAAGAGAACGAGGAATACCTCGACGAGCTGCAAAGCGAAGTCCCGGATGCTGAAGTTCCGGCACCTCGTCCTCGAATCGTAGAGCCGGCACTGCGTTTCCCGCATGCGGTTAGTTCCGAGCCTGAACCGGCCTCAGAGCTTAAACGGATTGTGACTATCCGTCCCACCACCTATAACGAGGCACAAAATATTGGAGATGCTTTCAAGGACGGTACCCCGGTGATAATGAACCTCGGGGCAATGAATGACCTGGAAGCGCGGCGGATGATTGATTTCGCGGCCGGTCTAAGCTTTGCGCTTGATGGGGGAATCGAAAAAGTTACTAACCGGGTGTTTTTGCTTTCGCCAAAGTCCGTGCAGGTGGACGAAGGTGCGTCCTCCCCGGGGTCTAAAAGAGATTTCTTCAACCAAAGCTAACTAGATGCTTCCCCTAATCTATTGGGTCGGTCAGATTGGCAGATGGCTACTCCAGCTCTACATTCTGGCGTTGATAATCCGGGCAGTGCTGTCTTGGGTGATGGCACTGAACCCGAATTGGCGGCCGAAAAACTCGGCTACGCTGTTTCTTTGTAATCTGGTTTTCGGAATCACGGATCCGCCTTTACGATTCCTAGGGAAATTCATTAAACCGCTCCGACTTGGGACTATTGCCCTAGATCTGAGTTTTGTAGTACTGTTTTTGCTGGTCACAGTGCTGATAAATATTTGGATTCACTTGATTAATGCGTTGCTTATTCTGATACAAAGATAAAATCGCAGAAAATTACCTAAGGTGTTGCTGAAAATCACAGATGTTACTATTGTTGAAGATGTGGAAGTTGAGCAGAACTCCGGTATGCTTGTTTCCAACTGCAACCTATAGCGCAGAAGTTCTCGCAGGCAGGTAAAGCGCCTACCTCGGGAAAAATACGATAGATAACTGAGGTGACAGGTATGGCTCTGCTGACTGCTGAAGACGTTCACTGGAAGCAATTCCAGGCGACTAAGTTCCGTGAAGGATACGACCAAGAAGAAGTTGACGAGTTTTTAGATCAGGTCGTAGAAACCATTGCGACCCTGCAGGACCAAAATGCGTCCTTAAAATCTGAGCTAGATGAGGCGCGCCAGCAGGCAGCAAGCGGCGGGGTGGTGGCACCCAGCGACAGCGGCGAGGAGACTGCGGCTCTCAAGGCTCAACTAGAGACCGCCAATGCGCAGATTGCGGAGATGCAGGCGCAGGTGCAGCAGTACCAGGCAGCGGCCGCTGAGGGCGATCCCCACGCCGGAGAGCAAATCCAGACCCTGCAGGCTAACCTGGCGCAAACTCAGCGAGAAGCCCAGGCAGCGCTGGCACAGTCTCAGGCAGAGACCCAGCAGGCCGTGGCGGAAATCGAACAGCTGCGTGAACAGCTAGCGCAGGCGCAGCAAAGCGCGCAAGCTGCACCGCAGGCTAGTGCGGAACAGCCAGAGGATGCCACTTCGATGCTGGCACTGGCGCAACGGGTACACGATGAATACGTGCGCAACGGTCAGCAAGAAGCCGACCAGATTCTGGAAGACTCCCGTCTCAAGGGTGACCAGATCGTACGCGAAGCCAATGACGAGCGTCGCCGCGTGTTGGAGCAGCTAGAATCCGAGCGGGCAGACCTGGAGTCGCGCGTTGACGACCTCAAGGCCTTCGAAAACGACTACCGTCACAAGGTCCGTGAGCATCTGCAGGCTTTGATCGGCCAGCTAGACGCGCAAGAGGCATAAATATTAAATAAAGCATAGTCCCTCCTAAGAGCCGGGTAGGGAAAGGTGGCGCCATCGCGTAAGTGGTGGCGCCGCTGCTTTTTTATTAAATTGAGTCCTAGACTTAACCGACCTGGGAAGAAAATGAAGCAGCGAAAAAAACAAAAAGTAGCACCTCTGCTGGTGATATTCGTGTTCGTAGCGATACCGGTGCTGATCATTGACCAACTCACCAAGGCATGGGCACTTAGCGTCCTGGAAGTGGGGGCTCCTACTAGACCATTGATTGGTGGTTACATCGGCCTCCAACTGGTACGTAACCCCGGGGCAGCCTTTTCATTAGCGGAGAGCTTTACCTGGGTATTTTCCGTGATAGCAGTGACGGTACTGGCGATTATTATCTGGAGTGGACGTGCCATGACTAATCTTGCCTGGCAACTCTCCCTAGGGTTACTGGCAGGCGGGGCGCTGGGAAACCTGGTTGACCGGCTTACTCGTCCTCCGGGAATTTTTCGCGGGCACGTGATTGATTTTTTGAATTACCGTTCGATCTTCGTAGGGAATATCGCGGATATAGCCATCGTGGTGGGGGTAATTACCGTGGTGGTGCTGGTGGTCCTGGGTGTGCCTTCAGTCAGCGGTAATCATGCCTACAAACCAGCGCGGGTGCGAGGTAAGGATGCGTGAACGGGTTTCGATGCATCTGCCCGATTCTGTGCGGGGGATGCGTCTTGACCAGGTATTAGCCAGTGAATTGCAGCTTTCGCGTTCCCTAGTTGCCAAACTGATTAAACAAAAAGACGTACAGGTAAACGGGAAAAATCCCCGCAAATCTGCCGAGGCTTTCCCTGGTGACCAGGTGGAAGTGCTGCTGCCCGACGCCTCCCCAATAAGTATAGAAACCCCCGCGCAGCTCCCCATCCTTTATGAGGACGCCGATATTGTGGTGGTTAATAAACCGGTGGGGATGGCTGCCCATGCGGCCGCCGCCTGGAGCGGACCGACGGTTATCGGAGCACTACTGGCGGGCGGGCATCAAGTGTCTACCTCGGGGCCGCAAGAGCGCGCCGGAATTGTTCATCGCTTAGATGTGGGAACTTCCGGTGCCATGGTGGTGGCGAAGTCGGAGTTAGCGTACCGGCAACTCCAGGAGGATTTTCGCGCCCGCCGGGTGAAAAAGATTTATCACACCTTGGTGCAGGGATACCCAGATCCGACGCAGGGAACGATTAATGCCCCGATTGGGCGGCATCCCTCCCGTGATTTCAAGATGGCAGTAGTCGAGGGGGGAAGGGCGGCGATTACCCATTATCGCACTTTAGAGGTTTTGCCCGGCGCTTCGCTGCTGGAGATCCAGCTGGAAACTGGGCGGACTCATCAGATTCGGGTGCATATGCAGGCGATTGGGCATGGCGTTGTCGGTGATCCCATTTATGGACCCAATCCGCAGTTAGCGAAGAAATTGGGGCTGACACGTCAATGGTTACATGCGGCCTCTTTGAGCTTTGCCCATCCTAGAACTGGCAAGCAAGTGAGTTTTGAGGCTCCTTTGACCCCTGATTTGGAGACCGCCTTGAAGCGGTTACGCACCGGGGATAGTAAATGATTATGGCGGAGTCAGCGCGCCAGTAAGTTGCGGATATCCGCGCCCGCAAGAGAGTTTATTTGGCGGGTACTGGAGCCTTACCTAGAGGAAAATCTAGCTAGCTTAGTTGAAATCTTTCCGCTGCGGCTTCCTATGGGGGTTTGTCCCCCGCGGTAGTCACGGTTACTTTTTCCTGTTGCGAATTATTAAATAATTGCGGAGGGAGTGGTAGCAGCTTACTTTCACTCTATGGCTTCAGAAAAACCTAGCTATACCCGCTCTCAGTTTCGGCAGGCGTCTTCCCAGACTCCTCGGGCGCAACAGTTATTACAGCAGGCGGAAACCCGTCTGCGCTCTGGGCCAAATGGTCCCCGCCTTCGGCTGGCCCCTTCCCCGCGAGTCGTGGCAGCTGCGCTGGTAGCAATAGTAATCGTGGCGGTAATGGCGGGGTGGGCACAAAGTAAAACTCCTACTACCAAAGCCTCTCTTACACCCCCTAGTTCCAGTAGTTCTGCTGCCCCGGCAGCTCCGGGCTCTTCTCCTGCGGCTAGCGGTACTGTGATGGTCGATGTGGTGGGAAAAGTTAATAAACCGGGAGTAGTGAGCCTGGATGCTTCCGCCCGGGTCCAGGACGCGATTAAAGCCGCCGGAGGGGCACTGGCGGGCACCGATCTATCGGGATTAAACCTAGCCCGGAGGGTGAGCGACGGGGAACAGCTCCGGGTCGGAATTGAAGATGCCGCGGGGTCAGGAGCGGGAAATAGCGAGGAAGCCGGGGCCAGTCCAGCAGGAGAAAGCGGAGCAGGCGGAAAAATATCTATTAATGAGGCCTCCGAGCAGCAGCTAGAGCAGCTCCCGGGGGTGGGGGAAGCTTTAGCACAACGGATAGTTGCCTATCGTAAAGCACAGGGAAGATTCCAAAGCGTTGAAGATTTAAAGAATGTTTCCGGAATCGGAGAGAAAAAATATGCTGCCCTGGCAGATATGATCAGCCTTTAGGCAAGGTATGAACCGGCGAATCCTGGATCTACGGTTATTGCCAGCGGCGGTGTCTGCCTGGCTAGGGGCGCTGATTCTACCGGCCTTGCCCTTGGACCTAGAGCCGATTGTCAGTGCCTTAGCGCTGGCGATTGCGGCGGCGCTGCTGATTGCCGTTTATTTCCAGCGTTTAGTGCAGGTAGGGTTAACGTTAGCCCTGGCGTTAGCCGCATTTGGCGGGGTCGGTTTGTCTGTTTCGCAGGCCGCTCGGCAGCTGGCGGCAGACCCCTTAGCGCGCGCTTGGCAAGGAGATATTGACCAGGTAAAAGTGCTGGCCATGGTAGAAGCGCCGCCGCGAAAATATGCGCCCGGCAGTGACCAACAAATAACTTCCTTGCAGCTATTGGAAGCGAGACTGCCGCCCGCTCCGGCGGTAAAAACCTGCCTGAAAGTGGTGGCCTTCGGTCAGCGCCTGCCTAAATATCCGCGCGGAACCGTCCTAGAAACCAGCCTGAAACTGGAAAAACCGCAGCGAACCACGGAATCTGGTCTGGAAAGTGTTGGCGTTACCAGTGCGAATACTCTTTTTGAGATCCCCGCACAAATAGTAGCTACCCCTAAAATCCGGGCCGGGCCGCGCGGGGCGGCGGCCCTCAAACAAAAGTTCGTCGTCCGGCTGGAAGAAAAACTGGTTGCCGTAAAATCCTCGGCAGCAGCCACGCTGCTGCCGGCCATGATTCTGGGTATCCGCGCTGACGCCTCCGCAGATACTGAAGCGCTGAAAACTGCGGGAATTGTGCATATTACCTGTGTATCCGGAATGCATATCTCGGTTCTGATTGCTCTGGTGGCACTGGTAACTGCCGGTTTGAAACGTCGCTGGCGCCTGGGAGCGTGTGGAAGTTTGCTAGTGGGATACTGTCTGTTACTAGGCCCTGCCCCCTCGCTGCTACGCGCTGCAGTAATGGGGATGGTGGCCGTGCTGGCTCTAGGTAGAGGCAGAGAGCCAGCTTCTTTTTCAGCCCTGGAAATCGCGATCATCGGTCTTTTAATCTTTGAACCTGGTTTTGGGGCTGACGCCGGATTTTTATTATCAGTCAGTTCCACCGCAGCGATTGTACTGGTCGCGAAACCGTTAGAGGAAAAACTGCGAAATGGATTGGGGGCAATGAAAAGATCGGGGAGCGCGCGAGTGCCCCGAATGCTATCTGATAAGTATCCAAAAAATCCCGAGTTTTTCCGGAAGTTTATAGCGGCTTTCCTCTCCGTTAGCGCTGTCAGCCTGGTAGCGCAGCTAGCCTGCTTACCGGGACAGTTGCTAATCCGTCCAGGGATCAACACCCTAACCGTGTTGGCTAATGTGGCAATCGCTCCGGTAGTTACCCTGCTGATTTGGGGAGGAGCCTGCCTGACGTTCTTGCCACTGCCGGGAACTTTATTAGCGAGAATACTGGGTGCCGGGTGTAGCTGGGTAATGACGGTTGCCCGAGTGGTTGCCGCCAACCGTTTCGCGATCCTGCCCTGGCCGTCAGGTGCTACCGGGATTTTGGCGTTGGGGGTGATCATTGCCGGTTTGAGCTATATTTTCCGCTGCTACTTTGCAAAAACGCGGATCGGTGGCAATGTTGAAGCATGGCCTCAAAGCAGATGAGTTGGCGCGATTGCACCCTGGCATCCGCAGTATTGATTCGCGGACCAGAAAAACTGCTGGCAGATCGCGCCCTTACCCGCTTAAAGCAACTGGGACGAAACCAGGATCCGGCCCTAGCAGTGACTGAGGTGACCGCCGCCGGGTATCAGGCAGGCTCTCTTGATTCTTTGACCTCGCCCTCTTTATTTAGGGAAGCCCGCCTGTTAGTAATTCCCGATTTTGAATCTGCCGACGAAGAGTTGGGCGACGATTTGGCCGCCTATCTATCAGCCCCACAACCAGATTGCTGGGTGGCAGCGCTTCACGATGGTTCCAATAAAGGAAAACGTCAGGTAGACAAGATAAAGAAGGCAGGAGCTAGGGAAGTTAAAGTCGCGAAAATAAAGAATGCCCGCGACAAACTGGCTTTAGTAGTCGAAGAAGTACGCACCATCGGCGGACGCATAGAGCCAGCTGGGGCGCAGCTGCTGGTAGATGCCCTCGGTGGGGATTTAGCGGAACTAATCGGCGCTGCCCGCCAGTTAGTTTCTGACTATCCACAGGCGGTAACTTTGCAGGCAGTACAGCAGTTCTATGGTTCGCGGGTAGGGGCTACCGGATTTAACGTTGCCGATGCGGCGGCGGTGGGGAATCTTTCGCGCTCCCTAGTGCTGCTGCGACAAGCATTTTCTTCCGGGGTGGAACCGGTGGCAATTGGGGGTGCGCTCGCCCTCAAGTTTCGCAACCTGGCAAAAGTGAGCGTGCGGGGAATAAACCCTTCCCAGCTGGGAATGGCACCTTGGCAGGTGGAAAAAGCTCGGCGGGAAGTGCGCGGATGGAAGGATTCGCAGTTAGCGGCAGCGATTAAAATTATTGCCCAGGCTGACGAGGACGCTAAAGGCGCCAGCCGGGATGCGCAATACGCCCTGGAGGCGGCGGTTAGGAAAATCTGCCAGCTGCGGCAGCGGTAAAGCGGTACAGGAAAGAAGGTAGGACAAGCGATGGCGATGCAGCGTAAAACCCGGCAGCGGGACGCGATCATGGCGATTATGGCTGATGAAACCGATTTTCGTTCTGCCCAGCAAGTGCATGCTGCCCTAATGGCAGCCGGGCAAACCGTGGGACTCGCTACGGTCTACCGCAACCTGCAGAACCTAACTGAGGTAGGAGAGCTGGATAGTTTGCGTTCGGAAGAGGGCGAAACCCTCTATCGGCGTTGTGCGGCGCGCCGACACCATCACCACCTGGTGTGTCGCAGCTGCGGCTACACCGTCGATATCCAAGATGACCAGTTAGAACAGTGGATTGCCGAGATTTCTCAGCGTTACCAGTTCAGCGATATCGAGCATATGGCAGATATTTTTGGCCTCTGTGTCAACTGCGCGAACCAGCCCGCAAAATAATCTTCTAGGTTCCAGGTGTTACTTTCGAGCGCCCTCAACAAAGCCAAAATACCTGACTATAGGGATCGCGTCACCTCAGGAGCTATTTTCACCCTCACCCTGCCCCTCAGATAGTACGAATGAACTAGCTATTGCATATCTAATGCCTAGATAATAGACTTATTTTAGATGTATTTTATTGCAGGAGAGAGGATTTGCTATGTCCGGTACTACCAGTTTTAGTGTGCGCATGGATAAAGATGTTAAGCAGCAAAGCGAAGATATTTTTCGGGATCTAGGGGTCAATATGACTACCGCAATCAATATCTTTTTGCGTCAAGCTATCCAAGCGGGGGGATTTCCGTTTGAAATCCGTCAAAAATCTCCCAACTATCAAACCCAGTTGGCGTTGGCGGAATCGGAAAGAATGCTTTCCAATCCTGATGCCCAGCGTTATGTAGATGTTGAAGATGCCTTAAAAGAACTTAAATCATGAGCTACCAGATCCAATGGACTAGCCGGTTTAAGAAAGACTACAAGCAGGCTATTCGGCGCGGGCTGCCCATAGAGGAGCTAGATGACGTTATCCGGTTGTTAGCAGCTGGAGAAGCACTTCCAAAAACACTAAAGGATCACGCACTAACGGGAAACTGGTTGGGGCATCGCGAATGTCATATTCGCCCTGATTGGCTACTGATCTATAAGATCAGTAGCCAGCAGTTAGTTCTATCGCTGACTAGGACTGGTAGTCATTCTGACCTTTTGGAATAGTTAGGGCTTGTGGGGAATCCTAACCCGTTTAGCGAATACGCGCACTGGCGATGGCGTGCAGGGCAATCGCCGCGGCAGTCGCCACGTTTAGAGACTCGGCATGCCCCCACATAGGGATGGCAATGGTTTCATTACAGAGGGCGATTTCCTCGCTACTTAAACCTTGGGCTTCGTTACCCAGGCAGATAAATAGCGGCGCCGCAGTTACCATCCCAGAGGTAGTAAAAGTAGGGAGATCTGTTTCGGCTGTTCCCGATAGACCCACCAGGTAGCCATCGTTTTCCGCGCTCAATCCGGCTAAAGAATAGAAGGAGGCGCCGGAGTATACCGGCAGGTGAAACAGGCTCCCGGCACTGGAGCGGATCACTTTCGGACCAGAGGGATCTGCGCAGCCTTCCAAGACCAGCACCCCCGCCAAACCGCAGGCATCGGCGATCCGAATAATCGTCCCCAGGTTTCCGGGATCTTGCACTCGCGCGCACACTGCCCAGACGCCCTCACCCAAAGCCTTAGGGAGCGGAAGGGTTTCGCTAGGGAGTAACGTAAGATCGGCGGTGGCGGCGACTCCTTGCGCCGAGGGCGCAAATAGCTTCATTACCTGTGGTGCTACCGGATGCACCCAGGAAGTAACCCCTAGCGCCTCTTGCGCCACCTGGATTGCGGGGGAGGGCGCATCGGTACCAAGATAAACATCACGAACCGCGTCCGGGTAGAAACGCAGCAACTCCCGGCAGGCCTGCGGCCCTTCTACCAGGAGTAATCCTTGCTTGAAACGAAAACTACGCCTAGACAGATTGACTAGGGTCCGCACCCGCTGGGAGCGAGGATTATCAATCGTGTCTAGGCGTAGATTAAGCAAAAAGCTAACTTTTCTTGACGGTTTAAGCAGCCGGAGCGTTTACGTCCTTCGGTAGGGCAGCTTTCGCCTTGTCTACCAGCTGATTAAAGGTGTCAATATCGTAAACCGCTAGTTCGGAGAGCATCCGGCGGTCAACTTCGATTTCCGCTAGGCGCAGACCCTGGATGAACCGGTTATAGGTCATATCCTGGGCGCGGCAAGCCGCGTTAATCCGCTGAATCCACAGTTTCCGGAAATCATTCTTGCGCTTGTGGCGATCATTGTAGGAATAAACGCCCGAGTGCAGCAGCTGCTCTTTGGCCTTGCGGTACAGGCGGGAACGCTGACCCCGGTAACCGGAGGCGCGATCCAATACGGTGCGACGTTTCTTCTTGGCATTAACTGCTCTTTTTACGCGTGCCATCTCTCTTAATCCTCTCCTTGCCTACTTGTTGCCAGCCAGCAGCTTATTTACGCGCTTGGTATCGGCGGGTGCCACTACCTGATCACGGCTGAGGCGACGGGTCTGTTTGGAAGACTTGTGTTCTAGCAGGTGGCGCTTGCCGGCCTTTTCCCGCATCAGTTTGCCACTTCCGGTCCGACGGAAGCGCTTCTTCGCACCGGAGTGCGTCTTCATCTTCGGCATTGTTTTTCCTCTCTACCGGCACGCCGGTGGTTTTGCCTGTTTCTTAGGCGGTTAGGACGGCCCTACTTTTTCGCTTTCGCTGCGGCTTCAGCTTCCTGAGCCTCTTTAACTCTGCGAGCCTTACGGGCATCCTTAAGTTGTTGACGGTTCATAGTTTCGCCGCGCTGTTGGTCACGGCGACGACGCTGATCCGATTTGGTGTGATGTTTACGTTTCGTGGGAGCCAGCACCATAGTCATATTGCGTCCGTCCTGACGGGGCATAGATTCTACGGTAGCCATCTCGGTTACTTCCTCGGCCAGGCGCTCTAAAAGTTTGACGCCGAGCTCGGGGCGGGACTGTTCCCGTCCGCGAAACATAATCATGACTTTTACTTTGTCTCCGCCTTCGAGGAACCGTATTACGTGGCCTTTCTTGGTTTCGTAGTCGTGATCATCGATTTTGAGGCGGAAACGAATCTCTTTTAGCTGGGAGTTCACTTGGTTACGGCGAGCGTTACGAGCCTTTTGCGCGGCCTCGTACTTGAACTTGCCGTAATCCATCAACTTACAAACTGGAGGTTTCGCCGTAGGCGCGACCTCTACTAGATCCAAGCCAGCTTCTGTGGCTAGGCGCAATGCATCCTCGATCCGGACTACCCCTACCTGTTCACCGCTGGGGCCAACTAGGCGTACTTCTTTCACCCGGATGCGTTCATTAATGCGTGTCTCGTTGCTGATAGCTGCTCCTTGCTCGAGATTTTTGGGAGCCAGACTTAAAAAGAAAAGCCCCCGCTTCTTGTGCGGAGGCTGCGAAAAACGCGCAGATGCTTAAAGCATCTGTTCTTACCCGATACCCAAGAGCATCCAGGTGGGAAAACCTCCACTTTCGTACCAGTTTCCTGGTCGGTTACTACCTAATTTAGCAGACCAGGGCGCCTTAAATAAAGCTGAAAGCGCCCCGGTGGCCTTTGAACTTCCTCACATCACGGCTTCGGGGGGTGAGGGCGGCGGGGTAAAAATAAAACGCCGCCTGCCAAGGCAGACGGCGTCAGTTATGTCCTGTTACTAGCGAGCAACCCGACCAGATTTCAGGCATTTAGTGCAAACATTCATCCGCTTGCGGCCACTGCCAACAACGGCGCGCACGCTTTGAATGTTCGGGTTAAAACGGCGGTTCGTGCGCCGGTGGGAGTGCGAAACGCTCTTCCCGAAACCGGGGCCTTTTCCGCAGATGTCACAGGTGGCAGCCACGATAGTCTCCTTCAAGTATTCTTCTAACTCTGAGCCCAGACGCCCAGATATCGGCAACCCGACCAGATTAACTGATTCGGAGGGCAACAGCCAACTACCAGGTGGTTATTGTGCCAGGCTTCACTGAAAACTCGCTAGACTATGAGAGCAAGCAGGCGAGCAGCAGAGAAGTATAACGGCGCGAAGGAGGCAACGGTGGGTGAAGAAGAACCCCTAGCGGATCTGTTTTCTTTCGCGGATTTTGCTCGCGCTGCCCGGGAGAAAAATCCGGTTGAATCCGTTGGAGCTGCGCATCCCCCGCGAAACCATGATTCCCAGTTAGGGAAGAGAAACGGCGGTGACGCCGAAAGGGAAAAAAGTAAGAAAACTTCTGTACGCCCTCGTCCTTCGGAAAAAAAGAAAAGCGCTGCGCCAGCTGGCGATAAGACCCAGCCAAGTGGGACCACCGGCTTACTGGACTTCGAAGTGCCACCAGTGGCCCCTAAAGTGGTGAAACCGAAAACAAAGCGTCAACGCGAAAATGTGGCGGAAGCGTTAGAGTCTGTAGAAAGTCTCGATCTGGCAATTACCGGAGCCAATATTCGCACTTGGGTAAAAGTTTGCAGCGAAGCTTTGCAGGCGGGCCAGCCCGCACTAGATGCTATGGATCTACAGAGCGATCTTGACTCTGACACTGGCTCAAATGCCCTACTCACCTGGGATAAAGTAGCGCTGACCGTTGCCGGATTACCAGCCAGTGCCGATAAAGATGCTCGCTGGGTGTTAGAGGCCATCGCCGATGCGGCCTTAGCCGGAGCTAGAGGAATGATCGGGATTGTGCTTTCCGAGTTGGCCAATATGGCTGCCGGGGCGACAAGTTCCCCCACCCTTAATCCGGTGCAGCTTTTAAAGGTCTTGCGTTCTAGTAGAGACTGCCCGGGGCGCTGCCTGCTACCTGCAGTTGAGCGCCTTGATCCTCCCACCTTATCGGGGCTGATAGAGGAGATAAACGCGGAGCTAGCAACCCAGCCAGAACAAATGTCGATCGAAGATATTATTTCGCGCGCCTGGCTGGCTAGCCAAGTGGCCTTGGTAGAGGGCGCGGAAGAAAACCGCGGGCGTCCCGATGCCCGGGCGGCGGTGTTGATGCTGCTGGTGGCGGCAATGGTGGAAACTTATTCCCGTGAAAACCAGCAGGAAGCGGGGGCGCTTACCACCAGTTTGCAGATGGTGAGGGATATGGTTCCCGTTTCCCCTCCAGGAGTGCACGCCTCCTCGCGCTGGTATTCTTTGGCGCTAACTTGGCGCGGGGAAGTCGATAACTCCCGCTATGAGCAGTTGCGTAGGCAGCTAGAAGAAAACGGGGTATACGGTGCGATGACCGGTAGGGCAGACATGCTGGGCATCGGGCCGCGAATGTTGTTGGTGCGCAGTCGGCATCCGCGGCGAGTAATCGAACTTTTACCGGAAAAATCGGGGATGGTTCTAACTCGTCCGCCCTTGCCGGCCGAAACTGAAGATTCCGCATCCAACCTGGTGAGTTTGGGATCCGCGCGAGCTATTCATCCGGTTAGACCAGCGGTGTTGGCCTATACTTCGGCTCCTGGGCTAGTGGGGGATTTAGCTAACTTGGGCGCCACAGTGGTGTATTCCCGTCCCGGTATTCCTCTCCAGGTACTACCGGTCATCGCCCAGATGGAACAGGAAGTGGTGCAGGTCTTGCCCTGCGACCAGGTGAGCGGGGCAGAACTGGCAAACCTAGTGCGCCCCGCCAAAGACCAAGGTATTGAAGTGATGGTGGCCCCCACTCAAGATGACCTGCAAGTACTGGAAGCCGCCCGCGCCCTCACGCAAGTGGTTTCCTCGGCAATTACGGTTCCCGATTTGATCCAGTTGCAGCGTTCGCGGACGCTAGACGCCCTGGCTAGGCAACGAACTTTCAATGTTGACCGCGATATACCTTTTGATTTGCTTTCTTCCTCCGTGAACCGCAACGATGTCCAGGCACGTATCTTAACCGCCGGCAAAGAAGACCCGGACCTGATTTCCCGAGTACAAAACGCGCTGTTCCAAAAAGCCCCGGAAATCCGGATAGAACTTATCAGTGGTGGGCAAAGCGGATCCACCGTGGTGGGGGTGCTCTCTTCGTGAGCGAAAAATCAACCTCTTTTGCCGAGGAACCGTTAAAGAAAATCCTGGGACGGGCGGCCGGAAAACTGGATAAAAAATTTGGGATTAAAACCCCCATGGAACTGCTATATTTCTTTCCGCGACGCTACCACGAGTTAGGAGAATTGACTGCGTTTTCGGGGCTGATTCTAGGGGAAGAACAATCGGTCATCGCTCAAATCGCGGACTCTACCCGGCGCCGCACTCGCGGAGGAAAATGGATGCTTTCTCTGCAGCTAAGCGACGGGGAAAACCTGATGGATGCAGTTTTTTGGGCGAAAAGCCAGCATCTAATTAACTGGATGTCCTCCCAGTTGCAGGTGGGTCAGACAAAACTATTTTCTGGGCGTCCCAGTCTCTATCGCGGACACCTACAACTATCGCATCCGTCCTATCAGGAAGTAAGCGACGAAAACCTGGACGCCGCCAGTAACCAGGTAGCTAAAATCCAAGCGCAGCGGCCAGAACCGATATATCCCGCGAAGGCCGGGCTGCCCACTTGGACCACCCAAAAAGCGATTGCGGTGGTTTTAGAGTTATTGCAGACGCAGCCTTTAGATGATCCGCTCCCGGCTACTATTCGCACTAAAGAGGGCCTGCTAGAGATCAATACGGCTTTAGAGCAGATTCATCGTCCCCAAACCCGGGCACAGTTCGAGGCTGCCCGGGACCGTTTTCGCTATGAAGAGGCCTTCGTGCTGCAGGCCGCATTGGCCCAGCGGCGCCAGGAACTATCCGCAGATGCGCCAGTTCTCACCGAGCTGCCCGGTGGTTTTACTGAGCGAGTGGCCTGCGCACTTCCTTTTGTTTTAACCGACTCCCAGCAGCAGGCGCTAGCCGATATTGGGAAGCGCCTAGAGTCACCTCGCCCCATGAACTTGCTGCTACAAGGCGATGTCGGTTCCGGTAAAACCGTGGTGTCACTGCTGGCAATGCTGCGGGCAGTAGATAGCGGGCGACAAGGTATCTTCATGGCGCCCACCGAAGTCCTGGTACATCAGCATTTTTCAACCCTAACTAACCTTTTAGGCGAATATGCCCAGCCGGGAGGATTTACTTTACGGGGGAGCGAGGGAGTCCCGATCTACCGCCTGACCTCCTCGATGCCTGCCGCAGAAAAACGCCGCACTTTGGATGCGCTGAAAACGGGACAGCCGGCGCTGATTGTGGGCACTCACGCCTTGCTTTCTGAGCGGGTAATGCTCACTTCCCCCGGGGTGGTAGTGATTGATGAACAGCACAAGTTCGGGGTACGTCAGCGCGATCGCCTCCGACAGGCGCAGTCAGGTACACCCCATCTGTTGGTAATGACCGCAACCCCGATACCACGCTCGGTGGCGATGACCTCTTTTGGGGATCTGGATTTTATGACCTTGCAAGGGATGCCGCCGGGTAGGGGGAAAGTAGAAACTTTCCGGGTAGATACGGCTAATCGCACCTGGACTGCCCGTACTTGGCAGCGCGCCGCCGAAGAAATCAAAGCCTCCCATCGGGTATTTGTGGTGTGTCCGGCGATTAAGCCTGGCACGAAAAGCGACGAGGAAGCAACTATTTTAGAGGGCGAGGACGGGGCAGTAACTACCAAAGATGCTAGAAAGGAGCCGCTGGCGAATGTTTCCGAGACTGTAAACCAGTTACGGTCCCTGCCGGCGCTAAAAGGAATTGAAATCGGAGTCTTGCATGGCCAGATGGATACGGGAGAAAAAGACCGCGCCATGGCGGATTTTACCAGCGGTAAAACGCCGTTACTGGTGGCCACCACGGTGATTGAAGTGGGGGTGGATGTTCCTCAAGCAACGATGATGGTGATTCTTGACGCCGACCGTTTCGGCCTTGCTCAGTTACATCAGCTGCGCGGGCGAATCGGGCGCGGGAAGTTGGGGGGAGTTTGTCTGGTTTGGTCTGGGGCTCAGCCGGATACCCTTGCCCGTCGCCGCCTGGATGCTTTCACCAAAACCACCGACGGCTTCGAACTGGCGGCTATGGATTTACAGTTACGGGAAAGTGGAAACATTCTAGGAGACAGTCAATCCGGACGCGCCTCCTCTTTAAAAATTTTGGATTTACTAGCCGATGAAGAAGTGATTTCACGCGCCCGTAAGGACGCGAAACAACTGGTGGCTGCGGATCCGCGGCTAGAAAACCAGCAAGTATTGCAGCGGGCGATCACTAGGCGGATCAGCGAAGAGGAACAAGAATTCTTAGAGCGAGGCTAGCTGGCAATATCTGAAATCTTGGAAGCTGCTGTTTTGCGAACTTGGGTAGGGTTAGACTGTCATGGTGATGAGAATAATAGCTGGAGATGCCCGCGGCATTCAGCTAACCGCGCCCTCCTCCGGCACGCGCCCCACTCGAGACCGAGTACGAGAGGCGATTTTCTCTGCCCTGCAATCTCGCGGAGCCACCGAAGATGCCTGTGTGTTAGATCTTTTTGCCGGCTCTGGAGCCTACGGTTTCGAATCTTTATCGCGAGGAGCGCTCAGCCTAGACCTGGTGGACCAAGCTCCAAGTGCCGCTAAAGCAATCCGCAAGAACCGCGACTCCTCTCCGATTTTTGCTCCGGCTAAACTCTATGTGCAGTCGGCACTGGCTTTCTTAGCTTCCAGACTTTTAGGAGCCAACCCCAATCCGCAGTGGGAACTGGTTTTTATCGATCCGCCCTACGCTATGAAAAATAGCGAAATCCTGGAGGTGCTAACCCAGCTGCACCCCCTCTGCGATCCCGATGCCTGGATTGTGGTCGAGCGTTCAGCTCGCAATGAGGCTCCTGACTGGGAAGGAGAGCAGTGGGAGGAAGAGTCCCGCAAACTTTACGGCGAAAGCGCGATTTATTTTTTGCGCCCCGCCCTCGACATCCCCAACGATGGGGAGGAAGAAGCCTAGTTTTCCCTCCCTTTCCGCGTGGGACGCGGCGTATAGGGAGTGCTTGCCGGTAGCTTGGTAGTTATGAGTACTGTTGTCTGCGTCGGTTCCTATGATCCCCTGACTTTTGGGCATCTGGACGTTATCAGCCGCGCAGCCCATATTTTTGATCGGGTGATCGTGGCGGTGGCGAAGAACCCGAAGAAGAGGTATTTATTCGACGCCGCCAAGCGTGAAGAGTTCATTACTGGGGCCACCGCCGACTTGGCGAATGTGCAGGTAGTTACCTGGGAGGGGCTGGCATGTGACCTCGCTACTCGCTACCAGGCGGTGGCGCTAGTAAAGGGCATTCGCAACTCTAAAGACACTGACAGTGAAATGACCCAGGCTTTCGCCAACCGGCAGCTGTCTGGAATCGACACCATTTTGATTCCCACTTCCCCCGAAAATGCTTTAATTTCATCTTCGGTAGTGAAAGAAATTGCTTCCTATGGGGGAGATGTTTCCGGTTTTGTTCCCCCCGAAGTGGCCCAGGCGCTGCAACGAGAGTTGGATGCGTCCTCCGAAAACTTTAATAGTCCTCGCGAATCTGTGAACCCACCAGCCTAATAACAGGAAGGAAGATTATGGCACCCCAGGAAGAACCGCAGTATGCACCCTCAGATGTGATCGCAGTCCTTGACCGTCTCAGCGAGATGATCGAGGCCGGACGCAACGTCCCGTTTTCTGCTTCGGTATTGATTAACCAGGCCGAGGGGGTAGAGCTGCTTGATAATGCGCGGGCGGCGCTCCCGGCTGATCTGGTTAACGCGGACCGGATTGTGGCGGATGCTAACAAAGTGCTGGATACCGCGGATGAAGAGGCCGAGCAGACTATTTCCGATGCCCGCGCCGAAGCTGAGCGGGTAACTACCGAAGCCAGCCAGAGTGCCGAAGACACCATCGCTAAAGCCAATGCGCAGGCTCAGGAAACTATCGATGATGCCAACCGCCAGGCGGAGTCCGCGATTGCACATGCTAGCGCTCAGGCTGAAGAAACGGTAGCGCAAGCCAATGAGGAGGCGGCGCAGATTTTGCAGGAAGCGCGCCAACGCGCCGATCAGCTGGTTTCTCAAGAGAACGTCTACCGCGAAGCAAAGCAGTCAGCAGAGCAGATGCTAGATACGGCTCGCGCAGAAGCCAGAGATTTTATGGACCAGTCCGATCAGTATGTCAACCAGTCCCTGACCCAGTTAGAAGAACTGCTGGGAGCTATCGCGGAGCAAACCCATAACGGACGCGCGCAGTTTTCTCACCAGGAACGCCCCCAGTTCTAGTAGCTGAGGGTCAGCTTGCTAGCGCCGCGGCAAAATAACCCTTAGGCTGAGGGGCATGAAGCAAGTAAAAAAAGCCGTGATCCCGCTGGAGTTAACCGGTTTAGGTTCCGGTGAGGGGGACAGCAAAAGCTGGCAGCTTAAGGTAACTTTACCCGCGGCCATTGGCACCGAGGATATGGCGGTGCCTGCCGGGCAATCGCTGGATTTACAGGTGTTAGCGGTGGCAATTTCCGAGGGGGTGTCTCTTAGCGTTAGCGGAGCTACCTGTGCCGAGGGTAGCTGCGTGCGCTGTCTGCAACCGGTAGAAAAATCCCTGGATTTTTCTTTGACTCGCATCTACTACTATCCCGATGTACTAGCGCACCTGCTAAATGAGGTGAGTGACGACTCAAGCGTGTATGCTGATTTGGACGAGGCCTATCAAGTACAGCCCGATTCCCGCTTGGATTTGGAGCCACTTTTGATAGACGCCATCGTGCCACAGATTCCTTATTCGGTGCTGTGTAGTCCCGATTGCCCGGGCCTGTGCCCCGAATGTGGAATCATGCTGGCAGAGGCCGAAGCGGATCACCATCACGACACGATAGATCCGCGCTGGTCAGCGCTTGCTGACCTACTGGACGAATAGGGGAAGAACGAATGAGTCGCGGTTCGCAAGATTTAGCGGAGCTGCTAGCCAGATGGGGGATTGAGCTAGACCCCGAGATGGTGATATTGGCGCTTACTCATCGCTCTTTCGCGCACGAACAAGACAATCTGCCTACTAATGAGCGTTTAGAGTTCCTGGGGGATGCGGTCTTGCAGCTGATCGTCACGGAGCGTCTTTACCTTTCCTACCCCTCCCATCCAGAGGGCCATCTAGCAAAAATGCGTTCGGCCACAGTTTCCCAGCCAGCTCTGGCTAAGGTTGCCCGCGATATTAATCTTGGGGAATTTATTTTACTGGGGCGCGGGGAAGAAAAAACCCGAGGACGAGAAAAAGATTCGATTCTTTCGGACACGGTAGAAGCGATGATTGGAGCGACCTATCTGTGTCACGGTTTGGAAGCCACTCGCAAAGTAGTTGAAAACCTGTTGCAAGACTTGCTAGATCACGCCCTAGAGCGGGGGGCAGTTATGGACTGGAAAACCACTTTGCAAGAACTTACTGGTGAGCTGGGGGTTCATGCGGTAGAGTTTGCGGTAGAGGGTACCGGTCCTGACCATGACCGGCGTTTTACCGCCAAAGCTCTAATCGGGGACCGGATACTGGGATCTGGAAAAGGACGCTCTAAAAAAGTGGCGGAACACGAGGCTGCCCGGCAAGCAGTGATGACTTTACGGGAAGAACACGGGATAACCACTCCCTTAGGGTTCTAATGTATTTGTAATTAAAAGTTGATGACTACATAAAGTTTTGAGGGGAACTAATACATGCCAGAATTGCCAGAAGTTGAGGTAGTACGGCGCGGTCTAGACCAGCAGCTACTGGGTGCGCGAATAAAGGAAGCAGAAGTGTTCTTTCCCGGCTCCTTGCGCGGTCAAGATGCGAAACGTTTTTGCGCCGCCTTAGAGGGGTGGACCATTACTGCTGCGGTGCGGCGCGGTAAATTCTTATGGTTACTAGGGGAAGACCAAGAAGGTAAGCAAACACTGTACTCCCTGGTCATTCACTTGGGGATGTCTGGACAGCTCCTGATCAATCAACCCGAGATTGAGCTGTCCCACAAAAATCAGGGGCACCTGCGGGTGCGTTTAACTTTGGAGGACGGAAGAACCGTCAATTTCGTCGATCAGCGCACCTTTGGACGCATGATAGTTGAACCCCTGGTAGAGACCAGGGATAAAAAACCGGCAGGACTGGGAGCAGATTCCCATTTGATTCCCCGCAACGTGGAAATGAATGTAGCGCGGGACGTGTTAGATCCGCATATCGATTTAGAAAAGATCTCGTCCACAGTTTGTAAGCGGAAGAGTTCTATTAAACACTCTCTCTTGGATCAAAAGCTAGTTTCCGGCATCGGCAATATATATGCAGATGAAACCTTATTTGCCTCCAAGATGAATCCCGGCCAAACAGCGCAGTCCCTTTCGGAAGCACAAATTGCGGATCTATTTAAACGAGCCGGGAAAATTATGAAAGCAGCCATTAAACACGGCGGAACCTCGTTTGATGAGCTCTATGTGGATACCAGCGGAAACCCCGGGTATTTCGAACAGGAATTAAAGGTTTACGGACGTGGCGGGCAACCCTGCAAGACCTGCGGAACGACTCTGGAGAAACTGCAACAGTCTGGACGCAACGCTACCTACTGTCCGAAATGTCAACCGCTCCACAAGTAATGCTGCCACCGGGCCTGGTGAGTGGGCTGTGACCGGTATTTTTATCACCCTTATGTGCGCTGGGTAGGGCGAATATTTACCGCGAGCACTTCTCGAAATGCAACTTTGTGGAACCGGTCCTTTCCCGTAGGGAGGATTAGGTAGAATCAAGGAGTGAATATTCAGCAGACGCAGACAGAAGAACCGCCTACGCGGGTAATGATTATTGACGACCACGAAATTGTGCGTCGAGGGATTGCCGAAATCGTAGATCGGACTGCTGGTATGGAGGTGGTCGCCGAGGCGGGCACCGTGGAAGATGCGGTGCGGCGCGCGGAACTGGTGTGTCCCGATGTGGTACTGGTGGATTTACAAATGCCCGACGGTACCGGCATTGACGTGATGAAACAGTTGCGTGAAGTGTCACCGGATTCGCTGGCTATCGTGCTTACGAGTTTCGATGATGACGATGCGCTAGCAGAATCCCTGCAGGCAGGGGCGAAAGCCTACGTATTGAAAACTGTGCGGGGTGCTGAAATCACCGACGTGATTCGGGCTGTAGTAGGCGGGCGGGTACTGCTAGATGAACGCACGGTCACCCGTCGCCGCGCCGGCAACGAGGATCCCACCGCGAATCTGACCCCGGCAGAACGCAAAGTCTTAAACCTGATCGGGGACGGACTCTCTAACCGGGAGATCGGCGAGAAACTCGGAGTTGCCGAAAAGACAGTGAAGAACCATATCACCTCGCTACTAGCCAAAATGGGGCTGCAGCGGCGCACGCAGGTCGCTGCGTGGGTTGCCAGTCAGCGCTCCGCCTCGTGGCGGCATCAATCGTAGCCCGTTCCTTGGATAAGGGGCGTGCGGTAAAAGCGCTCGGGGGACCCCGGTGAGCCTTGCTTCGCTCGGCTCAAGCCCCCTCTCGCATCTTTTACCACCCACCCCTTAAAAAGAATCAGCTACGATCAGTATTTTTAAAAAATAGTTTTCGAGCAATCGCTTGTTTGGTGGGTGTTCGATGCTGCCAGTAATGAGTTCTTGTTCGTATGCGCTATAAATCCGCACTTGCACGCTAGAAACGTACTTTTAGGGAGTCCGTGCCGGCATGACCCGAGCACGGGGGCTAGGTTTTTCCTCCCGTCGTGGGTCAGCCGGAAAAAGTGCTCGGGGGACCCCGGTGAGCCTTGCTGCGCTCGGCTCAAGCCCCCTCTCGCATCTTTTTCCGCCCGACCCCTGAGGGGGTACGGAAAAAATTACGGGTTGATGCGGGCTGCGGTGGCTAGTTTGATTTCTTTGCCAGCTCGCGGCAGCGCCTCTACCCGACCCGATTGGGAGTTACGGCGGAAGATTACATCCGAAGCACCCGACAGCTCGGAGGCGGTAACCACTACTGGCTCCGCGAAGTAGCCTTCGGCGGAAGGCGCTACCCCGGCGTGGGGGAGCACCGAAACTTTGGTGCTGGCAGTCAGGTTCAAACCTGGTTCCACCATGCAGTCATCACCGAGGGCAATGCCTAGTCCGGAGTTGGCGCCCAGCAAGCAGCGTTTCCCGAGTGAAATCTGTTCTCCAGTTTCACCTGAGAGGGTGGTTTCGGTGGAGGCGCCCCCTCCGATATCGGAACCGTCATCGATAACGACTCCTTGGGCGACTCGGCCCTCAATCAGGCAGGTCCCCAAAGTACCGGCGTTGAAGTTAACGAACGCCGCGTGCATGACGGTGGTTCCCGGTGACAGATAGGCGCCGAGACGAACTTTCGCGCCATCGGCGATGCGTACCCCGGAAGGAATAATGTAGTTCACCATCGGGGGGAATTTATCCACGCTGAGCAGGTGAATCGGGTGTCCGTAACTCAGACGCATCCGCATACGGGTATTTTCGAAGTCCTCGACCGCACACGGGCCTTCGGTTGTCCAGGCGACGGTAGGGAGGCGAGCAAAAATACCATCGAGGTTAATAGTGTTCGGCTTTACTAAACGGTGCGAGAGTAGATGCAGACGTAAGTAGGCATCTGCGGTGGATCGCGCCGACTCGTCCAGATCGATGGTTACCACGGTGACGGTGCGGTTAACCCCGCGCCCGTCGTCACGGCCTTCAATCTGGCTTAGTTTTTCGATTAGCTGGGCATCTGATTCATCTGGCTGGTCACCTAGGTAGGGGCGAGGATACCAAACGTCAAGGGTTTGACCGGTTTCACTGACGGTTGCGAGGCCTACCCCGCGTGCTTTTCGTTCACTCATAACTCAACCTTATCTGTTGGGGGATTCATTTAGTAAGATGTTCCATAAATTTGGCCAAAAAAAGCCAAGTTCATTTAATAGTTTACGCACTAAAGGTAAAGAAATGCCAATAATTCCGTGAGGATCGCCCTTAATTGACTCAATAAATGCTCCCCCTAAGCCATCGATAGTAAAGCCTCCGGCAACTTCTAGGGGTTCTTTGCTGGCTGCGTAGGCCCGTGCTTCCTTTGCGCTAATCTCACTGAAATGCAAGGTGGCTTGCGAATAGTCTGCCACTTCGTTTTCGTAGATAAAACCGGCAGGGGAGCGCTTTAGGGCTAGGGCGCAGTGTCCGGTGTATAGCGTGGGGCTCGCTCCCGATAGCTCATGAATCTGGGCTAGAGCGCGCGCGAAACTGTGGGGTTTTCCCCTTAACTTACCGTTAAGCAGCAGCATGGAATCGCAGCCCACTACCGCTAGGCGTTCGCCTATGGGGATTTGTTCGAGGGTCTGCCAAGCTTTGTTCACCCGGGGGGTACCTTCGCCCCGAGACTCATTTGGGTCAGTTAAAAATTTGCCAATATGGCGAGCTTTGGCTTGCGCTAAAGCGGTAACTACCTGCGGGGGACCGGCAGTTTCTAGCTGGGTGCGCACCGCGTCCTCGTCAATATTGGCAGGCCAAGCAAGGGGGGTGATGCCCGCCTGGGTTAAAACTTTGAGTCGCGCTGGGGAAGCGGAAGCCAAAAGTAGCCGATCAGTCATGGGGCTTATTTTAGGGGAGAAACCGGGAAGTAGCAGGCAAAGCAAGAAGTAAATTACGGCTAAAGAAATTGTAAATAGCGGCGCCAAGAGGGGGTTCATACCGGGCTAGTACGCAAGGAGCGGGGGCGCTAATGAAGTAAGTCGCGTAGGGAACGAGAACTTTAACTCTCTTTGAAAGCGTTAAGAAAGGCCGGGTCCGCTGGAAAAAGTGAGGTCGTTCACCTTATGGTTAAGGGGTGAGTGAATCCTTGTCTGCCGCCCAGATAGCGCGCAACACCGTGATGCGCCCCGTATGGAAACTTATCGGGGGTGCTCCCACTATGACTATGCGGGAGATGGCAGAAGATCTAGGGGTCAGTATCGCGGAAATAGATAGCTTTTGGACTTCTTGCGGATTCCCCAAGGCTGATCCCGACACCTATATGTTTACCGAACAGGACGCCCAAGCCATTGCGGAATGGAAACAAGAATTCGGTGAGGGAGCTTTGGGGCGCAATACTGTGACCTCCCTGCTACGCGCACAGTCGTATATGGCTGATCGGCTGGTGCTGTGGCAACTGGAGGCGATCGTGGCGGATTTTCAAGAGCGCATGAATCTGGATGATACCTCTGCGCGTCTGGTCGCCTTAGATAAAATCGACCAATATATCGATCTCTTGCAATCGCAATTGGGATATGCGTGGCGCCGGCAGATGGCATATCTGCTGCTAAACACCAACCGGGAAGTGGAAATGCGAGAGGGGCAAACCGCTGACGCCGATTCTTATCCCTTGGATCGATGTATGGGATTTGTGGATATGGTGGCCTATACCCGCCGTTCCTCCACTATGAGTGGTACCGCTCTGGCGGATCTGGTGCAAAGTTTTGAAATGGCCTGTCGAGATGTGGTTACCACTCGCGGAGGAAGAGTGGTAAAGACCCTGGGAGACGCGGTCCTGTTCGTTGCGGATGAGCTGCTGGTGGCCGCGGATATTGTCTGTGCGATGGTAGAGTTTTTGAACTCCCAACCGGAAATTTTACCGGTGCGCGCCTCGCTAGTGCATGGACGGGTCGTTTCCCGCTCCGGCGATATTTTCGGTCCCCCCGTCAACCTAGCCTCACGGTTGGTGGATATCGCCCCTCGGGGACAGATATTGATGGATGCCACTTCTGCGCAAGAGCTTCAACGCCTGGACAAAAAAGGGTTTTTTGTAGTTAGGCCGGCTAAAACTCAAGACCTGCAAGGCTTGGGGGCGGTGGAAGGGTGGCTCCTTGCTCGTGGAGATTCTAGTCAAAGCACGGAGCCTATGATTCGCCGCAGCACCTTAGAGATAGCTTCTGGGGTAGTAAAAAGTTAGTAAAGCTATTGCCACTCGACGCCACTGGCAACAAAGTTTTTTTTAGATTAATATGGAAATATGACTACAGTTTTACTTGTTGAAGATGATCCGGCAATTTCGGAGCCCCTAGCGCGGGCGCTAGGACGGGAAGGATATGAGGTACGTGCCCACGGTACAGGAAGGGGCGCTCTCAGTGATTTCGCCGGGGCCGACTTGGTGGTTCTAGATCTCGGTCTGCCCGATATTGATGGTCTAGACGTGGCACGGGAGATTCGCTCCCAAGGGTCATCGCTACCGATCCTGGTACTTACCGCTCGTACTGATGAGGTCGATATGGTGGTAGGTCTGGACGCTGGCGCTGACGACTACGTAACTAAGCCCTTCCGCTTGGCGGAGTTGCTGGCCCGGGTGCGTGCGCTTTTGCGCCGGGCGGGCAGCGAATTCCAAGAGGACACCCTGGAGGTGCAGGACATAAAGATTGATGTTTCTGCTCACCGGGCCTTCCAGGATGGGCGGGAGCTGCAATTGACTGCTAAAGAGTTCGATCTGCTGCGTATCTTGGTAAAAGAGGCCGGTAACGTGGTTCCGCGCCAGGTAATTATGCAGGAAGTATGGGGCTCAGATCCGGCAGGTTCTACCAAGACTCTGGATATGCACATTTCCTGGTTGCGCCGCAAGCTAGGTGACGACGCCGCCTACCCCTACTACATTTCTACAGTGCGGGGAATGGGTTTCCGTTTCGAGACTGAACGAAAGTAGCCAGCGATGCGCCGGCGTGCGCTGTTAATGGTTTTTCAGTCAGTGCTGGTTTCACTGACTCTGTTGGGCCTGCCGCTGGCGATTCTGGCGCCCTCCTATGTGTGGCAGTCTGCGCAAAGCGCCCAAGATAACCAGGTCGCAACCTTGTCGCGTTATCTCGACCAGATCGGGGTGCATGACTTAGACCGGATGCGCCAATCGGTATCGCAGTGGCGGCGCGTGAATACCCCGGAAGCTGAAATTAGTATTGACCAGCGGGAAAAGCGTATTTTTGATGCTGGTTCCGTGAACACTGAATGGCAGCTGTATTCTCATGCCCGCAGCGCCGGGGGCCTGTATGTTTCTATCCGTTCCTCCGCGGTGCCGGTAATTTGGTCAGCGGTGGGCGCAGTGGGCGCAGTGCTAATTTGCGGGGCAGTGGCCTTGGGGGCGGGTACGGCCTTTGCATTCCATGGTTCCCGCCGCCTGGCGGCGCCCCTAATCTATCTGTCTGCTCAAGCTGAGCAGGTGGGGTCCGGGGCAGTCCAAGCCCGCATTGAACCCACCGGAATTGAAGAAATTGATCTGGTCAGCGAGGAACTTTCTCGCTCAGGGGAACGGATAGTTGGCCGGATCGCCAAGGAACGTCAGTTTGCCTCGGATGTCACTCACCAGTTGCGCACCCCCTTGACGGCCCTTTCGATGCGGATTGAAGAAATCGAGTATTTAAGCGATGACCAGGAAGTACGCAGCGAGGCGGAAGCCTGTCTGGAACAGGTAGAACGAATCACGCAAGTGGTAGAAGATTTGAAGAAACGCGCTGCGCAGACCAGCCACGGCAATACCCAAGCGGTGAAAATGGAAGAGATTTTCCGGCAGCAAAAGGCTGAATGGACGGCCCAGTTTGCAGCGGTAGGTCGGAAAATTGTATTTAACAACCAGGTGACCGACCGTTTGCCGCTGGCCACCCCCTCTTCGCTTTCGCAGGCTATCGCGACTTTGGTTGAAAATTCCTTAAAGTATGGTGCCGGTACGGTCACGGTTTCTACTCGCAAAGGGACTTCTTCCCGCTCGATTTTCGTAGAAGTTACTGACGAGGGCGAGGGCGTGAGTAAAGAGATAGCTCCCGATATTTTCCGGCGGGGGGTCTCCGGTCATGGTTCCAGTGGGATCGGTCTGGCACTAGCGAAAGACCTAATAGAAGCGGATGGAGGGCGTATTGAGCTCACCAGTCGCCATCCGGTAGTGTTCACGATTTCGCTTTCAGCGGTCTCTGAATCTATGTCTCCGGACCGTCTCTTGCCGCAAGGTGGTTTAGTGGTAGTAGGTCGCCGCCACGGGCGCCAGTAGGACTACTAGCAAAGTAGCTAGTAGACGGGGTGCAATTAATATTAGGGACGGTTTCCGGGGAAAAAGGCCGGAAAACTTGAGAACTGAAAACTGGCGTCTAGTGTTCGCTTAGGTTCAAGTAATCGGGACTGTCCGCAGTGGCGGTCAGGGGCATAGGCAGTACCACCTGCTCATCGGGACGGGCTGCCAGCTGCGTGCGGATATAGTCTTTAACTGCTTTGCGAGTATGAACATGACGCCGAGCTTTTTCGGACATGAACCAGCGGTGTTCGAGAACTTCGTGGAATATCTGTGCCGGCTCTAGTTTTGAGCGCAGCTCAGCGGGAATCGCGCTGATGGTGGGCAGATAGACCCGATCCATCCAGGTATTCGCCACCTGCCGCAGGGGAGTTTTATCCAGTTTCTTGCGCCGTTGGTAGGTCAAAATATCGGTGTAGATACGTTTTGCCTGTTCTTCTTGGACTTCCAGACCAGTTAGATCTTTTACCAGGCGCTGAAAATGCCCGGCCTCTACTACTCGCGGGGCGAAATGTAAGAAATCCCCGTCCTCGTCGGACTCGATCTCTACTTGGCCGATATCGAAACCGAGCTGTCCCAATCTGTCCGCGCGCGCCCCTACTCGCCAAATCTCGTCGGCGGGGATCCGCTCGGATCCGGTTAAATCTTTCCAGAGGGCGTGGTAGCGTTCTTCCAGGTAGTCGCCGACTATCGTCGGATCGAAGTCTTCGTCGACCAGGCCACCGGCCTGCAAATCCATAAGTTCCCCAATGATATTCATGGCGCCTAGGGACACATCGTATTCGCGGGAACGATCCGAAATGTTGTCGTAGAAACGCCCGGTTTCCGCGTCTACTAGGTAGGCGGCGTAGGTGCCGGCGTCGCGACGGAAAAGAGTGTTAGAGAGGGAAACATCTCCCCAGTAAAAGCCGGATAAATGCAGGCGCACCAGCAGGGCAACTAGGGAGTCAAGGACGCGGTCGAGGTTGCCTTTAGATAGGTGCTTTGACAAAAGCACCCGGTAGGGCAGGGAATACTGCAGGTGGTGGGTGACTAGAGCGGCGGGTAGTTCTTCGCCGTTTTTATCTAAACGTCCCGCGACTACTGCAGCCACCGACACAGTCGGAAGCTCTTTGCTTTCCAGCTGGCGCAGCATATGGTACTCATGTAGCGCATCGCGTTCAGAAATCTCCTTAACCGCGAAAATCGCGCCCCCAGCCTTAATGAAGCGCACTACGTGGCGGGAAATACCTCGCGGCAGAGCGGCCAATAGCTCATTTGGCCATTCTTCCAGAGGTAGTGACCAGGGTAGGGAGGGCACCAGGGAATAGAATGAGGAGGTTCCCGAGATGGTTACCCGAATTTTTTGTTTACCTGGCACTATTCCTCCTTTTGGTTATTGCTAGAACAATTTTGTCATAGGTGGTTGGGTATGGGCGAATGCATTTAGTTAAAATCGGTGAAAGAGAGTCGCTCAACAGTTAGGGAGACAGTGGTCGGGCAAGAAATCGGCGGATACAAGGTACTTAAGGCCTTGGGCGCGGGAGGAATGGCTTCGGTCTACCAAGCCGAAGCCCCCGACGGCCGCCAAGTGGCGCTCAAATTTTTACACCCTCAGATCGCTGGCGACCCTAATGCCCGCAAACGTCTGCAGCGAGAAGCCGACGCGATTAACCGAGTTAGCTCCTCGGGAGTAGCGAAAGTTTTCGAGGTAAATACTCAGGGGCAAACCCCGTATGTGGCCATGGAGCTGATTAAAGGGGTAACTATCGCCCAGGACGTGAGCGAGCATGGAACCTGGGACCTTCCCGATTTGATTGACCTGGCGCAATGGTTGGCACGGATTTTACGGGAACTCCATAGCGCCGGAGTAGTACATCGGGACGTGAAACCCGCCAATATCATGATCTCCAAGCAAGGTCCGGTCTTGATTGATTTCGGAATCTCCCAAACCCCCGGGGCGGAGCGTTTAACTGCAACTGGGCTGGTTACGGGAACTCCGGGATATATTTCTCCGCAACTCATCCAGGGTGAGGACGCGCGGGCGCGCGACGACTGGTGGGCTTGGCTGTGTGTGTTGCTCTATTGCATCAGTGGCCGTCCGCCTTTTGGTTCTGGTCCCATCGAAGTAGTTTTAGGACGCATAAACACCGGTAAAGCTGAATTATCCGAATTGCCGGAACCGTTGCAAGAAGTTTTTTCCGCCGGTTTCCAGGTAGATCCGGAGCGGCGAGCAACTCCCGATCAGCTAATCGCGGCTTTTGAGGCGGTTAATGAGGGGAAGGATCCCGCTGATTACTTGCCGGAAGATTCTTACCCGACGGATGATCCTGGTTTTGCGAGGGCAGGGGCCTCAGGTTTGGGCACAGCGAATGTTGGTGCAGCCTCTCTGGGGCCGCCTCCTCCTAGTTTTCCGCCTGCTTCTCAACACCGAGGGGAAGCAGATCCCAGTTCCGGGCCCTCAGCTTCAGGTCAAGCTACTCGGCTTTATCCTCCGCCTCCTCCCGCAAATGCCAGTGCGGCCGGTTATCAGGTGGCGCCCGCAGGCAACTATGCACGTAACTATGCTGGTGGCGGCGTAGATCAGAGGGTGCAGTCGCGCCCACCTGGCTATGGTGCAGTTGCCGGGAGCGTTCCTGCGGGCGGGGTGCCTGCGCAGTGGGAGCCGCGCTATATCCCCAATAAGTTACCTAACGCCTGGTTGTCTTGTTTGGCGTTGATGTTGTCCTTATCCCTGTTTGCGGAAGTTTTTGCACTAAAAAGCAATTTTTACGCGCCGCGAGCAGTATCCCTGGGTACGGTAGTTTTGACTGCGTTAGTGGCACTTTGCGGTCTGTTTGGGGCGTTTAGGGCGCGCATGCGAGATGCGCAACTGGCGTCGGGAATGGTGACTCCCCCCAGTGCGGCGCTAAAAGCCCAACCGTTTTGGGCGCCGATAAATGGAGCAATTGCGGTGACCATACTGGTGGGGGTGGGTGTTTTTCTGATAGGACGCTTTGGCTACACTCCGCTAATGCAGCTGGCATATCAGGTTTTACCGGAGGGGTTGCGCGAACAGCAGGCGGTTTATCGGGTGCTGCTCTACCTGGCGTATTCGCTGTTTGGGACGATAGTGGCTTTCTTTTCTCGTTCCTTCAGAGTGGGGTTTGGTTCTATGGCGCGCCTGATTGGGGGAGCGGGAGCTCGTCTATTTTGGGGGGTGGCGGCTCTGATAATCAGTATTGGCGTCGAATATATGGTGGTAAATGGTCTCTGGTAGGCGGCGTCACTCAGAATCGCGGTGCTAAAAGCCCGGATAGGGTGGGAGTGAGGTGCGTCCTCGTTTATGCTTGAAACAGAAAAACTGGAAAGTCGCAGGAAAGTAGTAGCGAAAAAGTAATGGCACAGAAAAAAGGCAAGTTTCAGACCGGAAAAATTAAGACCTCCTCTCAAGCCGCGCAAAAGCGGCAAGAAAAGGTTTGGAAGCAGGTAGAAGCACAGCGCGAAGCGGCGCGGCGCAAGCAAACCGGAAAACGGGTAGTGATTGCGATAGTTGCGGTGCTAGTGGTGGCCGCGGTGGCTCTTGCCGGATACCTGGTTGCGCAGAGCGGAAATGATAAAGCGCAGGGAAATACGGGCGCGGTGCTTTCCGGTCAGCGCCCGGAAAAAGTTGCTGCTCTTTCTGGTCAGCAGGCCGTCGATGCGGCGCAGGGCATCTTAATTGGACAAAAAGGCGTATATAAGGCTACCTCGGGGGTGCCCACTATTGAGATGTGGTTTTCCTATGGTTGCCCGGCCTGCTTGAACCTAGAGCATCAGTTGGGGGATAAGATCCTGGCTTTTGCTAAAGATGGTAAAGCCAATCTGGTGCTGCATCCAGTGGTTACTCACGCACTGCCGTGGACGATCATTGCCGGGAATGCTTCTATGGCAGTGGCTGCGGGGCAGCCAGAGAAAACGCTGGCCTTCCATCAAGCGTTGATTGATGCCGGATATGGGGTGATGTTTGCCAAGGGTGAGGACGCTGGTTGGAAGGACCAGGGTAACTCTACGATTCTGGCTGATCCGGCTAAGTCGCTAGAAAAAATTAAGGAAGTTGCCAAGAAGGTTGGGGTTAAAGACGAAATTATTAGCTCCTTCAAGGCAGAGCCGAAATCGGCACTGCTGGAGAAGTGGCAAAAGCAGTGGGCAGATGCTGCTGGTAAGCAAACCCAACAGGTAGGCACCCCGATGTTTGCCTCCAATGGGAAGTTAGTTGAGAATCCGATTAACCAGGACGGAACTTTTAACGAGGACCTGCTACTCGGTAAGAAATAGCTCTGGGGGACTGGTCGCTAGGCGGGGACCTGTTCTCGGCAAGGTTGGGGTCGGGGTCAGCCAACAGTAGTTGGTGAGAACTGCTTTTCAGCTGCTCAAGAAAAGCATGAGAACCGGGGTGTAACTAGCTGCGGTTTTGTTCATTTACTAAAGCCGTGACAAACTAAAGGGCGTCTTCATTTTCGAGGACGCGAGGCGAGGGCTACGGGTACTTGATACCTACCCGATGCGCAGGTTTCGTAAGGGTTGCGGACGCTTCGCGCGCGGCGCGCCCTCTGTACGCATTGCGTACCCGCCGACTTAGCTCAGTTGGTAGAGCAGCTGTCTTGTAAACAGCAGGTCATCGGTTCGAGTCCGATAGTCGGCTCCACGGATATGCTATTTGGGTTGTCGCGCAGCAAGTATCCGGCAGGTCATTCGCACTGATTCCCGCAGCGATGACTGAGCCTTTTCGAGAGCCTCGGTTAGGCTCCCTACTTCGCGCACTGTCGGGACGATGGCGGCAAAGCCGTTTTCGTGTAGTGACTCTGCATTGTGTCCTAAATTGCCGGTGAACGCGATAGTAGGGATGTTATGTTTGCGGGCAGTGAGCATAACTCCCCAGGGGGTTTTACCAAATTTCGTTTGGAAATCCATGGCGCCTTCTCCAGTAAAAACGAAGTCTGCCCCGGTAAGGTGTTTTTCTAGGTTGACAGCATTTATTACCACGTTGACCCCGCTTTGTGGTTTTGCGCCTAACAATGCCATCAAAGCTGCCCCTAAACCGCCTGCAGCTCCTGCGCCGGGAGTTTGACTGACGGGACGTCCACTGGTTTCATCCAAAAGATTTCCCCATTGCGCTAAAGCTGCATCGAATAGGGCGATTTCTTCGGGCTGTACCCCCTTTTGGGGGCCGAAAACTGCGGTGGCACCTCGCTTGCCGGTGAGCGGGTTATCTACATCGCATGCAAGGGTGACCGCTATTTCCTGCCAACGTGTACTGACGTTGCTGATATCTAGGCTGGCAGCATCAGCTAAGGCTAGTGGGTATCTGTCGATGAGGTTACCGGAGGTATTTTTAGCAACTGCTCCCAGCTCATGCGCCATTCCCCAGCCGCCATCGTTAGTAGCAGAGCCGCCTAAACCAACAATCAGGTTAGTGGGGGAAAGCTCAAGTATCTGATTGAGTAGCTGCCCTACGCCCGCACTAGTGGCTTGATGAGGATCTAGCTCTTCTAAAGCTAAATGTTCGATGCCGGCGGCTTCAGCGATTTCGAGGACTGCTAGCTTTTTCGCGGCAATCCATCCAAAGTGTGCGGTCCTAGGGCGCCCTAATGCGTCGGCTACTTGAGCTGTACGCATTTCACCGCCGAGCGCATCAACTAAAGATCGGGTGGTGCCCTCCCCGCCGTCAGCCATGGGGATCTCGATACATTCAGCATCGGGGAAAACGTCGCGGATGCCGTCACTCATGGTAGCGGCGACCGTGGCGGCGCTCATGGTTCCCTTGAACGAGTCTGGAGCAAGGACAAATTTCATTACTTCTCCGATCTTTATCGCTGGCGGGGTAGTCGATTGCTGCGGCTAGCCGACCTGCGAATATTAGTAGCTTAGCTGTTTGCCGGTGATGGTTAGGTATTACGATCGCCAGCTTTGGGGAATTGCTTTGTGGTTACTGGCGTTACCGGGTGAAGCATCCCGGTTTCCGCCCTCGGGAAGGGGGCAAAACTGTTGCACCCCAAGCCAGCTGGTACTACACTTGTAATACACTGCGGGGAGGAGAGATGATGGGGACGATTAGTTTACGGGTTCCAGATAAAGAGCTGGATTTATATAAGGATTACGCGCGGATTCATAACCGGAGTTTATCGGCGGTTATTCGCGCAACCATGATGGAACGCATTGAGGACGAATACGATCTGGAGACGATCGCGCGTTATGAAAAGCAGAAGGTCGCCGGTGAGGCGGAGCTGTACTCCCACGATGATGTATGGGCGGAATTGGGGGTATGAAGCGCTATTCGCTCTACTACACGAAAGAATCCAAGAAAGCCCTGAAAAAACTGGATAAGCCGGTTTTGGTGATGATAAAAGCGTGGGTAGAAAAGAACCTAGTCAATACCGCTGAGCCGAGAAAGTATGGGAAACCATTAAAGGGCAAATTCTCTGGTTACTGGCGTTACCGGGTGGGAAACTATCGGCTCATTGCGGAAATTCGGGACCGCGAACTGATTATTGTTCTGGTTGACCTGGGGCATCGTAAAGACGTTTACCGTTAAGAAGTTATGCTCGGGGCTGCAGCTATCCGGGGAGTAGGTAGCTAGGGGAGGGCGAGAGGAACGTGAGTATGAAAAATCCGGTGTATCCCGGGGCGGTAATCCGGGAGGATTTCTTGAAGGAACTGGGTGTTTCGGTGAGTGACGCCAGTCGTAAGTTGGGGGTGTCTCGAGTTACCCTTTCGCGGGTTCTGAATGGGAAAGCGGCGTTAACCCCAAACCTGGCTTTGCGCCTGGAGCTTGCGGGAATCGGTAATGCTGGTTTATGGCTGGCTATGCAGACCGCCTATGAGCTGGCTCAGGCTCGTAGTAAGGAGACTCCCAGGGTGGAGCCGCTCGTCACCCTTTAGCTTTTAAGGGACTCACTTACTGATGGGTGTTATCTGATGAAGTTCGGCGGAAAGCCTTAACAGAGACTAGAAACGGTGGTCGTGTTTGCCTTTGGGGAATATAGGGTTGATCTTTTTCGTTCCGGGGTTTAGGGCTATTGCGTGGCGAGGGTCATTTTGAGTCCCAGGGCTTTCATGATTTTCGTGATTGTCGCGAAGGAGGGGTTGCCCTCTTTGGATAATGATTTGTAGAGGGATTCGCGGTTGAGCTGAGTTTCTTTAGCGAGCTGAGTCATGCCGTGTGCGCGGGCGATGTCGCGTAGAACCACTTGCACCGTTTTGGTGTCACCATCTTCGAGGGCGATAGCTAGATAGTCATTTATCGCTTCATCAGTGTCAAGGTATTTGCTCGCGTCAAACGCAGAAAAAGTCACTTTGTTCATGATCGTTCCTTCCTTATCTGTTTTGCGAGTTCTTGAGCAGTTTTAATATCTCTGGTTTGGCTAGATTTATCCCCTCCAGCAAAGCGCCATAACAAGCTGCTGGAAGTATTTTCCACACCCTTATTGTAGCTTAAAAGCTACATTGGTCAATAGGTGCTTTTCATTTTGCCTCGATAGCGCAGGATACGACGCGATCTAACCTCAGAACGTGTTTTATGGGATGTTGTGCAAGTTGGACTTTTTCGGACACTGCTGCAGGGGAGATCCCTCGTGCAGGTTCTTACCCGAGGTGTCGTAGAGAAACCTATCGTTAATCGAATTACTCCCCAATAGGGAACCAGGTCTCTAGCGGTAAATGCGGCTTCTGTGTCCGATTTCGATTGCGATCACGACCAGTTCCTGATCTTTAATGTCGCAAAGTATGCGATAGTTACCTACGTGGTAACGCCATTATCTAGATAGGTTAGCGCTCAAGTCTCTACTTCCCCAGCCAAGCCAGCACGGCAGCTACCGCAGCTTCTGTGCCGGTGGCTAGCGTGGGTTGCATGATGGGCGCGAACTTGGGGTTGTGGTTGGGGTATTTGGGATCCTCCTCGCGAAATCCTCCTAAGCCCCAATAGCAATAGGGGATCCCGAACGCATCCGGGATAGTACTGAAATCTTCCGAGGCTGGAACTTCCCCGCAGTCACCTACGCGCTCAGATCCGAAATGCGCAATAAATGCCTCAGTCACCGTTTTGGTGGTTTCCGCATCGTTATTGGTCAGGGGATAGGAATCGTAGAGCTCAAACTCGGCAGGCTCGGGGCTTCCGGCTGCATCGCATTCGGCCTTCACCATCCGTTTAATTGCCGCTAAGAGGTGCTCGCGCACCTGCATATCGTAGGCGCGGATGTTGACCTGCAAGGTGGCGCGTTCGGGAATGATGTTCGACTTGGAACCGGCTTGCAGTGAACCTACGGTTACTACCGCCATCTTGAAAGGGTCAATTTCTCGGGACACAATAGTTTGCAACCGTAGCACGATCGCCGAGGCAAGTACTACCGGGTCAACCCCCATATGGGGCATAGATCCATGCGAGCCTTTACCATGCACCGTGATTTTTAAGGAGGCACCGGTAGAGAGGATGGCGCCCACATGGGTGCCAACTGAACCGGTAGGCATAGGGCCGGTAAGAACGTGCTGTCCAAAAGCCACATCGGGGCGCGGGATTTTCTCCACTAGCCCATCGGCAACCATTGATTTTGCGCCCTCAGCGGTTTCTTCACCAGGTTGGAAAAGCGCAATATGAGTCCCGCTCCAGCTCTGCCGGTTCTCTGCCAGTACCCGGGCTGCCCCCAGACCAGCAATAATATGTACATCGTGTCCGCAGGCGTGCATCGCGGGGACTTCGTTCCCGTCCTGATCGCGCCGGGTGATAGTGGAGGCGTATTCCAGCCCGGTTTCTTCCTTTACCGGCAGTCCGTCGATATCGGCGCGGAAAAGTGTGGTTTTACCACTGCCGTTTTGCAGTACCCCGACTACGCCGCCACCGATTCTTTGAGTTTCATAACCAAAATCTTGCAGCTGTTGATAAATAAAATCGCAAGTCTCGGTTTCAGCCATAGAAAGCTCGGGGTGCTGATGCAGCCACTTGTAGGTTTCCTCTTGCCAGGAACCTAGCTTTTGTACGGCCTGCCCAATATCGAAATCACTCATCTTAAACTCCTCCCAATTTTTCTTAACTCTATTTTGCTCCCGCTGCAAGAGCGCCCTCCCGGTTGGGGGAAAGGGGTGGCAATTTAACTGATTTCGCTATCTATGGACGGTGATTTTGTTCCTGGAGGGTGTTTTTGTCGTTGGAGTGTAGAAATGTCCTGGGAGAGTGCATTCATCGTTGGAGGGTGGTCTTGTCTGAGGAGGGTGATTTGGTTTGGGGAATTGGGAATAGGCGAGGTGAGGGGTGACGTTTTTACCCTCCCGGTACAAAATCGCCCTCCCGCGCGAATTTATAAGGGTTTTTCGGGTGCTTTATCCATTTGTGGAGGACGAAGGAATGGTTTCGCCTGCTGTAGAACCGCAACGCAAGTACTGTAAAACCGCAACGCAAGTACTGTAAAACCGCAACGCAAGTACTGTAAAACCGCAATGAAACTCTTGCAGAACCGCAATAAAACACCCTCTAAACCTCAATGACGTGCTAAAATCATTTTATGATTACCGATATGATTCCGAGACACGCAAGAGTGCTGGCTGAAGAAATTTTAAGTGACACTCCAGTGCTGACGGTGTCGGGTGCGCGCCAAGTGGGCAAGAGCACCCTAGTAACGCAACTGCTGCAAAATCGGGGTCATCGCCTACTCAACTTAGATAACGCTGCAACCTTTCAGGCGGCACAGACAGATCCTGACGGTTTTGTGCGCCAGTTCCCGGAAGGAATCGTGGCAATCGATGAAATCCAACGAGTACCGGCACTTTTTCGTGCAATCAAGGCAGCAGTCGATGAAAATCGTCGCCCCGGACGGTTCGTCATCACTGGTTCTTCGAACTTGATGAACTTGAAAGACGCGGAGGAATCGTTAGCGGGACGTGCGGAAACTCTGCGTTTACGTGGTTTTAGCAGGGGGGAACGCGCGGGATTTAAAGAAGATTTTGCGGCAAATGCCTGGAATCCTCACCCCCAACTAGCAGAGTCCAACTTCGAACGCGGTGACTATCTGCGCCTGATTACCGCATCCTCCTTCCCCGAAATTGCCGAGGCTACCCCTCGCCGGCGTGACCGTTGGGTTCAGGCGTACGTGGAACGGGTGTTGACCAAGGACGCTACCGAACTGTACGGGATTCAGCATCCAGACCGACTGCGCCTCTTGCTGGGAAGAATCGCCTCTCTAGGATCCTCAGAATTTGTAGCCGCGCACGCCGGCAGAGAACTGAACATTCCAGAGCGCAGCGTTCCCGGGTATCTCAATGCCTTAAAGGACGTGTTTTTGGTAGATGTTTTACCCGCTTGGGGCACTAATCTAACCAGGCGAGTGATTTCGAAGCCAAAAGTTTTCCTGCAGGATCCTGCCATGGCTGCCAGCCTGGTAGGTGTGGATTCCGAGTCCTTAGAGATGCGGATCTCCAGTTCTTTTACCGGCGGGCTACTTGAATCTTTCGTCGCAACCGAACTTTTGAAACAACAAGAGTGGTCAGCAGTGTCCTTCAAGTTGTTTCACTTCCGTGACTCCACCGGTAAAGAGGTCGATCTGGTTATGGAGTCAAGGAATCGCGAGGTAGTAGGGGTAGAGGTCAAGGCGGCAGTCAGTCTGCAGGGCAAAGATTTCTCCGGATTGCGTCACCTACAAAAGTTAGCTGGCGACAAGTTCCGATGTGGAATCCTACTTTATGCCGGAAAAGAATCCCTACCGATGGGATCGGGTCTTTGGGCAATGCCTATCTCTACGCTTTGGAGTGTCTAGCCGCTTGTGGAGGGTGATTTTGTCTTTGGAGGGTGATTCGGTCGCTGGAGGGTGGTTTGGTTTGGGAAATTAGGAACGCTTGGGGACACAGGTGACATTTTCACCCTCCCGGTACAAAATCGCCCTCCCGCGCGAGTTAAGAGGGGAGCGCTTTCGGGAGGGTACGTTTCGGGGGAGGTCGCTCCAGGAAACTTGAGGTTAGGGCGGTGAAGTAAAAAACCGATAATTCGCTATTTTTTAGCAACAAAAAGCAATGGGAAAATAAAAATTATTTCTGTATTTCTAAAGGTAGAGGGTATATAGTAGGGTAGTATATGAGAGATTTATTAGTGTAGCTTAACTGTTTTGACCAGGGGAAATAGCTGCATTAGCCAGGGAGAAATAATTATGGAATCGGGATCCACTCGCGCAATGGGGCAAAAAAGGAAATATCGTGCCTTAAAACTATTGCTTCCCTTGTTAGCGTTTGCGCTGTTGCTAGGGTTCGGGCCGCAAGCCGGGGTGAGCTATGCCCAGCCAGGCGAGGAATCTACACTCGCTCCTGCGCAGACCACTAGCACCCCTGCCGACCCGGCTTCATCGGGCTCTGCCGGCGCCCCCGCGCCCTCGACAGGGGAAAGCGCCACTCCCGCAAACCCGAAACCGCAACCAAGTCCCGCGAAAGAACCGGGCGTGCCTGCTCCGGATCCAGCAGACGGCACTTTCGACCTCACCAAGTTCCTAACTGATGATGCGACGCTGTCCTACGGTGGCGCCGAACTTAAGAAAGATAAGGAAGGGAAATATAAAGTCCACCCGGATACTCCCTACCAGCTAAAACTGGGTTTCGAAGAGGAACCGGGTGATGCAGGGCAAATACCTTGCGCTAAAGAACTCGTCTTCGCTTTACCTGCCGCGCTGCAGGCTTTCCCCACCCAAAAGCCGCTAGAGTTTACTATCGACGCTCAAGGTGAAACCGTTGCGGGAAATACCTTTTGGGTAACTAAAGACAATAAAATCCATATAAAGTTAGCTGATAATAAGAAACTAAAAGAGTCCCAACAGGCAAAGTTCTTTGTCACCTTGGATGTAAAGTTCGCGAAAGACGCCTCCAAGATTGATCTGAACAATGACGTCCACATGGACGTGCTGATTTCTAACGATCCCGATCTGTCGATTACCAAGAGTGCGCGCCATGATTTTGCTGCCGGGAAAGTGTTCTACACCCTGACGGTTAACTCTATAAACACTAACGAAAATGTGGTGATTTCTGACCAGATCCAAGGTGACGACACCGCGCTTCACCTGGATAAAGATCCCAAAGCATTCAAGATCAAGTCCTCGAATAAGCAAGCCCCCAAACCTGGCGTGCCGCAGTTTGGCAAAAATGGGTTTACGGTGACCATTCCGAAGATGACGCACGGGGAGCGGGTCACGGTCGAATACTCCGCCAGCGTTGATTACTCCAAGATTAACCCGGACGAGGCTGGCACCAAGGCTCAAACCGAGAATAAAGCCAATGTGGTATCTGACCAGATTCCCGCACCTAAAGAGACCACCAATGACCTGGAGCATAAGTTAAAGATTGGCACTATCACCAAGGGTGCCGGTAGCCCGAAAGAAACGGCTCCTAAGTCGGGAATCTACGAGCAGCCGTGGACGCTGAACGTTAATAAATACTCGAAGCTGAAGGTGGCAGGTAATAAAGTTAAAGACTCCATCCCCGAAGAGTTCCAAAAGATGATGAAGTACTCGGGAGACGGCATTACGCTCGTGGTCAACAAGGGTAAAAAGGACGCGAAGGGCAACTCTATCGAGAAAACCCGCGAGATTAAATGGGCAGACGTTGGCATCACCGATTTGGATACACAGTTCGAGTGGTCGTACGTGTTGCCCGGTACTGATACTGACCCAGAAAATTCCAGCTACGAAATCACCTATACCACCCAGGTAGATGTAACCAAGCAGATTGTGCCGACTTCGGTGAAGAATGGTGCTTCCAGCCGGACTCCTAGCAATCCCAATGGCCCGGAGGAAGTAGTGGCTCCCACCGTCGGCCTCAATCCTCCCCATATCTTTAACGTTGAAAAGAAAGCTTTTTCCGCCAATCCAGAAAAGGTCACTTGGGAGGTGGCCGTCAATGTAGTGCCGCAAGGCTATGATTCCCTAGTATTGACGGATACTCTGCCGGCGGCCAAGAGTGGCGATACACCTTTCCAGGACAAGTTTATTCCTGAAAACCCTGAACATCCTGAAAAAGATATCACGGTTGAAGGCTTGCTCGAGGGCGAAAGCTGGACGTTCGCGAAAGATCTAAAGAACCCCGACAGCGGATTCACCATTGAGTTTTTCAAGAATAAAGAACATACAGAAAAAGGACTTCTGGAAAACACCAAAACAGATAAAGATGGCAAGCCTATCGAGCGCACGGTAAAACTTACCTTTACCACTACCAATGACCAGGCATGGGTGGATGCTTACCGCGCCGGTGACGAGAGCCTCTACCGGCACGTAAACAAGGTGACGGCTACCGCCAATAAAATTGACCGTACCGCCTCGGCAGCGGCTACCCCGGATCCGGAGGGGATCCACAAAACCTTCAACGGCATTAAATTCAAGGAAATCGGTGGGGTTGACTACCCGGTGTTCAACTACCGGCTACGCCTCGAAGGACTTGATCAGTACAAAGAGAAATCTTTCCAGATCACTGACAAGTTCGATGCCAAGTTGTTAAAGCTGGCTGACGACCCGGCGCCCAATGTTTCAGGCGCAGAGGACCTAACGATCGCTCAGCAAGATGGTGTGATTACTTTCGAGATGCAGACTGATAAGTTGCCGAAGGATTCGGAAGGCAAAAAGCAATCCGTCTATTACCTGGATTACTCGCTAATTCCGGTTAGTCGGGCAGCGCTAGATGCCATCAATAAGAACCCGGAAAGCTTAAAGGTCAGCAACACCGCTACTTGGGGACCGGTGACTACCAAAGCTGTGGATGCCGAATACAAGTATGCCCCGCTCACCAAAGAGCTAACTGACAAGCCTACTTTGAGTAACAACTATGTGGCATCCTTTACGGTCACCATTAACCCCGGTGGCCTAGATATTGCTAATGGGGCGCCGACTGCGAACTTCAAAGACCAGATGACAAATCTACGTCTGCAGCCGGAAACCTTGAAGATGACCCCCGCCGATTTTGAGTATCGTCCGGTGTATAAGGACGGGGTGCTCACTATGCAGGTGCCCAACAAGCAGAAAGTATTGGTCACCTATAAAGCCAAAGTAATCGGCAAAGACCTGGTTAACTACGGTAACGAAGTCGAGGTCGGGAAGGAACAGTCCAAGGTCGAAGCTTCCGTGGCAGTGCGTATGGGCGGGGGCGGTAGCGCCCCCAACCCCGGAATCACCATTCACAAACATGATTCCCGTGACTTGACCACTCAGCTGGAAGGCGCCGAGTTTGAGCTCTACCAGATCGTTGAGGGGGAGCCGCAGCCGGTAGTCGGTAAGCTCAACGAAAATCAGGAAAAAGCAGAGCCCCTGCGGTTTACTACCGATAAGAACGGGGAAGTCACCATTAGGGGGGATCAGGAAAATCTCAAATGGTCACTGCTGGTTAGCGACGAGAAAAACCAGTACGAGTATCAGCTGAAAGAAGTGAAGTCTCCCAAGGGCTACAAGCTGCTAGAAGAGCCGCTGACCTTCACAATTTGGAAGAATCCTGCGGATGAAACCCAGCAGTACGACGGTGCCTATCTGTATGTGGCCAACGAGCCGGAACCGGGTACTGATATTCCAGGTAAACCGGGTAAACCCGGCAATCCGGATGGTGCGCAGAAGCAGCTAGGAAAGACTGGCGCGCAAGTTAGCGTGGCGCTAGGTGCCATGCTGGCGTGCCTCGCCGGAGGATACCTAATCCTACGTCGCCGCGAACAGCGGTAATACTTCCCATAGACACGGGGCGCTAAAAGCGCTCCGCAGTCTCTGCTTTGCGCGGGGAATATATTTTTCCTCCCGCCCAAGAATTCGGAAAACGTTTCGGCGTTTTCCGAATTCTTATGCCCACCGCGCCCACTCGGATAAAATATATCCCCCGCGCAGGTCTGTCTCGCATCTTTTACCGATCCGTGTCCTGTTTAGCCTGCTAACACCTCTATCTGCGCACTTTGCAATATGTTTATGCAGTGTCGTAAATGCGAAAAACACGTGGTAACCAGGTTCTCCCATTCCTTTGTCCTTGAAGCCCTATTAGTTTTAGATTGTGCTCTACAAATATCCGAAGTTCTGGATTGTTGATGCGAAGTCTGTCTACTCGGATAAAACCTATCCCTCTCGCACACTTGTGTGCTGAGCGTAAAAGATGCGAGAGACACGCAGGTAGTCACTACTTTCCGAATCGGAAACCTACCTATTTAACCCGCAACTGTAACTCCCTTTCCCCGCTCTCGCGCGGAAACGGGGTCCCCCGAGCGCTTTTACGCTCAGCACAGGATCGAGCATGGAAACGGGTATAAAAGTACTCAGTACCCGGATTTTTGTAGGGGTGGGATTTTTCGCAGGAGCAGGGCGAATACCACTACCAGGGCAATCAGGGCGGCGGTGAGGGCGACTAAACCTGACCAACCCCAGTGATACCAGGCGATCCCTCCTACAGTGCCGAAACAGGAGCCTCCCAGGTAATAAGAAATGGAATAGGCGGAGGCGGCTTGCCCGGCAGCACCCACTCCCGCCACGGCGCGGGCAGTTACCCAGCCGGAGGCGGTGGCATGGACGGCGAAGAACCCGATAGCAAAGATTATCAGCGCGGGAATCACGATCCACAGGGTTTCAAAAATGGTGAGTACCAGGCCGATTAAAGTCAGCAGCGCCGCCAAGGGCATTACTCGCCGCCTGCCGTAGCGGGCAACTAGGTTGCCGCTCACCGAGGCGGCCAGAGAACCGAAGGCGTTGACTAGGAAGAATCCGGAAACTATCCAAGCGGGGAACAGGTAGGGGGCGGCGCTGAAACGATAGGGAACCATATTGAAAACCGCCTGGTAGGCTCCCAGAGTCAAGGCACCAGTCAGGAATAGCAGCGCCAATCCTGGCTCACTCAACACCGCTTTGGTGTGGGCGATCAAAGTTTTTAACCCCGGGGGAGACTTCTGGAAGTTCTCTTGGGGAGGCAACATCCGCCAGACTAACAGCGAGAATAAGACTCCGGCCACGCCAATCACGGTTAACACCCAATGCCAGGGCAGGAAATGGGAGATAACCCCGCTGAGGATACGCCCGAAGAGACCGCCCAGGCCGGTGCCAGCGATATAAACCCCAGCTGCCCGGGGTAAATCCTTGGCGCACACTTCCTCGGCCAGGTAGGCGGTCGCAACTGCGGGCAGACCGGCAGCCGCTAGACCTTGTAGGAAACGTCCGGCGAGTAACAGATGCCAGGTAGGGACAAAGCCGAGGATCATGCCCACCAGGGAGGTTACCAAAATTGAGGTGAGCATGATTGGCCTGCGCCCCAGCCGTTCGGAGGAGGGGCCGACCAAGAATAAAGCAAGCGCTAAGCCTCCGGTGGTTAGGGAAACCGTTAGGGACGCAGCCGAAGGATCTAGGTGAAAATGCTCCGAGATTTCGGGCAGTAACACTTGGGTTTCGTACATTTGCGCGAAACTGACGAACGCGGCAATAAATAGCGCGAGTTCGATGCGCCGATATTCGGGGTCTCCCCGGGAGTAGCCACCGCTATCGCTTCTTTCCGCAGCCATAGCGGCAGTCTACGCCTGTAGGGCTTTTGATCCGTAAATCACTGCCAGAATCTGAACAGTTTTAGCCGTTTTGCATCCGGCGGCGCACCAGCACCACTCCGGCAGCGAGCGCCAAGATCCCCAGGGCTAGAGCCGCGCTAATTCCAGAGCCGGTAGGAGGCAGCGGGGGAGTCTTCTTTGGCGGAGGAGGAGTATCTCCCGGTGGCGGAGGCGACGTGGTGGTGGGCGGAGGAACCGTACAGGTATTGGTAACCGTGAATCCCTTGCTGGCGTCACCACTTACTTCGCTGCGGTACCCTTTGATTTCTACCTCGGAGACGGTGTATTTCGCGAGTTTACCGTCAATATACTTCGGCAGACCGGTGAACTTTCCTTTCCAAGAGTTCGCGGCGTTCAGGGTAAGTTTCTTATCGGTTGCTTTCCCGTTTGCTAGCAGCTGCACCTCGATCTGGGCGGCTGCCGGGCAAGTACCATCCGGGTTTGCCCATTTCTTGGATACCTCGACCGCGGAGATCATCTTGTTGACAACCGAGATGTTGTAGGTCTTGGTTCCCTCGTCTTTGGACTCTCCGGTTACGGCTATCTGGTAGCCATCTAGCTGTTTGCCGTTCCCGTCATGTTCTCTGAAAGTGATCGGCAGTTTCTTGTCGGTCTTCGCGTCTTTCAGGGTGTCGGGATCGGGGAAGTCTTCGAGCACGGCAGTCCAGTTGTTTTCTTTGCTCAGTTCCACCTGGTCTACCTGGAACCCGCCGACTAGCACGTCCAAGGTTATCTTGGTAGGACGCTGCTCCGGGTCATCGCCTTCCCATGCCTTCTTAACCTGAAGCTTCCATCTGTCGGACTCGCCGAAAAACAAATCGCCGTTATTGGCTATTCCCCCGCCACTGATGCCTGTACCAGTAGCAGTATTGTTTTCGATAATTACTCGGGCGAGTTTTTCAGCGAGTTTCTTTGAGTCTTCACTGGGCAGCGACTTGTATGCCTTATTTTCGTTAATTTCCTGGTCGTACGGGATACGAGTGTTTTCGCCGCCCTCTTTATATCGAGGAAGCTGCTTGTCTGGCGCCCAGTTGGAGTGGTAGCTGTAGATAGATCCATCCTGATACCAGAGGCGCTGCCCTCCTCCTAGCATCCGGGGGCTAATAGAAACCGGTCGTCCACCATCGAAATCTTTCTCGTATATATGCTTGGTGATACTGACAAAATCGTCACCGGCTCCCTTTAAAGTGTTATTCACTCTATTTGGTGCGGTATTGCCAAACAGAGCTACTCCCTTAGTAATATGGAGGGTAGTGTGACCAGTATCGCAGTTCCAGACCCCACCACCCTGCTGGCTGATGGGATGGTTCCCGGCGCCGATTAAAAATGCATCTTTAATCGTGTTATTCCTGATTAAGGCATTATTGATGGTGAGGTGGGAGCCCTTGTCATTATAAATGGCACCGCCACCCCAAAAACCTTTGGATTTGTTTTCCGAGAAATGGGCGGCCTTAATTATCGCTTCCGCTTTACCGCCAAAAGCGATAGCGCCTCCGGATGTACCCGCAGTATTCCCGGTAAAGGATCCGCCATTGATGGTTATGTTGCCTCCAGTGGCGTAGATAGCTCCCCCTCTCTCAGCTGTCTTATTGTTGCTGAAGGTTCCGCCATCAATGGTCAAGGTGCTAGCCGCGGTACTGATGGCACCGCCGTAATCATTCCAGTTGTCATGGATGTTGCCTTTAGCTATTTCTACGTTGGTCTGATCAGCATGAACCGCACCACCAAATCCGTAATATTTAGGATTCTCAACTCGGTTTTGGGAGATTTCACCGCCCTGGATATTTAAAGCGGCGGGTTTGTCCCCACTGCCCATAATTAGCAATGCTCCCCCTAACTGGGAACCGGTGTTCTCTTTAATAGTGCCGCCAGATAGAGTCACCGTTCCGTTATAAACGGTAATAGGTGCGAACCTTTTAGGGTTGACACCTGTGGGAGTGACTGTGGTAGCCAAATGCCAGAAGGGAGCCGTGTTCTTAGAGAAGTCAGCGGTGCCGCTCATGGTGAAGTTGCCGCCATTAACGAAAATCACCGGACCGGCAGGGTCGGAATCGTGGATGGAGCCGGCGCTAAAATTTAAGTCTCCGTTTACCGTGAACTGCGTTTTGGTGAAGTTGGGACCCTCCAGGTTCAGTTTCCCGCCCGATTTCACTTCCACTGCCGTCTTGTTAATCCCGGTAACTGTGCCTGCTCCTTTAAGAGTGAGCTCTGCGCCCTGGGGAACTACCAGCGGTTGTGACTGCTCACCCACGGTGAGGTTGCCAGTGACCGTCAGGTCGTGTTGTCCGGAAGCGGCTTTGGCCACCAAATCGTCCCAGGTGGTCACGCCCTCGGCTGCTGCCGGATTGGTTGACCCCAGCGCCACAATTACCGCGAGGGTCGCTAGAGTGGCTAGGAACTGAAAAACGGAGGAAACTTTTTTCTTTATTAGCACATTTTCATTTTATGTTAACGGGGGGGGGGTAGTGCAATGGTAATGGATGTGCGGCGGATTCTAGGGGTGGTTGCAACGGTTGATGGTTTTAGGCAAGCAGTTTGAGGATCCGCTCGCTGGGTTTATCGTATTCTAGCGTCTTGCGTGGTCGATCGTTTAGCTCTTCTGCGACTGCGTCAAGATATTCTTCTGGGTACTGGGATAGGTCGGTAGCTTTTGGGAAGTACTGTCGTAGTAAACCATTGGTGTTCTCGTTTGTGCCTCGTTGCCAAGGAGAATGCGGATCGCAGAAGAAAACATCCATATCCAGCGAGGTAGAGATTTTCTTGTGCAGCGCCATTTCAGATCCCTGATCCCAGGTAAGGGAGTTACGTAGTAGTTTTGGAAGTCCTTGCATCTTTTCCACGATCGCTTCTTGAACGCTGCCGGCATCATGGTGACTTGGAAGATACAGCAAAATCGTGAACCGGGTTGTACGCTCTACCAACGTGCCAATCGCGGACTTATTGCCGGCACCGCATATCAAATCCCCTTCCCAGTGTCCTGGGACGATCCGCTCATCCACCTGTG
>NZ_JBWPVY010000004.1:0-271375 GCF_056590355.1 Varibaculum sp. C0165D1 | reverse complement strand
TATCCCAAAGAAAAGGACAGGTTACTCACGTGTTACTCACCCGTTCGCCACTCTCACCAAAAAGTGCAAGCACCCTTTGGATCCCGTTCGACTTGCATGTGTTAAGCACGCCGCCAGCGTTCATCCTGAGCCAGGATCAAACTCTCCAACAAAAACCAAAAAAATGATTCAAGCCAGAAAACAATCCAGCAAAAACAAACACCAACAATCAAAAAACAAAACGTTCCAAAATCATCAGCATCAAAAAAACAAAAAACAAGAAAAACCAAAACACCCAACCAAACAGCCAGGCACCCCAGTCAATCCCACACAAACAAAACAAAAAAACACACTATCGAGAACACAAACAACCAAACCACAAACCAACCAAAAACGATCAGTAAAGGTTCCTGCACGAAAAACGCGCGAGTCTCAGTCTAACAGATTGGATTTTTGGCTCGCAACTTATTTCTAAGTGAAACAGGCCATAAAACCAGTTTTTATCTGTTAAATACTAAGTCAAACAATCCTGCCCACTGACCCGGAACCGGAGTTCCTTGCCGGGGCAACAGGTAATAACTTACCTACTCCGTTTATAAAACTTCAAACTGAAAAGCGGTGAGCTCTCACACACTGCCAATAAAAGGCTATTACTGCAGGTGAGCGGCTGCTAGATTCCGTTTGCCTTTCCGGAAAAGCACCAGCGAGCCCGGCAAAATATCGTCGGAAGTAATAATCCGATCGGGGTCAGTGATTTTCTGATTATTCAGATAGGCTCCGCCGTTCTTAATGGTGCGGATCGCCGCACCGCGTCCTTTCTCGAAACCGGCCGCAATCAGCAGATCTACCAGGTTAGTTTTCCCGATTTCTACCTGCGCGCTAGGCAAATGGGAGGTTGCGCCTTTTAGAGTTTTGGCATCCACTTGGTGCAGATCCCCGCTACCCCACAGGGCTGCGGTAGCTGCTAACACCTGGTCAAGAGCCTCCTGCCCATGTACCAGGCGGGTAACCTCTGCAGCCAGTGCCTTTTGCGCTTCCCGTTTATGAGGACGCTCGGCTACCTCCACCGCTAGCGCCTCAATTTCTTCGCGTGGCAGGAAAGTAAATACCTTCAAGAACCTAACTACGTCCGCGTCCTCGGCTCCCAGCCAGAACTGGTAGAACTCGTACGGCGATAGCATTTCCGGATCTAGCCAAATCGCCCCGCCCTCGGATTTTCCAAACTTGGAGCCATCGGCCTTGGTGATCAGGGGGGTAGTCATTACGTGAACATCTTTGCCCTCAACCTTATGGATTAGGTCCATGCCACCCACTAGGTTGCCCCACTGGTCGTTACCTCCGGTCTCCAGGGTGCAGCCATAGCGCCGATATAGTTGCAGGAAATCATAGGCTTGCAAGATTTGGTAGCTGAACTCAGTGTAGGAAATTCCTTCTTCGGAGTTCAGGCGCCGTGCCACCGCATCTTTGGCCAGCATGGTGCCCATCCGGAAGTTTTTACCCAAGTCACGCAGGAGTTCGATTGCTCCCAGGTTCTGGATCCAATCCATATTGTTAACCATGATCGCCGGGTTATCGCCCTCGAAATCAAGGAAGCGGCTGATTTGTCCACGCAGGCGTTCCACCCAGCCTGCTACTACCTCTTTGGGTTGCAGCTGCCGTTCGGCGGTCATCCGGGGATCCCCAATCAAGCCGGTAGCTCCCCCAACCAGGGCAATAGGACGATGGCCGGCCTTTTGTAAATGCCGCATCATCAGCAGTTGCACCAGGTGCCCATGATGCAGGGAAGCCGCGGTGGGATCGAAACCGCAATAGAAGGTGACCGGTCCGCTGGCAAGTGCCTCCCGCAGTTTCGCGAGATCAGTGTGCTGGGCTAGTAAACCCCGCCATTCCAGCTCATCAATAATATCGGCCACGATATTCCTTTCTTCTGCAGGTTAAACCCGCCGCTCACCCTCTGAGGTGAATACGGTGTTACTCTTCTCGGCTTAGTCTAACCCACCGACGGACACGGCTGGCGGTTTGCCTCCTATCCGGAACACTTCCTATTTTTCGAGCAGCATATCCCCGTCTTTGATCCAACCCTTCTTCCTCATGAACTCCGCAAAGAGCAGGGAGAGAACGGCGGGCGCAATGAAGTGCAGCAGCAGAATCATTCCCAGCAGCGCCGGCCAGGAGGTGGTCGGCCCCATGACGTTCCAAGTCATGATCTGTCCTACCAGGCCGGAAGTTCCCATTCCGGAGCCGGCCGCATTAGATTCCATCTTGAACAACATGGTGGCAATCGGACCGAGAATCGCAGAAGCCAAAGTGGGGGGAATCCAGATTAAAGGATGCCGCATAATATTGGGGACTTGCAGCATGGATGTACCGATGCCCTGCGAGATTAGGCCGGAAACTTTATTTTCCCGATAGGACGCGACGGCGAAACCTACCATCTGGGCGCTACATCCTACGGTCGCTGCCCCGGCTGCCAGGCCGGATAATCCCAGCACGATCCCCAAGGCTGCCGACGAAATCGGAAGCGTCAAGATCATCCCCATCAGCACCGACACGATAATCCCCATTAGGAAAGGCTGACGCTCAGTTCCCCAGTTAATGATGGCTCCCAAGGCAGTCATCATCTGTGAAATGCCTGGCCCGATGGCCAGACCTACGATAGCGCCGCTGGTAACCGTAACAAAGGGGGTAACCAAAATATCAACCGGGGTTTTACCTGAAACCAGCAGACCTACCTCGACTGCCACAAAGGAGGCGATAAACGCGCCCAAGGGTTCGCCTGGTCCTTTCAGCTGCATAGAAAGACCATCTACGATTCCGCCGCTCAAGATCTTGGCGGCGTGGGCACCAATCATGCCCGCCAGACCGGTGCCTACCACCACATAGGTCGAGGCATGAAGGCGGTGCGCTACCCCCATCCCGATACCAGCACCGGTAAGTACTGAGGCCACCGAGCCAACCAGTACCAGTCCTCGTCCGATGATTCCCGGAATGAAACCGCCTACTTGCACCATAATGGTGCCGATAATCAGGGAGGCGAACAGCCCGTGCGCCATACCGGTCATAGCATCAATGAAAAATAGCGATAACCAGCCTTTAATACGTTGTTTCATCTTGGAAACTTTCCTTCTCGAGGTAACTTCTTTAGTTTTCGCCTAATAGTCGAAAACTAAAATTTAAGCTACCATAAGATTTTGTGAGAACCCAATTGCGAGACGCCGAAGGAGCTGCCGTCTACCGGCATGAGGCACTCAGCGTAGTCTTGCAAATCCGCGGAGATTCCCCGCAGCTAATGGTGCTGGTTAGCCGCCGGGAACACGCCCCCTTTCAGGGCTTTCCTGCCCTCCCTTCCGGTCCTTTAGAACCGGAAGAAACTCTAGGTGCCAGCGCTTTTCGCCATCTTTCCGAAAAAATGGATATTGCCGCACTTTCCTATATGGAACAGCTCGGGACCCGCTCTGATCCCTCCCGTGACCCCAGTCAACGTACCGTGGCCACCGCCTATTTAGGGCTGGTGCCTGCCCACGTGACTACCGCAATTCCTCCCCATGCCCAGTGGGTGCCGGTGAACGACCTACCGAAGATGGCTTATGACCATGCCGATATTATTTCCGAGGGCGCCGACCGGTTGCGGGCGAAACTTTCCTACACCAATATTGCGTTCGCCTTGGCGCCCCCGGATTTCACTATGGCAGAACTAACCCGCCTCTACCAGGCCGCTTTGGGGCATGAAGTCTCCCCTACTAATCTGCAGCGGGTATTAACTCGCCGCGGGCAGCTCGCCCCCACCGGTCAGCGTAAAGCCCCCGGCACCAAAGGCGGCCGCCCCGCTCGCCGTTTCCGCTTCACCCAGCACACCCTGCAGGTAACCGACCCTTTCGCCATCCTCCGCCCTTCCTGAAAAACGCAGAGCGCAGACGCTAGTTTTCTCGCAAGTACCCGCAAGGGCTAGGTTTTTCCTCCCCTAGCCCGAGGGAGAAGTTTTTCCTCCTGCCCAAAAACTTGGAAAAGCCCAGGCTTTCCCAAGTTTTACGCCCTCCTAGTCTGCTCGGATAAAACTTCTCCCCCGGGCAACAAGCTATCGAAACAGTTACTGTACATGCGGATACCTACCGACAAGTTCTATACGCGACCGCGTTCTCATCAGAATCGGCAAGGTACGTAGCCAGCTGAACACTGTCCATGTTGCCAGTGGGCTGAATTATTCCTCTAGCGTGCAAGCAACCGGTTTCCGAAAAACAACGACGGGATTAAAAAGTAAGAACACCCGACAGCAGATATGGCAAGGAAGAAGCACTTTTGTGAAAACGTGCGGGCGGAAAAGTTTTGACTGAAAGAATCGCTTGAGCGCGGGGGTAGGTTTTATCCGAGCAGACGCGAAGTGTGTTCGTATCACAATCAACAAGGGACGCGCCGACCGAAAGATCGTCCCTGTTGCCAGTAGGCTGAATTATTCCTCTAGCGCGCAAGCAACCGATTTCCGGAAAACAACGACGGGATTAAAAAGTAAAAACTCCCTGCAGCAGATGCGACTGGAGGAATTCGCTGAGCGCGTGTGGGCGGATTTATGCCGAGGGGTAGGCTTCGGGCACTAAATCCGTGAAAATGCCAGAGCATTTTCCGGATTTCGGGGCGCGAGGCAAAATCCGCCCGCACGCGCGGAAACAGGGAAGGAACTATTTGAATTCCAGGTGTTTGCCGGCGAAATTGGTGCGGATGCGCGCGATCTGCTGCTCGGCGGATTCGATCTGCCGCGCGACCTGCGCGGGCGCCGTCCCTCCGCGTCCAGCACGCGCCCGCACCGAACCAGCAGGGCTGAGCACTTTTCGCACCTCGGGAGTCAGCAGCGGATCGATAGCGGCGAACTGCTCGTCACTCAAATCCGCTAGTTCTATCCCGTTTTCTTCGCATTTACGTACGCAAGCGCCGGATACTTCATGTGCCTGCCGGAAGGGCATTCCTCGCGCCACTAGCCATTCGGCTATATCGGTGGCCAGCGAGAACCCTTGGGGAGCGAGTTCTTCTAGGCGACCGTAGTCGATCTTCATAGTGGCTACCATCCCGCTGACGGCAGGCAGCAAGACCTCTAAAGTGTCGATCTGGTCGAAAACTGGTTCTTTGTCTTCTTGCAGGTCGCGCGCATAGGCGAAGGGTAGCCCTTTTAGGACTGTCAGCAGGCCGGTTAGATCGCCAATCATGCGACCGGCTTTGCCCCGCGCCAGTTCCGCCACGTCCGGGTTCTTTTTTTGCGGCATGATCGACGAGCCGGTAGAAAACGCATCGTCCAAAGTGACATACCCGAACTCTTTGGTATTCCAAATGATTATTTCTTCGGCGAGGGAGGAAATATCAATCCCGGTTTGGGCGCAGATGAACGCAAACTCGGCTACCACGTCGCGGGTGGTGGTTCCGTCAATCGAGTTTTCCACTACCCGGTCGAAGGCCAGGTCTTTCCCCACTTGCACCGGATCTAGCCCCAGAGTGTTGCCCGCGAGCGCCCCGGATCCGTAGGGACTGGAAGCGGCGCGCCGATCCCAATCTTGAAGACGCTCTATGTCCCGCAGCAGGGGCCACAGGTGAGCCAAGAGCTGGTGGGCAAGCAATACTGGCTGGGCGTGCTGCATATGGGTGCGCCCAGGCATCACCGTGTCCCCGGCAGCTTTCGCTTGGCTCAACAGAGCTTCTGCGACCTCAACGATTCGCTCCGCGAGGGCGCGTGCCTGGTTCCGCAGGTACATCCGGATGAGGGTGGCGATCTGGTCGTTGCGACTACGCCCAGCGCGCAGTTTCCCTCCTAAATGCCCTCCGGCCTCCTCTAATAGCCCTCTTTCTAAGGCGGTATGCACGTCCTCGTCACCGGGGTCCGGGGTGAAGGAACCGCTTTTAACTTTTTCTTCCAGCCGCCCCAGAGCCGCCAGCATCTGTGATAGTTCTTCCGCTGATAGCAGACCGGCTCCCGCAAGCGCCCGGGCATGGGCGCGCGAACCAGCTAAATCATAGAGCGCCAAGCGCCAATCGAACTGGGTGGATACTGAAAGTGCCGCTAAAGCCTGGGAAGGGCCGCCCGAAAAGCGTCCTCCCCATAGCGATACCTGCTCGCTCATATTATTTCTTGCTTTCTTTTTGTTCCCGCGCCGCTGCCAACTGGGTTGAGAGCCCATAGATTCCAATGAATCCGCGCGAGAGAGACTGGTCGAAGCTGTCTCCTGAATCGTAGGTCGCCAGGTTGAAGTCATACAAGCCGACTTCGGAGCGCCGCCCGTCAACTACTGCCCGTCCGCCGTGCAGAATCATCCGAATATCACCGGTGACGTATTTTTGGCTGTCCTCTACGAAAGCATCGAGTGAACCTTTGAGCGGTGAATACCATTGCCCTTCGTAAACCAGTTCTGACCAGCGCTGTTCTACCTGCCGTTTGAAGCGTCCTTGTTCGCGCTCCAAGGTCAGATTTTCCAGGTTCTGGTGGGCGATAATCAGTGCCACTGCGCCGGGAGCCTCATAGATTTCCCGCGACTTAATCCCTACCAGGCGATCTTCCACCATATCCAGGCGGCCTACCCCCTGGGCGCCAGCCCGGCGGTTCATTTCCTGAATAATCTGCAGAACTGACATTTTTTGTCCGTCCAAAGCCACCGGAACGCCCTGCTTAAAACTAATAACTACCTGATCCGGCACTGGCGGATAGGCGGGGTCATCGGTGTAAACATAGACATCTTTAGTGGGCGGATTCCATAGGTCCTCCAGGTATCCGGTTTCTACCGCGCGTCCCCACACGTTCTGGTCAATGGAAAAGGGGTTATGTTTAGTGGTTTCGATCGGCAACTCGTGTTCTTCGGCGTACTTAATTGCCACGTCCCGGGTTAGCGCCAGGTCTCGCACCGGCGAAATACATTTGATCTCCGGATTTTGGCTGGTCAGCGAAACCTCGAAACGTACCTGGTCATTGCCTTTTCCGGTACAACCGTGAGCGACGGTGTCGGCGCCGAACTTATTGGCTACTTTCACCAGGTGTTTACAAATCAGCGGCCTAGAAAGCGCCGACACCAGCGGATATTGATCCATGTAAAGACCATTAGCTTTGATTGCAGGCAGGCAATATTCTTCGGCGAACTCATCTTTCGCGTCAGCCACATAGGCATCTACTGCCCCGCAATCGAGGGCGCGCTGGCGAATTACCTCCAGGTCTTCCCCGCCTTGCCCTACGTCAACGGCGCAAGCGATCACCTCTTTACCGGTTTGCTCCCCGATCCAGCCGATGGCCACCGAAGTGTCCAATCCGCCCGAATATGCCAGTACTACCCGATCTTTACTCATGGTTATTCTCCTTTTCTAGGTCTAGTTCTACCTGCGCGAGCGCTTCCTTTAACGCCGGTATCAGGGTTTTTGCTTCTTCAAGTTCAATAATTAGGGGCGGCGCCAAACGGATAATGTTGGCAGCCGGGGCATTCACAATAAACCCGGCCTTAAACAGCGCCTTTGCAAGCTGCGGGGCAACATTTTTTTCGAGGACGAGGCCGCGCAACAGTCCTTGCCCCCGGGTATCCTTGATTCCTGGGATTTGGGCAGCTGCGATCGCCCGCATCCAGGCATCCCCAACTTTGGCGGCGCGAATTGGCAAATCCAGTTCCTCCATCAGGGCGATGGTGCGCGCCACTACCGAGGTTACCAGCGGGTTTCCTCCGAAAGTGGTGCCATGACTTCCCGGTTTTAGGACGCTGGCGGCACGCTGGTTCATCGCGACGCAAGCCCCTACCGGCACTCCGGCACCTAGGCCTTTCGCCAGGGTCACCACATCCGGGATTATTTCTTTTCCATCATGATAAATCCCCTGGTGGGCAAGCCATTTTCCGCACCTGCCCATCCCGGTTTGCACTTCGTCAAAAATTAACAGAGCGCCGGTTTGGTCGGCGAGCTGGCGCGCGGCGGCTAAAACTTCGGGAGCTAAGGGGATCACTCCCGCTTCGCCTTGCAGCGGTTCCAGGAAAATCGCGGATATTCCTTCCGGATCCACCCCCTGGATGCCTGCTACCGAAGCCTCTACAAACTCGGTGGGCCCCACGAAAGGAGCAAAGGGCTCACGGTAGGGAGCTTTATAGGTCAGTGAAAGAGACCCCAGGGTGCGGCCATGAAATGCCCCTTTCAGCGCAATTGCCCGCCCTCCCGGCTGGGCAGCCAGCGCCATTTTCAAGGCAGCTTCATTGGCTTCGGTACCGGAGTTCACGAACAGCACTCGCGCCTGGGCTTTGATTTTTTCGCTTATCTGGCCCCGCCAACCGGCAGCGCAGATTTTCTTTACCGCCTCCGCGGCCTCTACCTGCTGGGGGGTAGTGAAAAAGTTAGAAACGTGGGTAAAGCGGCCGGCTTGCTCCCCGATAGTCTTCACTATTTCTGGATGGGCATACCCGAGGGCATTAACGGCGATCCCCGCCAGCAAATCCAGATAACTTTTGCCATCGGCGTCCCACACGCGGGTGCCTTTACCGTGGGTAAAACAGGCCTGCGGCTGCCCGAAAACCCCTAACAGGTTTTCCTGGTAGGCGCTTATCCATTCAGCGTTATTCATAGTCATCTCCCTTCACCATGGTTCCAAATCCGGTATCGGTGAAGATTTCTAGCAGCATCGAGTGCGGCACCCGTCCATCAATAATGGTGGCTCGGGGTACTCCTTGCTGACAGGCCTGAATGCAGGCTTGCACTTTGGGGCGCATTCCCGCTTCTAGGGTAGGCAACAGTTCGGCGGCCTCACTGGCTTTTATCTGCGAAATCCGAGTATTGGGGTCTGGCCAGTTACGATAGAGCCCCTTTACATCGGTGAGGACGATAAGTTTCTTCGCTCCCAAAGCTCCCGCAACGGCAGCAGCCGCCAAATCGGCGTTAATGTTCAACACCTGGGTGGGGTCATCTTGATTAACCGCAATCGAGGACACTACCGGGATCCGCCCGGACTGCAGTAAGTCTTCTATTGGTCCGGGATCTACTGCGGTCACTTCTCCAACTAACCCCAGGTCAACCGGTTTTCCCTCTACGCTAGCGCTCTTTTTAACTGCCTTTAGGAACGCCCCGTCCTCCCCGGACATTCCGATTGCCGCAATCGAAGTTTCGTTAAGCAGGGAAACCAGTTCACGCTGCACCATCCCGGTGAGTACCATCCGCACCACTTTCATCACTTCCGGACTGGTGACTCGCAGACCGGAAACAAACGGAGCCTCGATTCCCAGAGTTTTGAGCATAGCGCCGATTTGGGGACCGCCGCCATGCACAATTATGGGTTCAATCCCCCATTCATGCAGGAAAATAACGTCCCGGGCAAAAGCGGTCTTGAGCTCTTCCGAAATCATGGCGTTGCCGCCATACTTAATGACAACCCGGGAGCCCGAGTACTCGCGCAGCCAAGGCAAGGTTTCTAGCAGTATCCCGGCTTTATCCCAGGCAGATAGGTTTTTTACACTCATGATGAATAGTCCGCGTTGATATGAATATATTCGTGGGTGAGGTCGTTGGTTAGTACGCTGGCCTGGGCATTTCCTGCCCCTAGGCGCACCTCTAAATGCACGTCGCGACTGTCAAAGGGGACGTCTTCCCGGTTCCCCCAGGCGGCACCGTCCTTACACACCTGCACCCCGTTGAACAGTACCGACACCTGCGTGGGGTCATAGGGGCAAACACTTTCGGGTACGGTTCCCAGTTCAGAGACGATTCTGCCCCAGTTGGGGTCGCACCCGGCGATTGCCGTCTTAACCAGGTTTGAGCGGGAAATAGTTTTCGCCGCGATCAAAGCCCCGGCTTCGCTTTCGGCTTCGGTGACTGCGATCTCTACGGTGTGCTGCGCGCCTTCGGCGTCATCAGCGAGTTTCCGCGCCAACTGGGCACAAGTTTCAGTCAGTGCCGCGCTAAATCCGCTCGGCGCCTGCCCGCTTTCCCCGGAGGCCAGCAAAATCACGGTGTCATTGGTGGACATGCACCCATCGGAATCCAGGCGGTTAAAGGTTTTTGCGCAGGCAACTTCTAGGGATTTTTGGGCGGTTTCGGCATCTAAGAGGGCGTCGGTGGTGATTACACAAAGCATGGTGGCCAGGGCCGGGGCTAACATGCCTGCCCCTTTCGCCATCCCTCCGATTTGATAACCGTCCGCCTGGTAGTGAACAGTTTTGGGTTCGTTATCGGTGGTGAGAATCGCCCAAGAGGCATCAGCGCCGCCCTCTTCACTCAGGTTGGCGGCCGCAGTTTCAATCCCGGAAAGCATTTTGTCCATCGGCAGCGGCACCCCGATCATCCCGGTGGAGCACACCAGCACTTGCCGCGGATCGATTTCGAAGGCGTCCCCGACTGCCTTCGCAGTGATGACCGCATCTTTGAGACCGCTTTCCCCAGTGCAGGCATTCGCACTACCGGAGTTAAGCACTACTGAGCGCATCCCGGTCGCCCCTTTACTGAGCACTGCCCGCGAGTAAAGTACGGGCGCGGCGGCAAAACGGTTAGAGGTAAATACCCCGGCTGCCACCGGATTTGCTCCCGTGTTGAGGACGAGCGCCAAGTCTTTGCGTCCGCTGCGGCGCATTCCGGAGGCGATTCCGCAGGCTTTGAATCCCGGTACGCTAGTTACGCCTTGCAGGCTTTTATCTGGTTTCACGGGGCAACTCCGATCTGGTTAATGCCGGTATATTCTGGCAGGCCCAACGCTAAGTTAGCCGATTGCACTGCCGCTTGTGCGGTTCCTTTCCCCAGGTTATCTAGGGCGCTGAGGGCAATAATTTTTCCGGAACGCTGATCTAGCGCCACTTGCACCTGCACATTCGCACTCCCGGTCACCGCTTGGGTTTGCGGCCAGATACCAGCGGGAAGAACCTGGATAAGGCTTTCTTCTTGATAAAAATCCCGATAGAGGGCGTGCAGCTGCTTCGTGGAAGTTTTTTCGGTGGCACTAGCGGTTACGGTTGCCAGGATTCCCCGCGACATCGGCACCAACACCGGGGTGAGGGTGATCTTGTAGTCGCTAGCGTTTCTTCCGCTGTTGACCGCAAAATTCTGGGCGATTTCGGGGATATGCCGATGGGTTCCCCCTACCGCGTAGGGTTGGGCATTTCCCAGGGCAGAGGTGGCCAACAGATGTGGTTTTAGCGATTTTCCGGCTCCCGAATATCCCACCGCCAAGGTGGCCACAATATCGCCCGGGTCTATCAAGCCCGCGGCCACCAGCGGCTGAAAGGCCAAGGTAACGGCAGTAACATTGCATCCGGGAACCGCTATCTGTTTAGTTTTTTTCAGCTGCTCGCGCTGAGATGGGCCGCTACAGCTCTGCAGTTCCGGCATTCCATAGGTCCAGGCCTGGTGGTATTTGCCGCCATAGTAGTGATCCCAGGCTGCCGGGGAAGTAAGGCGATGATCGGCTCCGCAGTCTACCAGCAGGCTTTCCACCCCGGCTTTACGCAGCTGCCCCGCTATTTTCCCGGATTGGCCGTGCGGGAGCGCCAAGAAAATCGCCGCGCTTGCTTTTAGCGCTGCCGGATCTACCGCCGTTAGTTCCCGCTGGGCTAACTGGGGAAGCTGGGGATGAAACTCCCCTAGCTTTTTCCCTACCGAAGAGGACGCGCATAGCTGGTCAACCTCAAAGGCGGGGTGCGCCGCAACTATCCGCAGGATCTCTCCTCCGGCAAATCCACTAGCACCAATAATTGAAACCTTCATAGTGAATATTTATATCAAGTAATGAATAGTTATGCATAACTGAGAGGCATGTATGTGACTAGAGATACTTAAAATAAAATGACCGGCGGGGAGTTTTCTCCCCGCCGGTCACCGGTCAGTAAATTATTTTATTTTGGCTCCCGGCCTAAAATGATCAATCAAAATCATTTAGGCTCTTCAGCGAGTTCCTGGCTGGGGTCTACTCCAACTCGTTGGCATAGACCGGAACCGTTAGAAACGTCGGGAACTCGCCTTGCAAACAAACCTCTTTAAAGATCCGCGCAGACTGTTCTGCCCGTTCTTTACCGGCCTCGCCGACCTCTTCCAGGAACTTACCGTATTCATCGGCAAATAGTTCCTCTACCAGCTGCTGGGTAACTTTGCGCCCATCATCTAGTTCGCACTGGTAGCGCAGCCATTGCCAAATCTGAGAACGCGAGATCTCCGCAGTCGCAGCGTCTTCCATCAACCCGTAGATAGCGGCCGCCCCGTTTCCACCTAGCCAGGAGTACAGGTAACGCAACCCCACGGCCACATTGGTGCGCACCCCCGCCTCGGTAATAGCGCCCGGAGTAGAAGCGAAGTCGAGTAGCTCTTTGGCGGTGATGTTTACATCATCGCGCTGCCGATCTACCTGGTTGGGGCGATCTGGAAGGTAGCTATCGAAAACTTCGCGTACATATCCAACCATTCCCGGATGCGCCACCCAAGAACCGTCAAAGCCGGCCTCGACTTCGCGAGTCTTGTCCTCACGAACCTTGCGTTCAGATTCGGCGTTAACTGCCGGATCTTTAGAAGGAATGAAAGCGCTCATTCCTCCGATCGCGTGGGCACCGCGCTTGTGACAGGTCTTGACGAGCAGCTCCGTGTAGGCGTGCATAAACGGAACCTGCATAGTGATATCGGAACGATCCGGCAACACCCAGCTGGGGCCGGAGTCGCGGAACTTCTTAATCGCAGAGAAAATGTAGTCCCAGCGCCCCGCGTTCAAACCGGAAGAGTAATCCCGCAGTTCATAGAGGATTTCTTCCATCTCGAATACTCCCATAATGGTTTCAATCAGGCAGGTAGCCCGAATGGTGCCATGAGGAATCCCCAGGTACTCTTCCGAGAACTTGAACACGTCTGCCCACAGGCGTGCCTCCAAATGGCTTTCCATCTTCGGCAGATAGAAGTAGGGACCGTTACCCCGCTTAATCAGCTCTTTTGCGTTGTGGAAAAAGTACAGACCAAAGTCGGTTAGCGAACCGGAAGAGGAATGTCCCCCCACCCGGATGTGCTTTTCCGTCAGATGCCAACCGCGCGGACGCACGATAATGGTGGGCAGCTCGCCCTCATTTAGCTGGTAATGCTTACCATTGGCCGGGTTGGTGTACTCAATGGTGCGACGAATCGCGTCATAGAGGTTCACCTGGCCACCGATCACATTGGTGAAATGCGGGGTGTTAGCATCCTCCATATCAGCCAGCCAGCACTTCGCCCCACAGTTCAGGGCGTTAATGGTCATCTTCCGCTCAGTCGGACCGGTGATTTCCACGCGGCGATCTTCCAAGCCGGGAGCAATCGGGGCTACCTTCCAGGAATCGTCCTCGCGAATATTTTTGGTTTCTTTGAGGAAGTGCGGCAAGTAACCGTTAGTCAGGCGCTGACGCCGATCATGGCGTGCCTTTAGTAGTTCTGCGCGGGTGGCACCAAAACGTAGCTGCAACTGGCGCAAGAACTCTAAGGCCTCATCGGTTAAAATCTCGTCGAAACGGTCGGTGAGGTTAGTCCCCGGATCTTCGTGCTGGGGGTAGCGAACCTCGACCTTCCCTTCCTTTATATCAGTATGGTTATTCATTCTTTCCTATGCCTTTTGGTCTAGAACTGGGCTTCTTCGGTAGATCCTTTAATCGCCAAAGTTGACGATTCGGGGTTAATGGCGGTGGCTACCATGTCAAAGTAACCGGCGCCAACCTCGCGCTGGTGACGGTGAGCGGTGTAGCCATCTTTCTCGGCTGCAAACTCTTTTTCTTGCAGCTCTACGAAGGCGCTCATGTCGCGCTGCGCATAGCCCTTGGCCAGGTCAAACATGCCGTAGTTGATCTGGTGGAAGCCAGCCAGGGTGATGAACTGGAAGCAGTAGCCCATAGCCGCCAGATCCTTCTGGAAGGAGGCAATCTGCTGATCATCCAGGTTGGCTTTCCAGTTGAAGGAGGGCGAGCAGTTGTAGGCCAGCATCTTGTCCGGGTACTTGCCCTTAACTGCTTCGGCCACGTCCCGAGCCAGCTCGGGATCCGGGGTAGCGGTTTCCACCCATACCAGATCGGCGTGGGGAGCAAAGGCGAGCAGGCGCGCGATCACTACCTCTTTACCGGCCTTGGTGTAGTAGTGACCCTCGGCAGAACGCTCACCGGTTAGGAACTGGCGATCCAGTTCGTCAACATCGGAGGTGATCAGGTTAGCGCCCAGTGAGTCGGTGCGCGCCACAATCAAGGTGGAGGTGTTTTGCACATCCGCCGCTAGACGAGCCGCATCTAGATTACGAATCGCCTGCGAAGTGGGGATCAAAACTTTCCCGCCCAGGTGACCGCATTTCTTTTCTGCCGCCAGCTGATCTTCGTAGTGAACCCCAGAAGCGCCGGACTTAATCATGTTCTTCATTAGTTCGTAGGCGTTGAGGGCGCCACCGAATCCCGCCTCAGCATCGGCTACGATCGGGGCAAACCAGTCAAAGTCAACATCTTGATGTTCCGACCAGGTGATTTCATCGGCACGCTTGAAGGCGTTGTTGATGCGACGCACCATCTTGGGGGCGGAGTCATAGGGGTATAGGGACTGGTCGGGGTAGGTGTTATCGGAGGTGTTACCATCGGCCGCGACCTGCCAGCCTGATAGGTAAATAGCTTTTAGTCCTGCCCGCACCATCTGTACTGCCTGATTGCCGGTGATAGCTCCCAGGGCGTTGATGTAGTCTTCTTCGTGCAACATCTTCCACAGCCGCTGTGCACCCCGCTCAGCCAGGGTGTGTTCTTCAATAACGGAGCCTTGCAGCTCGGCTACCCGCTGGGCGGAATAGGGACGCTCAACGCCCTTCCAGCGAGGATTGGTATCCCATTCCTTTTGAATAGCGGCTGCTCGTTTTTGGATTTCTTCTGCAGTACTCATGGTGTTCTCCTCTAGAACTAGAATTTGAGCCTTTTCTGACCTACGCCTCGAACGAGGACGTATTTCGAGTATTGCGCTATACAATCTCTCGATCTCTACTAAACTTGGGTAAACTATTGAAGAATTTCACACTATGTAAAAATGTGAGGAAATTATGGCTAGGGAAACAGAAAAACCGGCTCTCTCCGCTTCAGCACTGCTTGGTGCCCGGATCCGCCACGCCCGCAGAGAAAAACGGCTAACCCTGAAAGAGTTAGCCACCGCGGTAGACCGCGCTCCCTCTCTCATCTCGCAAATCGAGAACGGAAAACGAGAGCCCCGCCTTTCTCTTCTGAAAACAATTGCCCAGGCTCTGGGGGTTTCCCCCTCCTACCTGTTAGAAAATACAGCTCCCGACGAACGCTCGCTTCTGGAACTAGAATTAGCCAGCTACCAGGAACAATCCTTTTATCAAAAACTACAGCTTCCCGCACTGGCCCCCTCTTCGCGCCTTTCTACCGATGCGCTGCGAGTCATCGTAGGTTTACACCGTCAGCTGGTTGCTTCCCGTCAAATCCATGCCGGAACCCCCGAAAAAGCTCGCGCCGAAAACCGAAAGTTGCGAGAAGAGATGCGAGCCCGCGATAACTACCTGGCCGAAATTGAAACCGTGGCCTCCGAAATTCTCGGCTCTCTAGGTATGGAAAATGGTCCGCGAGCGGAAGGTGATTTGGAGCGGATAGTGCAGCATCTCGGTTATGCCCTGATTCGCACCGATGATTTACCAGCGGCTACCCGGGCCATCCGGGATCTAAAGAATCGGCGGATCTATCTGCGCCCTAATCAACCGGGTGAAAAATATGTGCGCTCCCTAGGGTTGCGCTCAATTGCGGGGGTGGCCCTCGGACACGACACTCCCCACAGTTTTGGAGAGTTCTTACGCCAACGCATCGAAGCTAACTATTTCGCCGCCGCTATTTTACTGCCAGAAAAACCGGTAGCGGCCCTGCTGCAACAGGCGAAGAAAGCGCGGGAACTAGAAGTAGGGGCGCTGGTAGATCGCTACGGGGTGCGATATGAAACCGCAGCTCACCGCTTCACTAATCTGGCTACCCGCCATCTGGGGATCCGTTTACATTTCGACCGGGTATCCCCTGCTGGAGTGCTCACCAAAATCTACGCCAATGACGGGATTAGATTTCCCGAGGACGTCTCCGGGGCGATTGAAGGGCAGCTAATCTGTAGAAAATACGCCTCTATGCAGGCATTCAAACAAGAAAACCCGGCGATCCCCTACCGGCAATACACCGATACCCCGATGGGAACCTTCTTTTGTAGCGCTCAGATCGTACAAACTTCTACCGGAAAATACTCGATTGGAATCGGCGTTCCCTTTGCTCAGTCCAAATGGTTCGCCGGGCGCGACACCAAGAACCGGCTTGCCTCTTCTTGCCCCGACCCGAGGTGCTGCCGATTGCCAGAGCCGCGCCTAGCTAATGAATGGGATGGGAAAGCCTTTCCGGAAGTCAAAACCCATTCCCATCTGCTGGCAGCAGTGCCGCCGGGAGCGTTCCCCGGAGTTGATGACGCGATTGTCTATGAGTTCTTGGCCCGACACGAACAGGACAACTAAATCGGCATTTTCCCAGATAAATGTCTAGGAATAAGCCCGAACTTCTGCCGGGCAAAAACACTGTCCGCAGCTGTCGGAGCCACCGGGGGTCCCGGTAGTCCTGACAGTTGCGGACAATCGTTAAAGGCGGTAGAAAACCTAGGCCTTGATTTCTTTTATTATTTTTTTCGCCCAGTCGCGCACCAGCTGGTCGTCACGGAAGTCGCCCTCGACTGCACCGCCTAGACGTGCCACTGTACGTTCCCGCAAAGACAGCTCGGTGGGATCGAGTTTACCCGGGAAAGTCACATATTCTTTGGGGTCGATATTCAACAGCACCGGTCCCACCCGGGAGGGGTCTTGGACTTTATCTTGCGGTACTCCTGACAGGCCTACCGAAAATGCCCATAGCGGGGTACGACGCAACTCCGAAGCGAAGCGGCGACAAAAATCGGTGGCATTATCCATCCATTTGGTTAGATAAACCGCAGAGCCGATAACGACCGCCCCGTATCCATCTAGGCTGTAGACTTCTTCTGGTTTTTCCAGGTCTACTTCCAGACCGGCATTTTCCATTTCGTCAACTATGACTTTTCCAACTTCTTCTGTCGCTCCATGCTTGGAGGCGATCGTTACTAAAACCTTCATATCTCTAGTATGACCATTTTTTTCTTTCTTGTCGCGTAAAGACCGTAAATTCTGGAATTCTCATAGACTTAAGAGCATGGCGATGATCGATTCCTCCTTCAAAAATGGGCAAAAGCTCACCGATCTCGCCGTGGTATCTGAATACGCCGTCGATCCCGTGGTCCTTTGCCGCGGTGCCGGCCTGCATCGCGTTTCTGAACTAGGACGGGGCTGCACCCGCGATGTATCTTGGTTATTTTCCCTCCCGGAACAAACCTTTGACCAGTTTCTAGCCACGCAGGAAGGTGAACGTTTCTTAGGGCAGCTACGCGCAGATTTACAACGCGCCCTGAGTATTTGGATAGGAGGAGGCAGCAGGAGTGAGGCCGCCTTCCTCTCCCGGCTGCTCGGCACTGGAAGAATAGTCGATACTGCCCACTATCCCGATGGCATGGAATATCGCGAACGCCTAGTCAGCTCTATTCCCTCTGGCGAACATCCGGAGAAGGATGTTAGGCGCCCTTGGATGCTAGATCCTCATAACCTGGTAGGAGCGATTATTGATCGCTGGGAAGATTTACATCCCCTGACCAGGCAGCGGATACGTCAGGCCTTCTTGGGAATTGATGCCACCCATCTGCCGCCCGAGATTTCGGGGGCGCTGCGGGCCTGTGGGATTAAACAAACTCGGCGTTCCCGCTTGGCTAAATGGTTTACTGACCCCAAAGTGTTGGCCTATCTGGTGGTAATAACCTATTCCAGCTTACGGGTTTTGCCGGTAACCCTGGTTAAAGAATTCCACGGTTCGCTGTTAGTGCTCTGGACGATGGATATTGCGACCGCTATCCCCTACACCTGGGGAGTATTAGCCATGTTTACCGCGAAACGCACGTGGGTGCGGATAGTAGGTACGTTTACTACCGCGATTACTTTCGCCGCCCCCTATGTATATTTCGCCATGACCGGAAAAGACTACCCCACCTACGTGATAGTAATAGTGGTCTTATTTATCATTTCCGGTTTCTTGGTCGAAGGCTCGAAATATCTCCGGGAACGCTACTTGCTAAAATTCTTAATAACGTCGCGGAACTCGAGATAACTAAGATCTTCAGCGATTACTCACCGGCTGCTTGCGCACTGCTTGCGGACCGACGAAGGTACGCACCACGCCATTGCCAATAAAGTAAATGCCGCTAATCCACCATGCCCACCAGATAAGCGGGTTGCGCTCCGGGAAGTAGATAGTCAGCCAAATGATGCAGGCCAGCCAGATAACTACCGACAAGATATTTAGCCAACGCAATTTTTCCACCCGGAAGGGGTGACAGAAAGTGAGCGGCGAAAGCGTTAAAACAATAAAGAGCAGCACAATCACTAGATTGAACCACCAGGGCAGCGCTACCAGATACAGATACAAGATCACGATATTCCAAGCAGCGGGAAACCCCACGAAATAGTTATCGGAACTTTTTGCTTTCTTATTGCAGTAACAAAACATAGAGGATACGCAAACCGCCACCATCAGCACTTCCGTCACCACTAGGTCTATTCCTTTACCGGGAGTTCCCGGGGCAAAAACTATGGTTTGGGACATGAAAATAGCGGGAATAAACGTCCAGGTCAGGTAGTCGACTATCAGGTCGAGCGAAGAGCCATCGAACCAGGGGACCACTTCTTTTACCCGGTAACGTCGGGCGAAGGTGCCGTCTAGACCGTCAACGATTAGGCTAATCGCCAGCCAACCCCACATCTGTAAGTAGTTATGGCGCATCAAAGCCAGCACCGCGCAGCCAGCCCAGATTACTGCCGAGGCGGTAAAAGCGTGTACCGCCCAGGCTTTAAAATGGTCTAGCCGCGTGAAATCAGAATGTACTGTCATCGGGGTCTGTTCCATAGCCACTATTTTGCCTTAGGGTTTCAAATAAGCGAAAACCTGAAAACTAAGTCACTTATTTCTATAACCACCGCAGGCCCTAGACCTCAGCAGCTGCTGGGGCCTCGCCCGCCTTCTCATTCCAGACATCGGTGGGCAGGTCTCCAGGCAGATAGGGGTTGTTCTTGGCCACAAATACTGGCACCGTCTGCGGGTCACGCCGCCGTGAGGCCGAGTAATCTTTCAAGGCACCGGCAGCCCACTTCCAAAGCAGAGTAATCGCAATCAAGTTGGTGATAGTCATAACTGCCATGGCGATATCGACCGCATTCCACACCAGCGGCAGAGAAACCACCGCTCCTAAGACCACTGAAGCCACGGAAACTATCCGTACCAGCCAAGAAGCCCAAGGCTTGGTAGTAGCAAAGGACATGTTTACATCGGAGTAAACGTAGGCGGCAATAATCGAAGAAAACGCCAATACCGAGATGATCAGCAGCATTAGGTAGGTTGACCAGCCCCCCAGCTGGGAAGCTACCGCCACCGTGGTCAAAGAGGCCGCCTGGGAGGGATCGGTACCGGTTAGTACCGATTTGGGGGCACTCAAAATGATGATGGCGGTGGCGGAACAAACGATGATGGTGTCTACGAAAACTCCGAGCGACTGGATGAGGCCCTGACGCACCGGGTGGGAAACCGTAGCGGTAGCTGCGGCGTTGGGGGCAGTGCCCTGCCCGGCCTCGTTAGAAAACAGGCCACGCTGTACCCCGTTGATGAGGGCAGCGAAGATTCCTCCGCCGACGCCGCCTCCGAGTGCCCCGCCAGTGAAGGCGCTTTTAACGATTAACGCCAAGATCGCCGGAATCTGCCCGATGTTCATTACCAAGATAATCAGGGCGATAATCACGTAAACCACAGCCATAATCGGAGCCATCCATTCGGTTACTCGTGCTACCGAACGGATTCCTCCTAAAATAATCGGAGCTGCGAAAACGAACAAGATTACCGCGATAATCGCCGAATGGGCTCCCTGCTGGGCTTCAGTCGTGCCCAGAGTGGCCATAATCGAGCCGGCAATCGCATTGGACTGCACAGAAGTAATCACGAAACCGCAGGTGACGATAGCGATAATCGCAAAAATGGAACCAAACCAACGTTTACGCAGCCCTAGCCACATATAGTAGGCCGGGCCGCCCCGGAAAGTCCCGTCCTCGTTCCTAACTTTGAAAATCTGTGCCAGGGTGGATTCCATAAAAGAGGTGGCCATCCCCACTAGCGCTACTATCCACATCCAGAAAATCGCGCCCGGACCGCCGATGATTAAGGCCGCTGCCACCCCAAACACGTTACCTACCCCTACCCGAGCGGCTAGGGAGATAGTGAAGGCCTGGAAGGAGGAGATTCCTCCCTGCGAACCCTGGCGGGAAGCGAAAACCACTTTCCACATGTGGCGGAAGAAGCGGAATTGCACTCCCCGGGTAATCACCGTGTAGAAGATCCCCAGGCCGATAAGGATCCAAATTTCGGCGTAGAGGGCGATGGCATCAGCTATTTGCTTGACGATTGCGGCGGCTTGATCCACGTTATTTCTGTCCTTTCATCCGCCCAAGACTATTTTGGGCGTCCCTATTAGGACAGTCGGGGAGGACGTTTTGATGCAAACGTGTCCACACTGCGGAAGCTAGTTACAATAGCCGCATGAGTATTGCCCCCCTAAATCAGCTGTTGGACGATTTAGAGGACGCGGGGAAGTTAAACGATCCTTTAGAAGTCCTCGCCGGCTTCACCAATTGGGCGGCCTCCACCCGCCGGGCGCTGTATCCGCATCAAGAGGAAGCGGCCACCGAAATTTTTTCGGGAAACCACGTGATTGCGGCGACTCCTACCGGTTCAGGCAAATCCATGATCGCCTTAGCGGGACACTTGGCGGCGCTGGCTAAAGATCAGCGTTCCTACTACACCGCCCCTATAAAAGCCCTGGTCTCAGAGAAATTCTTTGACTTAGTGGAGCTATTTGGGGCGCGCAACGTGGGGATGATTACCGGCGATATTTCTCTAAATGCGGAGGCGCCGATTATTTGTTGCACCGCAGAAATCTTGGCTAACCAGTCGCTTCGCGATGGCACCGACCTGGATGCCGGGGTGGTAATCATGGATGAGTTCCACTTTTATGGCGACCCTGACCGGGGCTGGGCCTGGCAGGTGCCGCTGCTGGAACTGCCGAATGTGCAATTCGTGTTAATGTCGGCAACCTTGGGAAACGTAGATTTTTTCATCCGGGACTTGAAAGACCGCAGCGGGCGGGAAGTGGCATTGGTGGACGGGGCGGAGCGCCCGGTGCCTCTAGAGATGGAATATAGCGAGGATGATCCCCAATACTTACTAGAAAGCCTGGTCAAAGCGGGACGCTGGCCGATTTATTTGGTGCATTTCGCCCAAAATGATGCGGTGAAAACCGCCGCCGGCTTGGCTTCCGCTAATCTGCTGGATCGCGAAAAGCGCGAAAAAATCGCTACCCAGTTAAAGGGAGTCCATTTCACCAAGGGGTTCGGACAAACTCTGTCGCGACTACTCCGCCTGGGAGTGGGGGTGCATCATGCGGGTATGTTGCCCCGTTATCGCCTGCTGGTGGAACAGCTCGCTCAGCAGGGGTTGCTGGCGGTTATTTGTGGAACTGACACTTTAGGAGTGGGGATAAATGTTCCTATCCGCACCGTGGTGTTTACTTCCCTAGTCAAGTTCGATGGGCGACGCCGGCGGCACCTTACGGCGCGCGAGTTTCACCAAATTGCGGGCAGAGCCGGGCGTGCCGGGTTTGACACGATGGGGTTTGTGGAGGTGCAGGCACCGCCCGAGGTGATCGAGGCCAAGAAGTTGGCGGCGAAGGGCCAAAAACGTAAGAGTGCGCCCTCGACAAACAATCAAAAACCGAAGATTTCCTGGGGACGGTCTACGTTTGAACGCCTGGTCACCGCCCAGCCAGAGCCGCTGCGCTCCCATTTCCGGATCGACCATTCCCTGGCGCTTAATGTGCTTTCCGGCAAGCGCGACGCCGGAGAGCATTTGCTGTGGTTGGCACGCAATAACCACGATGCTCCGCAGGAATCCAACCCCCACCTGCGCCGTTTAGGGCAGGTTTATTCCTCTTTGAAACAGGCGGAAGTAGTTAGGCATTTGCCTTCGGAAAAGGCGGGGAAGCTCGGGCGCCTAGTGCTCACCCATGACCTGCCGGAAGATTTCGCGCTTAACCAGCCCTTATCGCCTTTTGCCTTGGCGGCTTTGGATTTACTGGATCCGGGTAGCCCCGATTACGCCCTGGATTTAGTTTCGATTGTGGAGTCGGTGTTGGAGGATCCCCGCCAGGTGCTGATTGCCCAGCAAAAAGCCCAGCGCGACCAGGTGTATCAAAAGTTACGTTCGGAGGGCGTGGAATACAACCAGCGTCAAGAAATCCTCGAGGAAACTACCTGGCCGCAGCCATTGAAAGAATTGATTGCGGGCGCGTTTAAGACTTTTGCCCACTCTAATCCTTGGGTTTACGGTTCTGCCCCCTCCCCCAAATCGGTAGTGCGCTACCTGGTAGAAAATGCGCTGACTTTTACCCAATTCATTTCCCGTTTCGAGTTGGCGCGCAGCGAAGGCGTGGTACTTCGCTACCTGACCGATGCCTATCGCGCTCTGGGACAAATCGTGCCGCCGGAGCGCCGGAACGAGGACTTCGACCAGCTATTAAATTGGCTGGGAAACACGGTTAAAGGGGTGGACTCCTCGCTGCTAGATGAGTGGGAGGCACTGGCCAGTGGGAAACGACGGGAGAGCCACGCGGAGGAAGCCGAGGAAGAACCCGCCTTTGGGAGCGGAGAAAATCATCTACCCAGTGCTAATCCTTTCGCTTTGCGCCGCCAGTTCCGCAATGCTGCCTGGCAGCGGGTAGAGGCAGTAGCTTTCGATAGCCTGCCCCGCCTTCAGGACTGTCAAGATTTACATCCCGATGGGAATGCCTGGTCCGATGAGGATCGCGGGGCTCTGCTGGATGACTATTGGGAACGCTATGATGATCTGTCTCTAGATCAGGGAGCGCGCGCCAGTAGCCATGCGCTGATTAGCGAAGGCGAAAAGGCGCGGGAACTGCTCTCCCGCTACCTTGATCCCGATAGCGATTTACTGGCCGGCAATAAGGTTTGGGCCTTGCTGCAAGAAGTGGATGACGGCAGCGGACTTTGGGAATGGCGAATGCTATTTGCCCTGGATATAACGAAACTTGATGAGAGCGGGCAGCTGCAGCCCTACCTGGTAGCCTACGGAGATATTGCCTAGATACCCGCTAGCGATAGCCGCACCGATTTGCCGCGCCCGCTAGAGTGGGAGCTATGGATATCGCAACCGGGATCGAAAAAGTAGACCAACGGATTACTAAGGCTTGTGAACAGGCCGGACGAGAACGTAGCGAAGTTACTTTAGAGTTGGCGGTGAAAACCCGCACTAGCGAACAGATTATTGCCGCCGCTAAGGAACTGAAACAACGTGGCCTGCCAGTAGTGCTGGGACATAACCATGTACAGGAAGCACAAGCTACCAACGAGGCAGTGCGGGCCGCAGACCTGGGGGCGGAAGTCCATATTATTGGTCGTATGCAGGGCAATAAGATTAGCTCCGCCCTTGAAGTGTGCGACCTGGTGGAAACGGTGGATTCTCTAAAAACTGCCCAACGGTTAGAGCGCCGCCTGGAGGCCAACTATCCGGAGCGGGTTCTGCCTTGTTTTATTGAGGTGAACTGTTCGCGCGAAGCCTCCAAAGAGGGAATTAGCCCAGAAGACGCCTGGGAGCTAACTCAGCAAGTGTTGCAAATGGAGCAGCTTAGCCTGCGCGGTTTTATGACTATCGGGGCGCTTAGCCCTGATGAAGAGCGGGTTCGCGAGTCTTTTCGGATTTTACGCGACCTGCGCGATCGCACGGTTAATGCCGGAGGACGCGGACAGGATGCGCGCGAACTATCGATGGGAATGTCAGGGGATCTAGAAATCGCGATCAGTGAAGGCGCGACCCTGGTGCGTATCGGCACCGATGTTTTCGGCGCGCGAGACTACCGTTAAGGCTTTCCCTGCCTAGTTATTAATTGGCGACCCGGCGGCTATTCAAAATAGCTTCCACATCTACCGGTTTGCTCTGCGCCACCAGTTGCGCGGTGGTTAAGGATTCTTCGGTGTGCGGGAGCGGACGCGAAGGTCGGTAGGGGGTACTCCCCCGCGCCGCCAAATGCTCCGCGAGCAGCTCAGAAGCATCTACATCCCGGCGCGCTAGCCGCGGCTTTAGGGCGTATGTCGGTTTCGGCATCGGCGTGGGAGCCCAACTGTGGTCAGCACCTGCTGAATCTTCTGCCTCCGCCTTACCGCGGTCGGATACTACTGGGGAATCTGCTTCATCAGTAGCGTCTTCATCAATGTCCGCGGTGATAACCTCCGTTGCTGTCACGTCTACAGACAATTCGTTTACCTGTTCGTCAGCGGCAACGGTGTCTTCATCCTCCGCGGCCACTGTGGTGGCGCTTTCAGCATTAACTTCAATCTGGCGGGGCGAGTCATCGACAATGCTTTCCCGAGCAGGCCCACTCGCTTCTGCTTCCGGTCGCTCTTCCGCTTCGTCCTCGTGAATCACAAAGTATTCCCGTAAAGTGGCCGCCCGCCGGGCAGCAGCAGCTAGTTTTCCTAGCACTTGCTGCCCCAAGTTTTCACTGGCTGCTTGCTCTTCGAGCTCGCCAGCAGCCTCCTGCACGTTGGTTTCGCTTTCTTCCGCGCTGTCAGAGTGCACAGTGCGCTCGGAGCGGGCTTGCATTTGCGCGAACTTCTTTTCGCTGGCGCTAACTCGATGTCCTTTGGCAGGACGAGTCTCGAGGGCGCGAATACGTTCCTGGGCACGCTGATCGTTTTCGCGACCAACTTTGGCAGCTTGCGCCCCCAATGCCAGTGTCCCCGCTATAGCCGCTAGCGGAATCAGTGCCCACCACCAGGACAGCAGGCTTACCGCACCCGCCGTCACTAGCACCATCCCCACCGCGAATTGTACCGTCAGTAAGGTCAGGCGACGGCCGGCAGCTTCCGCTCGCCGCTCAATCTGGCGCGCCCGGTTAATCTTGGCGGCCATCAGTTCATTGTGGTCACGCTGAGTTGGGGCTACTGGTCGCTGCATAGTTCCTCCTAAAACTGGGGGGTTTACGCTGTAGCGCTGCCGTCTTTCGGTGTCGGGTTGGGTGTCGAGCACCCGCAAGTTTGCGCTGAAACGGTCATCGCCATGAGATTGAGCTTGCCGACGCTTGGTGTCGATTAAGAGGGGAAGGTAGATTCCCCCGAGAATCAATACCAATACCGGTAAGGCCAATCCAATAAACTCCACATATTAAAAATAGGGGATTTAGGCGTTAGATTCTCTCTTCATAAAGGCGTGTTGAACAGGGAAAGTTATTAAATTTTGACAAAATGCAACATGCGTAACAACCGCACCAATAGCAACATTTTATTTTTGCTTTTCTCTATATTTTTCCCCGGTTAAAACTGATTTTTAAGCGATCTCACGTTAGCTATAACGCGGAGAATGAGCTGAACCAAAATAGGGTTAATACCCAAAATAACTAATAACTAGCTTCGTCCGGCAGTTCTCGCGGCCCCCTAGCCTTTAGCCGCGCTCTTTTTTCTAATTGCGCCACGTACCCGCCCTCGGGAATTTCCTCAGCGGTAGCTGCATACCCGAGATGATCAGCCCATTTTCCCGCAATGTAAAAGAAGTTACTTTTCCGTCCCTCGAAACGCAGTCCCAACTTTTCCACTACTCGAAGCGAAGCTTTATTTTCAGGACGCAGATTGATCTCTACCCGATGCAAAAGGGGCGCCCCTAAACATAAATCCAACACCATAGCCACCGCGGTGGTAATCACTCCGCGTCCGCTATATTCCTCCGCTACCCAGTAGCCCAGGTTTCCAGATTGCGAGGCTCCCAAGGAAATATCGCCAATCGTTACTTGCCCTATCAGTTTCCCGCCGACGCAAACTGCAAATGGGTAGTAACGGCGTTTACGCACTAGGCGGGCACTACGCCGAATAAAAGCTTCCAGCTCCATATCTTCTAGGAGATATCCGGGGGCGGCACACGCCTCCCACGGTGCCAACCAGCGCTGATTATCGGCCCGCACCTGCGCTGCCTTCCGATGGTCCTGCGCATCCATTTCCCTCACAGACAGCTGTCTAACCGGCGGATTCCCCGGTTTTATCAGGCCACGAGCTACCGGATTATCTAGCTGCGCGCACCGACGCGGCCGATGGCGAAAAGTGAAACGTTCGTAAAGCAACGCGGTGCCCTAATCTAGCACCATGCAGTGGAAATAGTCGCCCTCAGAAACCGAAGTAACCGCCTCCGGAATGACCGCCAAGGCATTTGCTCTGGCCATCGCGGACAGTAACAGGTCCTCTGGCTCGCCCGTAAGACGGGCGCGATAACCAGAATCGGGAGCACCCACGATTTTCACCGGTACAAACTGGCGTCTGCCAGCCGGGGAACGCCAACCGCGATCCACCCGCGCCCGCAGAGAAGGACGATAAAGTTCTTCCCATCCAGCCATATGACGCAAACAGGGACGCACGAAAATCTCGTAGCTAATTTGGGCAGCTACCGGATTTCCGGGGAGACAAAAAATCGGGGTACCTTCCCCGACTGTGCCATAGCCGAGTTGTTTGCCGGGAGTCATCGCCACATTATCGAAGCGCGCAGTCCCCAAGGGCGCAAGCACCTCTTTAACCGTATCGGCACTGCCATAGGAAAGGCCGCCGGTGGTAATAATAATATCTGCCCGTAATAGCTGGTCCTCAATAGTTTGCGAAAGTCTGCTTTGCTCATCGGGGACCGCTGATACTCGGAAAGTATCGGCACGCGCATCTGCTACCGCGGAAGATAGGGCATGCCCATTAGCGTCGAAAACCGCGCCCGCGCGAATCGGTTTTCCCGGCTCAATCAGTTCATCTCCGATTGACAAGATCACTACCCGAGGCCGAGGCCGCACTGTCACCCGGAGGCGTCCCACTCCCGCCAGAAGCGCTACCTGCCGCGACCCGATACGCGACCCGGCACGTAAAATCGAGGTGCCAGCACTTACGTCTTGTCCCCGGCGGATAATGTTCTTCCCTTTGCTGGGGGCAGCTAGGATCTGGACCCGCGCACTGCCTTGGTCGGTTTCCTCTAGGGGAACCACGGTGTCGGCGCCCATTGGCAAGGGCGCACCCGAAGCAATCCGGACTGCGCTATTTTCTACTAGGGTGCACGGTTCCGCATCCCCTGCCTTGACCTCCGCGATGACGTCCAGGTAAACCTGGCGCATTTTGCCCGCTCCCCCCACATCTTGGGAACGCACCGCGTAACCATCCAAAGTTGCCTGGTCAGTAACGGGCAAATCGAAAGGTGCACTTACGTTCTCGGCTAGGACACACCCCACCGCGTCTGTAAGCAACACGTCCAGGGGATCTAGGGGTGCCACTAGGGAAAGACAAGTATTCAAATGTTCTGCGACCGTGCGCATTCGTCCTCCTGAGTCTGATACTGTTCCCAGGTTACCTGCCGGCGGCGGCCCAGGAGCGGCGAAAAGCCGACTGGAGTCAAACCTACAAGCGTCTATCATTGATTTATGGGCTCTGTGATTACTAAAGCGACATTGCGACAAAAATTCCTCGACCGGCGTCGCCTAACGTTTTCACCTAATCAACGCCGCCGGGCAGAATCGGAGGTGTTGGCGGCAGCTAAGCCCCTATTGGATTCTTTAAAACCTGGCGATATGGTGGCCAGTTACCTTTCCTTCGACACCGAAGTTCCAACTTTTTTGCTCAACGAAGCGGTTTTGGCCGCCGGTTTCAAACTAGTTGTTCCCTGCGATCTGGAGCAGCCGCGTTGGGGACAGCTGGATCCGGTACAACACACGCGTGCCCTTTATCGGCGTTTCTACCCGCACCCGCCGCTGGTTTCAAAAGAAATGAATTGTGGTGACCTGGCAAAACTGGGTTTAAAGTTTATTTTCTTGCCTGCTTTAGCAGTAGATAGGACGGGGATGCGTTTGGGGCGAGGAGCCGGTTGGTACGATCAGGCTTTGTCGCATTGTGACCCGACTTGTTCTACCCGTCCTCAACTGGTTGCACTGGTACATGACTGGGAGGTTTTACAGGCAGGGACGCTCCCCCGGGAACCTCACGATCATCCCGTTGACCAGGTACTGACGTCCTCAGGACGGCTGCAAAAGCTAGGTACAGAATAAAAGAGGACGAGCTTAGATTTTTGTTTGTCCCCAAGGGAACATAATCAACCAGTTTTCCGGAGGATTATCTGGAGAGTCCTTGCCGCTGCTACCCGGAATAATAATCAGGCTATGCGAGAGTTCCTCTGGCGCTGGCGGCGAACCATCGCCCTAGCCGCCGCAGTAGCGGTGGCGGTAACCCTACTACGTTTGGTGCTACCCCAAGTTGCCACTAAACCTCTGCTAGTTACAGCCACCACTGTCCCACCCGGCACGATCATTAGCGCTGATCAGGTAACAGTAAAAGAGGTACCCATAGCGGCACTACCACCCCGGGCTTACCAGAAACCTTCCCAAGTAATCGGACAGCGGAGCGCTGTCCCGATCGCATCCGGTACCGTCCTCTTTCCAGCGCTGTTGTCTACCTCCCCATTTTCGCGCCATGCCTATAAAGGGCAAGTGATATTGGCGCTGCCTTTGCGAGAAAGTGATCAAAGCCTGGCAAGCGCCGGTGATGAAGTGATTTTCTTCCTCACAGATGATCAAGCGAGCTCTCCTAGCGCTACTAACAGCGCAAACACCGATAAAAGCATTCCCGGTAGCGAGACGCAAAAAGCTACGGAGAACCAAGGAGACTCCACTCAAATCACCGCGCGAGTGTTATCGGTCAGTGCCGCTAGCGGGTCTTTGACGGGGGGTCAGACCGCTGCCACCATTGAGGTTGCGGTTCAACCTACAGAGGCTGGGCGCCTGGTTCAAGCCAGCAAAGCAGAACCGCTACAATTGGCCAGGACTGGTTAATACAAATAGGTGAGGACTAATGAGTAAAGAAAACACTGGTTTCATTGCTGGCTTTAAAGAATTTATTTCCCGGGGTAATGCGATTGACCTGGCAGTAGGGGTGGTTATCGGTGCTGCTTTCGGGGCGGTAGTCACCGCCATTGTCGATAAGTTCATTAATCCCCTGATCGCCGGACTGGTGGGCAAGCCCAATTTCGATAACGTTTTGGAGTTCCACCTGGGCAGCGCCACCGTGCAGCCGGGTGCAATTATCACTGCCTTAGTGAACTTCCTGCTAGTAGCCCTAGCGATTTACACCTGCATCATTGTGCCGATGAATAAACTAATGCGCGTACGCGACGCTAAAGCTAAGGCCGATGAGGAGGCAGAAGCCCCCAAAGCAGATCCCCAAGTAGAACTGCTAACCGAAATCCGCGACCTGCTACAATCCGAAAAATCCGCCTCGCAAAATAGTTAATCCGGCACGGGTCTGGCTCGGTAAAAGCACTCCGGGGACCCCATGACCTGCTGCGCAGGTCAAGCCCCTCTCGTATCTTTTCCCGGCCGCGACCCTTGCGCGGGGGAGAAGTTTTATCCGAGCAGGCGCGGTGGGCATAAGAATTCGGAAAACGCCGCTACGTTTTCCGAATTCTTGGGCGGGAGGAAAAACTTCTCCCCCGCGTACCCCGGTGGCCCCGAAGAAAAATCTGGATCGGGGTTATTGGTTATGTTCGCGCCAGTGGGGCGGGAGTTCGGATAGGTAATCTACTTCGGGGCCCTGATCTGCAGTTTCGTGACGATCACTTTGATCCGGGATGGGGTCTGCGCTTTCCTGCCAGGAGGTGGGTTTGCCTTCGCGGAGGCGCCACCGATCCACCTGCGAGTAGGTGCGTACCGCCGGATGTTTCATGATTAATGGTTCCGGTTAACTACGTTCTTCAGGATCGTGTCCACTTGGCTGTCGCGGCGCCGCAAACCTAGCTCTCCGAAGAGCAAATCTACTTCCTCATCCACGTCGCGCTGTTTGCCGTCGGAACGGATCCAGGCGAGCAGGTCATCTAGCTGGTCATCACCATAGGCAGTTAACGGCAAACCTCGTGATATTGCTGGACGTTTTACGCCACGTTCTTCCATGCGCTCCTCTTCCGCAGAAACCGGGGAGGCAGCAGGAAGGGGCGCTGCTGTCGGCTCGGGCGCAGAAGCGGGAGCAGGCGCGGGAGCTGCTGCTGCCTGCCGTCTTGCCAGTGCTTTTTTACGTTCTTCTACTACGTCAACGACCAGGTCAAGCAGGTGTTGCGCCTGCGCGGCAGGATCCATGAACACCGCGGTGGAATAAACGATACTTACCACCCATCCATATTCTTTCAGCCGCTGCAGCCAATGACGTTCGCGCCGCCGCAAAGATTTCTCGGCTACATAGTCGGGGTTATCGGTCAGGACTGCCACTAGTAGTTCATCGGGATAGTCAGGATGTCCGATGGCTAGCGGAATCCGCATACCGTTCTTGGGCCCCAAGTTGGGAATCACGGTTAGCCCCACCGAGTAGAGCCGTTCCGCTAAATCGAGTAACAGCCGATCAGGCTGGGATTCTTCCTCATCCATCGCCTGCGCGGCCTCGACCGGTCCCACGGTTTGCGCCTCGGCCCGGGCCGCCTGCAGCAAATCGTAGAGCATCTGCGAGCCAGGATGATGTAGTCGCTGCGGGTCGATAGCTTCCGGATCCATTGACGAAACCAGTGACAGCTCTTTACGTACCATAGAAACTGCGTCTACCAGTAGCGCTGTCCCTTCGGCTGCGGAAATAACTCCGAAGTCATGTAGGACCTGGCCGTGAGGAGTCTTAGCAAACCCTACCGATAAAATCACGTGATCGCGGCGCAAACCAGCCGCCCCGGCCGCATCTACAATCACAAACGGTTCCTCTTGATTACTACCCAAGAATTTGTCTAGCTGCGGGTTCTGGGCAACTTCACTCATGATCGCGGCGCTGATCCGCCGGGCGTGTTTGACCGTCAAAGCTACCACCCCCAAAGACTCCTTGCTTTGGGACTGAGCATGCAGGCAGACTTGCCGCACTACCTCCTCGACTTCTTGCGGAGAGGTTTCGACACAGTGCGCTCCCGGGGCAGGCATTCCTCGCCCATCTACTACGGTCAAAGTTACCGGGCGGGACGGGCGCGGTACCGTCACCGGCATTACGTCCCGGCCATAGTCGTGATCTGCTAGGAAAGAAGCCACCCACTCATTTACCCGTGACCGGGTAGGAGGTGCAGTTAACTGCGGGAATATTCCCGCGAACTCGGAGATGGTTCCTTGCTCGCTGCGGCGAACATCCCCTACGACTACCACTTGTTTTGCGCGCGCAATCGCGGGAATGACTTCCGCTAAGTCGGTATTTTCCACTCCGTCTAATACCAGCAAATCCACGGGATGGTCATTACCAAGTATCGCGGGCACCAGTACGGGGGGAATCGCGCGAATAGGCCGCAGCCGCTCCACAATCGGGAACTGCCCGATAACTTCTGGCAGGTCGGTGCGCGCCGCGTCCAGTACTTGCTCCAGGTCCGAGGCCGTTTCCGCCTGCGATTCTACTAGTTTGGCTATCTGCTGGCGTACCTGGTGCAACACTTGCGCCGACAAGGAGTTGACTTGGGCGAGGTCGAGTTCACGCAGTCGCGTCGAAAGCTCGCTGAGACGTTCCCCATCGAAATGGGCCAGGCGGTCATCTAAACGCAGCATTTCTGCCAACGCTGATGCCCACCAGGCAAGATCTAGTTCCGTAGGGATTAGATCGAAAGGAACCCGCCTTTCACGCAGGTCTTCTACCAGTTCGTCTAGCCCTAAATCGTGTAGTTCTTTTAGCAGCGATACTCGCTGGGGCAGGCGCTCTGCGCCCTTTTCATCTTTAGACAGGCTATCCATCAAACTGGCGAGCTCGTCGAGAGGCATTTCGGTTAAATCACCGAAACCGGTAGAGAAGAAGGGCTGCAGACGATTGATATGGGTGCGCAGCGCCTCCTCGGCCTTTTGCATCTGGTCGAGACGTCCCGGAAGCACCGGCCAACCCCCACCGGGAGAATATTCTCGCCATATGCGCCGCTGCTGCTGCACCCGGATTAGTTCGCGATGTAGGTCCTCTACCTTGCGGCCCGGACGCACCAGATCTTTAGCCTGTTTTATTAACCGGCGCCGCTGGGATTCTTTCATGTTAAGGGCGCGCTCTTTACGCCATTTTTTGGTGGCGGTAGCGATCACCATATCGGCAGCCGAACGCTCAAAAATCTGGGGCTTAAACACGTCCATAGCTTCGCGCAAGCCATCCAGCATCCGTAACTGGTCATGCCACTGGTTAAGATTTTCGGCCCGTCGCAACCCGGTTTCCTTCTGAGCGCGGTCAATATCTGTCCGCACCTGTGGCAACGTTCGCCCCGCTAGTTGGCTAACCCCCTCAACTGCGGTATCAACCATTTCCGGGGAGGAAATCACCACCGAATGCCAGGGATTGGTCGCTCGCGTTTGCGAAAAAATCCCTTCTTTTTGGGCTTGGCTGAGCAATTCTTGGGCACGTTTAGCGCCGTCGGAGGCGATGTGATGCAAAGTTTCCAGATCAAAGCGCACTTTGGTGCGTGGCCCGGGCTTCATGGAGGTTAAATCGGCCAGCACCTGCAAAGCATCATAGGCGGACACCTGCCAGGGATCGCGTTTGCGATGTAGCTGTTCCATATATCCACCCAATTGGGAACGTACTTGCGTCAGTTCCTCGCGCATCTTCAGGGTGGCCTCATCGGCTGCTGGATCCGGTGATTGTTCGGGAGCATGCAAGGATTCCAGCAACTTGGCCGGTACTATATCGCGCCAACGGCTCCGGTTCGACAAATCCAGGGTGAGACTCTCTAGTCCCAACCGGTTCAAATATCCCAATACCTGATGCAGGCGCCGCCCTGCCCCCGGCACATAGGCAATAGTGCGTCCCGCGCTGGCAGCATCAGCTAAAATCGCGGCCACGGTGGAGGTTTTTTCTGATTCTGGCGGCGCATCTAGCAGCAGGTTCGCCCCGGAAGCGACCGCATCGAGAATGTTATGCTGTGCGGGGTCAAGGTCGCCCACCCCATGTTCAGCCAGGGGATCCCGGTCGGTCAATACCGGTTCTGGAAGCGGCGATAGCACCGCGCCCGCAGCCGCTACATCTCCGCAAAGCGCCGCAGTCACCTCAGATTGTTCCAGCAAGTCCTGATTGAGCGAAAAGTCTTTTACCAGGTTGGATAGAGGATGCAAGTATTGCCCTACGGTGAGCGAATCATAGAGGTCAAATCCCAGCAGATGCCGCAATCCCAGGCGCCGCAATTCGTGCAGAGCGTTAGTGGGACTAAACGCTACCTCTGACTGCAGGCTTTGCAAAATAGATACGATTTCTGCCTGTTCACCTTTTTCTCGCAGTGCCGCTTCCAGGGGTGGCCACACCGCTACCGCGCTATCCAGAGTGATCAACACGTCCTCATCAGCGGTAAGAGAAAGCTCCACTGGACAAAGTAACGCCGGGCCAGTGATAGTGCGCGGCTCGCTGGCTCGTACTTTTTCAATATCGTAAACCGCGTTATCTGCGCCAGGTTCCTCGCTAGGATCTTCACTGCTAGAAGCGGTATTTTCAATATCCAATGCGGTGGCGGCGGTGGCTGACAATTTCGTCGCCGAGGATTCCGCTTTGCTGGAGGCACGCTCCCAAGCTGCCCCCAAAGTTCCCCCCTGCCGCCACGAGGCAGTGCCAATCGCTAGATAAACGGGGGCGCTACCGTACCGGGACTCTCGATCACGGGAGGCAGAGAGCACTTCGCGGGCGCGAATCCGACAATGAGACAGGGCCCGCGGTTCCCGCACCAGATTAGATAACCGAGTCGGTCGCCCTCCGTATAGCTGCGCCAAGCCACCGGGGTGGGCGGCAGACAGCTCTAAATATCCGGAGGCGGTCTCCTCTGCGATCGTATGCTCCAGCCTGTCATTCCAGCGCGATAGCATTTCTTCTACCAGCTGTTTACGGCCTTTAGAGGCAGTTTGATCCACTTCTACTTCGCTATTGACGTTTTCCGCTGTGGTCATCTCTGTTTCCGGGTTATAGCTCACGATGCCACCATACGCGACAGGCGGGGTTTGCCCTGGTTGCCATGCCCTAATAGGCCGAAAACGACATTAATCACGTCCTTTTTATTTCTGATGGAACCTGGCGCCAGTTTTGAGGCTGCTTAACCAGTGTTATCCTAGACTGGCTGAGGCGCTGACGGCCGCCTTGCGCCCTCGTAGCTCAGGGGATAGAGCACCGCTCTCCTAAAGCGGGTGTCGGACGTTCGAATCGTCTCGGGGGCACTTTTTCGCGTTATTCTTTATCTGCACCTCGCCCAAAAACCGCTTCGACCAGGTACAACCTAAAGGGCGAGCCTCAGGTGTGCCTGGTCGATTAGGGTCAGATTCCGGCTTAGAAAATCACTCGCAATACGCTGACTGTAATCGCGGAGATAATCGCGGCAGCCGGCAGGGTGATTACCCAGGCCAGAGCAATAGGCTTCATCAAAGACCAGTTGGCTGCCCTATTAACAATCCCGATTCCCAGCACCGCGCCAATCAAGATGTGGGTAGAGGAAACCGGTAGCCCCAGCAGCGAGGAGCCCATAACTACCGCCGCAGCAGACAGTTCTGCCGCAAATCCTGAGGCTGGGTGCATTTCAGTGAGCCCGGACCCCACGGTCTTAATCACGTAGCGTCCGATGAACCATAGTCCCGCAATCAGCGCGATTCCCAAGGTAAGCATAACCGCGCCGGGAACTGCGCTTTCAGTAGAAATACCATTGGTGCGCAGCACATCGAGTACCGCGATGAAGGGGCCGATAGCGTTGGCAATATCGTTCGATCCATGGGAGAAGGCGAACGCGGATGCGGTAAAGACCTGCATCCAAGAGAACAACAGGAAGGTTGAGCGGGAGAGATCTCGCCGCTTGAGGGAACGCGCAAGGATAAATACTGCCATCCAAACTGCCGCTGCCAGCATTGCCAGGATCAGGAGATTTCCAAGCATCGGGAAGTTAATATGCAGATTTCCTAGCCCTTTGAACAGCATCAAGGAGCCGATAATGATGGCGCCGAACGCGGCCAGCAACGGAACCCAGGTATCTAGCGCCTTATGAGCATTGACGTCATCTTTTTCGCGGTTGATACGTTCTAATTCTTTGAAGTAGTCAGATTCCAGGTCGGAAGGATCGTAGTCACCCAGATTCATGGTGGTGGCATCGCGCACCATCGCGTTGGTGTAGGAAACCTGCTGGATTTCATTGAGCCGCTCGAACCAGGCCTTGTGGCGAGTACGCAGATCCGCACGTTCCTGCTTGATTTCACGTAAGCGCTGATCAGCGCGTTCATTGTAAACCAGGATCGAAGATTTAATTGCCTTAAACAAAATGTAGGCAACTACCCCACCCAGCAACGGAGATAGTACCCAAGAGATCGCAATTTTCCCGATGCCTCCCCACTGCACCATGTTCCAGCCCCCGGTGTGGGTGGTAAAGCCCACGGTCAGGGCGGCGCCGACGATTCCTCCTACAATCGAGTGGGTGGTAGAAACAGGCCATCCCATGCGAGTTGCCCCTAACAGCCACACTGCCGCCCCTAGCAGCGAAGATGTCATTATTAACGCAAAGTCCATAGCTTGCAGATTCGAGATGGCAGAAAGGTCTACGATTCCCGAACGCACCGTGTCGGTTACTTCTCCCCCGGCGATTACCGCTCCCGAAACCTCGAAGATGGCGGCTACCACCAGGGCTTGTTTCATCGATAGGGTTCCGGCACCGACCGAAGTGCCGAAGGAGTTAGCCACATCGTTACCGCCGATGTTAAAAGCCATGAACACCGCAAACGCAATAGTGATCACCAGTAGTAACGCCTGATCGGTTTCCCCTACATAATCGAAAGCCCAAAAAATAAACCAAATGGCGCTTCCCAGGAGCAGACCGCCGAAAGCCAAATGCCAATACACATCTCTTTTCGCCAGTTTTTGGAAAAAAGTTAGCTGCCCCAGCGGTGCTTCTTCTTGCAGAGGCATATCAGTTTTTGTCACGGGATTAGCTCCCTTCAGATGAGAATTTTTAACTTTCACCTGGAAGCTAACAATCTAAAGTTACCGGCGGGTTAACAAAGCGCAACCGGCAGGAAAACTGAAATTAGAGTATGAAAATCCTAAACTTATGAGGTTTTCGCGTACTTTTCCTCAATTTTTCTCCGCTGGCGCGGATCCCCTCAGTTTTTTGGGGGGTATAGGAAGTCAGCGGCGTTGTATTATCTCCGTCCGCGCGTCCCCTGCTCCCTAGTTTCCGGTGTCGCGTGACTGATGATCCATTATCCGCTGGCGTTCGGCGCGTTCCTCCCGGCGCCTCATTGCCCGCTCGCGCGGCCCTTCAATGGTGAGGAAGGGGCGAGAGGCGCGGACAGTAACATCAACCTTCCAATGTCGCCACAGCCAAATCCCTACTACTATCGCTATCAGCAGCGAAGCGAGGGCACCGACTCCTAGTGACCACCGCGGCCCCCAATGTTCGGCTACCCAGCCAATTATTGGCGCCCCAATCGGGGTGGTTCCCAGGAAGAAGAGGAAATAGATAGAAAGTACTCGTCCTCGGATTTCTTCATCGGTAGAAACTTGGATAGTGGCGTTAGCGCTGGTAAGCAGGTTCAGCATCACGAATCCGGTGGGAATCAGCAGGAGGGCGAAGATTTCGTAGGTGGGAGCTAACGCGAGCGCGCCCTCTAAGATTCCAAATAGCACCGCCGAGACCACCACGGTAAAAACGCGTGGCTGACGCCGCCGGGCAGCTTGTAGAGCTCCCGCCAAGGCGCCGATCGCCATAATCGACCCTAGTAGACCGTATTCACCTGCACCTTTACCGAATACTCGGGTGGCCATTACCGCTTGGGTGAGCTGGAAGTTCATCCCCAATGCACCCACTACCGTAAGGATCGCGATGATGGCTTTAATATCGGTACGGTTTTGCACGTAGCGCAGCCCTTCGCGCATCATTCCTTGGGTGCGAGAGGTTTTTTCCCGGCTAAACAGCCTGGTGGTGTCCATAAACGCCAGGCCCAGAACTGGCACGATAAACAGCACGCAGTTGGCAATAAAAACCCAGCCCGGACCGATTCCGGCGATCATGAAACCGGCCAAACCTGGCCCGATCAAGCGCGCCGAGTTAAAGGCGGTCGAGTTTAACCCCACCGCATTGGGCAGATCTTCCTTAGTGACCAGTTCGGAGACGAAAGCCTGCCGCGCGGGCGAAGTTAAACAGTCTGCAACTCCGGTTACCAGAGCGATTAGATAGATATGCCAGAGGGCAGCGACTCCCGTGAGCAGCAAAATCCCGGTTATGAGCCCGCTAAGGGCAACTATGCATTGGCAGATTTGGATGATGCGGCGCCGATTAAACCGGTCTGCCACCATTCCGGCAGGTATCGACAGCAACAATTGGGGCAGGAACTGGAGCGCAGTGACCACCCCGACCGCAAAACCGGATTGGTCGGTGAGTACCATCAGCACCACCCAGTCTTGGGCTACCCGCTGCATCCACAGGCCGGTGGAGGCGAATATATTGGACATCCACCAGAGCCGATAGTTGTGGTATTTGAAGGAGGTAAATGTGCGCGACAAATCTACCTCCTCAAACCTTGCTGCTTAAAACCCCGCGTATTTTTACCCTAGTCCCCTTGAGTTCTGGTCGGCACCTTTCCACGCTTTAAGCGTAGCCGCGCCGGCGAGGGCGAGTTTAGGGGCGAGTTTCGGAGGCTGTCCCCGGTGTTTTAACCCAGTCGCGCCCTCATGCCAGCAGCATCCCTAATGCCCAATAGCTGGCGACACCTGCCACGATAGATGCCATCGCGTTTGACCATTTCCAGTGGATAGCAGCGGTTATTAGAATGCCGCCAGCCGCGGGCACCCAGGAGGCTACCGAGTGAATATCCGTGTCCATTAGCGCATAAACCACCAGGATTACCATTACTCCCAGCGGCATACTGGTGGCGACCAAGCGTACCAGCGGCGATTCTTCTTTCCCGCGCAGTGCCACGAAGGGGAAAGCTCGCAAAGCGTAGGTCACTGCCCAGATCACGGCGATAGCACCGAGGGCGTAGGGGTAGGTTGCAGGGTTCATGTTAGGCACCCTCTTTCCCGGAAGGAGTGCGGCGCATTACCCAGACGCAATGCAGCAAAACGACCACGGTGAAAAGCGAAAGCGCGGTGATGAGCATATATTTTCCGCACCAGATCGCGCCGATTAAACCACATGCCAGCGCGGCTAACCCTAGCAGCGGATAGTCGCTTTGCCGGTAGGCATCTATTGCCAAGGTGACAAACAGGGCGGGCAGGGCGAACCCTAGGAAATCGGTGTCGAAGGGTAGAGCTTTGCCCACGAAGGCACCCACGGTTACCCCGCCTACCCAGTAAAAGTGGCAGAGCAGATTGATTGAGAGCACTACCGGGCCGGTTAGGCGCTTATCTGTCAGGTGGGAGGCGTTGAGCGCATAGGCTTCATCGGTTAGGGAGTGGATTACATAAAGGCGCCCGGGGCCGGATTTTATTTTGCGTAGCGGGAAACTTAGTCCGTAAAACACATGCCTAAAATTCACGAACAGGGTGGTGAGGGCGATTTGGAATAAATCAATCCCGCCTAGGATGAGGGAGACCGCAGTGAACTCCATCGAGCCGGCATAGATAATGGCAGCCGATAAAATAGTCAGCCAAATAGGGAATCCTTGGGTAACCGCAAAAGCACCGAAAGCTATTCCCAGCGGCAGATACCCCATGCCCACGGGACCGGTTAGCCGCGCGGCTTGCTTTAGCGCTGATCGCGGTGAGGGCGCAGGTATTGGCACTCCTCCTCGCGATTGCCGGTCAGGCGGCTGGTGGTCATTGTGCATGTTCATCATGTTAGGCATTTCGGATTTTTGTACGCCGGGGGTCTTAAACCCTGGAAATGGGACAGAGGCGAGATACTCCCTCCAGAATTGGTGTTTTGCCAGTCGGGAGCGGAATCTCTGGAAGTTTTGAGCAACCTTGGCATCGAGGAGCTAGTGACCGGATGCACGCGAACAGTTTTTGCCGCTAACCTTGCTGTCCGTTAAACTATGGAGGTGCTTTGACATTGGAGATGTCGCATAGTGGCCTAGTGCGCTCCCCTGCTAAGGGAGTTGGGGTGGATAGCCCCTCGAGGGTTCGAATCCCTCCATCTCCGCTGATAGATATAGGTTTAGTCCCACCGCGCTTGTCCATTTGTATCCGTAGTACATTTCGTTTTCCATTCGCCCGAAGAAGCCTTAATCTGCCCGCCAGCACCCCACTTCCCGAGTGCGCAAATGCAGCCAATCAGCTGGTAGACCAGCTACTTGGAACCGGATTCGCGGCGGGTTCACTACTCTTTCCACCGCCAGCCAAGCTGTTGTGGAACTGAGAAAAATGAGGACGCGGCTAGCGGATTAGCCTACGCGCTAACCACCTCGTGCGGTTCCTGCATCTTGGCGTATTTGGGAATCGCGCTGACGGCATCGTCATAAATAACTACCAGCCAAATCGGCTACCGAGCCATTATTTTGGCGCCCCACAAGCAACTCGCTTAGAGTTTTATGACTACCATTACTGGACAAATAGGCCTTTCTTTTTTAGTCTATTTAGGTAAGCCTAACCTAAGTAGACCGAAGGACTTCTGTAGATGAAAAAACTGCCTAGAATATTGACTGCACTGGGTTTGAGCGCACTGCTGTTCCCGCTCGGTGTGACTACAGCGTCAGCGGTAGAGAATCCGCTGAAATGCGATAGCGGCATCAAATGTGGACCATCTTCGTTCTACAAAGTGCAGGCGACCTATGTTCCCACCCAAAACGACGGTGCAGCAAAGCCGTGGGGAGAAGTTAGCGCAGAGGTAGTTGGGGAAAGCATTAAGAAGGTTCCTGCAAATACGGCGGAAGTAGAATTCACTTATCGCGTGAGCGCGACGCAATTACCAGTTACTCCCCCGCGTTTTAGTGTACAAATATCCACCGAAGACTATACGGCGAAAGCTTATCGCGTATTACTCACCAAAGACGGCGCACCGGTAGAGGCGCAGTGCACTATGACGCCGGAAACAATACCCGCACAGGGTAAGGCAATAGTGAGCTGCCCGATGGTGGCGGAGGCCAACAAGCTGGAGCTGTGGCATGCCGACCCCGGTATTCAAGACATGTATGCCAGGTGGGATTTGAATTCGCAACCCCGCCCGCAGGCGCCAAGCGTTGACCAGAATTTGCAAATAACCCACACCGCTAGCGCCGGTGAGGTACAGGCACAGGCGCTAACCGGCACGGTGAAAGACGGAAAATGGGAAGGAGTGTTTACCTACAAAGTAAAGCCTTCCCAGGTTGGCGGGGAAACCGTTAGCGCCGCACCAACGATTACGGTGGTCAGCGGTAATTCTTTGACCGCCGGCGATTTAGCACAAGTGCCCGCCGTGCAAGTGATGACGGAGGCTACGCCGGCACCCGAGCCGCAACCTGCGCCGGACACACAACCGCAACCGGGATCGCAAACACGACCAGTACCAGCTCCGGCAGCGGACAAGCATAATTCTAAGATCGTTAAGAAAACTGTGATTGCCAACAAGTCGGACGGTAAGCAACTACCGCAGACCGGGGCAACTTTGCCGCTCTTCTTGCTAGGAAGCGGAATCCTGGTTTCGGCCGGAGTAGCTATACGAAAAATTTCTGCCTAGCTTTATTCGCTTAAGAGTTAGGGCTAGATAGAAACTGGCGGGTTCCTAGCATAATTTGCGCTAGGAACCCGCCACTTTCATCTTCGCTATTGTCATTGGGTTCGTCAGTTATCGTCAGTTTTCTTCATTTTGTTTGGCGCGCCTATACCAGCAGTAACCGAATCCCCCTCCAGGTGTGAAACGCTACATTCATTTCTACTACAGCCATCGCATCAAACTCACCCTCGGCGGATTAACCATAAAACAATACAGACACCACTACTAGCCGGTAGTCTAAAACTGCCCAAAAAATAATCCGCACCTCCATTCAGGTATTAACCGCGCATTTTGAAAAACATTCCTTAGGTTAAGCGACCTGCAGGGATTTGAATTTTTTGTATGCTCCCGCTCTAGTCATCCCTAAATAGTCACCTATCATTTCCCAAGTTGCCCCCTCTTCCCTAGCGGTACTTACCGCTTGGGCAATGGCGTCCTGGGCACGTTTTTCTGCCTGGATTGCTGCTGCTAGTTGCGCAAGTCCTTTACCGCGGTAGACGGAAGCCACCGGGTCGGGTCCTGCCCCATTGTTAGCGTTTTCAATCTCATCAATCATTTCTTCAATAGTCCGTTTACTCATCGCTTCCTCCTTAAGTATTTCGGTCTTGCTTTCATCGCATGGAAGATGACTTGGTTTCGGATTCCTATTTCCAGAAGCGTGCCATCTGTGCCAGCTCCTATCACTATGCGGTATCCGTCCATGGGGAATACATCTATAGGGGTATTTACTGCGTGGAGTAGGTCTATGGTGCTTACGCCGTGTTTATAGGCGCTTTCCTTAACCTCCACCTTGTTAACTTTAGTTAACAAATCTGCGTCATGTCAACCACTGGAAACAATACTGTTTCATTGCCGGGCAAACTCTCGGCAGATAGTTGGTTACGCAGGAGATGGATTCTCCCTCCCCCACTTATTTTCTTAGTCCAGGCAATCTCTCCGGCACCAAGCAAATCACTTTGCGGGGGAACTTTTGGCCAGACGCAATGCATTTTTAGATAAGGAATCGCTAAATCTGCCCCTAGTAGCCAAAAGGCGGCAAATGCACTTGACAGCGACCCCCCCCCCCGAGAAAATTACCATGTACTGAATGAAGGGATTATTTCAGAGTTTTGCTAACGAAAGATTAGGAAAATAAACCGCTCTTACCTCGTCCTTCAGATACAAACTTGTAGGTCTTGCCTTCCCGGCTAAATCCTACAAACTATTTCAACATTAAAAATCACAGAAAGTAAGTAGACATGTCGGATCCACAGCCTCCAGAGCAAAGCACTACTCAAGGACAAAATATGCAGCCGCCGATTGCGCCTAAGAAAACCTCAGGTTTAGGGATTGCTTCTCTTGTACTAGGTATTGTCGCAATAATCGGCTCTTGGGTTCCTATTCTCAATAACCTCTCTTTCCTACTAGCCGTTATTGGTCTAGTGCTTGGAATCGTAGGCATAGTTTCTATCCGCAAGGGCAAAGTAGGAGGAAAAGGGCTAACGATTGCAGCAATAATCATCAACGTTGTTGCTATCGTGATCGTTATTTGTACTCAGTGGGTGTTCGGGAAAGCGCTTGATGAGGTATCCAAAGAAGTGAACGCTGGATCGACAGTTGTCAGTACGACTCAAAAAGCTGATGCCGGTGATTCCAAGAAGACTGAGCAGAAGGCAGACAACTCCAAGCTTGCTATCGGGAAAGCTGTTACTTTGGACAATGGTTTACAAGTATCAGTTGATTCTAAAGCCGAAAAGACTGATCAGGCGGGTGAAAAATACCTGCTTGTGACCGTCACCTACAAGAATACCGGGTCTGATCCAGTAGATTACAACGAGTTCGACTGGAAGCAAACGTCTAATACAGGAAGTATGGAAGATCCAGGGATTCCTCTCCTGGACGAAGAGCCCCTAAGTAGCGGAACCTTAAAAGCCGGTGGAACCGTGACCGGGATTGTTCCGGTCAAACCGGATGCTGCCAGTATTTCCTACTTCGGAAACATCATGGACAAAGAAGCGTTAGCTACCTGGTTACTCAAATAGGTTCTAAATAATACCTAGTTTTAACCTCTCAATCTTTTGGCTACCTCTTGGCTCCACGGTCAAGAGGTAGCCAAAACTTTTTAAGGGAAATACAGTGCCGCTGCTGATTCCCTCAATATGATCAGCCCTCTCCACTGGTATTGGATATCCGGAGGCGGGGCCTTGGGTTTCGAGTCACGTTTACGCCGCTGCACCTGCGGCATAGCCCGAGGGTGTCTTCCAACAGTTATTCCCGCCCCACCTACACGGATAATAATCATCCCCGGGCTTCGTCGGCCCGGGGATGATTATTAAATGCTTTCGGAAATTGGGGCTCCTATACTTCTCGCGAGCGGCGGCGACTGGCGGCTACCAGTCCCACTCCGGTGATTACCGCTAGCGAGTTCAACGCCAGCAAGGTAGTTACCGATACCCCGGTTACCGGCATTTGCTCGCCGGCCGCCGGTTTCCCGGTAGTGGCACCTTTAACTACAACAGTTCTGACGGTCTTTTTGCCGCTAGGTTTCTCGCCAACTTGGAATTGGAAGCTAGCACTCTCGCCCCATTCATTGGTGGCGGTAATGGTGTGGGTGCCCAACTCCTTTGGTACTTGTACGGATACATAGAATTCACCTTTGCCTACCGCCGGATGTACTCCCAGGTCGACCACGGTCGAATGCATGATTACCCGGTTCTTACTCCCCGGACTGAATCCCGTAAAATGCACCTTTAAGGTATCTCCAGGGGCAAACGAACTGGCCTTGTTAATGGAAGTGGCTGCTTGCACCTGATGGTAAAGACCATATTGTGTCTGCGCGGCTGCCAGTTTAGCTTGGGCTTGCCGGTTAACCGCGGCAGCCTCCTCCTGGCGATCCTGCGCCTCTTTGGCCAACCCTGCTAGCCGATCTGCTTCCTTCTGCGCATCCTGCGCAGCAGTAACGGTACTGGGATAGGCATTAAAGAGGGCAGGTAATCCAAGATTATCGAGGTCGCTGTCCCCAGCGGTGATCCCATCTTTCAAAGCCTGTTGCCCATCGATAGCCGCCAGTTTATTCGCCAGCGCTTGCTTAGCTTTCTGCTCCTTTTGCAGGTCGGTGGCAACTTTGGTTACCACTTCCAGGTCTTTATTTGCTTTGTCGGCGTCAGCTTGCGCCTGCTTTAGGTCTTGAGCTGCCTTTTCTGCCTTGGCTACCAGCTGATCGTGAGCCATCTGCTGCTCAGCTAGCGGATTTAGTTCCGCTTGTGCGGCCGCACGTTCGTTTTCAGCCTGGCTAACTGCCTCCTGTGCCTGCTGGTTTGCGGCGTTGGCATCCGTTAGCGCAGTATCTGCTGCTTCTTTAGCTGCTTGTGCCTGCTGCTGCGCCTGGGTAGCCGTCTCCAACTGGGTGGCAGCTTCTTGGGCTCGGGTTTCTGCCTGAGCCAAAGCTGCCTTAGTATCGGCCAACTCTTGCTGCGCGCTTCCTAACGCGGTGCCTTCAGCCAGCTCCGCTAGCTGTTTTTCCTTCTCTGCTTGCGCAGCTTCCTTATCTTTAATGTCCTGCTGCGCTGCCTCCAAGGCTTCCTGCGCGGATACTACCTTGGCTTTGGCATTCTTGAGGACGCCCTCAGCGGCAGTAACGGCTTCTGCAGCCATCTGCATTGCCTGTTCTTTTGCCTGTGCCACTGCCTCGGCCGCTCTCTTCTGGTTTTCAGCCTCCTTGACCTTTTGTTTGGCACTTTCGATAGCCGCAGCGGCGTCAGCTTCTTTGCTTTGGGCAGCTTTCCAGGCCGCATCCTTGGCTTTGGTTTCTGCCTGGGCGTCGGTTACAGCCTTTTCGTCACTGGTGACTTTTTCTCCTGCAGCTTTGGCCTTAGCCTGCAACTCTGCCAGCTTCGCCTGCGCTGCCTCCAGATTTTTCTTTGCACCCTCCGGGGTCACCGAGTTGTAGTACTCCATGAACCGTTTTTCGTATTCATCAACGGTATAGGTTTTTTCTCCCTGCTTAACCCCGTCGAAAACTTCGCCCCACACAGCGCGATACTTAATTCCCTCGCCGGCAGCGCCAGCAAAACCAGTAGCCGTAGAGTGCCCCACGATATTTAAATAGTGTCCAATTTTTGGATACAAATCAGGGTAGTTCAGCATAATATTGTAGGAAGACATAGTTGCCATATCGGGATGCTGTTTCACGGCATCGTCATAGATGGATTTCTCGGCGTACCACCTGGCCACCGGATCGCTTTTACCCCACGCTAAGTTTTCTGCTACCCTGAAGGCGCTCGAGTGCCCAATATGGTATCTGGACCAGTTGGCCTGCGACTGGGCAATCGCCATTAACCGGTCTGTAATCACATAATCGTCAAGCTTTTCGCCATTGCGTCCACCTTTGGCACGATATTGATTAACTACCCGTACCCAGGCGATGGCTTCTTTCATATTGTCTAAATTGGTGTTGTCATCCGGGGCTCCGGGTTTCAAAGTACCGTTAACCAGGGTGCCATCATCAGCTTTCGTGGTTTTATCGTTCAAAATATCGAGAGCATCGCTTGCCCCTACACTCTCGAAGAACCCGAAGCTACCTTGTTTGAACTTATTGTCGGCTTCCGCTACCGCTTTTTCAGCATTAGCTACCTCTGTTAGAGCCACCGCGACCGCGGCATCGGCTTTCTGCTTGTCCTCGCGCGCCTTTTGTAGATTTGCTTCGGCTTGCGCTTGCGCGGCTTTAGCCTCCTTAGCAGCCGTTTCAGCAGCTGCGGTCTCACCTTGGCGGGTAGCTAAAGTCGCCTCGGCATGAGCCTGTTCTGCCTGAGCAGCTGTTACCTGCGCAGCGGCCGCCTCCACTGCCTGATCAGCAGTAGCTTTATCCTTCTTCGCCTGCTCAACCGCATCACGTTTTGCCTGCAGCTTGCTTTCCGCATCGGTCACTGCGTTCCGAGCCTCATCTAGCTCTGCTTGTCGCTGCGCAGCAGTATTTTTAGCCGTCTGTACCTGGGCTTTCGCCGCTTCTACGGCTGCCTGCCCGTCCTTTAACGCTTGATCAGCGTCTTCGGTGAGCTGCTTGACCTTGGCTTCTAGTTCCGCAACCTTTTGCTGCTTGGCGCTGACATCGGCGTCAGTGGTCTGCTTCGCGCTTTCGGCTTTCGTCTTAGCATCCTTGGCGGTCTGCAAATTCGTGGCGGCCGTTTGTGCACCTGCCTGCGCGGTTTCAAGCGCCTTTTGCTTCTCTGCCTGCTTAGCTTCTGCTGCCTGCTTATCTTTTTCAGCTTTCGCTACCTTATCTTTGGCTGCCTGAAGCTGCTCGGCATCAGGAGCGGGATTATCTGCAACCGCTTTATCAGCGTCCGCTTTAGCTTGCTCGGCTTGAGCCAAGGCTTCTCCTGCTGTCTTTGCGGCGGCATCGGCGGCAGTTTTATTCTGATTAGCTTTTTCGAGCTGGTTAGCTGCGTCAATTGCCGCCTGCGCACTCTCTTCCTGCGCTTTAACTAGGGCACCGAGGGCGTCGTTCTTCGCCTTTTCACTGGCCGCAGACTTTTCCCCGGATTCTTTCGCCGCGTCCTGAGCCTTCTTCGTAGCTGCCTGTGCTTTACTATCGACCTCTGCCGCCTTCGCGGCGCTCTCCTGGGCAGCCTGCTTGGCTGCCTCCAGCTCGGTTGCCGTTTTTACTTTCGGATTGGCCTGCTGATTTTGTTGCTCACCCCCGGTGGGAATAGTGGGATTGCTAGGCTCGGGTACGGCTTGCGCAATCCCCGTAGCTGGTAGCACCCCCGCCAACGCTAAAGCGAATCCGGTGGCAGTTAGTTTTGTGGCATGCTGCTTCATTGCGTAAAAATCTCCTTTAGGTCACCCCTCAATGACCTATCTCAACCCTCAACTTTGAAATTTGGAGCGCCCCTAACGGTGATTAGAATCACCAGGGCATATGGTTAAAACCTTATCAGGTGGATTCATAGACCTCAACGGACGTAGGTCTCACTGGCGTTACCTGAGGGATAAAAGTATCCCTGCTTCGCCTCAGCTTGTACTCAGCCAGCCCTGCGCAACCAGCAAGCTAATCTGCTTAGGCAGCGAATTTTTTCATTGCACCTTGGCGGGTCATACCGATGATTTCACCGATTGCCTGCCAGGTTTGACCTTGCTCACGGGCATCTCTAACCGCTTCATCAAGCCGCTTATCTGCCCTAACCGTTTCCACCAGCGCCTGATAAACCTTAATCAAGGCGGGATCAGTAATAGTCATCTTTGGTTCGGGATCCGCTGCGATTTCTGCAAGCAGTTCTTCGTCAGTTTTCATTTCATCCACCCTTTCCTCAAGAATTTCAGTCTGGCTTTCATAGCATGAAAGATGTCCCCGTCTTGATTAACCCCTATTTCCAGGAGCTCACCATTGGGAGTTGGCCCGATAAGAATCTGATATCCGTCCAGGAAGTGCACGATAATGGCATTGCTATAAGCATGGGCTATCGCCTCGTCGGTGAAGCCGTGCTTACGCGCACTGTCCTTAATCACATTGGTAACGTTAGTTACCAAATAGCATCTTGTCAACGGATGTTACCAACAGTTTTCCAGGTCTATTCTTATTCACCCCTGATATGCTTGTATATGCCCATGCTCTCACGGTTGGGGTGCTGGGATTCAGTTCTTATTTACCCCTGATATGCTTGAGCACCGCCACATAAACGCAACTCTTGAGCTGGGATTCAGTTCTTATTTACCCCTGATATGCTTGTAGCACTACAAAACCGCATCCTCGCAGTGCTGGGATTCAGTTCTTATTTACCCCTGATATGCTTGAGTTTCAAAACTGCCAGAACTGCCAGAAGCTGGGATTCAGTTCTTATTTACCCCTGATATGCTTGACTCACAATCGGGGAAGTTGATTTTATCGCTGGGATTCAGTTCTTATTTACCCCTGATATGCTTGATGCTGGCGCTCCGCAAAGCGTTTCCGCGCTGGGATTCAGTTCTTATTTACCCCTGATATGCTTGTTTCTGAGGCGTTCCCGGAGGGCTGGACGCTGGGATTCAGTTCTTATTTACCCCTGATATGCTTGTAAGGGATTAAATAGTTTTTAGTTGTTGGCTGGGATTCAGTTCTTATTTACCCCTGATATGCTTGCCGGCGGACACGTGGGACACGCTACACGGCTGGGATTCAGTTCTTATTTACCCCTGATATGCTTGCGTGACCGCGAATATAATGACGACGACGGCTGGGATTCAGTTCTTATTTACCCCTGATATGCTTGGGTACCCGTCCACGGTTAGCCCGTAGTCGCTGGGATTCAGTTCTTATTTACCCCTGATATGCTTGATTAGGGGTAAATAACCCCAGGTTGTATAGGGTTTTGCACCCAATTTTTCCTCAAAAAATTGATAGTTGTTCCGGTTTTTCCTCTGCTTTGGTTGGGGTTCCGTTGGAAAAATGGAACGTCCTAGACCATTGCTTATCCGTTAAGAAGAGCATACGAACGTTTCCTTCGGGAGGAATACCGGCACGGACTTGACCGATGGTGGTTACATCACTCAACCCCGCCGGAGTGTACTTGGCGTAGACACTAAACTGCACCATACTGAACCCTAAATCTAAAAGCATTCGCCGATAAGCGTTTGCTTCGCGTCGGTGGCGGGCGGTATCCACCGGCAAATCAAACATCACCAGGCACCACATCGGTTTCTTACTCATAGAAACTACTTAAACCACTTAGGAGGAGAAAAGCTTTTTACTTGACTCTCTACGTAAAGGCCAAATAGCTGAGCAAGATCCTCAAAGGCCGCAGGAATACCAATGCCATCATCGCGATACTGGCTACTGGCCGCTGCCACCAGCTCGGCTTTACAATCAGCCGCAGAAGATTTACCGGCCTTTTCGAGGCAAAAAACCTCCAGATCAATCAGCGGTCGAAAAATTTCCATCAAGTCATCTACCAAGCAAAATAGGTTAGCGCGATTGTGATGAAATATCCCCAGTGATGGTTCTAAACCGGCAGCTAGCACTGCTCTTACCCCATGGCCGCGCACAATCGTATAACCATAGTCCAGCATAGAATTGATGCCGTCGCCCAACCCTGGTTGACGCGAGAACTCTTTCCCAAACAGCGCCAACCAATAATAGCGGGCCGCTCTGCCTTCGGTATTATCGGGATCACCAGAACGTACCAGGCTTACCAACTCCAACAATTTCTTGCTGTCTTTTGCTTTCCCACATAGCAGCAAGGTTTTCGCCTGGTTTTCTATTTTTCGCTTCACCACTGCTTTCCACGCAGTTTTTTGCTTAGGAACGCTCATGCCCGCCTGTGCCACCCGCCGCGCTGCCACCCGGGAATGAGGCCGCCAAGAAAAAGCTCCCGCCTCCGGAATCCCCCGCCAATCGCAGAGCAAAACACATACATCTGCAGCGGTTAAGCGATGCAACACAGCTCCGGAAAGTTTAACTCCCATCCCGATAAGGACTACCGCAACATCAGCAACTGGCAGCACCACCTGCGGTTTATCTTCTGGGTGTAGGACTACAGCTCCCACTTTAGAGGAAATTGACCCAGAAAATTGGGTCAAATCAATAATCCGCCAGGCAGCCATGCTTCCCCCTATAAAGACCAGCTGCTGGGTAGCCGTGAAGAATTTTCGCGAATATTTCCGAACACATCACGCCGGATTACCCTAGGTTTACAGGTTGAAAATAGCTTATTGACTGCCGGTCTCCAGCCTCGGCCTTGAATAATTTTTTTAGTGCCCGCCAGCGCATCTTCTGGCACACCCTCCCCAGCTAAATAAAGAGGGCGGAGTCTGAGCTTATCTTCAGCAGGGAACCCATCTACCGACCAATGTGAAAGTCCGGGATATTCCGATAATAAAGTTGCAATATCCCCTTTTCTTTCCGCAGACAAATCCAGTTCAAGCTCGTCATCGACTACAAGCCAACCCAGATACTCGGCATTGCCTTCCCGGAAAGCCTCCCGTAACTTCATTTCGGCATTACGCACCGAAATAGTTTGCTCGGGCAAATCAACCTGGAATAAATCAACCCCGACTTTGCTCGGTAAATCAACCATAAACACTCTGAGCATCGCATATACCGGTTTTTTACGGCCCGTGATTCGGTATATCCGCGCATGGTGGATAGAATTTCGTAGCAACGCCCAGCCATTCCGAACTTTGAGCCGGGCAGTCTTGCTTGGGAAAATTCCGACACTGTCCTCCGCAACAAAATGACTGCCATTAACCACTATTTTTCGTTCCGGATTAGCCGGCAGACCCTCTGCCCACACAAAGTCAGGCAAGCGAGTCAAAGCACACCACAAAGCCGGGGTTTCCGCCCGATCAATATCATTCATCGACCAGGCATCACCCAGGCGTTTACGATGAAGTTTCTTCACTTCCTCATGCAGTTTCCCGTCCCCGAGCCGCAAACGGAAATTAGAGAACACCGGAATCTGGTCATCAGCCAACGCTTGGTTATAAATTTCTGTCAGATAACGCATCTGCTCTAGCCAAACCGCATAGATCTTTTGCTGAGCAAAAGTGCTACCATTCCAGCTCTTCCAATTTTGCTCACCACCAGCCATAATTTGGCCGCGCCGAAGATTTTCTCGCTCCACCAAAGTCTGCGCTACTGCGGGGCGCATCATCGCGATAGTAGCGGCATCCATCGCATGATGACGCCTGTCCAGACGGGTTTTTCCCCGTCCTCCAATCAGATTAACCCGTCCTTCAAAACCTGAAGCTCGGCGGGCAGCAGCAGTAATCGAGCCATTAAACACTCGTACCTTAACTTTATTTTCAGAGGGTGCTTCTTTCTCCCCGCTAACATCAATTGCTGTCGCCGGCTGACCTTGCGGAGTGCGATAACGCTGCTCAATCCGATGAGCCAGTTCACGCGCCATCCAGCTGACTGCTTCCATAGAGCGGTTATCAATTTCGGGGTCTGCTTTGGTACGCGTTAACCTGTCAATCACCCCCGCCCGCAAACGTTTGTCATCCTTAACAGAGGTATCGGTAAACCAGCCTTTGACCCTAGAGATCGCCTCTTTCTGGCTAACTCCCGGAATATTTGTTTGTGCAGCCCAAACCGCGAAAGGAATATTGCTTTTCTCTTGGTTACACCGCCTACAAACCGCCACCAGATTATCCCGAGTGTTCGTAGATCCCACCCCTCGTCGCGGAACGATGTGATCCATTTCGGCAGTGGCAAAAGTAATATGGGTTCCGCAGTAAAGACACTCGCAATGTTGCCGCTGCAGCGCCTGCTGCTTGCGAATCGCAGCGATACGGGGCAACCCCGAAAGATTCTGGCTCCCCTCTATCTGCTGCCGAGCCTCCTCGTTTTTCTTAAAACGTTGCGCTTGAAAACGTTGCAGTTCATTTGCCTTTGCCTTGGACATGAACGCTTCGCGCACGTGCTCGATATTGACCTGTTGCGGAATCCCCCACTCGACTTCTGCTCGCAACAACCAGCGATTAACACCCTTCAAAACCCTGTCCACCACTGGATTACCCACCGGCTCACCCACTGGAACTGCGGGAGGCTTCCACTCCGGGGAAACCCCGAACTCTGCTTCTCGTGCCTGCTGCAAGTCAACATTATCGGCCAAAATTCGTTCGGTTATTCGCCCCAAACTTTCTACTGAATAGGCCGCTCTGCCGATAGGGAGCCTCACCGATGACTCTAGTTTCTCCAAATCTTCATCATTCAGACTGGCAACAAAATCAGCAGCTATCTGTTCTTCCCGGCTGGCAGCTTCCCCGGGTGAGGATGCGCGAGAAATCTGCTCAATAAACGCACATCTTTCCAGGTAACTAGCTGCACGCCACCACTGTTGCACTGGCTTAATACTGCACTTAGTCAAACGGATATTCGTTTCATCAACCGGCGGAGTATTCCCGGTTCGCTCTCCATCAGCCGTCAATTTTCCGGTTCCGAGCAAATCTTGACGCTCGATCCCCAAAACTTGAGCCACCTCTATCCAGGTGGGAACCTTCTTGCGGTCTGGATCGCTTAAAAACTTGAACAAAGAACTCATTTCTTCGCCAGTCAAACGGCGTTCTTTCTGTCCATCCTCATCCTCGCGAATTCGCAGATTAGCAATAATGGTGGCAATCCGATAACGCTGGAAAGCCGGATGCGCCTTTTCAGCGCGATCTAAATGCTCCTGCCCCGGCAAGGCGTCTTTCCCCACCTTTTCGGCAGCGCTACCCTTGGGTGATTTTGACGCAAAAACTCTATCGATTAACTGATTACCTAAATCTTCGCTTATTTTCTGACGGGAAAAGATTTTTTTAAGTTCTGTGGCGTAATCAGTTTGCAAGAGTTTACCGGCTAAAATACCGGCATCACCACGTATCTTTTCCCCGCGATCAAGAAGATAAAGTAGCTGACCCGGGGTCAAACCCTCAGGCAAAATTCGCCCAGTTTTTTCTGCAACTCGCGACCGCAAAGCAATCACTTCATCGGATTCCGGGTGCGAAACATGCAGACTGCTAACCGAAACCCAAGGCGAGCGCCACCCTCGATGCCGTGCTATATGCCGGATCGCAATCGCCAATTTTTCCTGGCGTAGCTGTTCATCTTCTATATATTCCTCAATAAGTTGGGCGCGAACTTTCCACGGTTCGTGCGGGTCTGGATACTTTTCCAAATCCGGTAGCGGCCAACCGAGGTCAACCAAAAACCTATCCAGCTCCGCCAGCCGCCGACGTCTATTCCTAATCAAACGGCGCGCTCTGCGGGTTCGTCCAGAAACAGCTTTCCGAGTTTCCTGGGCATCTCCGCCATCTTTACCGACACCAGCATCGTGCAACAAAACCGAAAGATTCAGAAAGGAAATCGGATTATCTTCATCATCAATCTCAAGAGCGCAGAAGCCAGTAGAGTTCCGTCCTACATCGATACCAATCCGATAGCGTCGCTTATTTTTAGGGGTAATTTCCTTGTCATTCATAGAACAAGGATAAGCAAGCAATGGGGGAAAGTGGGAGAAAACACACTTCCACCTCAAAACGATGAGGTGGAAATAATAGCCAAAAGGCTGAGCATTCAACTTCGCTAACGAGGCGAAGCTTACTGAGATTCAGTTCCCTTTAACTCTAGGGTCAAATCGAGAATAGAGCAAGCAATTCAGCCAGATAGAGTCACGTGTCAGGGCTAATCCTCATCCAGGCATCAGCCTTGAACCGCCCTTCTAACAGCGATAAAATAAAAAACCTCAGTGCCGAAAGCACTGAGGTTTTGAGCTCCCCCAACTGGATTCGAACCAGTAACCCTTCGATTAACAGTCGAATGCTCTACCGTTGAGCTATGGGGGATCGACGAATGTAAGCCTACCTTGAGAGGGCGAAAAGTGCCTAATCTTCCAAGTCGAGAACTATCCCCAATTTCTGCTCCCACTCGCGCACTACCGAACGTAAATACTGCTGGTCATCCCGGTTTTTGAAGCTAGATATAGGCGGGTGCAAACGTAAATTGCGGTTATCGTCACGCAAGATCTGTGCGCTAACTCTCTGTCCCGAAGGCAGTTCCAGAGGCGTGGTAAACACCTGCGATTCGCTGAGCGCCTCCCGGATGATGTCCATAAAGTTGTGGCTGGGAGCTTCAATCGGGGTAAGAACCAGATCCTCGCCCTGGTGAAAAACAATCCGGAGGGTGCCCGCCTCACTATCCCAGCGAGCGTGAGAAACTTCATCCCAGCCAAAACGTGACTTTACCTGCGCCGATTCCAGGTCAGTTAATGCCTGCATAGTCACCACCAGGAAGCGATCTTCCGCCACCTTCAGGAAATCAAAAACCCTATCAGAGGAGGTAAGGACGGCTTTCACCGCATCTGGAACCCGGCGACCCTTCAGTCGTTGCACAATGTTGATCACGTTATCCACCCTAAACGAAATTAAATAATCCGCCCGCCATCCGGTAGGCTAGATGCGCCCCGTTAGCTCAGTTGGTTAGTAGCAGCGAACTCATAATTCGTGGGTCGCGGGTTCAAGTCCCGCACGGGGCACCCCTGCGTTCCTAGTCCTTACCCCCTCGAAGCTCCTCGAGAACTATTTCTTTTCGCAACGAGGGGGAATTAACAGCTCTCTCCCCCAGGGGCGCGCCACCCTTAGGCGCGCAAAGTCGCCTTGAACTTCTTAGCCGTAGCCTTGATAATCCGGGTGCGCACCGCCTGAATCTCAGCGGCACTGAGCGTACCTTCACCAGAGCGAATCTTCACCGAGAACGCCAGCGACTTCTTGCCCGCACCCAGCTGGTCACCACTGAAAACATCGAAAAGACGTACTTCTTCCAGCACGTCTCCCACCTGTTTCTCGATCACCTGCTGCACGTCAGCTGCAGGAATATCCGCATCCACCACCAACGCAATATCTTCTTTCGCGGGCGGGAAGGACGAAACTGGCTTCACCTGCAAGTCTTTCTTCGGCATCGCTTCGGTGAACTTCTCAAAATCAATCTCGAAAGCGCAAGCTGATTCCGGCAATCCAAAGTTGCGGCAAACTGCCGGGTGCAGTTGCCCCGCCAAACCGACGCAGGCCCCTCGCACCACGATCCGAGCGCAACGCCCCGGATGGAAGGGCGCAACTGCCTCCGGCGAGCCGGGCTCCCCCATCATATTGTCTTTAGCTAGGCGCTGACGTCCATCTTTGCCTTGTAGGCGCATCGGTACCGCCAAAGTTTGTGCCACCGTAGTCACGAACTCCACCGCGTCTGCCCAATCATAAGAGCGTCCTGCCCCTAAAGCACCGGCCAATTCCGCCTGTCCGACTAACACGCCGGCGATATGTTCGGGCTGGTAAGGAACTCCTTTTTCGAGGGCACGCTGCTGGTCCGGATCCGGTTTTTGCTCGACCCCGAAAGAACCGGTAAGTTCAGTTCCCATTCCTCGCGTAACCAAACCGGTCTCGAAAATTGCGCATTGCTCATTGCCACGGGCGATATTGCGCCGGGCTACCCCTAGCAAAGTATCTAGCAGTGAAGTGCGCAGCAACGGCTGATCATCTGCCAGCGGGTTAGCCACCCGCACCGCCTGACGGCGCACATCCTTTTCCCCTAAGAGTTCGGCGTCAAATACGTCCTCGGAAATAAAGGGATAAGAAAGCACCTGCACCAGGCCGCCTTGCGCCAGGGCGCGAGCTACATCCCGGCGAGCCCGCTGCTTGGGGGTGTATCCACGTCCGGCAATCGGGCGCGGGCGCCGCGAAGGAATGGTGTCATAGCCGGCCAGCCGGGCAATTTCTTCTACCAGGTGCGCCGGTCCGGTCAAATCAGGGCGCCAAGAAGGCGGCTGAGCAATGACATTGCCGTCTGCAACCCGCACTTCACACCCGACCTCTTTTAGCAGCCGAGTGATGGTTTCCTGGTCGTATTCCACCCCGGTTAGCCGTGCCGGTTCATGCAGCGGCATCACGATTTCCGCAAAAGGCTCTGTGTTATTGAGGTCGCTGACCCGTCCGCTGTCGGTGCCTCCGCCATATTCCACCAGAATGTCCACTACCCGCTGGGCAGCTACCGGGGCCACCTCGAAGTCCACGCCGCGTTCGAAACGTTTGGAGGCTTCGGAGGGCAATTTATGCCGCCGGGCAGTACGCGCAATCGAAGTGGGCTGGAAATGCGCCGCCTCAACCAGCACGTTTACGGTATCGGCAGTCACCTCGGTGGAGGCGCCTCCCATAACTCCTGCCAACCCCAGCACTCGGGAGCCGTCTGCGCCCTCCGGGGAGTCGGTAATCAGTAAATCTTCGGGATCTAGGGTGCGCTCTACCTCATCGAGGGTAGTTAGCTTTTCGCCGGCTTGCGCCCGGCGAACCACGATCGGGCCGCACACTTTATCCAGGTCATAGGCATGCAGGGGTTGCCCCAAATCCAGCATCACATAGTTAGTGGCATCTACCGCCAAAGAAATGGAACGCATGCCTGCCTGTTCTAGGCGGCGCACCATCCAGTCCGGAGTTGCAGCCTGCGCATCAATACCGGTCACAATGCGGGTGACAAAACGGTCACAACCGGTCTTGCCGTTAATAGGAGCATCATCTGCTACTTTAACCGCAAAACCATTTTCGGTTACCGCCGGTACTGACCCGGAAGGCAGATTTTCTGCCAGCCCCAGGTCAGTGAATTTAGCGCTGGTGGAATGGGCGTATTCGCGTCCTACCCCGCGCATGGCGAAACAGTAGCCGCGATCGGGGGTGATATTGATTTCTAGGGTTTCCTCCCCCAATCCCAGCAGTTCGATTACCGATTCTCCGGGAGCGGGCAGCTCCCCGGCCGCCGCCTTTTCGGGCAGTAACTGCTCCAGGACGATAATTCCGTCATGGTCCTCACCAATCCCTAGTTCCCGCTGGGAACAAATCATCCCGTCAGAAATATGTCCATAGGTTTTACGGGCGGCAATCTGGAAATCACCGGGCAAAACTGCTCCCGGCAGCGACACCACTACGAGATCTCCCACTTTAAAGTTGTGGGCACCGCAAATAATTCCGCGACTGGGCAGCTCGGAGGGCTCTTTGCCTTCCCCGGGACGGTCGTTAAACTTGCCCACATCTACTCGGCAATAGTTAATGACTTTCCCATTGGATTGTTCTTTGGCGTCCAAGGTCAAAACTTTCCCTGCCACCAAGGGGCCGATTACCGAGGCTGGGTGAATAGCTTCCTCTTCCAAACCCACCTTCACCAGGTCATAGGAAAGCTGTTTGATATCCGTGCCTGGCACTACCTCGACGTGATCTTTTAGCCAATCAAGCGCTACAAATGGCATTGTTAGTTTCCCCTTCCGGTAGTGCCGAACTGTTTAGAAAATCGCACGTCGCCCTCGACAATATCGTGCATATCGGTGATTCCATGCCGCAACATCAGGGTGCGTTCAACCCCCATCCCGAAGGCGAACCCGGAATACACATTCGGGTCGATTCCGCAGGCTACCAACACATTCGGGTTAACCATGCCGCAGCCTCCCCATTCGATCCAGCCCGGTCCGCCTTTCTTTTGCGGGAACCACAGATCCATTTCTGCGCTGGGCTCAGTGAAGGGGAAGAAAGAGGGACGCAAGCGGGTTTTGGCTTCCATCCCGAACATAGATTGCGCGAAATGATCCAGGGTGCCTTTCAGATCCGCCATCGTCAGACCTTTATCGACTGCCAGCCCTTCTACCTGGTGGAATACCGGGGTGTGGGTGGCGTCTAGTTCATCGGCACGGAAAACTTTCCCGGGGCAAGCAATATAGACCGGCACTCCCCGCGAAAGCATCACTCGCGCCTGAACCGGCGAAGTGTGAGTGCGCAGCACCAGGTTGCCATCCCCTGCGGCGTCTCCCCCCAAGGAGCGACCATCTATATAGAGGGTGTCCTGTTCTTGCCGCGCCGGGTGATCCGGGTCAATGTTGAGGGAATCAAAGTTGAACCATTCGTGTTCGACTTCCGGGCCTTCCGCGATTTCCCAACCCATAGAGACGAAAAAGTCAGAAATATCTTCCATCAGGGTTTCGAGGGGATGACGCGCGCCTTGCGGGTAACGCTCGGCAACCTGGGTTACATCCAGTGCCTCCGCCGCCAGGGTTTGGGCTTCTTTTTCTTTTTCGAGGGCGGCTAGTCGCTGGTCATAAGCGGCGTGCAGCTGTTTCTTAGCGCCTCCCAGATTCTTTCCCGCCTGGGCTTTATCCTTCTTATCGAGGTTACGAATCTCCCGGTTAGCCAGGATGATCGGAGCACTATCACCCAGATGAGCCCCGCGCGCCCTCTTTAATTCTTCTAGCGAGCCGGCAGCAGAAAAATCGGCTTTCGCAGCCGCAACTGCCCGGGCGATTCCCTCTTGATCTAGCGGGGAGATAGGTGTGGTCGCGTCAGACACAGGTTCACCTTTCTTAAATGTTGGTTCTCTCGTATGTCTTACACTTTAGTGGCCCAGCAAATTCAGGGGTAATTTAAGGCCGCTTAACGGAATCTTTCATATCAAGGCCCGCCGTGGAAAATAGCCAAGATATTCAGGCGTGAAGATAGCCGGCACAAGCGGCAATAATATGTAGAATAGATTCAGGTTTGTAATCGAGGAGGCATTTTGGCGACCCTGGCTGGAAAATCAAAGGTCGATATCGTTGTGCCCTGCGTGGATATCGGTGCCATTAACTCCGCTTTGCTGCGTGATATGACAATACGGCTAGCTCAGGCCGGGGTGAGCGTGGTTTGCACGGTTCACCTGGAAGATCATCCCGATAACCTGATTTCAACTATTAAGGAAACCGATGCCGCAGTTCTCCCGCTCTTACCTTTAGACAAAAACACTCTTCAGCTGCTAGAACAATGCGGCGCGACGGTTCTTGATTCCTTGATGCAGGGCAAGGATCGGCAAAATCCAGCCAGTTTAATGACCTTCCAAATGGGGAAAATTCAGGTAGATGCCCTGGCGGCACGTAATCGCCGCAACTTGGCTTTTGTGTATTGGCGGGGAAAATATCCGGAAGAGGGCGCTACCGTTTACTATTTCTTTGCGCAAATGGCTTGCCAGGCGGCCGGGCTTTCTGCCCCCACCCAGCTGGTGCTTCCGGAAGATCCGGCGAATATTCCTTCCTATCTTTTGGGGGCGCTGCAAAAGCATCCTGGTTTAGATGGGTTCTGTGCGATTGACGATATGACCGCCATGGCAGTGGTTCATGGACTGCGCGAATGCGGCAAAATGGTTCCCCAGGATGCCTCGGTAGTCGGCGGCTATGATTCTCCTTCCGGGCAAGTTTCTCGTCCACCTCTATCCTCGGTGGTGGTAGACACCCAGGCTCTGGCCTACCAGGAACTTACCCATATAGCTAAGCGCGAGGGCGACGAGCTAGATTTGGGAGCCGCCCCCAGCAAGCAGATTCTGCAATACGTTGCCCGCGAATCTGTTTAAGTTACCCGCACCCGGGGACCGGTCAGACTAAGCAGGCAAAAATACCCCGCGCCTTAAGTTACCCGCCCCTGTACCCTCGGGCCCGGCCTCCTCCGTAGAGCCCGGCCTCCTCGACCTTGAAAAATACCCTCAAGTAAATAACTGTCCCCGGTCCGCGTAGGATAGAGGCATGAATGAATATCCAGGACTTAGCCTTGAAGAACTTGCGCAGCGTGCCCCACTTGGGAATCAGGAGGCCGGAAATATTAGCCCTGAGCTGCAGGTGCCCAAGGAAATTGAGCGCCCCGAATACCTTTTCCATGACGGTCCGGAAAAGGTCACCGCTTCCGATACCAAAACCCCGGAAACGGTCGAAAAGATTCGCGCTGCCGGACGGATCGCGGCTGATGCCCTCGCCGCTGTAGGAAAAGCGGTACGTCCCGGGATAACTACTGATGAGCTCGATAAAATCGGTCACGACTACATCGTCGCGCAGGGAGCATACCCGTCTTGCCTGAATTATATGGGCTTCCCGAAATCCCTGTGTACCTCGGTGAATGAAGTTATTTGCCACGGGATCCCCGATGATAAACCCCTGCAGGAAGGCGATATTGTCAACGTGGATATCACCGCCTATAAGGACGGGGTGCACGGTGACACCTGCGCCATGTTTAGCGTGGGTGAAGTGGATAAAGAATCGCAGCTGCTGATGGAACGCACCTATAACGCTATGATGCGCGGGATTAAAGCGGTAAAGCCGGGACGTGAAATCAATATTATCGGCCGGGTAATCAGCGCTTATGCGAAGCGTTTCCGTTACGGAGTGGTACGCGACTTCACTGGCCACGGCGTTGGGGAAGCGTTCCATTCCGGCCTGATTGTCCCCCACTATGATTGTGCCCCCTCCTATGACACGGTGATGGAACCGGGAATGGTGTTCACTATCGAACCAATGCTCACTCTGGGGACAATCGAGTGGGAACAATGGCATAATGGTTGGACAGTGGTCACCAAGGATCGCTCACGCACAGCTCAGTTCGAACACACCGTGGTGGTAACCGAAGATGGTGCGCAAATTCTGACCCTACCTAGCAAGGAGTAACTAATGGCTATCGCATTTGGTATTGATATCGGAGGATCGGGCGTTAAGGGAGCCCCGGTAGATTTAGAGACCGGAGAGTTTACCCAGGAACGTTTCCGCATTGATACTCCCTACCCGGCAACCCCGCAGGCGGTATCCAAAACGGCAGCGGATGTCCTAGCACATTTTGAACTTCCCGAGGACGTACCGGTAGGTGTTTGTTTCCCCTGTCCGCTCCCGGGTGGGAATGTGCGTTTCATGGCAAACCTGGATCAAGAGTGGGTCGGCAAGAACGCGGTAGAGGTATTTTCCGAGGCTATCGGACATCCGGTAGCTGTACTAAATGATGCGGATGCCGCGGGTTTGGCCGAGCAACAGTACGGGGTTTTCAAAGATCAGCCGGGAGTTACCGTGTTTACCACCTTGGGGACGGGGATTGGAACCGCCATTTTTGTGGATGGGGTAATGCTTCCCAATACCGAGCTTGGCCATATCCAGATTGGCGGTCATGCCGCGGAAACCCGCGCCTCCGCGGCGGTACGTAAACGCGAAAATTTGGGTTGGAAAAAATGGGCGAAACGGCTAACCAAGTATTACCGGGAAATGGAAAAGCTGTTTAGCCCGGATTTGTTCGTAGTAGGTGGTGGGGTATCCCGCAAACACGAGAAATTCTTGCCGCTAATTGACATTTCTACCCCGATTATTCCCGCCGAGTTGCGAAATACCGCCGGGATTGTAGGGGCAGCGGCTGCCGGTGCTGCTCGCCAACACAAACAGGGATAACTAACCCAGTTTTAGCTTTTGAGAGGGTGCGCCCGGGGTTTTAAGCGTCGGGCGCACCCTTTGCTGGTATCAAGTATCAAGAAAATCGGGATACCCGGTTTCAATCAGGTTGATCGCGATAATTTGCAGCAACCTGATTCGTCTAGGTTTCCCTATTAGTTATTGCCAGAAGCGCTGGGCTCCGGGCTGGAGCTGGGCTGCTCTGCGCCACCGGTACTGGGCGTTTTCGAAGGGGTCTCTTTGGTAGTGGCGGGTGCCGCAGGCGTCGTTCGGGTAGCGCTCGGTTGCTGGGTGGGTTGAGTCCTCGTGGGTGCAGTGGTACTAGGCTCACTGGTCTCCGGGGTGGAAAGGGTAGTCTCCGGTTCCGAAGGACTGGTAGTAACGCTTTCAGAGGTCGTGGTTTCCGGTTCATTCGGTGGCATCACTTGCTGAGAGGAGATCATTAGCGCCACGACCATAACTGCTCCCGCCAGTAGAACCACAATGGCGGTTACAATCCCCACCACTTTCAATAACCGGCGTTTATCGGCGCGTTCTTCCTCGTATTCTTGCTCTTCGCGCAGTTTTTCTTCATCGCTCTGGGGATCGTAGGCGGGTGGAATTCCCTGTGGAAAAGAATCCACTTGCGGGGTGGCCGCGGCCGGATCAATCGGCGGCAACTGGGTGGTTGCGGCTGTCGATGCTGGAGGGGGTACCTCGGTGTCACCAGGAACCTGGGTACCGGCGGAATGGGCGGGGACATAATCAGTTGTGGCTGGGGAGGCGGGCGCGGGCGTTTTAACCGGCGGAATCACTTCAGTTTGATAGTCTCCAGCCATCGCCGCAGCATCAGGAACTGCGGAAGGAGCGCCCGCAGGCGGGTTTGGTACCGAGATTTTTCTTTGCGCGGCACTGTCAACATCGGGTTGCGCGGCACGGCGAGTAATCCGCCGGTTGGTTTGATGGCCACGCGGAACGTAGGCGTTCGCCATCGCTCCGCCCGGCAGATATTCGGTAGGTTTATCGTCTGAGGCATCTTTGCTCATGGTGCTCCCGCTTTCTGTCGCTAGTTACAGTCTAAGCTGTTGAGCCTGTCGGGGAGGCAAATACCCTATCCAATAGTGATTTTCGCCAGGTTTTAGGGGGACTATTCACTGTAAACCCCGGTAGGGTAGAAGGTAAGTACCAACTGTTCACTAACACTAAAGGAGTTACCCGTGAGCGAAGAATATCGCATTGAGCATGACACTATGGGGGAAGTTCGAGTTCCTAAGGACGCCCTCTACGCAGCCCAAACCCAAAGGGCGGTAGAAAATTTCCCCATTTCCGGCCGTACCCTTTCCAGCCACCACATTGCGGCTTTAGGACAAATCAAACGGGCAGCGGCAATCGCTAACGCTGAACTAGAGGTTATCGATTCCGAAACCCGTGACGCTATTGTCAAAGGCGCGGAAGAGGTTATCGCCGGTAAACACGATGACCAGTTCCCGATCGATATTTTCCAGACTGGTTCCGGTACCTCCTCGAATATGAACACCAACGAGGTCGTCGCCACTTTGGCCACTGGTTTTAAAGGCAGCCAGGTTCACCCTAATGACCATGTGAACGCTTCCCAGTCCTCTAATGACGTGTTCCCCTCCTCGATTCATATCGCTGCCTACGAGGCCGTTGAGCACGCACTGCTACCGAAGCTAGACCAGCTGGCCACCAGCTTGGAAAAGAAGGCAGAAGAGTTCGCCAACATCGTCAAGGCGGGACGCACTCACCTGATGGATGCCACCCCGATCATGCTGGGGCAAGAATTCTCTGGTTATGCCACCCAGGTACGCAAGGGTATCAACCGGGTAAAGGACGCAGAAAAGAACCTGGCGGAACTGCCTTTGGGTGGGACTGCCGTTGGTACCGGGATTAACACTCCGGAGGGTTTCTCGGAGCGAGTTATCGCCCTAATCGCCGAGAATATGGATTTGCCGTTCCGTCAGGCCGATAACCATTTCGAGGCTCAGGCCGCGCAAGACTCCCTGGTAGAAATGTCGGGGGCGCTGCGGGTAGTAGCGGTTTCTTTCGTCAAGATTGCTAACGATTTGCGTTGGGCATCCTCGGGCCCGCGCTGTGGGCTAGGGGAAATCACTTTGCCGGATCTGCAGCCCGGATCTTCGATTATGCCCGGCAAGATCAACCCGGTATTGCCCGAGGCTACGGTGCAGGTAGCTGCCCAGGTCATCGGCAATGATCAGACTATTGCTTTCGCGGGTGCGCAAGGCAACTTCGACCTGTTGGTGATGCTGCCAGTGATGGCGATTGACTTGCTAGAGTCGATTAACTGCCTAGGAGCAGTCGCCGGTTTGCTGGCGGAACGCTGCGTGGACGGGATCGTTGCCAACCCGGAGCACTGCCTGGAGCTAGCGGAATCCTCCGCTTCAATCGTGACCCCGCTGAATCGTTACATCGGCTACGAAAATGCCGCTAAGATCGCTAAACACGCGGTGAAAGAGAAGATGACGGTCAAGGAATCTGCTCTGGATCTGGGATTTGTTGAGCGCGGGGAAATCAGTGAGGAAGATTTAGATAAAGCCCTAAATGTTGCCGACATGACTCACCCGAAAGCCGGAAAGTAAATAGCAACTAAACTAAGGCCGCGCCTGCCAGTAAATATCCTGGCAGGCGCGGCCTTAGTTTTGCACCATTAGCCGAAAATCTCGCCAAATAAGTAGTGCGTTGCAGCAGGCTTTAGTCAAATCTGCGCTGACGCTCAGCCTTTTTAGGCCGGGACAGCTAAGACTTCTTACGAGTCCACGCCTTAAATCTCATAGCTAACCACTACGGGGGCATGATCGGAAAAACGCTGGTCGTAGGCTTCGGCGCGATCAACTTGCTGGCTGCGCGCCAGCTCAGCCAAACGCGGGGTCACTAGCTGATAGTCGATGCGCCACCCGGCATCATTATCGAAGGCTTTACCCCGCCATGACCACCAGGAATATGGCCCTTGCACCTCACCGGCGAGGGTGCGCACCGCGTCAACCCACCCTTGTTCGCGCCAGCGATCTAAGAAGGCGATTTCCTCATCCAGCACTCCGGCGCGTTTATTGTGGTTCGGTTTCCAGTTCTTAATATCCCTCTCGGTATGCACCACATTAAAATCCCCAGCTACCAGCACTAAGGGCTCCCCATTTTCTGAGGAGGAACCGGCGGGAAGTAAGTGCTCTAGGCGTTCCCCGATCCGCTCTAGGTGCGCCATTTTATGTTCTTGCTTTTCGGTTCCCACTTCCCCGGAATGGAAATATGCGGAGATCACTCGCAGCCGCTTATCCTCTGCGCCATCGGCTTTGTCCCGAGCAATAACCGCCTCTAACCAGCGCCCTCCATCTTGGGGAACTTCGACCGGAACCGTATCGGCCTCTGCTGCTTCTAAACGCCAAGGCGATGATTTACGAACTGCGACCGCCACTCCGGCGCGTCCTTTTAGTTGCGAGGCATTTACTGCTACCTGCCAGTTATCCCCGAATAGTTCGGCGGTAATGTCTTCGCTGGCCCGTACTTCTTGGGCCAGCACCACATCGGGTGCAGATCGTTCTAGCCAACTGTCCATTCCTTTACGGAAGGCCGCCCGGATCCCATTAACGTTAACCGTGGCAATCTTGAGCATGTTTCCCCTTTGTCTTGCTTCCGGCCCTAACCTTGGTGAGCCCCTAGTTTTGTAATATCTATTTTCCCGCTGTCAATCTGGCTGCGAATCCCGGCTAGTTCGGCGGTGAGGCTATCAGAGAACCTGGGAGCATAATCGCCCCAACCAGCCAGTTTAACTCCGGAGTTCTTTAGGGTCCCCAAATAATCTTTCCCGGCAACGGAGCCGGTTTTCAGCTGTTTCATTAGCTCTTTTACGCAGCCGGAAGGGTCAATAACCGTAGAAGTGAGGATATTTGCTTTCAGCTGCGGAGAGGCAGCGGCCAAGTCTTGTCCATTCCAGATCGCGGCAGCATCTTTTCCGGCTAGCCCCTCGACCACGGCGGATTCCCCCGGGGGTGCCATTACAAAAATCACGTCCACCTGCGCATCAGCCAATTTTATAAGCTGATCGTGTAGCTGGGCGCTTGCTACCCGCACCGGCCCCCCGGCGCTTTGATCCCACGCAGCCAGGGTTATACCCGAACCTTTGAATTGGTTGTAGTATTCGACCCCGAGCCGAAAGCCGTTCGCCCAGGAAAATGCAGTATCAATACCCGGATTCACGTCCGCGTTCTTCGCGGTGTTCTCTGACGCTAAATCGCTGACTGCCCCCACGCGGCCGCTCTTGGTAACCCCGGCGGCAGCATATCCAGCTAGGAACGCTGGCTGACGCAAATCAAAATCGATCCCGCTGGCATTGGCTAACGCTTTAGTCTTCCCGATTGCTCCCATAACCGCAAAATTTATATCTGCGTAACTTTTGGCGATCTGTACCAGGTCCCCCGCAAATCCGGGTTCTAAAGAAAGCACATTTTTACATTTCTTTTCCCGCAGCTTTCCGGCAATCTCTTCCGCTTTTTCCACGCTGAGATTAACGGGCTTAGCTACCTGTTTATTAGCGGGATCCGCCAAGGCATCCCCCATCGCCTTCCCCAACTCCACGGCTCTAATATCTTGCGAATTCTTTTTTTCTAGAAGGCAAAAAGCTCCGCTGGTATTAGCTGCTACCGTCGGCTTGGGGCTGGGGGTGGCTTTCGGTGAGGATGCACAGGCACCCAGAGTGAGCGCCAGAGTAAGCGCCCAAGTTAAGCCAACCGAAACTTTCCGCAAACGCATCTACTGTTCCCCGCCTATTTTGCGTGCCGCATCGCGGTTTCTACTACGTTGAGCAGCAGATTTGCCCGGGTCATCGGGCCGATGCCTGCCGGGTTCGGCGAGAGCCAACCCGCCACTTTATCTACCCCGTCGGCCACATCGCCCTCTAGCCGGGCTTTCCCGGTTTCCGGGTTCACGGCGCCGCGAGATACCCCCACATCCAGGACTGCTGCACCCTCTTTAACCATCTCAGGTTTTATAATTCCCGCAGATCCGGCGCAGGCAACAATCACGTCCGCCTGACGGGTTTGCTCAGCTAGATCACGGGTTCCCGTGTGGCAACAGGTAACGGTGGCATTAATATCTTTGCGGGTAAGCATTAAGGGCAGAGAACGACCCACGGTAGTGCCGCGTCCTACTACACATACCTGCGCGCCGTTTAGCGGCACTTGATATTGCTGCAGCAAATCGATACAGGCACGGGGGGTACAAGGCAGCGGCGAGGTTACCGGCTCTTTTACCCGCAGCACTAGGCGTCCCAGGTTCATGGGGTGCAATCCGTCAGCATCCTTATCGGGATCAATCGCTTCTAGCACCTGGTTGACATCTACTTGGCGCGGCAGCGGCAGCTGCACAATATAGCCGGTACACGCCGGATTTTCATTGAGTTTTTCAATCTCGGCTAAAACCTCGGCGGTGGAAACCGTATCGGGCAGTTCCACCCGAATCGACTCGATACCCACTTCGGCACAGTCGCGATGTTTACCTGCCACATAGGAAACCGATCCCGGGTCGGATCCCACCAAAATGGTGCCTAACCCCGGTTTAATCCCCTGCTGATGCAGGCGGTCAACCTGCTGACGCATTTGTTCTTTCAATTCCCGAGCCCGCGCCGCCCCATCCAGCAAAATCGCGTCCCCGCTCCATCCTTTACGCATCTTTCCTCCTTAGCTTGAGGACGCGGGCAGACCTTGCCGATCTGCCCGCGCCACTCTGCACTTATCTATTTAGCTTTAGGCAACCTGGTTGAGCCCCAAATACAGCGGGAAACGTTTAATCAGGGTCTTCACCCGCTCGCGATAGCTGGAAGTATCCACTTCCCCTTGGCAAGCATCCACCAAAACCCCGGCAATAATCTCGGCAACTTCGGTGAACTCTTTCTTTCCGAAACCGCGAGTAGCTAGCGCCGGGGTACCAATGCGCAGCCCGGAGCCTACCCGGGGAGGACGCGGATCGAAAGGCACGGTGTTGCGGTTGATGGTAATCCCTGCTTCGTGCAGTAGATCTTCGCCTTGCTGACCATCGAGCTTAGAGTTGCGCAGATCTACCATCACCAGGTGCACATCGGTGCCGCCAGTCAATAGGGAAATTCCGCATTCGGCCACATCCGGTTGCGTTAGCCGCTTAGCTAGCACTTTAGCGCCTTCTAGAGTGCGCTTTTGCCGTTTTTTAAATTCCTCGCTGCCCGCAATCTTCATCGCGACTGCTTTCGCTGCCACCACGTGCATCAACGGTCCGCCCTGCTGGCCGGGGAAAACTGCGGAATTAATTTTCTTGCCCAGTTCTTTATCACGCGACAAAATCATCCCGGAACGCGGTCCGCCCAAAGTCTTATGTACGGTAGTAGACACCACGTCCGAGTACGGCACCGGGTTCGGGTGCAGCCCGGCGGCTACCAGCCCCGCAAAGTGTGCCATATCGGTCCACAAATAGGCGCCCACCTCGTCCGCGATCTCGCGGAAGGCTTTAAAGTCTTCCTGCCGGGGATAGGCCGACCAACCAGCGATAATCACTTTCGGACGGTTCTTCAAGGCCGCGTCGCGGACTTGATCCATATCCACCCAGCTGGTTTCCTTGTCCACCTGATAGGCGGTGGCGTTATAGAGCTTGCCAGAGAAATTGATTTTCATACCGTGGGTGAGGTGACCGCCATGGTCTAGCGCCAGGCCCATAATGGTATCTCCCGGCTGAGCCAGGGCAGAAAGGACGGCCGCATTGGCTTGTGCCCCCGAATGGGGCTGCACATTGGCGAATTCGGCAGAAAACACTGCCTTCGCGCGGTCGCGAGCTAGATTCTCGGCGACATCTACCGCTTCGCATCCTCCGTAGTAGCGGCGCCCCGGATAGCCTTCCGCATATTTATTGGTGAGGACGGATCCTTGCGCCTGCAATACGGCGCGCGGTACAAAGTTTTCGGAAGCGATCATTTCCAAAGTGCCACGCTGGCGCTCTAACTCTTGGTTTAGCACTGCGGCAATCTCGGGATCCACTTGCGAAATCGATTGAAGAAGAAGGTTATCTCCCATTGACTTTTCCTTATTTCTAGTGCCAAATCAGCCCAGGCGAGCGACTGATTGACCACTTGCTCCCCGGTGGTATCCCACCTACGCCAGTCACGGTTACGCCCTTAGTCTACCGTGACGCCGGGGACTTTTACCTAAATATTTTCTTGACCAACCTCGTATTCCAAATGCTGACTACCTAAAATGTCTGTCGCTCGCCTCACCTATACTCCCTATGTGCTCTGTTATCGAGTACCAAAAGGTAAAACTTAGGAGAAATCTAATGAGCGAAACTCAACCGTCGGCAGCGGGGACAGCCTCTCACCGCGACAAATCCGATGTCGGATACCGCAAAGGGTTAAAGTCTCGCCACATGCGCATGATTGCGCTGGGCGGGGCCATCGGGTCCGGCCTGTTTTTTGGGGCTTCCGGACGTATTTCCGAGGGCGGTCCCTCGGTAGCCATTGTTTATGCAATCTGCGGCGCCGTAGCCTATATGATGCTGCGCGCCCTGGCTGAATTGAGCCTGTATCGGCCCTCCTCGGGCGGCTTTATTTCCCACGCCCGCGAGTTTATGGGCGAACGCGGCGCCTATTTCACTGGTTGGTTTGCCTTTATTACCTATTCTTCGGCGCTGATGGCCGATATCACCGCAATCGCTAACTATATGCATTACTGGAAAATCTTCCAGGTGATTCCCCAGTGGGGATGGGCTTTCATCGCCTTGGCGCTGATGGTGATAGTCAATCTCGCTTCCGTAAAGTTCTTCGGGGAGTTTGAGTTCTGGTTCGCGATGATCAAAGTGGCGGCGATTGTAATCTTCATGATTTTGGCGATTGTGGTCTTGATTCTAGGCATCAACCTGACCGTGGGTGGCCAGGTTTACCATCCGGGGGTGGGTTCGATTACCAATCATGGCGGCCTCTTCCCCAAGGGCGCTTTCACCATGGTGACTATGTCGCTGGGAGTGCTTTTTGCTTACGGTGGTACCGAATACTTGGGCGCCGCCGCTGGTGAGGCCGAGGATCCGCAAAAAGAATTGCCCCGGGCAGTTAACTCTATGATGTGGCGAATTTTGCTGTTCTACATGGGATGCATCGTGCTTTTCACTTTGCTTTTGCCGCACAACGTTTACGACAAGAACGAATCTCCCTTCGTTACTTTCTTTACCGCTATTGGTATTCCCGCTGCCGGCACCATTATGAATATCGTGGTGATGCTGGCGGCAGCCAGCGCGATTAACGCGGAACTTTATACCTGTGGTCGCGGTCTGCGTTCGCTAGCGGTTTCCGGTTCGGCTCCGCGCTTCCTAGCAGGGATGAACCGCAACGCGGTACCTTACGCGGCGATTGTGGCTGCCGGCACTGTCGGCTTGGTGGGGGTATTTATCAATATGATTCACCCCACCGAGGCGTTCGACGTCATCGCCTATATGGCAGGTATCGGGATTTGCTCTATGTGGGGCTCCGTGATGATCTCGAATATCTTGTTCGTGCGTCACTGCCGCCGCAACGGGCTGGAGCGTCCGAAGTTCCACGTTCCTTGGGCGCCTTACACCAACTACATAGTGCTAGCGGTGTTTGCCTCGATGATCGTGCTTATGTGGTTCGAGGGCGGACTGGGGCCAGCAGCAATTATTGCGTTTGCCTCGGTGACCGCAGTGTTGGCCCTGGCCTGGTTGGTGGTGCGCAACTACGTTGACCATGACATGTTCACTGCTGACGCTTCTACCGAAACCGAAGCTAGCGATAACCAGTAACACTTAAGCGCGGGGGAGAGTTTTTCCTCCCGCCCAAGAAATCGGGGAGAGACTAGGTCTCTCCTCGATTTCTTATGCCCTAAGGTTTATAAGCTTATGATTTTAGTTCCTAGTTTCCGAACATCACAGCTGGTAATGCGGAGTCTGTCTACTCGGATAAAACTCTCCCCCACGCTCACAAATGCCAAACAGCTATAATCCTTGCCCGCGCTAATAACGTGTTAGCAGAGCAGCATGCCCTGGGCAACGGGCGTGGGAAAAGCACTCCGGGGACCCCGTGAGCCTCAACAGGTTCGGCTCAAGCCCCCGGTCGTATCTTTTCCCGCACCCTCTTTAAGCGTTACTGCTAGCGGAACTTGGCGGGCTTAGCGGGCGCGGACTTTCCAGCCTTTGACCCCGCTTTGGTGCAGGGATTTGTCTACGAAGTGCCCGGGATCCAGCGGCTCGCCCGCCTCCATTTCTGCCATTAGGAAGGCAACTACTGCCTCATAGGAGTTGGTGTGTTCAAAAATGGTGCGTTGCCGCTGGTAGCCGACTCCCAGTTTCACTATGTCGAGCAGTGACCAGAGTTCTTCCGCGCAGCCTAGATCTTCAGCGGCGGGCGAGAGTTCCTCTAGCCAAACCGGCAAAGATGCGGTGAGCAGCGCTTCTTCCCCGTCTGCGTCCTCAATCAAGATGGCATCCATCCCGTAACGCGCAGCCCGCCAGCGGTTCTCCCGCACGAACCAATCGGGCAGTACCGGCAGCTCTTTGCCAGCATCTAGCTGCCGGGACGCGGTTTCTACCAGGGCTTGGGTGAGAGCGGCGCAGGCTGCGACCTCTTTCAAAGTCGAGGAAGCATCGGCTACGCGTGCTTCAATAGTGCCAAACTTGGGGGAAGGGCGAATATCCCAGCGCACCTGATCGAAGGAATCGATTACCCCGGTTTTGAGCATTCCGGAGGTGAAATCTTCCAGCTCCTCCCAGGTTTCAAATTGATAGGGTTTACCCGCGGTGGGCAGCTGTTGAAACACCATCGCGCGGTTGTCGCAGTAACCGGTATCGACTCCCGCCCAGTAGGGTGAGGATGCGAATAGCGCCTGAATATGTCCAAGTTTGCTGGTAAAATAGTTTTGTATCGGCAGTACCTTATCGCGATCTTCTACCCCGACATGTACGTGGGTACCGAAAAGTAGCATCTGGCGCCCCCAATATTGGGTGCGGTTGACCAGTTCTTCATAGCGTTTACTATCGGTTACCTGCTGGTAGCTGGGGTTAGCGAAGGGGTGGGATCCCGCGGAGGCTAGCTCCACGCGCAGCGCGGAGGTGACCGGCCGCACCAGGTTGATTCCCTCTTTCAGATCCATGAGGCAATCGCGCACGTTGCGGCGAGGACGGGAGATAACTTCTACCGTATTGAGCAGCATTTCCCGGTGTACCAGTGAGTTCTGCGGGTGTAAGCGCTCCACTTCCTCTATCACTGCACTAGCGCATTGACGCAGGTCAAAGGAGTCTTTATCGATTAGCTGTAGTTCCCATTCGATACCGATGGTGGAACGCTCAGAACGAGAAAACTTTATGCTCATCAGGTGCCTCCTAACGACGGTAATGTTCAGTAAAGGCTGATAGCAGCCGGTGCGAACTGGTTACATCTTGGGTCATGCAGCGGGCGATGACCGCTTCGCGTTCAGCGGCCGCATAGTAGGTATCCCCGTATTGGTCGATGCGGATCTGCATACCCGCGGTGGTGATTTCGGGGTGAAACTGAGTGCCATACAGGTGATTTTTAAACCGCAGCAACTGGTAGCGGCAATGTTTCCCACTGCCAAGCAAGGTTGCACCCTCAGGAAGTGCCGCCAGCGAATCCCCGTGCCCGGTGTAGCCGCGGATTACCGGCGCTAGCTGCTCGGTCACCGGGTCGGACCGACCCTCATCGGTCAAAGTAACCTCCACCGCCTGCAGGTCTTCGTTAGTGCGGTCAGTCAAATCTGCGCCGGAAGCCGACGCCAACATTTGCATCCCGTAGCAGAGCCCCAAGGTGGGAAAGTCCTGCTCTAGCAGATAATGCATAAGTGGCATTAACTGGTTATATAGCTGCCGCTGCATGGGATCTTCGGAGCCGGTTGGTAGTTTTGCCCGAAACGGAGATCCGGAAATAATGACTGCGCTATATCCGCCGGCAATATCTAGGTCGCGCGGCAAATCAAGGTCGCTTTCCTCTGGTAGCAGGTGAGAGTGCAGCTCCTGGCCGATCTTTAGCCCAGTGACTTCGGCAATGGTTTGCAGCTCGTCACGCGCTATTCTTCCGGCCGGACGGCACTGAATAAATAAAAACGGCAGCCTTTCTCGCATGAGTTATAGCTTACGGGTTAGCGCGCCATCCGTCATAACAGCCCCCTCAAGCTGCGTAGCAATTCCGGAATTAGACAACACCAAGCGATCTTCGAATTATCCATAGATTTTAATTCCGTCCCTCAGTATTTCGTTCACCAACTCGGGATTATCTTTAAGCTGCTCTAGTTTTAAAAGATCCACTTTCTTATTGAGCGCTTCTCGCAAGGATTCTGCCAAATCATAAAACTTAATGCCGGAAATATCTGTGGATATCAACAAATCCACATCACTTTCCGGGGTAGCTTTCCGCTTGGCATAGGACCCAAAGAGATAGCAGTACTCCACATCATAGGAGGCGAATACTTTTCGACATATCTCCTCGATTTTTGCGATGGTGAGGATCCCGTGTCCTTCATCGATATAGCCGTATCGCTCCAGTTTTTCCATCATGTACTGGTACTTTAAAGATTTTCTCTTCTGTTCTTCGTTCTCGTAATTTTGGTAGGTGCGAATCGGAATATCCAAGTAGGAGGCGCATTCAACCTGAGTTAGTTTCTTCTGTTTGCGGAGTTCCTTCAGGGTCACCCTCATCACCTCTCTTGGACTATCTCGCCAAAAATAAAAACACGCAACTATTTTACGCAATTCTTGCGTGTTTTATCAATAGTTAATACGCAATTCTTGCGTGTTTTTCTTGCGTGTTTACCGGGGGACGCGGTGCAAGCCTACCTATCTCAGCAATCTGGAAGTCAATTCATGGCACCTTTCGCCCAGGTGGGGGCGGGGCAGTCACGGTTACCGTATTACCTTGATTTTCCGGGTCGAGAAACTGCAGCTTGTGGGCGTGCAGGCACAGCTGGGGCTCAATATTTTCCGGGGCATCCGCAGGCAGGACTATCGGATAGAGGGGATCACCCACGAGGGGATACCCAAAATGCGCCAAAGTAGCGCGCAGCTGATGAGTAAACCCGGTTTCTGGCTCTAACTGCCACAACAGTTCTTCTTCTGGCACGGATTCCCGGTTCTCCGGGTTTGCGTTTCCCTCTCCCTCTGGTTGTTCTGCATTTTCGGGGAGGAGGAATTTTCCGAGGACGAGGCCGCGGGTACGGCTTTGGCAGCGCGTCACTTTCCTCCCGACCGGGGGTGCTCCTATCGATACTGTCAACGAGCCAGCTTCCTTATACATATCTAGCTGGAAATCGAAATGCTCCCCCACCTGGGGAATAGCGCCTTTTCCCCGGCCGTCACCGCCGAGACTGCGTGCCAGGTAGATTTTCTTTACTTGCCGGCGGTCAAATAATTGCTGGTAACGCGCCCGATATTTCGGATCTAGGGTCAGCAATAAGCATCCGGTAGTGAGGCGATCTAGGCGATGCGCGGCGCTGATTTGATCATTGTGAAACTGTCGGCGAGCAGCCACCACCACGGAGCGGGTAACCCAGGAGCCGCGGGGAATCGTTGCCAGGCTGGCGGGTTTATTTACTACGATTGCCCCCTCGCCCTCCCAAAGCACCTGCAGCTTCGGTAAGTCAGCTCCTTCATCGGGAGCCGCTCGATGCAGGTAGTAGCGTTGCCCCGCCAAGAGTTTGCTATCCGGGGAGAGAGCGATCCCCAAGGGCGAAACCACATCCCCCGCCGCGAACGCTTTCGCAACAAAATTCGCAATCTCACTGGTAGACAGCGATAGTTTGCGTTCCAGCTGGGCTTGCAACTGCCGCTCTAAAGTATCTTCACTATTAGCGGTAAATACCACCGGATCAATTCCACCCCGCGCAGGTGGGCGCACCACGTGCCTGCGCTTTCTGCGTCTTCCCACCGTACCCCGCCTATTAGCTATCTTGGCCGCGACCGCTACTGACTTTTCCACCCTATCGCGCCCGGCTGCGAGTAAATCCTGAGGCGGAGATTAACTGGCGGCGTGGTTCGTTAGCCTTTCTGCTAGATAAGTGTTTATTACTGCGTTCCTAGAAATAGCCAGATCAGCCGCCTGCTTATCCAGTCCCTGAATCATCCACTCGGGCATGGTTAGCGTTACCCGTTTCTGCTCGACCGATCGCAGCGGGGCATTTACCTGCGGATTTTCCAAGTCAAAATATTCGAGGACGTCCTCACCGTCGTCAAATTTTTTATCGATCTGCTCGGCGGTCAAGGTATCAAATGCTTTGCTCATAAATCTCTATCTCCTTCTGCCTGGCGCGCCGCACCGAAATTATCCGCGTGCGTCCTGCTCGCTGGGTAGTAATAGCGCTATAGTATTTACCCTCTATTTTTCCAATAGTTATTTGCCTTGATTCGTCATTACCCGCATTAATCGAGTTAAAAGTTACCGTTTTCCCTTGTGTCCAGAGCTTCTGGCTTTGAGCAAAACTAATGCCGTGCTTGGAGTGATTAGCCATGCTCTTCCGCGGGTCATACTCAAATTCCACCTCAAACACTCCTAATTTCAACATCTATTATACGTCAAATAGATGCAAGAATCCCGGTTCCTAGCATTTCATCTGATTCCCGGGGGGAAATCATCGCCGAACACACCATCAACCCCAACCAAACCTATCAACCAAAAAACGGACAAATGTCCTGAAACACCCCAAACCCAAAACGGACAAATGACCCGAAACACCCACCCCAAAAACCCAAAAAATCCCGCGACACATGCGGACACATGTCGCGGGACATCACACTTGCGGTAGCGGTGGGATTTGAACCCACGGTGGGTTGCCCCACACAGCATTTCGAGTGCTGCACCTTCGGCCGCTCGGACACGCTACCAGGTACTGTATTCAGTTGTTGGTGTGGTTACTCGCGGCCGAAGGCACCGAAGGTACCTGAGGCAAAAAGCGAGAAAACGCCACCTACTCTTGGTTGCGGAATCTCGCGGCCGAAGGCACCGAAGGTACCTGAGGCAAAAAGCGAGGAACCGCTACCAGCATCTGAGTTAACAGACTTTCCAAAGTTTAGCGGATATGCACGCCAGAACTAAACTCTAGAGCCGAAATGTGACCACTCCCGCGGATACCCAACCGCGACACAGCGATCACCGCCGCACAATCACCCTAAACGGTGTCGCGAAAACCCTGCCGCGCGAAACTAGTGATCTACGATCCCATACAACCGATCGCCGGCATCGCCTAGACCGGGGCGAATATAAGCTTCGGGGGTGAGCCCATCATCTAGCGCTGCTACCACTATGGTTACTTCTGCCCGATGACCGATGTGTTCTTCCACGTGCTTAACCCCTTCGGGCGCTGCCACCAGGCAGATACAGGTCACGTCCCGTGCGCCTCGCTCTAGGGCATAGTCGATAGCCGCCACCAGGGTACCCCCGGTAGCGAGCATGGGATCGACCAGGAACACTTGCCGGTCAGTTAAATCCTGAGGTAGACGATTCGCGTAGGTTTCGATCGCCAAGGTTTTTTCGTCCCTTTTCATCCCCAGGAAACCGACCTCTGCAGTCGGCAGCAAGGCAGTCATTCCCGAAAGCATTCCCAAACCGGCACGCAGGATCGGGATCACGATCGGGCGAGGCGTCGAGATCACCGCGCCCTCCATCGATTGAATCGGGGTTTCAATCTGCTTCGGGGTTACCCGTACGTGCCGGGTTGCTTCATAAGCGAGCAGGGTAACCAGTTCATCAACCAGTTGCCGAAACACCGAAGAAGGAGTGTCTTTATCTCGAAGAATGGTCAGTTTATGTTTCACCAGCGGATGGTCAATGACTTTAAATTCCATACCTCAAAATTAGCCTGTTTTTGACGCTTCCGCCCACTCTTTACGGTTCCCTCTTTGGAAAAAACTCTCCCGCAGGCGAATCCGCGCAAAATCTGCTCGAAACCAATTCCCTTAAGCCGCGAGCTCGCCCTCCCTAATACCACCCATCCAAACCCGCACAGCCCGAATAGTTTTACTTCGCATAAAAATCCCCTCCCATTTCCCCTCCAGGCAGGCAAACCCTGTTCTACCCTAGGAATTACCCCCAAACCAGGAGAGATAGATGAGCCAGAAAGAACACGGGATTAGCGAAGCCGACAATATCAAAGTCCAAAAAATCCCTAATAAAGTTTATGAGGCCGAGTTATACCGCTTGCAGGGAGAACTCGGGAAGTTGCAGACTTGGGTGAAAGCCACTGGTGCCCGAATCGTGGTTATTTTCGAGGGACGTGACGCGGCTGGTAAAGGCGGCACTATTAAACGGATGACCGAGTATCTCTCCCCGCGCGTGGCCCGAATCGTAGCCCTCCCTAAACCTACCGAGCGTCAAGAAACCCAGTGGTACTTCCAGCGTTATATCGAACACCTGCCCGCTGCCGGTGAGATCGTGCTCTTTGACCGGTCTTGGTACAACCGCGCCGGAGTAGAAAAAGTGATGGGATTCGCCAGCCCAGACCAAGTGCAACTCTTTATGCGCCAATGCCCTATTTTTGAACAAATGCTGGTGGAGGACGGAATTTACCTGCGTAAATACTGGTTCAGCGTGTCCGACAAAGTGCAGTACAAACGTTTCAAATCCCGCCTGGGCGATCCTTTGCGTCAGTGGAAACTCTCGCCTATGGATCTAGAGTCGATCACCCGTTGGGAAGATTATTCGCGCGCGAAAGACGACATGATGGTGCATACCGACACTTCGGTAGCGCCGTGGCATCATGTGCTTTCTGATTCCAAGAAGCAGGCGCGGCTAAATATGATCCACCATTTCCTCGAATCTATCCCCTATACGGAGATTGAGAACAATTCGGAGCCGATCCATCTACCCCCGCGCCCCAGTTCCAGTGGTTACGTGCGTCCCTCGGTGGCGGTTTCCAAGTATGTTCCCGATTTCGCTGGTAAAGAGGTGGAGATACACAAGAAAAAGAAGGCGGAGGGTAAAGGGGAAGATCTCAAGAAGTATCGCGATAAAGAAAACTAGGAACTTCTAGTTCCGCAATACCGGTGGGGTGGGAGAACAGCTTCTTACCCCACCGGTTTTTGCGGCTAGTAACCGGTATGCTTTAGGGAGGCTGCATGGACAAGATAGCACTGGTAACTGGCGGTTCGCGCGGAATCGGCGCCGCCATTTGTAAGGAACTTTCTCGTGACCACCACGTTTTGGTGGGGGCAACTACCGAGGAGGGTGCGCGGGCAGTAGCCGATACCCTCCCTTCGGCTGAGCCTTGGGTGGTTGATCTTTGTGACGAGGACGCCCTCGCCGCTAAGGCTGCCCAGCTAAAGCGACTAGATTTACTGGTCAATAACGCCGGGCGGCTAAGTAAGGGAAAGGTAGCTGACGCCTGCCGTCAAAATTGGCGTGATGACTTGGAGATAAACCTGGTAGCTCCCATGGATTTAACCCGCCTCTGCATCCCATTGTTGCGGGAAACAAAAGGGCAGGTTATTTTCATAAACTCGGGGTCAGGGTTAGATTCCCGCGGAAGTTCGGCAATCTATGGCGCCAGCAAGTTCGGTTTGCGGGCCCTCGCTGATCGCCTGCGCGAGGAGGAGCGCGGCAAAATCCGGGTAACCTCCATCCATCCGGGGCGAGTAGATACCGATATGCAACATATTCTACAGGACGACGCAGGCTACTATGATCCGGAAGATCATATGACGGTGGAATCTATCGCGAGAGCGGTGCGTTTCGCTATTGATTCTCCGGAAAACGCGATGGTGGAAATGGTGTCGATTCGCCCCGTACGCCAGGTACGCCGCTAGGTATATACGGCGATAGGTATATGCGGCGATAGGTCTATTAGGAGCTAGTCCTGGGCCTATTTTCCGGCAGTTGCGCCATTGCGCTTATCTTCACTGGTTTCAAAGGAAGTGTTTTCCGCAGGGAAAACTTTTTTCGCGTCCTCACCGAGGACGGTATGAGTAATCGCCACTTCCCGCGCCAGTTTGGTTAGGCGCCGCTCCGCCGCGTTACGCTGCTTAGCCTGCATCAACATATTGTAAAGAACCACTACTACCAGGGCATACAACAATAGATCGGCCCCGCGTCCTACCCCTAAAAAACGAGCAATCGCGGTGGTGATCCCCGGGAAAATCACTACTATTACCGCAGCAATTGCAAAAAGTAGAATCCCTAGGCGGCGCCAAGCGGTCTGTTTCGCCCCCAGATTGGCTTTGAACATGAAGAGGGAAAGTCCCAGCACCAAAATAATCAGCAGGATTTTTATCAACATAGCTACCCCTATTTGATTAGTAATTCGGTGAGGATATTTATGGAGTTAAGCAGTGATTGCCCCTTGGCTTTGGAGTAATCGGTATAGCGGATTAGGACGTTGTGCTCAGCCCAAGGAAGTCTCGTCCGCGCCAGTTGCGCCACGATCTCCGAGGCATGCGCCATCCGGTTCTGCAGCAGGTTTACTTGCTCAAACGCATCGCGCCGTAGCAGCCGCAATCCGTTATGAGCATCAGTAAGTTTCAATCCGGTGCGGTTGGCAGTCACCCGAGCCGCGGTTTTTAGTACCAGACGCTTCGCCCAACCTACTTGGGTTTGGGAAGACAAGAACCGCGACCCGAATACTATTGCCAAGTCCTCCTTTTCGGCCTGTTCCACCATCGCCAGGCCGTCCTGCACCCGGTGTTGGCCATCGGCATCAAAGGTAAGCAAGTATTTTGCCGGGGTAAATTCCCGCACGTATTGGATTCCGGTCTGTAGTCCCGCTCCTTGCCCCAGGTTTACCGGGTGGCGAATAACAGTCGCACCTGCAGCTGCTGCCACCGCGGCGGAGCGATCCCGGGAACCATCATCTATACAGACCACATGAGGAAAGGTGGGTAGCAGATCTTTAACTACTTTCCCGATCACCTGGTCCTCGTTATATACGGGGATGATGACCCAGGTGTCATCTCTAGCTGCCATGGTCGTGGTTAGTCCCCTTTTCCTGCGAAGCTGATTACTTTTTCTAGAATAACAAGCATTTGGGACTTTTCTTATAGGCGCCAGGCTCGCTAGCACTTATAATAAGGGTGGACATCGGGAAGTCAGCCAAAAATCATCTGGCATTAAGGGCTATCCCATACCAGACCCAGGAGGTTACTTATTCTTATGACTGCAGAGTTTATTCCCGCCGCAAAACCCATTATTGGCGATAAAGAACGCGCCGCGGTGGATGCGGTTCTAAAATCCGGCATGGTGGCGCAAGGCCCGCGGGTAGCAGAGTTCGAAGAAAAGTTCACTGCCCAGATGGCCAGTGGCGATGGCCAACAGTCAGTAATGGTTAACTCTGGTACTTCCGCCTTGCATGTGGGACAGCTGGCTGCCGGGATTAAACCGGGTGACGAAGTAATCGTCCCCTCCTTTACTTTCGCTGCCACTGGCAACTCCGTCGCGATTATCGGCGCTACCCCGGTTTTTGCCGATATCGAGGACGACTACTTCTGTCTAGATCCCAAATCGATTGAAGCCTCCATTACCCCGAAGACCCGCGCTATCTTGCCGGTTCACCTTTACGGGCATCCGGCAAATATGACCGCCATTATGGATATTGCTAAGCGTCACGACCTCCTAGTATTCGAAGACGCCTGCCAGGCACATGGCGCTACCTGGAACGGTCAGCAGGTAGGCACTTTCGGGGCTTTCGGAGCTTTCAGCTTCTACCCCACCAAGAATATGACCGCCGGCGAGGGCGGGGCGATCACCACCGGGGACGCCGAACTCGCCCGTGAAGCCCGGATGATTCGTAACCAGGGCATGGAAAAGCGCTACGCTAATGAGCTAGTGGGGCTTAACAACCGGATGACTGACATTAATGCCGCCATCGGCCTGGCGCAGCTGTCTCAGGTTTCCGATTGGATGGAAAAACGCCGCGCCAACGCGAAGTTCCTAAACGAGAATCTGCAGGGAGTCAAGGTTCCGCCGGTAGCTCCAGAGGCTGAGCACGTCTACCACCAGTACACTATCCGGGTAAGCGAAGACCGCGACGGTTTTGCGGCTGCTCTTAAGGATGAGTACCAGGTTGGTTCCGGTGTGTATTACCCGATTCCTAACCACCGCCTGCCCTCCTTGACTCCCTACGCCAAAGGTCTGGAACTGCCGCACACCGAAAAGGCCGCGAAAGAATGCCTATCGCTGCCGGTTCACCCCTCCCTCTCGCAAGGCGATCTGGAGCGGATCGTGGAAGCGGTAAACACACTGGCCAAGGCGGGTGCATAAAGAATGGCGAACCTGCGTTACGGGATTATCGGTATCGGCTCGATGGGCCGGCACCATGTACGTAATATCCGCGAGTTGCCCGGCGTTGACCTGGTAGCGATGGCGGACCCAGCTGGGGACAAGTTTGGGGTTTCCAAGGGGATGGAAGTCCTCCCCGATATTGACGCCTTGATTGCGCAAGGGCTGGATGCTTGCGTAGTAGCAGTTCCGACCGTTTTCCACGAGGAAACCGCGTTGAAACTAGCCGAGGCTGGAGTTCATACCCTGGTAGAAAAACCGCTTTCTACCGACGCAGAATCCGGGGCACGGATTGTGAAAGCATTCGCGGATGCCTCTTTGGTAGGAGCCGTCGGGTATGTGGAGCGCTGCAACCCCGCCCTCCTGGAAATGAAGAAACGCATTTCTGCGGGGCAGCTGGGTGAGGTTTATCAGATTTCTACCCGCCGCCAGTCTCCGTTCCCGGCCCGAATCTCGGATGTGGGGGTAGTCAAAGATTTAGCTACCCACGATGTGGATTTGACTGCTTGGGTGGCCGGCTCGAACTATGCGTCAGTGTCGGCGGTAACCGCTTACCGGTCAGGCCGCGAAAATGAGGACATGGTCAATGTGGTTGGCAAACTGGAAAACGGAGTGCTGGTAAACAACCTGGTGAACTGGCTTTGTCCTTTCAAAGATCGCAAGACTATTGTGATTGGTGAAAAGGGTGCCCTGGTGGCCGACACTATGATGGGCGACCTCACTTTCTATCGCAACGGATCAATTCCGGTGGAGTGGACCCAGGTTGCTAACTTCCGTGGAGTTTCCGAAGGTGAAATGACCCGCTACGAGCTCACCAAACGGGAGCCGCTACGGGTAGAGCACGAGCATTTCCGGGACGCTATTTTAGGCAAAGGCAACGATCACGTCTCCATGTCGGAGGCTCTGCAAGCTTTGAAAGTGGTAGAAGAAATTCTGGAATCTGCCACACGAGCTTAGCGTTTGATATTTCCAGCGTCTGTTAATTAAATTAACGGGGTTCGGCGATCCGCAATAAGGATTGCCGAACCCCGTTTTTCTAACTTTAAAACTTACAATCGCGCTGTTTGTCGACTAACTGGAGCACTTCAATGCTATTAATTTAATTTTTTGAAACCACGTAAGACTCAGCATTCATTGAGCAGAGAAAAACACTTATTATCTCTCTAAATCAAAGCGTTAGATTGCAACATTGGGGGAGCCCCAAATACTGTCCTCTTGATTAGGTAAATCATGACGAAATTTCGGTATACGGTAAGCTAGTCAAGATGGTTTTCCCTAAGTTTCGCACCAGTTCTCCGCCGCCACTCGTCGGGCGTCTGGATGCATTAACGGGACTCCGCTGGTGGGCTGCTTTTGCAGTATTCGCCTTCCATGCCAGAAATTTTGCTCCGCTTCCTGGTTACGGTCTGATGGAATACGGCAGATATGGAGTTAGTTTTTTCTTTGTACTATCCGGTTTTGTGCTTACCTGGTCGGCAAAACCCACCGTTACTGTGCGGCAGTTCTGGTTTCGCAGGATCGCGCGGATATGGCCGGCTGCCATGGTGGCCTTGCTAATAGCTATTCCTATATTTCACCCTTGGTGGCACTCTCCCCAAAGCCCGTGGGAAAAACCCTTCTCCCTGCTGGTAATTGCCCTTTCGATTCTCTTTTTGCAAGGTTATTCCACGCGACCTGAGATTCTTTTCTCTGGAAACCCTGCTGCCTGGACATTAAGCTGCGAATTTCTTTTTTACTTTATGCACCCGTTTGTTAACGGAATAACCTCCAAATGGGGGAAACGCGGTAACCTTGCCCTATTTTGGGCTACTGTTATTGTCGCTACCATTATTAACTTTTTGGGGTTAAGTTCAGTGCCTGTCCCATTTCTACGGTTATGGGAGTTTTTCTTGGGGATGTCAGTCGCTAACGCTCTGCGGTGGGGGTGGCGCCCTAGGATCCCAGTATCAGGAACATATATCCTAATAGTTGGACTAATATTAATCCCCTGGCCTCCTATCGCCAGACACCTGCCCTCCTGGCTGATTAACCTGATAGTCCTGTTCCAACCAGTTCTATTTGGGACTGTTTTCGCCCTAATGATTGCGGCAACCGCCTATAGGCAGATTCTAAAAAAACCCACCATCATGGACAGGTGGATACTGGTTAAAGGCGGGGAATGGTCATACTGCTTTTATCTAGTGCACGCCTCTTTCATATATATATTGCGAGATCTATTTGGTCAGCAACCGGCTGGACAGATTGGCATAAATCTCTGCTGGTGGTTACTGCTCTTCCTTCTAGGACTGGCGGTAACCGCACTTCTCCATCTTTTGGTTGAAAAACCGGCGGAAAAATACCTTCGCGCCTGGGGGGATCGAAAGTTTGGCGTCAAAAAAAGAGACCACTAAATCAGGGTTATCTATACTTCATTTTCAGTATTTTAAAATCGGATACAGATATCTCTTCTGCTTATTTCAGTTTGTTTTCTAAACGTTCCCGCCAGTATCTAACCCGATTTATTTGCGCCCATCGAAACTCGGATTCCCTCTCGGTAATTGCTGAATACAGATGAAGAGGACGTTCACCTCTATGTACTAAACTAAGGCTTTTGAGCGCATCCGATAGTTCTCCTCTTTCCAGGTGACGTAGTGTCATTGCATACGAGCGGGATAGCGGGTAGTCATATTTCGGATCTTCCGTGCGTAATCGGGTTAGATATTCACTCATCCAGACAAGGTCTTGTTCATCCCAATCGTTAACCTCCGGGCGTTGACGAATCGCACCCAAAACATGAATTCTCGCAATTTTCACCGCTAATGCATGCCGAGTCTGCTGATTCCAACGTTGGACGAATGAAGTCTGCCATATCTCTTCCCAAGCAGGTCCCATTTCTGCTATCGCCCGCGGTTTACTGGCTCTATCCGAAGCATCATTGGATAGAACATACGCTGGATCTTTAGGGTAGAAAGAAATTCGAGCCCCCGGAGCTGTCCACATGCGAGCAGTAACTCGAATATCCTCACCAGTTACCACATTTTCTAAGAACGGATCCTCATCAATAGTCATCAAATGCCTATGGAAGAGACCATGAGGGGCGGTACGGTAGAACAACCCGTCTTTAACCGGTGAGAGAGATGAATTCTTCAGAGTTGGTAACAGGAAGCGATTTCTTTTACCCTGTTTTTGCAATGGAGCAATGATGCCATTCGCTCCATCCTTTTTTGCCCGAGAAAGCATGGTAGAAATGGCGCCGGGTTGGTAGTAATCATCAGAATCTAAAATACCAACCCACTGGGCAGTTGTTTCCCGTAAACCCGCATTTGAAGCCGCCCCTGGCTGACCATCTTTCCCCAGAAGTTCAACCACCTTTATTTTTTCGGGTAGGTCGAAATTAAGTTGCGACAACTCCAAGTTATGTAGAACCAGGACAATTCCCACCGCTGGTTCCTTCAATACGGAGGAAAAACATCGTTGCAGTAAATCGGAACGCGATAAATCATGAAACCGAACAATTAGTTCAACTTCGTTGTCAGACATGTTTCCCTCCTACCTTGAGACATTTTCTTGCGCCTACCCAGAACGAGACCATTTCAACTGTTTCTGCCCTTATCTGAGCACCTATAAGAAACTAGCTAACAGCTAGTTCCTTTGCCACTGTTTTAGCGCGATCACTCCACGTTTGTGAGGTGCGAAAGGCAAGAGAGTTTTGGGTCTTTTCTGAGACTTCCTCCCAGTTATCCCGAAGGTCGCTTATGACGTTTACATAACTATTAACATTGTTGGGGACCACCCATCCCAAATTATTCTTGGCTACAATCTCTGCGGCTTTCGTGCCTTCACTGGCAAGAATGGGCTTACCATAACCCACATATTCGTAAAGCTTAACTGGAACAGCAAATTTCCAATAGCTTGACGGCTTCACCGTTATTAGGCATACCGTTGCCTCATCGTAAAATGGTTGTAAACTATCAGCCCCACTGTGAACAACTTTGACGTTATTATTTTCGACTACTAGCGCTCTTAACGACGATTTTTCCCAACTAGTTTCGGGTACACAAAGGGTAAGTGGGATTTTCGTAACTGCTGCCGCTTCAACGAGCCGATCTAACTGATAGTGCTCCCCTAAGCCTCCCACATATAAAAGGGAAAGCTGACGAGGGGCGGTAGCGCATTCGTGAAGTTTGCAACCAGGGGGTAGGGGGACAACCTTTTCCACCCGCAGTTCGGGAATTTTTTCTGCCATCTCAACCGAAGGGACAAAAATGCGGTTGCAGTACTTTAGATAAACTCGTAAATCACGACGGAATAGCTGGCGCATTAACATGGCCAAAGGTCGCCCAACTGCTTTCACGTATAAATCCCCTGCCCAGTAGATGTCCCGATAAAATACTCCCATCGGTATCGACTGCTCTCTTAAGAACTTAAATATTTTCATGTCCAAAAGGGGGCGGAGGGGAAAGTGTTTAGGTTCAGAAAGCAAAAGGGGAATATTCGCATTCTCTGAATACATAAAGTCGAACCTAGTTCCCGATCTCACTCGAGATTTCAGTTCTTTAAACTTAGCTTTCCGCTCAGCACCAGTTCCGCTTAAATCAAAAACTTCGTAGCCGAGATTCGAAAACGCCTCACGCATTTGGTAGGGGCGATTCTTCGACGCAGTATTACTACCTGCCGCCACACGATAGGGGGCATGAAAAATCATTGCGGGCATTTAGTCTTCGGCTCTTTTCAATCTGGTGTTCTAGCGGTAATCCCATCATACTAAGGAAGCATCTTCCCCCGGTTTCTAAATGTTCTCTTTAGTTTCCAGGTCAATTAAACCTAGTATCTGTTTTGCCTGTGCTAACTTGCTGTATATGCATGGTAGAAACAGCGAACCAAGAATCCTCCACTTTCATGATTGTGCTGATGTAGGTCTAAATCTAGTTAAGGCCGCTCATAGACAGGGATTAAACTGGCGATACCTTAGCGCCGAGGAAGTCCGCCCGCCAAAGACTCACGCTGGTTTTGTCGCTGGGAAGGTATTTTCCGCTAAACTTTTGGCAAATCGTTGGCGCTCAGTTCACAGAGCAGAACTGGTTCACATTCACTACGCTATGGTAGTCCCGAAAGCCACTTGGCCACCGATGCCAAAACGACCATATTTTTTGCATTTACACGGAACGGATATCCGAAAACACTGGAAGAACCCTAAAATTCATGGATTGGTGCAACGATGGATTGACGGTGCAAAACAGGTCTATTACACCAATCTTGACACTCAGGAAGAAGCCACTGCAGCCCGATCTGACGCTCAGTTTATGCCAGCTTTCGTAGATCCAGATAGCATCGTTGATTGGTATCCTCCCGAGTCCGAACCACAAAAAATTATTTTTCTGTCTCGCTGGGAACCAGTAAAGGGAACCGCTCGGCAATTTCCGTTTATAAAAGCGCTTAAAACCGCATTACCTAATGTGGAACTAGAAGGCCTAGATTGGGGGCCCCAAGCCGAAGAAGCTAAATCTTTGGGGGTAAAACTAGTTCCCAAAATGACGCATAGTGATTACCTTAACTGGATGCGTTCAGCCTCAATCGGCATCGGGCAAGCAAATAACGTTCTCGGGGTTTCCGAGTTTGAAGCCATAGCTAGTGGCCTACCCGTAGCGGTACTCGGCCACCGACTTCCACGTCCAGACGACAATTCGACTCCCCCGGTTTTGGAGGGCACCATCGATGAAGTAGTTTCCCAGATTCGGGAAACTCTGCAAGATCCTGCTGCTGGCAGCGCTAAACTTCAGGGAAGGAAATGGGTTTTTAGTCATAACGTCGCTGACCCGTACATAGATCTGTTACAAGCGGAATACCGAAAAACCCTTGGGTATCCAGCTATCTGACTTTCCCTGACATTAGCCGCCGTACTCCAGTAGCAAATGCCCAACGCAGATTAGAGTCCTTTTCAGTTATAGCCGCCACGTAACCCCGGGGGAATATCCGCTCCCGCATATTCGCCCGTTTCCAAGACGCATTTGCGGCTAACACATCCTGCAGGTTTCCATCTTTGAGCGCCCAGATTATTCTTTGATCCCGCAGGCTTAGTCCCCGATAACAGGTGGGGTCATAAGAGATAAGAGTCTGCAAATAATTCTGGAGCCACTCAAAATCCCCCGGCTGCCACTGATCTGCCGAAGGACGCAGTACCACCGCACCCAAAACATGAACCCTAACCATTTTAACTGCCAAAGAATGCCGGGTTTTCTTATCGAAATCTTTAACTTGCGGCTCTTTAAGGAGAGCAACGTAAGGTGCGCCTGATTCCGCTAAGGGACGGGGAGTAAAAGTAACTCTGGTCTTCGCGTCTTTACCCACAACATAGGCAGGATCATTCCAGTAATAAGAAAATCTTCTCCCAGAGGTCCAAAGTAAGGCAGTCACCCGCATATCTGATCCCGCAGGAAATTCAGGGCCAAATTTATAGGTAGATTCGGCTAACATATCACGCTTGAAAATCCCCAAGGGAGCAGTACGATAAAACATTCTATCCCGTGCCGCCTGCAAGTTTTTCTGACGAAGAGAAAGTGGCTTAATCTGGTTATTTAACTGCAACTGATGTTTTTGGGGCGCAATCACTCCATCAGCTTTATCCTGGATTGCGTGTCTGCGCATCGCTTCCAGGGCACCCGGTTCGTACCAATCATCAGACCCCATAATGCCGACCCACTTTGCCTTAGCTGCGGCAATTCCGGCATCGAAACATGCTCCCGGTCTCCCCGCAAAACCATCTAGCTTTTCAATACGAATTCGCTCATCCTGGGGTAGATCTAAAACACTCGGGTCAATATTGTGCGCAATAATAAGAGGTGCGGTCTCGGGATCCCTCAGTAGCGATTCAACCGCTCTACGGATTGGTCGCGACTGATCGTGTACCGGAACAACTATTTCAGTTGAGATTTTCAAGCTAATCCTCCGTTATTAAACGTTCCCTACCCTAGTTTAAGTGTGTATTAGCTATAGGTAGCTAATGTGCAATGAGGTTATCTTTGCCAGATTCTCGCGGTAGTAACCCCGCTAGCTCCGCTTGATGGGCGAAGGCGGGCATAGCTGCTACCACTTCCGAAAAAGTACCTTTAGCTTTGATTTCTCCGTCCTCCATAAAGAAGAGTACATCACTATCTTTTATCGTCGATAGGCGGTGAGCAATAGAAATCATGGTAACTTCGCCCCGCAAATTTTGGATTGCTTTGGAAACTTCTGCTTCAGTTTCAGTATCGAGGGCGCTAGTGGCTTCATCTAAAATTAAGATAATCGGATCGGAGTACAGTGCCCGCGCGATTCCTAGACGTTGCCTTTGTCCCCCTGACAACCCAATACCACGTTCTCCCACCGTTGAAGCTAATCCGCCTGGTCTTGCTTGAACTGTCTCCCACATTTGAGCTTTCTTCAAACAAGAAATCACTTTCTCGCGATCGATTTTTCCTTTCCAGGTAAGTGCCACATTCTGTTCAATAGATCCATCAAAAAGTGACACCTCTTGAGGAACATAACCTACAATAGCGCGCCAAGCTGCCATAACATCCTTCAAATCCGCATCATCAACATGGATAGAGCCAGATTCTGGCTCCAAAAGGCCAAGCAGAATATCCACCAAAGTTGATTTCCCGGAACCGGATTCTCCGACAATACCTACTGAAGTTCCCATATTGATGGTTGCGGAAACATTTTTTACTGCTGCATCCGTCCTACCGGGATAGCGGAAAGTAACTTTATCAAGTATGAGCTGTTTAGGTTCTTCCTTGATCGGTTCTTTTCCGACAATTTCCTTCATTTCTAGGTAATGCTGCGCCTCCTGGATGTCTTTCAAAACCGCATTTATTTGCGAGGCATTTGCGTTGAGAACATTGACTGTTCCCTGGAATCCGGTGATGGTAGGAATCAGGCGCATACCGGAAACAGCGAAAAGCACAACTGAGTTTATAGCCGCGTCCATTGATCCAGATAACATGTAGGCGGCTCCGCCAATAATTAACAAACCACCAATTAGTGCCGAATCCATAACAAAACGGGGAACCGAACTAAGGAATTGGATGTTAGCGCGTGCGCGGGTCGCGTGATAGCGAGCGCCTTGCACCACATCCGAAACTTCATCGAACTTGTTGCGTAGAGTAACCTCTTTTAAAGCCCCAACCATATCCGTCATAAGCCCGGCGGCTTTATAGGAATATCTGCGGTTTACAATTCCCGCTTCAACCGTTCTGCGTGAGAGCAAAAAATAAATCCCGACAGCAATAATTCCTAAATACGCAATAGTGGCTACCGCCGTTATTGGCTGTGCAATTAGCAGGATGATGATAATTGATGCTGATGACACTAGCATCGCTGGCAATCCCAGTATGGGCAATATCAAGCCGGCATTAATCGCCGCTACCCCCACGTCAGCCATTCTTACCAGTTGCGAGGTTGACCGGGACAGACGCTCCACCCAGGGAGCACCTAGATAGGCATCAAACAGTTTTTTCCCTAGCACCATCTCAAATTCAGCGAATTTTCTAGTTGCGAACCATTGCTGAACCAAAGACAGAAATGATTTAAGCAGGATAACACCTGAGATAGCAAGAATCACATATACATATTGGTTGGGAGAAAACGTCCACTTGACAACAGGAACCACGATATCGCGTTTACCCAAGATAGCGGTGACTGAAAATGCCAACGCCATCAATGCGGTAATGTCCAAGATAGCTAGGAGCGAGGCCACCATCATATAGATATTCATGTAGCGCTTAGCCCCTGCAGGTAGATACGGGAGCGTTTGTCCCAGCCGGATAAAAGCCGTTTTCATCGGTTTTACTTTTCCCTTCCCTTGCTGCGAGCAGACTTCATCAATAGTTCAGCAACTTTTCCAGAAGATTCCGTAAGCGAGCGATTATTACAAACCCATTCGCGTATACGAATTCCTAGGTCGGAGTCTTTTCTAGTATCGTCTATAGCACGCTTCATCCCCGCAGCAACACTGCTGGGAGAGTAACTAACCGCCCACCCAAGTTGATTTTCCCGGATGTCTTCTCCGGCTGATCCCGGTCCCGCATAGAGTACTGGGATACCACAAGAAAAAGAGGAAAGAGCTTTGGTGGTATAGGCGAACTCGTACCCTGAGCCAGGTTTTATAGCAGCTAAACTACATATGGAACCCCTAATCCACTGAGAAGCTACCTCCGGGGAAACTGTAGTTGAAAAATGAACTTTCCCCTCCAGGCCTTTATCTTTAGCTATTTCTCGAAGTAGCTCCCATTGTCCTCCGCGACCTAAAAACACCAGGTGGCAATCTTGAGAACTGGATATTAACTTAAGAGCTTCAATAAAAATCCCGGCACCGTGCCATTCGGAAGCATTTCCAGGGTAGATGAAATATGGCGAATCACCTACACCCATTGCTGTGCGCATTTGCGCGGTGGGGGCAGGTCCCTGCCTTTTAAATTTTCGGGTGTCCACCCCCTGGGGGACGATTGCAACAGACCTGGCACCCATATCTTTAACCTGGTTAGCTACCTCGCTGTTGACAGCGATCACCTGTTCTGCGCCTTGGAGCGCAAACTTTTCCACGATCCTCAATGCTCGGAAGACCCAGCCAGGATAGATATTCTTTACCGCTTCTGACCACAGATCTGCCGCATAGTACACATAGGGAATACCTCGTATTCTTGCGGCTACTCTAACCACAGCTCCGGTTGTGGGAGGTGGCTCAACCAGAATAACGTCCGACTTATTCATAAAAAGCAACCGAAAAAACGCGGGAATATCAAAACTCAAATACTGCAGGTAACCTCTAACGTACCCCTCGTGGTTACGCAGTACCGGGAAACGTGACACGTCTTTTTCAGCAGAAAATCGGGTACCTTTCGGAGGGGTGGTCGTCATAACTTTTACCTCAATCCCAGCCTCTCTCAGAGCGTTCACACACCCTTCTAAGCGCAAAGAGGCAGCAGCTGCCTCTGGCATATAGATTCGAGAAACTACCTGAACTGAGCCGCAGTTATTGCTAACCAAAACGGATCCCCTTAGATCTCGACCAGCTGGTTATCGGAAATCTCGCGGAAACGTTTACCGGACTGGGGACACTCATATACACCCTCTTCGCCCGCAACTGGCTGCAGTTTTACTCCCGCTGGCCCTACCCAGCCGATACGGCGCGCCGGAACCCCAGCCACCAGGGCATATTCGGGAACATCTTTAGTGACTACTGAACCTGCCGCCACCAGCGCCCAAGCGCCGATGGTTACTGGAGCTACGCAAACTGAACGCGCACCAATCGCCGCGCCCCGCTTAATAGTGACCCCCACCTGTTCCCAGTCCGAGGCAGACTTAATTGAGCCGTCCTCGTTAATCGCCCGGGGAAAATGATCATTGGTCAGCACCACTGCCGGCCCAATAAACACTCCGTCCTCTATAGATGCCGGTTCATAAACCAAGGCGTAGTTTTGCACTTTACAGTTATCGCCCATATGCACGCCCTCGCCGATATAGGCGCCGCGCCCTATGATGCAGTTCTTACCTAGCTGAGCGTGTTCACGTACTTGCGCTAAGTGCCAAACACTGGAGCCCTCCCCAATCTGCGCTTCAGGGGAAACATCTGCACTGTCAACTATGCGGGTCATAGATTATCCTTTCTCCTAGTCCTGCTATTCTACAGAGGAAGAAACCGCTCTGGAAACTTAATTCATAGGTAATAGAAATTACGCGAAGACGGGAGACAATTTGAAACGGAAATACTTTCTAGGGGCAGCTGTGAGTGCAGCGCTTATCGCTCTGATTGCTGGTGGTTATTTTATCTGGTTTTTTCACACAGGTCCTACTGAAGCAACCGGACCAACTATCACTAGTTCGGTCGGGCCCAACAAGACCATGCCCCCTACCCGTGCCGGGACAAACAGTTGCGCTGCATTGGATAAAAAGTTCTCCCAGTTGTTGACTAACACTCCCGAGGGACAAGCATTTACCACTCGTTACGCCCAGGTACATGGTGACCAGTCTTCGCAATCGGGAAATCCGGTAAACGCCAGCAAAGAATGGGTATCTTTCCTGGCGATTCTTCCCAAACACTATGAGGAATTTGAACAGTTAGCTGCCTCTGATCGCTCTGCGGAGGAAGCAGTCAAGAACATTAAGATAGTTGTCGAAAAACAACCTAAGCTTCTAACTGGCAAGATTCCCGAATACAGTAATCTCGAAAAAAGTCAACGCGAACTTGCGGAAGGAAAACAGCCAACTCAGAACCCCGAATATGTGCGTACCGCAAACCAGGTGGACACCGCACTAGATCAAATAACCTGGTGCATGCCCACCTGGCCGCTCCTGCTCGGCTAGCTACTTTAAGGGCGCACTACATAGGGCATGATCGCGCCCGTCTTGTAGAGCCCCCGCTGCCTGGCAACGCCATAGTTTGATTCCACAATCTGGTTTCCACCAATGTAAATCGCTACGTGGTAGACGCCTCCGCTACCACCCCAGAAGATTAAATCTCCTGGTTGACGGCTCCTAAATGATACTTTACGTAGTTTAGGATGCGCATACAGCTGTTTTGAAGAGCGATAGGTGGGTGCGGCGTGAGCCAACACGTTGATAGGTTGCGGATCAATCCCCGCCACATACAGCGCTTGCAAGGCGAGACCGGAGCAATCATACCCATCGCGATAGCCGCCAGCGCCTCCCCAGGTGTAAACACTCCCTGTCTGGCTCTTGGCAAAGTTGATCATTGCGTTTATACGCCTAGCTCGAGATACTGAGCTACTGAAAGCTGGCTTCATCTGGAAGTTATCCATGTACCAGGATCTTCCAGTCAACTTAGTCCAAGTAGAACGGTAAACCACACCGGATGCAGACAAATTGTGTCTTCTTTGGACCCTCTTAACTGCTGCTTCAGTAGAGCCGTCAAAAGTCATACTGGCGTTTTGCGGTGCGCCCACCCCTACAGCTAAACGAACCTGGCGTACCTTAGTTCCATTCCAGCCTCTACGAGGAGTAACAGTCCCGCGCACTCGGGTAATCCTGTTTACCGGCATCAGATAACGAGAATGCCTAGCTCTCGCAACATGCCGCGGACGGACATGCATCGAATAGTAAAATAACTGACCGGAGTGGTTAATAGCCATGATTCCCGCGCCTACCAAAGACGCATCGATGGGCAAAATCTGGGACATGCCGTTCCAGCCCTGTCCCAGACGGTAACTGCTGAAACCTTTAGCAGAAGGTGCGGACAGGTACATATACATATACCCCGCGCTATCAGTGGCAATGAAATCGCCACGCCCATTTCTGTCCCAATCTCCAGCATTCATAATCCTGGTGAAAGGTTTCCAGCCGTTCCCTAGAGAAATTCGCTTCATGAATCCCCCCAGTCCAACGGAATACGGATAAAGGTGCATCTGCCCGGCATTATCAATCGCTACAATTGTTGGTAAATTACCGTAGGACTTTGGCAAGATTGTCAAAGAACGCATATCGCTCCATCCGTGACCAATCTTCTTTCCAGTGGCAAACCGTTTCTTATTGCCAAGCCCCCGGTAGAGGTATAAATCTCCTTGGTGATCGCGACCAACCATGTCCGCTAAGCCATCTCGGTTCATATCACCAGCGGCAACGGTATCAAAATGACCCCAACCGTGTCCGATCTCTCCCCGGTCGACGACTTTTCCAACCCCATAACCCTCGTAAAGTCGGATAAACACGTCATCGTCACGCTTGGTGAAATAAAGTAAATCAGCTCGTCGATTACCGGTCATATCTCCGAGCATCAATACCCCGTCGGTACGCCAGCCTTGCCCTATCTTTTGGGCTCTGGACATGGAAAGACGGGGATACGCCCGATTGGTTAACGGTTTGCCGGAAGAATTGCTCGCCCCTGCTAGAACTGTTCCTCCTGTATAAGGAATCTGCTGTGGATTCGCGGCCTGGGGAGTAGCAGTTTCTGGGCCGGACTCCTGGATTTCCAGTCCATCGTTAGCGCTGTTTTCAGTTTCCTCGGCTGCGGTGCCGTTCGGAGCTGGGGAGGGATCCGGAGTTTCTACACTTGTTGAACTGTCACTTCCAGCCGGTACCGGAGACTGCGGAGCTGGCGGAGGTGTAACTTCAGCGCCATAGGCCGGTACTGTTGCCAATATCAAACTTGCAGCTGCGGTAAAACACGTCAGCCCTCTTATCATTCTGCTTTTACCAGTCATAACTGAGACCTCAATCCACTATCTATATGGGAACAATACGCAGTATATACAGTTTAGATTAAAATTTTTTCCTCATCAAAAAACAGGGACCATGTCAACAGCAATAACCTTGATAAGTTATTTTCTACGCGCAGGGAATGTGAACTGTTTGCCCATTCCCGCGTAGAATAGCTTCAGAGTTTGTTGAGTTGTTGAAGACCTCAAAGGAGTTTTCATGCGCGTAGCAGTTGTAGCAATGGGAAAAATCGGCTTGCCTCTGGCGGTACAGTTTGCGTCTAGTGGACAGGACGTGATTGGGGTCGATGTTAATGAAAAGACCGTTGAGCTTATTAACCAGGGCAAAGAACCTTTCCCGGGGGAAGCTCACCTGCAAGAAAAACTCTCTGAGCTAGTACCTGCGGGGAAACTGCGCGCCACTACCGACTACGCGGAAGCTATCCCCGAAGCAGATGCCATCGTTTTGGTGGTTCCGCTCTTCGTTAATGACGAAACTTGGCAGCCAGATTTTGGTTGGATGGATGCGGCCACTCGTTCCCTCGCCGAACATCTGACCCCGGGAACCCTGATCTCCTATGAAACCACTTTGCCGGTGGGCACTACCCGAGGCCGCTGGAAGCCGCTGATTGAAGAGATCTCTGGTTTGAAAGAGGGCGAAGACTTCCACCTGGTGTTCTCTCCCGAACGGGTGCTAACCGGGCGAGTATTCCAGGATTTGCGCCGCTATCCCAAACTCGTGGGCGGACTAACTGAGACGGGCACCCAAGCAGCAATCAAGTTTTATGAAAGCGTGCTGCAATTTGATGAGCGCCCTGACCTACCGCGCGAAAACGGGGTTTGGGACATGGGCAACGCCGAGGCCGCAGAGATGGCAAAACTGGCAGAAACCACCTATCGTGACGTTAATATCGGGCTGGCCAACCAGTTCGCCGTCTACGCGGACAAAGTCGGTATTGACGTGCAAAAAGTAATCGACGCCTGCAACTCGCAACCATATTCCCACATTCACCGCCCCGGGATTGCGGTTGGCGGACACTGCATTCCGGTTTACCCGCGCCTGTACCTATCTACCGATCCCGATGCCTCCGTGGTTCGCACCGCGCGTACCTATAACGCCGGGATGCCCGAATACGTAGTTTCCCGCGTAGAGGAAGTGCTAGGGGATCTCAAGGGTGTCAAAGTGGTGGTACTGGGAGCTTCCTACCGGGGCGCTGTTAAAGAAACCGCGTTCTCGGGAGTGTTCGCTACAGTTGACTCCTTGCGCAAGCGGGGGGCGAAAGTACTGGTTCATGACCCCATGTTTAGCGACGAGGAACTAGCGGGCTTCGGTTGGGATGCCTATCACTTTGGCGAGGAAGTTACCGCCGCTATCGTGCAGGCTGACCACGCCGAATACAAAACCATCAGCGCGAAAGATCTGCCCGGCATCAAGCTACTATTTGATGGCCGCCGGGTAACCGATCCGCAGCTGTGGAAAGGTACCCCCCGCATGGTTATTGGGGATCAGGCTTCCCGTTAGGGTGTTCGCTTAGAACATCCCAGGTATTTGAAAAGGTGCGCCTCTCCAACTGATTTAACCGGAGCTAATAGGGGCGTATTCGTGGAGTCGAATGACGGATATTTCTTCTCGATACCCGTCTTCCCCTCGGCTCCCGAATAGTGGTTTCGGAAGTTCAATACGTATATGTTTTTGGTACCTAGGAAGGAGCACACCTGTTTTCTCTGTTCAGGTTGATATAGCCCGTTCGCTAAGAACGCTCTATCCGGCATCGGAGTGCTTGCATATCGTAGGGTCGGGAAAATAGCTCGTCGTTGCCCCAATGACCAAGCAAAAGCAGCTCCTTCCCAAGGATTCCCTAGAATCACACTGTCAGAGGGCGTAAGACGAGGAAGTTCCAGTAGTAGGTTGAGCTCGTCCTCATCTACTAAACCAAGGGATCTATCTGAGGGGGTGCGAATCGAGAAAACATCGCCAATCCAATACCACGACGTCTTCAAATGCGTCGGAGCAGCGACTATTCCCACCGATAGTATCAGGGAGCCAGATAAAATAATGGCTTGAGTTTTTCGAGTTACCTTTGGAGAAATCCACTTTTGAAGTTGGCGTATCAACCAACCTAAACCACCGGCTGCTATAGGAATAGAAAACATTACGACTGGCACAAAAAGCCTGGGAGAATCTGCATACCAGACCCCTACTAGATACTGCCGGAGCTGCAAATCCTGCATCGAGCGCCCCACGAGGGCAAGACCGGAAAAAACCATCCAACTAAGAACCAACCAGGTTTTTTTACGACTAAATATCAGCACGAGTAAACCGATAATCAATAAAGCAGATAGCGGCAACAGATGTAATCGCTGATAAACCATAAAGTCAGCGTTTGGTTTACCTCCCGTCAAGGAAAAAATCTCAGCTATTCCTGACCAGTAAGATCCTTGAGGAAACCAATCGGGGGTCTTCGTACGCAGCCCTCTGATAAGCGAAATTTGAAAAGTGCCCCACTCCCAAAGACCGTAGACGGCTAGGCAGAGTCCAGTCCAGCCCGCCAAGATTGCACTTCTTACCCCTTTGTGACCTCCATATCTTGCGGAAGAAAGGTTTATCCGAGTTACCCCATAGCACCAGGTAGCAATCGTGGCGACAATGACGAAAGTAAACACGTTATTAGGTTGGCTGGCTCCCACGCTTACCAGACCCCAGCCGGCAGCAAATAATCCTGGGACGAGAGCGAGGAGATTGTCAGAAAGCCACTTAACAAATAGGGCGATGACTATAGGTAACAATGAGGAGCTAAGCAAATTCGGGTAAAGAGGACCCCAACTGAAGAGGGCGAATGGGAATTGGGGCAGAGTTAAGGACAGAGCCAGGGAGATTAGCTGAACCACGCGTGAAGTAAAAATTACGGAAGCCAAACAGAAGATTCCTAAAGGCCAAATAATGAAAGCGACTACCAGACTCACAGCGTTGGTAGCGGTGGTTACAGCCCCTGAACAGGCACTGGCAACCAAGGAAACCACCTCGTGCCAGGCTGCCGGATAGAACCCGGCTCTACTAGGATCCCAGAGATCAACACTGAACGGTGAAGCATCTCCACGCTGGAGAAACATCATAACTAGATTAGAGTGAAAAAGATTATCCCAAATTTGCGCAAATGCTCCGGGACGTTTTACTGCCGTCGCGAAACGAATCGTCTCATATACGAACATGGAGAGCAGCAATATAGGTGGTAAGTATGCCCACTTTTTACTACCCCGATCTACCTTAGGGAGACTACTAATTCCCGTTTCGATATTTTTTAACTTACAGACACGTATATAGAGCAAAGAAAGCAGCCAGCAAATAAGAGTTGCGACAACACAGAAGAACACCAAAACTGGAAATCCCCAGGTAAATCCCAACTTGGAAGCTATCACAGCTGCTACCACCGCTATCCCCACAGAACCGGCGGGTGCCCATCCCCAAAGCCAGCGTCCTCGCAAACCCAAGGCATAGCCAGACGCCAGACCGGGCAGGAATAGAACCGCGAAAGAAACAGCCAGGGGAATCAAGAACAGCAGCCAAGAGTTAAAGAAATCCGCGTTTGAGGCTACTCCCACGACATCCACTTAACTCTCCTATTTGCGTGCTCAAGCTCTGATTATTATCTACTTGATAATACAAAAACCGCAAGGCTACCTGCAGCTGGTGGATTCACAACTGCAAAACACACCCCCTAACCAAACTGCACCAGAGGTATCCGATTTGGTTAGCGTCTATACAACATCCACTCGGCGATTAGACGATTATAGGACTGCGCATCTTCCACGGCGGTAGCTGTAATAATGCGGGCTCCTGCAATCCACCAATATTGCATTAAACTGCTGGCCGGAAAAATTCGTCTATAAATGGCTGAAAGTATTTTCACCGGGGTTAGTTTTCCGAGTTTTTCCAGAGCCATCTGGGAACTAAGTACGGGATCTTGCATACCTTCCAGTACCATCACCACAAGGTTACGGGGGTACCTGAGAGGATTTTCAGGATGCTCCAAATTACGCAATGCTAAAGTGGTGGCAACATCCAGATCAACATCATTAGGATTCCCAAAATACTTGAATATCAATTTTCGTACGCTGTGAAGTGCCTCTTCGGAGCTATCTGTATGGAAAGCATCATAAGAAATAAAATCAAGAAACCAATACAGCAGCCCCGCCCTATACTGTTCAAATAGTCCTGCCGCTTTCCAACGTGAAAATACCCGGTCAGCCAAGTTCAAGTGCTGCTTTACCCGCTTGTCATCATCTTTATGTTGACTAGACATTGCGGATCCGAGGCGATTGGCTCGATAGAAATAAAGGGGTTTCGGAGAAGTTACTATTAGATTTGCCCTAACATAGGCCTCTAAGTAAAACAGTTGATCTTCACCAACTGCGAGACCCTCTTCAAAACGCACAGCGTTAGTTTCCAGGAAATCACGAGAGAAAGCCGATAACCAGATATAGGGTCTTTCTTTCGCTTTTTTAAAGAGATTCCCGCCTAGACCTCGAATAACCTCTTTCTTGGGAGAAAGAGCATTTAGTAACCAGGGTGACGGCTTCCCATAGGAAATAGCCTTGCCTCCGAAAGTAAAAATATCTGGTTTATCTTTTGAGAAAGCTTCTGCTACTGTCCTGCAGGCTCCCGGAGCTAAGAAGTCGTCACCGTCAACAAACATTATTATTTTTCCGGTAGCAGCCTGCAGACCCCGGTTACGTGCGGCAGAAACCCCCTGGTTATCCTGGTTAATCACCACAATGCGAGGATCAAGTTCAGAGGCCATGGTTAGCAATCTGGGGGAAGTATCAGTAGCACCGTCGTTAATGCAGATGATTTCTAGATCGGAAAAGTCTTGTTTTCGAATCGATTCCAGGCAATGAGCTAAATATTTCTCAACATTGTAGACAGGTACGATTACAGATATCGTTGGCACGATTTGACCAGACCTTTCCCTTTATTTACCACCTTTGCGGCACCGGCGCGGGCAAACCCGCCAAAACCACGGTCTTGGATTACTCTACCAACGCGCTGGCTTAATGATTCTCCTCGGCTTCTATCATGATGATATCGTTCCGGAGAAAGCATGATTGTCCTCATATCCAGTAGTTTCCACGGCTCGAAGAGCCGAATGTCCACGTTCCCCCGGGCAAAATCATCCAGGAACATGGCACGTCCTTTCCGCAGCACCTCTACCTTGTATTCCTCGGCGACTCTTTCGTAGTTCCAGATCAACGCGTCATAAAGCATCTTTACTTTTATAGGCGAAAAAGTCTTCTGTTTTCCAGGATCCGTTTCCAGCCAACGGCTAATCTCTCGATATTCATTAAAAAGAGCGTCTACTTTTCCGGGAGAGTTTACTGAAGAGTTTTCATTATCTTGCCGGTAATGCACAAATGCATCATGCAAATAGTAGACCTTATGGGTGGAAGCCCAGACTTTAAAAGTAAAGCTGGTGTCCTGGAAAGAAGCACCGGGGGTTTCTAAAAACGAGATTTTCTCTGTATCTAGGAAAGACTTCCGATAAATTGCAGACCAAATCGAAGCCTTGGTATAAAAAATAAATGGATCCCGTGCGGGATCAGCTATTTTTTCGCTCTTCCCACCTGGTATTGCCTCAAAAAAATCGTTTCGCTTCGTGGGGATAGACCAGTACATCCAGAAGTTAGCTTTTACCACGTCTGCTCCGGTGCTGCTAATAGCGTGGTGCAGTTTGCTAAGCGTGTCTGCCTCCATGAAATCATCCGATTCCAAAATCGCTATATAGTCACCTTGAGCTGCTTCCAGACCCCGGTTCATAGACGCGCCATATCCAGAGTTTTCTTTATCAATTACTCTGAATCGTGAATCCTGGTTCATAAATTCTTCGATAATGGCCCGAGAACTGTCTGTTGATCCATCATTAATGCAGATAAACTCAGCTTGCTTGAAGTCCTGCTCCGCCAAACTTCCCAAACATTCCGGCAAATACTTCTCTACGTTGTAGATAGGGATCAATACTGATACCAGCGGGTTCATCTAGCGTCCTCTCCTAATCTGTCCTGCAGTTTCGAGATGTACTGAAAACACTCGTAACATTTCTAGAAACTTTCCCCCGGCATTAGAGTCCAGCTAGTTGCATGACAATTGGCGAATTTTCTGTCCTACGTCATAGGCTACCTACTTCCAAACCATTTGGAAGCTAGACTTGCTAAAAATCAGGTTTCACGGTTTCCAAAAGACTCCAAGTACCTTCAACTACGCTCTCTTACGCAGTTTAAATTATCTGCAAAAATTTTCTTCGGTGGCTACGATGTAGTGTGGACGGCGCTTCACTTCCATATAAATACGCCCCCCTACATACCCACCAGCAATTTCCATAGATTCCGACTGCGCTCATCTAAAACCAATAATCACCGCGACAGTGGTGGTGCAATCGGGAATGGCGCGTACTCACAGACGCATTCATTAAACTGCCCGGACAGAACCCAATCTGAAAAACAACAAAATAAGAGGGGTGCTTCCAATTAGATGGAACTAAATAATCCCGTGATTTCTCAAGAACTAAAAAGGTCGTTTTAAGTCAAATTAAGTTGTTCAGCGAGTATTTTTGATGCTGATGATGAACTATGATGAGTCGCCACATAGCCAGGCCCCTTGGAGGCTAATTGGATAAAATCAGCACGCCGCGTAGATACAGCCGCACGAAGCAGTTTTTCCAGGGTAGCGGCAGTGGTGTGAACTACTGGTAAATCTGGCACGAATTTTTGGGCAATGTTCACGCTTGCGAGAACCAATCGGCCTGCTGCCATTGCCTCACATTGGAGCACTCCATAGTCGCCAAGAACAACCTGGTCCACCACAACGTCGGCTTTGGAAATAAAATCTGGCATCTCAGCGTGCGGAATGTTGGACAATCGTTGGTATTCTATAAGTCCTTCCAGATCAAGTTTTTCAAGTATTGGTTCAATCTGTTTTGTCCCCTTCATCTTCGGATTTGAGGGTGCGTGAATAACGATTGGTCTTTTTCTTTCCATTAGGGGGCAATGAGGTGAAAATCGATTAGCATCAATTACGAGAGGTAACCAGGTAGCACCGGGTACATGAGCTAATAACCCTGGAGTGGAAACGAATATCGGACCATCGAATGACTGAGCCAGCCGCAAATTTGACTCTGCATTCCTTCGTACGGCATCCCAGTATGCTCCGGATTCTTTGAGTGGCGAATCTACAACTGTTCGCTGGTGCAGGGATGCTTGACGAATATCTGAACCATGGAAGAGCAAAGCAACATCAATCCCTGCTTCTCGTAGATCACGAATCTCGTCCTCGGGCTCTCCAGCTAGAAAATTACCTGTAATACGCCCCCCAGATTCCAGTACGACATGAGTGGCACGAGATAAAACCCTGTTCCTCCAGGACCGGAGATTACCCGCATATGCATGTGCGCCAATATTAATGTCGGCCGTAAAATTAAAATTTGGGTTCCCCCCCCCACCGCGATCTACCTGCACCACCTTCGTTTCTACCTTTTTGCCGCTCGGGAGTGAAAACTGTTCCAGCGCACGCGCCCATTGGAACGATGCACCGGCAGAGTTTTTTGGCCCAACGATAATTCGATACGTGGAATCAGAACTAAAACTGGGCTCATTCTTGATTGCCCTTATCTCTGCAGGAGCTTTTACTGCCGATATAAGCCGTATTTTTAGTGCGCGCCCAAATCTTATAGCATCTCCATATGCTTTCCGCAGTGGGTACAAGGATGTCATATAGGAAGATCCTCTTCTTAGAATGAATACTCTTTTTCCACGATACATTGATACATTTATTTCTGAATGCTCAAGGCATCGTGTCGAATCGCTAAAGTCTCCATTTTGGATAGTCTGGGTTAAGGAGGTTTGATAATACATATGAAAAGCGATGATAAACCAAAACTGCTCATTCTATCGTTCTCTGACATCAATTCTGATGCGCGGGTGTTAAAACAAGTACGGCTATTTAAGCGAGATTACGCCGTTACAACAGCATCGCTCGGAGAACCACCCGAGGGCGTCACTAACCACATCCAGCTCCCTGTGGGCAATACTCTGGGCTCAGTAAATCGACGTTACATCGTATTGAAGCAATACCGCCTTGCGTACTGGCGAATTCCTACCATTAAGAAGGCATGGAGAGTGCTAGCTCAACAACGCGGTAGGTTTGACGTCATCCTTTCTAATGATCTTGATGCCGCGCCGCTTGCCCTCCGACTCAAGCCCAGGTTGGGGGTTCATGCGGATTTACACGAGTATTTTCCAGCATTGCACGATGAAAATATCACCTGGGTGAAGGTTATTAAGCCGTGGATTAACTGGTTGATCAGTCATTACGTAGCTCGGGCACAATCAGTTACAACAGTCTCGCATGGGTTAGAACAGGCATATCGCGACCAATTTAATCTAGAGCCAAGTTTCGTACCTAATGCAACTCCATATGCAAATCTCGATGTTAAAGAAGTCATTCCACCAATAAAACTTGTTCATTCCGGCGCTGGTCTACCGCGCAGGAGAATGGAGATAATGCTTGATGCTGTGGAAGCTACATCAAAGAATATAACTTTGGATCTGTACTTGACAGCAAATAATCCAGCTTATATATCAGAACTTCGTAAGAGATACACCTCACAGCGAATTACTTTCCACGATCCAGTCCCCTATTCTCAGCTCGTTTCCACACTAAACTGCTACGACGTAGGAATATTTATATTACCTCCCGTCAATTTTAGTTATAAGTGGGCTCTACCGAACAAAGTTTTTGATTTCATTCAGGCACGGCTGGGAATTCTAGTCGGGCCCTCTCCAGAAATGACAGATCTGGTAGCACAGTGCCAAAACGGTGTAGTCGCTAATTCTTTTGAAGTCAACGATGTAGTCCAAGCAATTGAAACCTTGACTGTAGAAAACGTAACTCAGTTTAAAGCAGCATCAAACCGTGCCGCACCCGAACTGTGCGCCGAAAAACAGGTGAATGGGTGGTATCAGGCGGTCGGCAAGATTGCGAATTCAGGCTCGTGAAACACCAACCGGACTGTCTGAATATTGAAAATCTGAATCGTTTAGATCAACAAGAATAGAACGAAGATCTACTAATCTAGTACCATACCTATAAACAGCAAAATTGCTTATGGGAGGCTAATGTACCAGGTAAAAGGCACGGAGCTTTCAGTTTTTGAACTGGCTTTAGGCGCTAATACTTTCGGTTGGACCAGCAACAAAGCAGATTCGTTTGCAGTCATGGATGCTTACTGCGAGGCGGGCGGAAACTTCATTGATACTGCCGATGTTTATTCTGCCTGGGGCAAAGGGTTAAAAGGCGGAGAATCCGAGACCGTAATTGGCGAATGGTTGCGTGAGCGCAAAGCACGCGACCAGGTTGTAATCGCTACCAAGGTCAGCCAGCACCCTGATTTTCCCGGTCTAGCCCCAGCAAATATTAAGGCTGCTTGTGAAGCCTCCTTGAAACGGCTACAAACCGATTACATCGATCTCTACTATGCGCATTTCGACGACGATAAGACCCCAATTGCGGATATGGCTGCAGCGTTTGATGGTCTGGTAAAAGGAGGAAAAGTTCGCTACGTGACCATGTCTAACTTTTCTCCCGAGCGGATGCGCGAATGGTTCCAGGTCGCTACGGAGGCTAGTCTGGCAACACCGGTAGCGATCCAGAATCAATACAATCTGCTTTACCGAAAAGATTTCGAACAGAGCTACCAGCCGATTTGTGAAGAATTCGGAGTTGCCGAGTTCAGCTACTTCTCGCTAGCATCCGGGTTCCTGACCGGAAAATACCGCAAAGCAGCAGACCTTGCCGGTAAAGAACGCAGCGACTTCTTGTCAGCATATAACCGCCCAGAATCTTTTGTACTGGTGGATGCCCTGGTAAAGGTAGCCGCAGAACTTGGTTCTACCCCCACTGCAGTCTCTCTCGCCTGGCTGCGCGCCAAGGGCGTAGCTGCCCCGATTGCCTCCGCGCGTAACCCTCAGCAACTAAAGGATCTGGCGGCTTCCGCCAGCCTGACCCTGCCCGCAGAAGCGATTGCCGTCCTAGATGAAAAGTCGCAGCCTTTCTCCTAAATCAATCATTGCTCTAATGGGTTGGGCGGGAAGATTGCAAACATTTATCGAACTGCCATAACATCCTTAGCAGGTTCACTAAGCGAAAGATCATCGATATGAGTTCTCCTGCAAATGCTGTAAATGACCAGACCCGTCGTTTCCGCCCTGAGATTCAGGGATTGCGCGCCCTCTGTGCCTTGCAGATTATTGTGTTTCACGCCTGGCAGGTCGGCTCCCCCATTGGGGTGGATGTTTTCATCATGATCTCCGCTTTCCTTTTGGCTGATTCTTTTATTCGCGGATCCGATGCCGGTAAGAGCTATTCAGTAATCAAACGGTGGATTCAAACATTCCGGCGGCTGCTTCCTCCCCTGGTGATCACCATCCTGCTGGCGATTGTGCTAACCATCAAATATCTGCCTAAGACTAGATGGACTGAGATTATCAACCAGTCCTGGCCGTCCTTGTTTTACTACCAAAATTGGTATTTACAGTCAGAGCTAGTCGACTATTTTGCGGCCGATCATTCCCTGTCTTCTCCGCTCATGCATATGTGGTGCATAGCAGTCCAAGGACAAATCTTTTTGATCTTCCCGCTAGTTTTTGCGGTAACTGCTCTGATCTGTCGGAGAATAAACATCTCTGTCCGTAAAGGGATTTTCGCTGTTTTTTCTCTCGCTGCCCTCGTCTCCTTTGGCTGGTTACTAGTAAAGTTTTTCGATGGCACCGCCTCGCAATACTATTTTGATACTCGCATCCGATTTTGGGAGTTTGCGATCGGAGTCCTGGCGGCACTCGCTGTCAAAAAAGTTAAAGCGGGATCTAAATGGCATGATGCCCTAGGGTGGATTTCTATTGCAATCGTGGTAGTTTTCGGCCTGCTCTCCGTGGGTACCTATCCTGGCCCCATCTGTGTCCTGCCCATTGTGGCAGCGTGTCTGGTGATGTTATTTGTTCGCAGTGACTCTAACTCCACTTCCGCGCGGCTACTATTCTGGCGTCCTCTGGTCTATATCGGTGACAACTCCTATGCGCTTTACCTGGTGCACTGGCCAATCTTCGCGGTGTATATGGGGGCGCGCCATCAGGCCAACCTTTCTCTTTTTGAGGGCGGATTCCTCTTCCTAGTTTCCTTGGGACTAGCTGTTCTACTTACCGAGCTGGTTGATAACCCGGTACGTTCGCTTAAACTATTCAACAAAGATTGGGGGCGCAAAGCGGCCGTCATTATCTTGGCATTAGCAGTAGGAGCTGCCGGAATTACTACTGCCTCTTGGCAAATAAATAAACGGATTTCTCCCGCAAAACACGTTACTGTGTCTAGTCACCCCGGAGCCCGCGTCCTCCTAGAGAAAAATCCTCCTAGCAGTTTCAAGGAAGATCCCCTGCCCGCTGCTGGAGAGCTAGATAAACAGTGGGCAAGCCTGCCGTACCAATGTATCGGCGCCTTTGCCGGGGCGCCAGATTTTGGAAAGACAGCTGGTCACAACAACTCTTGCCGTCAGCTGCACCAGCAAGCAACTGGTGGCCCCAACGTGTTGGTATTTGGTGATTCCCATGCCGAGCAGTATCTGCCTGCCATCCAAAAAACGGCAGAGAAACGCAACTGGAATTTAGCTGCGCTGCTGATGGGTGGCTGCAAGATCTCCCGTGACTTTAACGGCCATGACGATACCTGCAAAAAATGGGTACAAGCCGGATTGGATTGGGCGTTAAATAAGGCAAACCCAGATGCGGTGATAATGGTCTCCACGCTTACGCAACCCGGTAGCCCCGATCAAGTATTAACTGGTCACCCAGAGGTAGTTTCCGAGTTCTTGGCGAAGGGGATAAAGGTAATCGGGATGCGCGACACCCCGAATTTTTCTGACAATATGTATGAGTGCGCCGTTTCTGCCGCTAATCCCCAGTCCTGTGGCGTGCCCTATGGGCAGGTATATTCGAAGACCCTTAACGGTCTGCCTGTAGAAAACTCTGGTTTCCATTTCGTGGATTTATCGCCGCAGATATGTCCCAACGATGCTTGCAGTCCCCTGGTAGGAAATCTTTACGTCTATATGGATCAAGACCACCTAACCAAGTATTATTCCCAGACCTTAGAAGATTTCTTCGCCCAGCAAACCGCAGGGATCCTGGAACCATAGCATCGTAATCCCCGTTCCACCCCCACTGCAGATAGGCAGTCTCACACTGTCATGATGCAGTTTGTTTCGAAGCTAATTCACGATAAAGCGCATTCATGCGCCTCGCGAAATCTTTGTCGGAGAATTTTCTTATCGCGCCTTGGAAAAAATCCGCCCGCTTTCCCTGGCTATTACCTACTTGCTCCATAATCGCATCGGCGTAGGCTTCCGGGTTCTGCGAATCATCTACCAATAGACCGTAGGGTGGTTTAACAAAATCTCTTTGACCGCCGTTTCCGCCTAAGACCACCGGGCGTCCTGCTGCCAGCGCCTCTGCCGCCCCCAAACAAAAAGTTTCTGCCTGGGTTGGCAATAGGAACATGTTCGCATTAGACAGATATCTGGGAACCTCATCGGGCTTGACACTGCCAGCAAGATTAACCCGCGAATTCAAGTTAAGCTCATCAATCAACCTGATTATTTCTGCACGTAAGGGTCCATCACCAACCCAAGTCAGCGAAGCATCGATTCCTCGATCCAGGAGTATTCGCAAAGTGCGCACCGCGATATCGGGGCTTTTTCTCGAGTTCAATGCCCCAACTGAAACTAAATGCAACGATTTTAGATCTGCGAGTGGGGTTAGTGATTTCGGCAGAGGAACTATATTAGGCACCGTAACCACCTGTCCCACCCCGTAGCGGGAAAGTTTTTTCGCTAGGAAAGTTGAAACGGTGACTACCTTGTCTGGAAAATGCTCGAAAAGCGAAACTAATAGGGGCAGTAGCCCATTCTCCATGTACTTAGACCAATGCTCGGTATGTACCCAAGGAAGGGGAATAAAAGAAAGTGAGACAACGGGCAGGGCAAATACTCCCGTCGAATGTAACATTTGGCTGCTTCTAGCTAGTTTTCTTAACCTCAAAGGCAGTTTCAAGATATCGACAATGGTGCGGGCAGGTAATCGGATGGCTTTAACCCGGTCAGCAGCAAAAAACCGGCAGGGCTTACCAGAGTAAGACCGATCAATATGGGCAAGCAGGAGGTCGTTATCCCTGCTTAAAGCGGTGACATCGCGTTTCACAAAGGGAGCTACCTCAGGCTTTTCGGTACTTGGAAACCATGCAGTAACGTAGAAAATTTTCACGACGATCCCCAATCAACCTCATCTCGGCTTATCTACCCATCCTCATTACCTCTATCCACAGCTTTTAAACTTAGGTCAACGAGGATGGGTGGAACTTTAGTGTAACATTCAGCGCGGCACCCCGGTTCGGGATCTGGCCAAGCTAGGGGCTGCGCGTCAAGAGTTGGAAACATTGATAACGAAATGAACCTATACAAAAGGCGGGGTCGGATTTCTCCGACCCCGCCGATTGCTTTACGGCTAACGTGCGCGAAACCGCGCAGCCAGCGCTATTGTCTAGCGCTCAACTTTTGCCAAAATGTCACGCGCGGAAAGAATCAAGTATTCTTCCCCGCCGTATTTGACCTCGGTACCGCCATACTTGGAGTAAATCACGCTGTCGCCCTCGGCAACGTCCATCGGAACCCGGTTACCCTGGTCATCGATGCGACCTGGTCCCACTGCGATTACTTTGCCTTCCTGCGGCTTTTCCTTGGCAGCGTCGGGAATAACCAGACCAGAGGCGGTCTTCTGTTCCGCTTCTGCCTGCTGAATCACGACGCGATCTTCTAACGGCTTAATGGAGACTGACACTGCAGACCTCCCTTTCTTTTTCCAAAAATTTTCGGTTTTAGTACCGGAACTATGACGTCGCGGGTTGTCAGATTTCCAGCACGGTCTGGAGCCTTGCGACTCCAAATGCACTATTTAGCTTAGGGCTATTCTGGCACTCAAGCAAGCTGAGTGCCAGTTATTGCTTACGCCCTCCGCGAATCCTGATTTGGGTAACCAAGGTGTCGCTCTAGCTTTACCGCTTCCTCTTCTCCCTAACGCTCTCTCCCCTCAATCGTTGCTGCTCCATCTGGCTTTGCCTACTAGCGCTGCCTCTTCCCCGTTACCATTCCCGCTTTTCCTACTGGTGTTGCTACTCCCCCCCCTAGCGCCACCTCTCCCGCTTGGCAATGCTCAGTTAAACTAAAAATACAGGGGGATAGATCTATGCCAAGCAGCAAAATACAACTGAGCTTCACGCAGATGCAACAGTTGACCTCCTCTTTTCCACCTCCTGAAGATCCCATGATTGCCACGCTTACCACCGAGGAAGGCTGGCAACTACTGCAAGAATATCCAGCGCCCCCACCTTCCCAGGCGGCAGATATCGTCAGCAATCTGCGCAAACACCACCCCGCAAACTTGGTTGCGTCTTTGCAAACCCAGTGGAAACTACGGGAAAAAGCGCGGGAAAAAATGGGAGCCGAGGCGGCGACTAAACTCTTTACCCGCGATGGAATCGAACAGGCCACCCGGAAAATAGTTGCCGCTGAGCGGGCTAAACGTTTTGCGACCGCCGGCGTCACTCACTTGATGGATCTTGGCTGCGGGATCGGTGCCGACTCTATGGAACTGGCACGCACCTGCGAAGATTTTCTCGCAGTAGACCTGAGCCCAGCCGCTGCCACCTGCGCTGCAATCAACCTTTCCGATATTCCGAAAGCACAGGTTATTTGCGAAAGTGCCGAAAATATTGCCGCCCAAAAAACTCTGCCTGCCCTGTTTGTAGATCCGGCCCGCCGCGGAGCCACCGGACGAGTCCTCTTTCCTGCCGCCTGGTCACCTCCCCTGGGAAAAGTCCTGGAATGGGGAAGGCGCGCACCTCATCTAGCGGTGAAAATGGCGCCCGGGATTGACCTGGCGAATCTGCCGGAGGGCTATCACGCCCAGTGGGTGAGCGTCGACGGAAACCTGGTGGAGTGCGCCCTCTATTCGCCGGGCTTAGCTCCTGAGGGTGCGGGACGATCCGCGCTGGTTATCTGCGGTAGGCAGGTGAAACATTATCGCTGTGCTACCGCCCGCAACCCGGGTGAAAGTCATCTACAAGTTCCGCAGGCCGAGAACTTGGGCAGCTATCTTTTCGATCCCGATCCCGCGATTATTCGCGCCGGGATTATTCCTGACCTGTGTGAACGCCTCGAAATGGCGCCAGTATCAACCGGGATTGCCTATCTGACCGGAAACACCCTTCCCGACGAACAGGATTCACCGGCGCTCTCCTGCTACCAGATAGTGGAAGATCTGCCCTTGAAACCCAAGGTAGTAACCTCTTATTTACGCTCTTTGCAGGCCACCCGGCTGGACGTACTCAAGCGGGGAGCCGCCCTCGACATTGCAGCTTGGCGAAAAAAGGTGATGCCCAAGAAAAACCGGGACTGGTCACCGCGCACCGTGACCGTAGCGCTGACCCGGGTAGGTGGGGCGCACCGCTGTCTAGTGTTGCGCCCCATAAAATAGGGCTCTATGCCGCGGGCTAGTAACCCCGCTAGTGGAAGGTGAGACTAGGGGCGGGGCTCCACGTCATCGGGAGGTTCTACCGTCACCGAAGGCTCATTGGGATCGGTTTTACGCGCCTGCGAACGCTCCTGTAAACGCTGCTGAGCTTGCTTCGCGTATTCGCGCCCCTTTTCAACCGCCTGCTCGGCGTATTCGCGCCCGCGTTCGGCAGCTTGCTCCATATAGGGGCGAGCTTTCTCCACAGTTTCTTCCGCATATTCCCGGCTTTTTTCTGCGGCCTGCTCTACGTAGGGGCGAGACTTCTCCACCGCTTGCTCTACGTAGGGGCGAGACTTCTCGACTGCCTGCTCCACGTAGGGGCGGGCTTTCTCCACAGTTTCTTCCGCGTACTCCCGCCCTTGTTCTACTAAAGGTTTAATCCGGTCAGCGGCCTTTTCCAATCCGGGACGCATCTGATCAAATGATTTCGCCATATTTTCTTTCACCTTCTGGTAGATGCTTTCCGCATCTACCTCTTTTTCTTGGGCATTACTGCTATTATCCTGCGGCTTCCCGGTATTCTCCAGGCTGGGAGCCATATAAATCTCGGTGAGCGGCATCTGGGAATCCGGGCCAAAATCTTTGGGCGAGGGCGGCATCCCCGCTTTCACCAGCACCTCACCGAGGGCGGCGATTTGGGCGCCGTTGTCAGTACAAAAACGAATGGGCGGGATGCGCACGGTGATCCCCGCCGAGTCAGCGCGCTGTGCCAAAAGTTCCCGCAGACGCGAATTCGCAGAAAAACCACCGCCCACTACGATTTCGTGGCAGTCAAAGTCCTGGGCAGCCTGCACCGCTTTCTTAGTCAGCGAATCGTTCACGGCCTCCGAAAAACCGGCACAAATATTTTCCCGGTTAACGCTTTCTCCGGCCGCCTCTAGCCCCTCAATATAGCGGGCAACCGCAGTTTTTAATCCGGAAAATGAAAAATCGTAACGGTGACGTTCTTTGTCTTTACCGGCCGCCAATCCCCGCGGGAAACGGATAGCTTTCTTGTCCCCGGCCTGCGCCAGCCGATCTACGTGGGGGCCGCCTGGGTAGGGGGTGCCCAGCAGGCGCCCTACTTTATCGAAGGCTTCCCCGGCGGCGTCATCCAAAGTGCCCCCCAGTTCGGTAATATCACTTGCCAGATCCCGCACCAGCACCAGGTTGGAGTGCCCCCCTGAGCAAATCAACCCAATAAAAGGCGGATGAAACTCCCCCTCTACCAGGGCATCTACCGCGAGGTGTCCGATTACATGGTTTACGCCGTACAGCGGTTTATCTAAGGCCAGTGCCAGGGCCTTAGCCGCAGAAATCCCTACCGTCAGCGAGCCCACCAACCCCGGCCCTGCCGCGCAGGCGATGGCGTCTACCTCGCTCAAAGTAACCCCGGCTTCTTTGCAGGCCGCCTGCAAAGTGGGGAGGAAGGATTCTAGGTGGGCGCGGGAAGCGATTTCGGGAATGATTCCCCCGTAGCGGGCATGCTCATCCATAGAGGTGGCAGTGCGATCTGCCAGTAGTTCTCCCCCGCGCACCAACGCCACGCCGGTTTCATCGCAGGTAGACTCAATTCCCAGGATCAGCGGTTCACTCATGTATTCATTTTACCCATACCCCGGATTTGCGACCTAACGGTACCGCCTTCAGCTGGAATAACTGTTCAACTTAAGAACATGGAAGGCGGGCTCGGAGATTATTCTCCGAGCCCGCCTTGGCCATGCAAAAGAACGGCTATTTCGCTGTTAGCTGCAGATTTACACTCCAGCAAGAACAGCTTTGCCGAGTTGCCGGTTGAGCACCGCGATAAAGTCCAGCGGCACCTGCTTGGGGCAAACCGCCGCACATTCACCGAAGTTGGTGCATCCACCGAATCCCTCAGCGCCCATCCGGTTAAGCATCTGGGTAACCCGGCGTAGATTCTCTGGTTTACCCTGCGGCAGAAGACCCAGGTGAGTCACTTTCGCAGAAGTAAATAGCATCGCCGAACCGTTCGGGCAGGCAGCCACACATGCTCCGCAACCGATGCAGGCCGCGGCCTCGAAAGCCCGATCCGCATCTTTCTTCGGAACCGGAGTCGAATGAGCATCCGGAGCCGCACCAGTATTAACCGAAATGTATCCGCCCGCCTGAATAATACGATCCAAAGCGTTCCGGTTAACCACCAGATCCTTAATGATCGGGAACGCCTTTGAGCGCCAAGGCTCAATAGTAATCGTGTCCCCATCCTTGAAAGAGCGCATATGTAGCTGGCAGGTAGTGGTGTTGTCTTTGGGATCCGGGGAATGGTTTCCATGCGGAACCCCGTTAATCACCAGACCGCACATACCGCAGATTCCCTCGCGGCAGTCCGAGTCAAAGGCGACCGGCTCTTCCCCGCGAGCAAATAGATCCTCGTTGAGGATATCCAGCATTTCCAGGAAAGAGGAATCCTCGCTAACTCCGTGGAGCTTATATTCGTGGATAGCTCCCTCGGCGTCTGGGCCAGCCTGACGCCAGATTCGCAAAGTGATGTTCACTTGTAGCTCCTTGTCTTGACCTCGATATTGTTGTAAATCAGATCCTCCTTGTGCAGGACAGGGGGCTGATTCTCACCTTTCCATTCCCAAGCGGCTACATACATGAAGTTCTCATCGTCACGCATAGCCTCACCCTCCGGAGTTTGGTGTTCTTCCCGGAAGTGACCGCCACAGGATTCTTCACGATGCAGCGCATCGATACACATCAACTCGCCCAACTCTAGGAAGTCAGCCAAACGGCCGGCGCGCTCGAGCGACTGGTTCATTTCGCCAGTCTTCTTGCCCGGAATCCGCACATTGGTCCAGAACTCTTTCCGCAGTTCCCGAATCAAGCCGATAGCTTTCTTCAGCCCCTCACGGGTACGGGACATACCGCAGTACTCCCACATAATGTGGCCGAGTTCTTTATGGATAGAGTCCACCGAACGCGTACCCTCAATCGCCATCATCCGATCGATGCGTTCTTGTGCCTGCTGTTTCGCGGCCAAAACATCCGGATGATCCTGCGGCAAATCATGCCAATCCAAGGTATGTGCCAGGTAATCATTTACCGTATTCGGCAACACGAAATAGCCATCAGATAGTCCCTGCATCAAAGCCGAGGCGCCCAAGCGGTTAGCACCGTGATCAGAGAAGTTAGCTTCCCCGCCCACATACAGACCCGGGATAGTGGTCTCTAGGTCATAGTCAACCCAAACCCCACCCATGGTGTAGTGCACCGCCGGGTAAATCCGCATCGGAACCTCATAAGGATCATCATCGGTAATCCGCTTATACATATCGAACAGGTTGCCGTACTTAGCAGAAACAGCTTCCTTACCCATACGTTCAATCGCGTCCGCGAAATCCAAGTAAACTCCGCGAGCAACTCCGTTGATTTCCGGACCTACCCCGCGACCCTCATCACACATGTTCTTGGCCTGACGCGATGCAATATCGCGCGGAACCAGGTTACCGAAAGAGGGGTAGATACGCTCTAGGTAGTAGTCGCGATCTTCCTCCGGGATTTCCCGCGGGTCTTTCTTGCAATCCTCTTTCTTCTTGGGAACCCAAATACGTCCATCATTACGCAAGGATTCACTCATCAAAGTGAGTTTAGATTGCTGGTCACCATGCTGCGGAATACAGGTGGGGTGAATCTGGGTGTAGCAAGGGTTAGCAAAATAAGCACCCTTACGGTGAGCACGCCAAGCAGCAGTACCGTTACACCCCATAGCGTTAGTGGACAGGAAGAAAACGTTCCCATAACCACCGGTAGCTAAAATAACAATCGAAGCGGTGAAAGTTTCCAGTTCACCAGTCTCCATATTGCGGGCCACAATCCCGCGCGCCCGACCGTCCGAAACGATGAGTTCTACCATTTCATGACGGGAGTGAGAAACTACGGTGCCCGCGTTAACCTGACGCTCTAACGCCTGGTACGCACCGATCAGGAGCTGCTGCCCCGTCTGGCCTCGCGCATAGAAAGTACGGGAAACCTGCACCCCACCGAAGGAACGGTTATCTAGCAGGCCGCCATATTCGCGGGCAAAAGGCACGCCCTGAGCTACACATTGGTCAATAATATTGGCAGATACTTCCGCTAGCCGGTAGACGTTAGTTTCCCGAGCCCGGTAGTCCCCGCCTTTGACCGTGTCATAGAACAGCCGGTAGTCAGAGTCGTTGTCGTTGCGATAATTCTTCGCCGCGTTGATCCCGCCCTGAGCCGCAATCGAGTGTGCACGGCGAGCAGAATCTTGGTAGAAGAAAGCATCGACGTGGTAGCCCATTTCGCCTAGCGAAGCAGCAGCTGCGCCCCCTGCCAAGCCGGTGCCTACCACGATCACTTTAATTTTACGACGGTTAGCCGGGTTAACCAGCGCCGCATCAAACTGGCGCTGCTTCCAGCATTTTTCAATCGGCACCTCTAGGGGTGCTTTCTGATCAGCGATCGGTTCGCCAACGGTGTAGAGACCGTCAATGAGATTTTCTTGTTCAGTCATCTTACGCATCCTTCCCTAACAACCCGGCACTAAATTGGGGCTGGTGATTACCAAATAAAGCGGCGGGATGGCGAACAAGGCGAACAGCAATAGCCCCACAAGCCCGGAGATATAAACCGTCGCTTTATGCGTGTTTTCCCGGATCCAACCCATAGTTTGCAGGGCGGACCATACGCCGTGTCCCACGTGCAAAGCCACAATTGCGACCGCACCCAGGTAAATAATCAGCGTCCACCAGTTAGCTGCTGAGAACGTGGTTACCATCATGTTCCACGGTGCCATCGGAATCTGTTCCCCACCTACCTCGTAGGTCTTCGAGCAGTAGGCACCAGCTGCACCAATCTGCACCGACTTGGTGGTGAAGTGAAGGATGTGGAACACGATAAACAACGCTAGCAGCACCGAGCCGACACGTACGGTTCGGGTCGCGTAGTTGTTAACCACGTTCTGTTTGACTACGTATTTCTCGCTGCCTCGTCCTACACTGGCGCGATACCAGAGGTAGAAGGCGCAGATCATATGGATCAGGACGCACGCCAGGAGCGCGACGCGCAGGATCCAAAGTAGACCTTCATAAGGCAGGATAGGGGCACCGAAGACCCGCAAGTGGTGGGCATAACCGTTATAGGCGTCAGCCCCCGCTAGAATCTTCAGGTTCCCGTAGGAATGCATTAACACAAACAGTACAAAGAATATGCCGGTAACGGCCATGCACTGTTTCGCGAAGACCAGGGTGTTCCAGCTTCGCCTCTTCTGAATTTCTTTTGTATTGGCCACGTTTCACAGGCTATCCCAAGGGTTTTTGCAGACTTAGGAGTTTAGGTCTAGGCAGTAATGATAAAGAAAAAGGTTACGGTATTCTATACTTTTAAAGCGATATCTACCTGCATTAATAGTCAATTAGTTAAAAAAGATGATGAAAAAAATCGTCAACACGAATTCTTATTTGTGGGGACGCTAACCTAGAAATTTCCCCGCAATTGAGAAAGCTAAAAGTTTCAAAATACCTTTCAGCGGTGGTCAGAGGAGGTGATTTCCGCCCCGACGGGACCGGGAGAGGGGCTAGCCAGGCGCTTGCGCATTACCAATGCGTCTTCGCGGGGTTGGGAATAATATCCCCGCCGCACACTCAAAGGAGTGAATCCCGCGCGTTCATAAAGCCTAATCGCCGCCTGGTTGGAGCTGCGCACTTCCAAAAACATTTCAGTAGCTCCCCGTTTCCGGGCCGCAGTGAGGGCGGATTTTAAGAGGGCGCCGCCGAGGCCGTGGCGACGTTTAGCCGGCAGAACTGCCAGGGATTGCAGCTCAGATTCTGGCACTAAGACTTCTAGCAGAGCCGCCCCCACCAGCGCCTCCTCCTCCCAGATTCCTAAAGCTAAACCGTAGGGAGCGGTTAGCATTTGTTGCAGCTGCGCGGCGCTAAACCCCTCGGATCCAAAACAGGCTTGTTCTAGGGCAAGCAGCGCCGACACGTCCTCAATGCTTAAAAGAACGCAGCCAGTCACGATACCCCTATTTTTTCTGGCTAGGCGGCTGCACATCCGGGCGGCGCAGATAAAGCGGAGACACCGTGCTTAATAGCTGATCAGCGGATTGCCCATTTAGGCGCACCTGTGCGATCCTACCGAGTACCGCTGCCTCTACCTCGGTAGGCAGCCCGGGATTTAACACAAAGTCCTGGGGATATAGCTCCGCGCCCGCCCCGGCTACCATCAAACCGGGTGTGGCCGCCCGATTCGCAAAATCTGCGGGTCGTCCCACCTCTGGTCCCCACAGGCAGCAAACCTCATCGGGACCGTCCGCGCGGTACTGGGCACAATAGACTTCCCTTCGCCGCGCATCGGTAGCTATGAACACTTCCTTTGTGGGTGGCACCAGGTCTAATACCGCGCGTGCGAGGGCGTCTAGGGAACAAATTCCGATTACCGGAACTCCCAACGCGTATCCGATAGTGCGAGCCGAAACCAGCCCGGAGCGCAAACCAGTAAAGGGAGCCGGACCGCGTCCGACCGCCACCGCCTCAATACCCGCCTGCGAAAGAGCGCATCCGCAAGCCTCCTGCACTACCTCACTAATCAGCTCCGTTAAGTGTTCGGCATGGGAGCGAGAGTCGCTACTGGAGCGACTGGCTAACACCTGGGTCTTAGCTTCGCTATCCCACAGGGCAACCGATGCCCCCAAGGAAGTGTCGATACATAGAATCCGCATATTTTTACCTACTTTTCTTGGCTGTGCTCAAAAGCGGAAAACACCTGTCCCCAGTCGGTTTCTTTCCAACGCTTTCCTAGGGGGCGAATAGTGATCGTGCGTTTGCCGTCATCCATCTGCGCGAGATCCACTACCCCATTACTGCTGGTAGCAACCCCGCCGTGTTCCCGATGAATCTCAATCTCCAGGCGGTCAGCCGACAGCTGCTCGGTTTTCCCCTCCCCCCATTCAATGACGGTAATCGCCTCGTCTAAGGTAGAATCCAAATCCAGGGTTTCTAGATCCGTCAAATCTTTGATCCGATAGGCATCGGCGTGAATCAGATCGGCGCCCCCCACCAAGGACGGGTGCACCCGGGCGACGATGAAAGTGGGGGAAGATACCCTCCCCTTTACCTGCAGTCCCGCACCAATTCCCTGGGTAAAAGTAGTTTTGCCGGCTCCCAATCCACCAGAGAGCATTACTAAATCTCCGGGGCGCAGCTGGGCAGCCAGCACTTGTCCAACCGCGCGCGTCTGGTCAGGTGAGTTAACGGTAATAGTAAACGGCACGTTTCCTCCTAGATATAGACCCGTGGCACCCGCGGATTAAGGTCAGTAACAATCGTATAGTTTATGGTTCCGGCGGCCTTCGCCCAATCATCGGCAGTGGGTTCGCCCTGGGAGCCATCTCCCCAGACCCGCACAGTCGCTCCGGAAGCCAGCGGCGGTTTCCCATCTTCACCGCTACCTAAATCCACCATGAACTGATCCATACATATCCGTCCTACCTGCGGATATTTCCGCCCATTGGCAGCTACCCAGATTTTTCCGGAGGCATGACGGTCAATCCCGTCGGCATATCCCAGCGGCACGATCCCGATATAGGTATCGTGGGGCGCCACCCAGGTGCCTCCATAGGAAACCGGATGCCCCGCGGGCAGTTTCTTTACGCTGATCAGATCAGCTTCTAGTCGCATAATCGGGGTAAGAGACAAGCTGGAGGTAGTGGCGCGGCCCGGATTCGGGGTGAGGCCGTACATGGCGATCCCATAGCGCGCCAAATCAAAATGTGCCTGCGGATGCCACAGCAGTCCCGAAGAAGCCGATAGGTGGCGCACCAGCCCCGTAAATCCGCGCTGTTCAGCTGCTGCGCATGCCTGTTGGAAGTCGCTAAGTTGTCGGGCAGTAGCCTGTTCGCCCGCGCCCGCTTCATCTCCGCGCGCCAGATGCGACCAGATTCCGACAACTTCTACCGTTCTCTCGTCGCTGGCCAGCTCTGCCGCCGAAAGTAAAGGAGCTAGGTTTTCGGGCAGGGCGCCCTCGCGTCCCATCCCGGTGTCCACCGCCAGGTGAATGCGGGCTTTTTTCTCTGCCGCCCGGGCGGCACTAGCCACGCGCAGCAGAGTTTCAGGATTAGATACCGCAATATCCAAGTTGGCTTTAATCGCCGCTTCCAGATTGGCGTCTGGGCTGAAAATCCAGGTGAAAATGCGCGCCTGCGGAAAATCTTTCAGTGCCTCCCGTAGCTGCATAGCTTCTGCCAGCTGCGCGACCCCAAACCAATTCACCCCGAACTCTAAGGCGGCACGGGCGATCTGCCCTCCACCATGTCCATAGGCATTGGCTTTCACGATCGCCATCGCTTGAACTTTCGGATCGCATTTGCGCAGCTGCTGCAAGTTTTTTTCCAGTGCAGACAGGTCAATAATCGCGCGCGCCGGAAAATCAGTATTCATGACCATGACTATACCGTCCTAAGCTTGCTGCAAAGCGTAGGCGATAGCCTGCGGAATCGCGCGGGCAATATCGGTAGCCACCAGCGGTGCACCCAGGCTATTAGCACTTTGCGGATCTGCGGAGGCAAAGGGGAGTTCGGCCGCTTTTCGAGCAGCCATGGCGTGCACCCAAGCGGCGGAGGCAACCGCAGCTGAGACTTGCGAGGTAGACAGTTGGTGTCCCGATTGTTCTGCGCGCGCCTGATGTTGAGCCAGCACCGCCGCGGTGATTCCCGCCAGCACATCACCGGAACCAGCTGTCCCGGTCCAGAAAGGCGCTCCGGCCTGGCTGAACATTGTCCCCTCGGCGCTGGCGATTAGGGTCACTGCTCCTTTTAGCAGCACCGTGGCACCGGTTTTATCCGCTAAATACTGCACCCAAGCTGCTGGCGATGCCTCCACTTCTGCCCGGCTAACTCCACCGCGGCCTCCCCCGGCTCCGAGTGTCGAAAGCAAACGCGCCGCCTCGCCCGCGTGGGGAGTAAGTACTGCTCGATGGCTAAGGGTTCCGCCGGGAACGTGGGAAATGATTTGGGGATAGAGGTCGACGGCGCCCGCATCTAGTACCAGAGGAATCCCGCTGGTAGCAGCTTGCACTGCCTGGTTGACTGCTTCGCGTACCCGGGAAGTATCTTTGGGATCTATGCCCGGACCTACCAGCAGGCATTGATGTTTGCCCGCACCGGAAACTGCTTCCGGGAAACGGGAAAGAATCGCGAAAGCCGCGTCCTCGGGGCCAACATAGCGCACCATTCCGACTCCGGCTCTACCCGCACCTTCTACGCACATCACTCCGGTTAGGGGGAAGGCGGAGGAACCGGCGACTATCTGCACTACCCCGCGAGTATATTTGTGGTCTTCCGGACCGGGCACTGGCCAAATAGCACCCACATCCTCTGCCTCCAGGCGGGCTAGGCGCGGCTCTTTCATCTGCAAACCCAGGTCTACTAGCCGTACTTGCCCAAAATGATAGGCAGCCGGCGGCAATAGGCAGGAGGATTTGCGTCCTCCCATAGTTACCGTCACGTCCGCCCCTAGGAAAGGCCCGGGTAGGCGACCATCATCGGTGAAAATCCCGGAGGGAATATCGATCGCCACTCGTAGCACCTTGGAGCCCCTAGATTCATACAGGCGAGTTAACTCCGTTGCTACCTGCGCTAATGGTTCACGTAGTTTACCGTTGACACCCGTTCCTACCAGGCCATCAATCCACACCTGGGCGGCGCGGGCGCGGCGGGCAGCCAGGCGCGCAATCTGGCGAGCACTGCCCGCTAAATCTACCCGCTCGATGGTTACCTCGGTTTTTTTGGCCGCCGCCAGTGCTTTTTCATGGGGCTTATCCGAAAGCAGCAAGGCAAGACAGGGGTATCCCAATTTCGCCAAATAGGACAAGGCATATAGACAATCCCCGCCGTTATCGCCGCCGCCGACTAACCCGAGGATCCGGGTTTCCTCAACTTTGGCACCCCGGGCAAGCAAGAACTCCACAGTGGTGTCGCTGACTTCGCCGGCAGCCTTTTTCATCAACGCCCCGTGAGGATGCTCGGCTACTACTTTGGCTTCAGCTTGCCTAACTGTTTGTTTCTCGAATGCCTCAATCATGCCGCCGGTTCCCTTTGAACTTGCCTTTTATTCCACTGTCACCGATTTGGCCAGGTTCCGCGGCTGGTCCACGTCATAGCCTTTGCTCTTGGCGACCTCACAGGCAAACACTTGCAAGGGAATCACAGTTAGCAAAGGCATATAGAGGGTAGGAGTACGCGGCACCCGGAAAATATGGTCGGCATATTTATCGACTTTATCGTCGCCTTCTTCCGCTACTACCAGAGTAATCGCGCCGCGAGCGCGCACCTCCTGCAGATTCGAGATCACCTTTTGGTGTAGCTCCGGCCGGCGCGGGGTGGGCACCACGATAAACACGAACTGTCCCGGCTCGATCAAGGCAATCGGGCCGTGTTTGAGCTCGCCGGCGGCAAAACCTTCCGCATGTACATAGGCGATTTCTTTAAGTTTGAGCGCCCCTTCCATGGCCACCGGATAACCCACGTGACGGCCTAAGAAAATCGTGGATTTCAGGTCTTTCCCGTAGCGTTTAGCAACCTCGACCACCGGCTCCATTTCGTTGAGCAGAGTCTGCATCTTGTGGGGAACCGCCGCCAGTTTTTCCAGGTAATCGGCGATTTCATCAATGAACTTGTTGCCCCGCACCTGCGCTAAATACAGCCCCAGCAAATAGCAGGCAGTGATTTGGGCGGTAAAAGCCTTGGTGGAGGCCACGGCGATTTCGGGGCCGGCATGGGTTAGTAGTACCGCATCGGATTCGCGGGGAATCGTCGAGCCGGGAGTATTTACAATCGCCAGTACCTTCGCGCCTTGTTCCCGGGCATGCCGCACCGCCATAATGGTGTCCATGGTTTCCCCGGATTGGCTGATCGCCACCACCAAGGTGCGCTGATCAACTACCGGGTCGCGGTAACGGAACTCGCTGGCCAGCTCTACTTCTACCGGGATCCGGCACCAATGCTCAATCGCGTAGCGGGCAATCTGCCCGGCATAGGCAGAGGTGCCGCAAGCAATAATCACCATTTTGTTTACTTGCCGCAGTACGTCTTGGCTGATGCGCAGCTCATCTAGGGTGAGGTAGCCCTGCGCATCAGTCCGGTCTTGCAAAGTGGCAGTTACCGCGGAAGGTTGTTCATGGATTTCTTTTTCCATGAAGGTTCCCCACCCACCCTTTGAGGTGCGGTCTACCGAAAAATCAATGGTGAACTGCTTGGGGGTAACCGCCCCACCTTCACTGTTGGCGACTTTTACTTCCTTGGCAGTCACCATCACCAGTTCGTCTTGCCCGATCTCCAGGCAGTCTTTGGTGTGATCGGCGAAAGCTAAAACATCGGAACCTAGGTAGTTGCAATCCTGGCCCACCCCAATAACCAGCGGGGAGGAACGCCGGGCAGCTACCACTATCCCGGGAGCGTCCCGGTGGATCGCCAAAATCGTGAAAGTTCCTTTGAGCTGCTCCATAGTCTTCAGTAGCGCCCTTGATAGCCGCGCCGCTGCCTGGTGGGCCCCTCTAGCGACCTCGGCAGAAACCTGTGCGTCATCTAGGACGGGAGCTGGTATCTCTGCTGCCCCCTCCCCCAGGGTGGTGCCTTCGCCCTTGTCAGCTAGATAGGACGCTGCCAGCAGATTCGCAATTACCTCGGTGTCGGTTTCAGAAACGAAACTAAATCCCTGCTGTTCGAGGACGCGGCGCAGGTTATCGGCGTTCTCGATAATCCCGTTGTGCACTACCGCGAGTTGCCCATCGGAGGAAGCATGGGGATGAGCATTAATGTCGGTCGGTCCCCCATGCGTGGCCCAGCGGGTATGTCCGATCCCCGCGATCGCCGCGGGAAGCGGATCTTCTTGCAAAACTGCTCGTAAATTCGCTAGTTTTCCACTTTTCTTGCGGATTTGGATCCCGCCGGGGGTAGAAAGCCCAATCCCCGCCGAATCGTAGCCGCGATACTCCAGGCGGGCCAGGCCCCCCATAATGACTTCTTCTGCATCTTTAGTGGGCGCCAGCCCTACCATTCCTAAGATTCCACACATAAAATAGATTTTTTCACGTCTTTCGCCGCATTGCTATCTCGCGCGCCTAAGCAGCATAAATAGGAAATATCACCGCTAGCTGGTGGCGAGGGAAAATTAAGAGCTGCTGGTGCGGTAGGCTGAGAACGTCAGATTCTGCTAGTTGAAAGACAGGTAAAATGGGCAGACTTTTTGGAACCGACGGAGTGCGCGGTCTAGCAAATAAAGAGCTAACCCCGGAATTGGCTTTGGAATTGGGCCGAGCAGCCGCTAAGCAAGTGCGCAAAGATGCGCCAAAAGGACGCAAGCTGCGGGCAATCGTGGCTCGCGATACCCGAATGTCCGGTGATTTCCTGGACCACGCGATTTCTGCGGGTCTAGCCTCTGAGGGCGTAGATGTTAACCGGATCGGGGTAGTAACCACCCCTTGCGTGGCCTATCTGACCGCGAAATCCGATGTGGATCTGGGGGTAATGATTTCTGCCTCCCACAACCCGATGCCCGATAACGGGATTAAGTTTTTTGCGCACGGCGGATATAAGCTACCTGATGCGATTGAAGACCAGATTGAGCAGCTCCTGGGGGACGAAACTGACCGTCCTGTTGGCGATGGGGTCGGCGAGATCGAGGAAGAACGCGAAAGCGCCGAGAAGCTTTATATTAAACACCTGGTGCGGGCGGCCGGGGATCTTTCTGGGCTGCGAGTAGCCGTCGATTGCGCCAATGGGGCAGCTTCCGAGTTGGGGCCAGAGGCGCTACAGGAAGCCGGAATCGACACCGTAGTGATTAACGCCTCCCCGGACGGACGCAATATCAATGACAATTGTGGCTCCACCCACCCAGAACAGTTACAGAACCAAGTGGTGGCCGCCGGCTGCGACTTTGGGGTGGCTTTCGATGGGGACGCTGACCGCTGCCTGGCGGTAGATTCCCAAGGGAACCTGGTCGATGGCGACAAAATCATGGGAATGCTGGCTGCCTCCTTTAAAGAAAAGGGCGAACTAGCGGGAAATACCCTGGTGATTACGATTATGTCGAACCTGGGTTTGATTTTGGCGATGAAAGAAAAAGGTATTAACACCGTACAGACTGCAGTAGGTGACCGCTACGTCCTAGAAAAAATGCGGGAGCAAGGATTCGTGCTGGGCGGGGAACAGTCCGGTCACGTAATCAATGCCAATCACGCCACTACCGGGGATGGGATTCTTACTGCCCTGTGCATCGCGCGCGCGGTTAAAGATGCTGGTCAGCCCCTAGAGAAGATTTGCGAGTTTGTAAAGCGCTTGCCGCAGACCCTGATTAACGTGCGAGACGTGGACAAGAATCGGACTGATGATCCCGGACTGCGGGAAGAAATCGCTAAGGCCGAGGAAGAGCTAGGCGATACCGGGCGGGTAGTGTTGCGCGCCTCGGGAACCGAACCAGTGGTGCGGGTAATGGTGGAGGCCGCTACCCAAGAACAAGCCGACGCGGTTTGTCAGCGCCTGGCCGGCGAAGTGAAAGAACGCCTGTCTTTATAGGTTTTATTTTCTGACTTCCTGCCAGTGCGTTTGATGCTGGCAGGAAGCCAGATTTGCAATATCAGCGCAATAGCTCTTGCGCGGAGCCCTATTATGGAGCCAGAAATATATGGCGGAAAAATCGATTTATGAACAGTTCGATCGGGATGCTTGGCGCGCCCTCGCCGCTAAAACCCCGATGCCGCTAACCGAAGCTGATTTGCGTTCTCTTGCCGCTTTGGGCGACCCCATCGACGTTGAGGAGGCAGACGCGGTCTATCGTCCCCTCTCGGCACTGCTCCGCTACCGGGTTTTGCATTCGCGCGCCCTCGCCCAAGATCAACAAGATTTTTTTGGGCGTCCACATAAAAGGAAAATCCCCTTCATTATTGGGGTAGCCGGTTCGGTGGCAGTCGGAAAATCTACTACTTCCCGTATTCTCCAAAACCTGCTTAGTCGTTGGCCGGAAATTTCGCGGGTGGCGCTAGTGACTACCGATGGGTTTTTGTATCCGAATGCAGAGCTAGAGCGGCGCGGACTGGTGGCTCGCAAAGGATTCCCTGAATCCTATAACCGTCGCGCCCTCCTAAACTTTGTTACCCAGGTGAAAGCGGGAGTACCAGAGGTCAAGGCGCCGGTATATTCGCACGTCACCTATGACGTGGTGCCCGATAAATATATTACGGTTGCCAGCCCCGATATTTTGATTTTAGAGGGCATCAATGTGCTGCAGCCCGCCTGGCTCTACCGGGGACACCAAGATCTTCCCAACCTGGAAAAACAACTAGATCAAGATGATGGACGCAGCGGGCTCGATGATCACAAATCCCTGGCGGTCAGTGATTTTTTTGATTTTTCGATCTATGTTGATGCCCGCACCCGCGATATTGAACAATGGTTCGTCGATCGTTTCGTATCACTCAAAGAGTCTGCTTTTCAGGATCCTGAATCTTACTTCCAGGTTTATGCCGGGATCTCTGATTCGGTGGCGCGCCAAATCGCGTTAGATATCTGGACCTCTATAAACCTACCTAACCTGGAGCAGCAGATTCGTCCTACCCGAGGGCGTGCCACTTTGATCTTGCGCAAAGATGCCCAACACCGCCTCGAAAACGTATTCCTACGCAAAATCTAACTCATCCGGACGGCTGTCGAATATAGCTCTGAACATCTCGTTTACCGTAGAAGATACGAACAATCTGAACTGCGGGCTGGATATCGTCGATGGTATAAAATGCAATGAAATTATCGACCGGCATCTGTCGCATTCCGATACTGAGCCAGGGTTCCCAGGCGACCTTTTTATTGCGAGCAGGGAAATGCCCAAGGCTACGTATCTGCTCTCGAATCCGGTTTACTTGAGCAGCCGCTATCGCCGGTTCCCGCAGCTCTCCAGCAATGTATTCAAAGATTTCTCTTAAATCTTGTAGGGCCTCATCTGAATAAATGATCAGATAGTTAGCCATTAGATTCCGTACTCTTTACTTAAGAGTTCATCTACTTGCTCTGCGGAATAGGATTTTCCCGCGAGAAGAGAATCGTAACCTTTCTGCAGCTCGGCATTTAGCTGCTCAGTAGTGAGTTCCGCCAGCGAAAGAGGCGCTTTTGCAGGAAGTTTTATCCCGAACGGAATACTTCTAGTCAGTTTGATCTGACTGTAGAGCATTTGCACCACTGAAGAGGGCGTAACCCCTAGGCGTGAAAGGATGTCTTCAACGTCTGCTTTGAGCTCCGGGTCTATGCGGGCATAAACAGCTGCTGTATTCGCCATAACACTACCTCCTTGCTCTCTTCTTCGAGGGTAACACTAGATACTAGAATTTGTATAGCGTTTAGCAAACAATAGCAAGCATTAATCACTTTTCTGGAATCTCCAGCTATATAGCCGTTAGCGTTATTTGAATACAGTTTTGCCCGGTAAAGCCAGTAGAAACCAGCTTTACCGGGCAAAATAAGCAAGCGTAAAAGCTTAGCGCTTGGAGTACTGCGAAGCTTTACGAGCCTTCTTCAGACCAGGCTTCTTACGCTCAACAGCGCGCGAATCGCGGGTTAGGAATCCCGCCTTCTTCAAGGTCGCACGGTTGGCTTCCCGATCGATCTCGTTTAGTGCCCGGGCAACGCCGAGGCGCACCGCTCCGGCCTGGCCGGAGGTACCGCCACCAGAGACCCGAGCGACAACGTCGAAACGTCCCTCGAGGTCTAGCAGGGTGAACGGAGACCGTACTAGCTGCTGGTGCAGCTTGTTCGGGAAATAGTTTTCCAAAGTTCTGCCATTAATCTTCCATTCGCCGCTGCCCGGTATTAACCGGACCCGCGCAACCGCGCTTTTACGGCGTCCCAGCCCGATGCCGGGAGCGGTCACGGACTGTCCGGAGCCGGTCGGCTCCGACTCGGTTTCCGTGGTGTAAGAGCTGGGGGCATTCTCCTCCAACAGCTCTTCGTTTTCGGTGGTATCAGCCACAATTCTCCTCAGGGTCTTGGCTCAGGGCTACTGGGCGATTTTCTTAATTTCGTAAGGTTCTGGCTGCTGTGCCGCATGGTCGTGTTCGGGACCTGCGAATACATGCAGCTTCTTCATCTGGGCACGTCCCAACCGAGTGTGGGGGACCATGCCGCGCACCGCTTTTTCTACTGCAACTTCCGGTTTCTTAGCTAGTAAGTCGCCGTAGGTTACAGATTTCAAGCCACCGGGGTAACCGGAGTGGCGGTAGGCGCGTTTCTGCTCACGTTTGTTGCCGGTAAGTCCGACCTTGGCGGCATTCACGATAATGACGTGATCGCCCATATCCTCGTTGGGAGTGTAGGTCGGCTTATGCTTGCCACGCAGCAGCTTGGCGGCAACGGCCGCCAGTCGTCCGAGAACGACGTCTTCAGCGTCGATGACATACCACTTCTTGTCCTGGGTGTCACCGGCTTTCGGATTATAAGTTCGCACGGGCTTAAGCCTTCGTTTCTTCTTTAGGGGCGAGAACTGCGAGAGCGCGGCAACAGGGTGGCAACAACTGCCAAAATGTTGCGGACGCCGCCGTAGTGTCTACACCCGACTTCGTATTTCTTTCCGTCTAGCGTCCTGTTTTTGCCAAAACTGCAGGTAGTTCCCCTGCGCCTGGATTGTTCCAGGACACACAACATTTAGTATTTTACGGGGCGAAAACTACCAGGTCAAAGCAGTAGCCTGTTGAACTGCCCACATAGACGAGATTAGCCCTGCCCACCGTCAGGAATAACACCGGTTATCAGGCCGGGTTTTCTGGAAGGGTACGCACTACTTTGGCTTTTTGGGCTTGGGAAGCGTACTGGCTGGCGGGCGGATAGGCCACCTCCCACAAGGTTAACCCCCGCCCATCGGCAAGGGGGACCCGTTGGTCACGTACTCCGGCAGCTAACAGCTCCCCTATCCAGCCAGGGCCATATTTTCCCCGCCCGATCTCGATTAAGGCTCCCATCATGAAGCGCACTTGGGAATGACAAAACGCATCGGCGCGAATCATCGCCTGCACGATTCCGTCCCCGGGACGGGAAACACTAAACGAATGGAGAGTACGCACTGTAGTGGCACCCTCGCGCGGCTTCGCGAAAGGCAAGAAATCATGTTCCCCGCACAAAGCTTGCGCTGCAACCTGCATTTTTTCAACATCTAGAGAGGAGGACGTGCGGGTGATATCCAGACGGCAAGGATCCTGAGCGCGCGGATCGTCACATATCAGGTAACGATAGGTGCGAGAAAGCGCCGAAAAACGGGCGTCAAAATCCCCTGAAACCACCCTGATCTGCTTTACTGCCAGGGCGCCATTTAAACCCCGTCCCGCCAGGCCTTCCACCCGGGCCCGGAGCCGTTCCCCGCGCACCTGGTCGCTCTCCTCGCGCCCTCTTGATAAGGAAAGCCAAAACTCTGCCGGCACCTCCAAGTGGGCTACCTGCCCACGCGCGTGTACGCCGGCATCGGTCCGTCCGGCCACCGTAAGTTGCGTCGGCTGCCGGGTAATCAGAGTAAACGCCTCCTCCAGGCGACCTTGAACAGTCAGCAAACCCGGTTGCCGCGCCCAACCGTGAAACGGCTCGCCCCGATAGGCCAGGTCCAGGCGCAAACGAATCAACTCGCCTTTCATGTGGTTAACCCCCAGGCCCGCACCCCGCCGCGAATACCCGCGTCATTCGGTACAATCACCACTTCTTCACCGAGGGTTTTGCGTACCGATTCCACAATATGCGCCGAGTTTCCCCCTCCCAGGTAGAGCCGGTCCCACATAATGGCTTCTCGCAGCACCCCCACCACGCGCCTGACCCGTCGTGACCAGTGAGCATCCCCCATCCGGACGCGTTCTGGCTCCCCCACATAGTCGTCGAAGAGCAAGCCCCAACGGGCAACCATATGGGAAAGTTCCATATGGGGAGCCAAGCGCCCCCCATCCCAGATCGAATTCCCCAGTCCGGTACCCAAGGTAATAATCATTTCCATCCCGGTACCAGAGATTACCCCGGCGCCGGCCACTTCCGCATCATTGAGGACTAGGGCGGGCAGGGAAGTTTTTTCTTCTAAAGCCCCCGCCAAGTCAAAGTTTTTCCAAGCCTGTACCATTTCGGGTAGTACCCGGGTGCGCGGACCAGACCGGCACACATAATGGGGAGTAGAGATGACTACTCCGTGACGAATCATGCCCGGCATCCCCACCGTTATCCGGTCGGTATTTGCTTTAAAGTCAGCGCGAAAATCCTCAACGATTTCGATTAATTTTTCCGGAGGCAACGGGTAAGGAGTAGGTACCCGCAATGAAGGCGCCACCATAGTTCCGCGTTTATCTAGCACCGAGGCTTTGATCCCCCCACCTCCGCAATCAACTGACAACGTGAGCGGGGTTCTCATCTCTTTTACCATGTTCCTAGCTTACCTGGAGATACTGGCGGGCATTACCACGAATACTTGCTGACCTGGATAACCTTTCTGATCAAGAGTATGGCCTTACTTGCGTGATACCCAAAAAATAATGCGGGCAGTTGGCAATAATCATGCCAACTGCCCGCATCAAGTAGCTGCTAGTTACCAGCGTTGTTATGCGCTAGTAGCTGCCAAGTTACTTTTCTTCAGAATCTGCTGCTTCGTCAGTCTCTTCAGCTTCTACAGCTTCAGAGCTTTCTTCGCCATTGTCCGAAGTTTCAACCGCATCTTCCACGGTTTCCTCGGCCTTCTCGGCCTCTTTAGCTTCCTCGGCCTTCTCCGGCTTAGCTGCTTCGTCCTTGGTGGGCTGCACCTTGGCTTTCGGTTCTACCTTTTCGGTGACCAAAGAAATCTCAGCCATGGGAGCGTTGTCTCCGCGGCGAGTCGGCAGCTTCACGATCCGGGTGTACCCGCCCTGACGGTTGGGGTCCAGGTCCGGAACTACCTCGTCAAACAAGGTGTAGACTGCATCGAAACCGCGAGTGTACTTATCAACCTGAGTGCCCAGTTTGCGGGCAACCATACGGCGATTGTGGATATCACCCTTCTTCGCCTTGGTGATCAGCTTTTCAATATAGGGCTGCAAACGGCGAGCCTTCGCTTCGGTAGTACGAATCGAACGGTGCTCGATTAGCGATTTCGCCAGATTCGCCAGAATTTTGCGCTCATGTGCCGGGCCGGCTCCTAACCGCGGACCTTTAGATGGCTTAGGCATGTTTCTTCCTTTACTTTCCTAAAAAACTTTATTGTTTCAGCGCCGAGAAAACCCGACTTAGTCGTCAGAGAACTGTAATGAACTGGGGGTGGCCAGATCATCCAGGCTGACCGAAGTGGGCAGCGGAGAATCTTTCAACGCCATCCCCATTTCGGCAAGTTTTGCCTTAATCTCTTCGATTGACTTAGCGCCGAAATTCCGGATATCCAAAAGATCGGCCTCGGAGCGGGCAACCAGTTGCCCCACCGTATTGATTCCCTCCCGCGTTAAAGCGTTGTAGGAACGAGACTGCAGATCCAGATCATCAATAGAAAGTGCGAGGTCTTGAGCTAGCGCCTGATCCGTTTCCGGAGCGCCAATCTCAATGCCTTCGGCCTCAATATTCAGTTCCTGGCACAGTCCGAACAGCTCTACCAGGGTCTTGCCAGCCGAAGCCAGCGCATCCCGAGGAGCCAGTCCCGGTTTAGTTTCTACATCCACAATCAAGCGGTCAAAGTCGGTGCGCTGCTCAACACGAGTAGCCTCTACCTTGTAGCGGACTTTAACTACCGGAGAATAGATGGAGTCAATGGGAATCCGAGAGATCTCATGCCCATCCGACTTGTTCTGATCTGCAGAAACGTAGCCGCGGCCTCGTTCTACCGTCAGCTCAATTTCCAGCTTGCCGGACTCGTTAAGAGTCGCCAGGTACAAATCTGGGTTGTGGATCTCGACTCCCGCCGGAGGAGTAATATCCCCGGCGGTAACCTGCCCCGCACCTGCCTTACGCAGATACATCACTACCGGTTCGTCATTCTCGGAAGACAGCACAATCTGCTTAATGTTCAGAATGATCTCGGAGACGTCCTCCATTACTCCCGGGATAGTGCGGAACTCATGCGGCACCCCCTCAATTCGGATGGAGGTGACAGCGGCTCCCGGAATGGAGGAGAGTAGGGTACGCCGCAAACTGTTTCCTAGAGTGTGCCCGAATCCGGGTTCTAGGGGTTCAAGGGTAAAGCGGGAACGCTGATCGTTAACCGCTTTTTCTGATAGCACGGGTCGCTGTGAAATAAGCAACGTGTTGTCCTTTCTGTCGTCCAGCCCGCCATATGACTGGAACGAACGTCCTGACCTGAGGCCAGCTTTATAGACAAGACTGCGAAATCTCCCAAATGACGGCCTGGAGACTCACAGAAGTGTTTTACTATCTTCTTTTTTCTGCTTCAGTTAGGACGCGCGTTATACGCGACGGCGCTTCGGAGGACGGCAGCCATTATGGGCATGCGGGGTAACGTCCTGAATGGAACCGACCTCTAGGCCGGTAGCCTGCAAGGAACGAATAGCGGTCTCGCGACCTGACCCCGGTCCTTTCACGAACACGTCAACTTTCTTCATACCGTGTTCTTGAGCCCGCCGAGCAGCAGCTTCAGCAGCCATCTGCGCAGCGAAAGGAGTAGATTTACGTGATCCTTTGAAACCCATCTGGCCGGCAGACGACCAAGAAATAACGGCTCCGGAGGGATCAGTAATCGAAACGATAGTGTTATTGAATGTGGACTTAATGAACGCTTTCCCTTGAATAACGTTCTTACGCGCAGCCCGACGCGGCTTACGGCTCTTTATAGAACTAACAGCCATATCTTCCTTCTTTTCCTCAGATCCAGCAGGTGGTGCCTGCGCTTACTTATACAGCCTTCTTCTTACCGGCAACGGTGCGCTTCGGCCCCTTACGGGTACGCGCATTGGTCTTAGTCCGTTGACCGTGCACCGGCAAATGGAAACGGTGACGCAGTCCCTGGTAAGAACCAATCTCAATCTTGCGGCGAATGTCGGCTTGGACCTCACGACGAAGGTCGCCTTCAACTTTGTAGTTCGATTCAATAAAGTTGCGAACTTTAATCAGATCTTCTTCCGAAATATCCTTTACGCGCACATCCGGAGAAACTCCGGTTTCCTGCAGCGTTTTTTGAGCGCGCGTGCGCCCAACGCCATAAATGTAAGTAAGTGCCACTTCCAGACGCTTCTCGCGCGGAAGATCAACACCGGCAATACGTGCTGCCATTAATTTTCTCTCCACATTGTTTCCGGAGGCCGTCGCGCCACCTTCCGCTTTCGCGGCCCAGGCCTCCGGACCTGGGGTCACCTTCCAAATCTAGAAGGTGCTGGTAGCACGCTTTTTATTTTTCTCGGCTAGCCTTGACGCTGTTTATGCCGAGGGTTATCGCAAATCACCATGACAACGCCGTGGCGACGAATCACCTTGCATTTTTCACAGATCTTCTTAACGCTGGGTTGAACCTTCATAACTTCCCTCTAGCTGCGACGAATTTCTCCGCCGTCAATACTGCTTTACTTGTATCGATAAACGATTCGGCCGCGCGATAAATCGTAGGGGCTGAGCTCTACGACTACGCGATCCTCTGGCAAGATCCGGATATAATGCTGACGCATTTTGCCCGAGATGTGCGCTAGCACTTTATGACCGTTCTCGAGTTCCACCCGGAAATATGCATTCGGGAGTGCCTCTACTACGGTGCCTTCGACCTCTACAACGCCTTCTTTTTTAGCCATCTATCCTTCACTAACCTTGTCCACATAGGATGGCTAACGGGTATACTATTCCCCACTAGCCACAAACCCAATAATCAACCTTACGTTAGTTGCTGGGTGAACCTAAAGCCGATATAGGGTTAAATCGGTCACGCCTTTGCCTTTTTCGCAGTAATCAGCGTGTCGCAGGTTGCAAATTACGTCCTCGAGAAGTAGGTTTTTCGCCCCAGCCATGGCAAGATACCGGTCGTTCGCTACTTTAGTTTTTGTCGTTTACGGATAGCCGCCGCAACCTGGCTAAACAGCTCGCGATCTAGACGGGCACCCTCCCGGCGGACTTCCCGACGAGGAATCAGCAACAACCGGTCCAGGCGAGCTTCTGATTCGCGACCCTTAGAGTCCCAGGCACCAGCGCCGATATCCATCCAGTAGCGTCCCCAATGTGCTTCCTGGGCGGCATCTTTATCATGATCTTTGCTGGTCAGCTGAGTTCCAATAACTGCGTCAGTGGTTGCTGCCATGACCAGCACCGGCCGGTCTTTCCCGCGCCCGTCCTCTTCTTCATAGGGAACCCAACACCAAATCACTTCTCCCGGGTCAGCCGCTCCATTGCCCGTTTTCGGGTCGTAAGCAAAGGGAGGAACCTTATCGCCTTTGGTTAGATAACGCGCCCGCCCTAGGGGACGCACAGATTTTTTCTGCTGCCGACGGCGATTGGGATGCGAGGTCGATTGCTCCAGCTGGCTGGCGCCTAGCTGCGATAACATCCGAGTAAGTCTGCGAAAGGGAATACGCATCGGCTCGCCTCCTTTTCAGAACTGACTGTACCAGGTGGAGGGGCAGGAACGCTGAATAAAAAGACGCGATCGCAAAGGGAATCAGGAACTTCTAAGGTAGCTGCAGCAGTGCTACCTTAGGTGGCTACTTACAGCAACACCGGCTCGATCCCGAAAGGAGCCAGGGCGGCCGCACCAAAATCAGGCTGGTTTAGCACGCAGATGCCGCCTGCTAACACCGCTACCTGCGCCTCCCAATGGCAGGCGAGGGCGTGATCTACCGTTTTCACGGTCCATTCATCAGCCATAGTGGTCACTTGATTAGAGCCGCGAGTAAGTATCGGCTCTACGCACAGCACCATCCCCGGTTTTATCGCGGCTGATCTGCCGGCGGGTCGAAAATTAAACACATCCGGAGCCTGATGCATAGCGGTCCCGATTCCATGCCCGGTGAACTCTTCTACGATTCCCGCCTTCCAGCCGAAACGTTCCGCGAAAGAGTCCACCGCATCCTCAATGGCACCGCCAATATCGTTAACCCGGGCCCGCGAGCCAGCCATTGCTGCCACCCCCGCCCAGGTGCTGTAACGGGTAATCTCCAGGAGCTGCTCTTTTTCAGAGGATGTGGGGTAGGCGTGGGCAGCGATAGAAGGCGTAGGCTGGGGAGCCGGTTCTTCCCCGATGATCAGAGAAAACGCGGAATCCCCATGCCACTGTTTACCATCTCGCTCCAGATAACAGCCGCAGTCAAAGCTAACTAAGTCGCCGGTTTCGAAGGGAACGTCACCCGGGATCCCATGCACCACGGTGTCATTTACGGAGATACAGATGGTGGCGGGGTAATCGTAATACCCCAGGAAGTTAGATTTAGCTCCCCCATCCGCAATTACCTGCGCGGAGATCTCATCGATTTGGCGAGGAGTTACCCCCGCCCGCGCATTTTCCCAGACGGCCTCGTGAATTCGGTTAACAATTAGTGCCGCCTGCCGCATATAACCCAGCTGGGTACGGTTCTTTAATTCGATGCCTCGCCCAAATAGCATAGGTCTCTATCTTCTTCCCGCTGCGATTTAGCTATTACTGCAATTGAGCAGCAATATTATCCCAAACTTGGTCGATAGAGCCGTTGCCATCAATATTAATTAGCAGGCCGGCCTCTCGATAGTAACGTACTAGCGGCTCGGTTTGCTCCTGATAAACCTGGAGGCGGCGGCGAATCACCGGTTCGGTATCATCGCTGCGATTTTCGATCTCGGCGCGTTTAAGCAGTCGTCCCACCACGTCCTCTAAATGGACATCCAAATTGACCACCGCATCTAGCGGGGTGCCCATATCTTTGAGGACCTGATCCAGGAAATGAGCCTGCTCGAGGTTGCGGGGATAACCATCAGCTAGAAAACCTTGGCTATAACGGGAAGACTTTAGCTCCTCCTCTACCAGGGAACTAATCACAGAATCGGGAACTAGCTCCCCCCGATTGATGAGCTCTTGGGCTTTTTTCCCGAGCTCGGTGCCCGCCTGCATTTGGGCGCGCAGCATCGCTCCAGTAGAAAAAGTAGGAATATCTAGCAGTTCGCAGATCTTACGCGCCTGAGTACCCTTGCCGGCACCGGGGGCGCCCAGGATCACCAGGCGTTTTTTCATTTCAGGAATCCCTCATAGTGGTGTTGTTGAAGCTGAGCATCAATCTGCTGTACGGTTTGCAGACCCACGCCCACCATAATTAACAGGGTAGTACCGCCGAAGGGCATCTGGGTAACCTTGAGCGGAATCAGCGCCACAATCGGCACCATGGCTACTATCACCAGGTAGAGAGCACCGGCAGTAGTAATCCGGCTAATCACATAGTGTAGATAGTCGGCAGTAGGAGCCCCGGCGCGAATCCCCGGAATAAAGCCGCCGTATTTCTTCATATTGTCGGCGATTTCCTCGGGATTGAAAGTGATTTGAGTGTAGAAGAACGCGAATCCTAAAACTAGCAGCGCGTAGCAGATTAGATACATCAGGGAGTCGTGTTGGAAGTTGTCGTTTACCCATTTGACCCAGCCGGCAGTGGGTTTACCAAAGCGGGCAACCATTTGCGGCATGGCTAGCAGCGAGGCCGCGAAGATTACCGGGATAACCCCCGACATATTGATTTTCATGGGGATATAGGTAGTGGAGCCGCCATACATCCGCCGACCCACCATCCGTTTGGCGTACTGTACCGGGATACGCCGCTGGGCTTGCTCCACGAACACGATCGCCAAAGTAATCAAAGCCACCAGGCCAATAATGATCAGCACTTTCCAGACGCCACCAGAAGCACCAATCGACTGCAGGTGCGCGGGCATATTAGCCACAATCCCGGTGAAGATCAGGAGGGACATACCGTTGCCGATACCGTTTTCGGTGATCAGCTCGGCTAGCCACATAATCAGGCCGGTGCCAGCGGTCATGGTGATCATCATGATTAGGTAGTTGAGCGCCGATTGGTCAGGAATAATCGGTTTGCTGGGAGCGCAACCTTGTAATAGCTGCCCGGAACGCGCCATATAAATAATGGTCACTGACTGCAATACGCCCAGCCCGATAGTCAGATACCGGGTGTATTGAGTCATTTTGGCTTTACCGGCTTGACCTTCACGGTGCAGATCCTCGAAACGAGGAATGACTACCCGCATCAGCTGGATAATAATCGAGGCCGTAATATAGGGCATGATTCCCATAGCGAACACTGACAGGGAGAGCAGGGCACCCCCGGAAAACAGGTTCACCAAGTCCAGGAGACCGTTTTGCTCGTTGTTCTTCAGGCAGGCCTGCAGGTTCGGATAGTTAACCCCCGGGGAGGGGATATGCGATCCGATCCGGTAGAGCGCCATAATCGCCAAGGTGAACAGGAGCTTTTTCCTGAGATCGGGCGTCTTAAACGCCTGTACGAATACGCTAAGCAAGCTGCCTCCAGCAATATGTTTTTTTACGGCATAAAAAAGATAATTCTTTAACCCTTAAAAGCCTACACAATTTAGCCCTTAGATAGCACATGCAGCTGCTTTTTGGGGTAATATTCACGCGACTTCCGGGATTCTTATATCGCTATCCCTATTTTTGAGGCCGCCCTCCCGGGAACGAGAGGCGCACCTGGGTACAAAAGCACTTTTAAGAATAAGGTGTCTAAACCCGTAAGCGCCGGTAGCGGATCTGGTTAGTTCCGTAGACGCCGCGCCGGTTCACCGGTTCAGTTTATAGGCAGCGGCCGGATCCGGTATTAAAGCTCAGATGTACGTGATCGTAGTGGTTTTGGGTAGTAGATCCGCGATCTTCCATCTTCTTCCACTGTTTTCCAGGCATCCAAATGCGCTGTTTCCAGATCACATATTTGATGTTCAGATCCCCGCTGTTGGCGATCGCCCAGTTGGCGATGGAATCTCCCAAAGCACTAGAAATCGGTACCATCACGTCGAGGGCGAGCCCTTTTCCATGATCGCGAGGGTCACCGGGACGCAAGCCCCCAATATTGGTTACCCCAAAACGTTGAGTGACCATAGTGCGTACCTGGCGCGGCCAAGGCTGAACCCCGCTATCCCCACTGGGCGGTGCGCAATTAGGAGTTTCCGCGGCTGGCAGCGCCTCGGCTGTTGATTTCGATGCGGTAGCGCCTGCAGAAATAGCAGAGACCTTAGTGGTCGATACTTTTACTGCTTCATCAACCGACACTGCCTGGTTGTAAAGATTTTCCTGCAGCATATTGTTAGCCAGTTTAGAAACATTAACTGTTTGGCCAGCTGCTGCCGTAGAGGGATGAACAGAATCGGCTGCCACTAATCCAAAGGACGCCATAACCACGATTGGTGCCATCAACCAGGTTTTTCGCACAATATCTCCTGAGTCTTAACGGGGAGAGGCAGAACAATCAGCAATCCCCGTATAACGTTTTTGTAACAAAGCAATTAAGAGTATAACGGCTCGGCCGTATTGGGTGTCAAGCCTGGTGACCAGAGACACTTAATCACTAGTCCCATCAGACAGCACAGTATTTTAGGTATTCCTGCCCATTGGCAGCAATAAAATAAAGTCTCGGGCGGGGAGATTTTCTCCCCGCCCCAGACTTCTAGCTATCTAGATTTTAAAACTGCAGCCAGGCTGCTGGGTGCAAACTAGTCTTGCTCCCGCTTGCTCAGCGAACCGCCGGCAGCTTCAATCTTTTCTTTGGCGCTAGCGGACCAAGCGTCCACGATCAGTTCCAGTTTGACCGAGATTTCCCCGGTACCTAGAACTTTCACCAAAGAGTTCTTGCGAACTGCTCCCTTGGAAACTAGATCATCAACTGTCACCGCTCCCCCTTCAGGGAACAGTTCTTGCAGGCGATCCAGGTTCACTACCTGATAAACAGTAGCGAAGGGATTCTTAAATCCACGCAGCTTCGGCAGGCGCATATGCAACGGCATCTGGCCACCCTCGAAACGAGGATGAACATTCTTGCGAGCGCCAGTACCTTTAGTACCGCGACCGGATGTTTTACCTTGCGATCCTTCACCGCGACCCACGCGCTTGCGGCGCTTATTCGAGCCGGGAGCCGGACGCAAATCATGCAACCGGATTACGTCCTCTTTCGCAGTGTCTTCTGCTTCGGTTACCTTAGTATCTTCAGCCATTAACCAATCTCCTCTACCTGCACCAGGTGAGAAACCTTGCGGATCTGGCCACGAATAGCCGGATTATCCTGGTGTTCCACACTCTGGTGAATCTTGCGCAGACCTAGCGACTGCATAACCCGCCGCTGGTTCTGGTTGGTATTAACCAGGCCTTTAACCTGGGTGATCTTGAGCTTACTCATCAGGCCTTCACCTCTTCAGCGACACCGTCGGCGGCTTTTTCCGCCTCGTCTTTCTTCGCTTTCTTGGCTTTTTCTGCCCGTGCCTCGGCTTGAGCCCGCAGCATCGATTCCGGAACTACCCGTTCAACGGGAAGCCCGCGGCGAGCTGCTACCTCTTCCGGACGCTGCAGCATCTTTAGAGCAGCAACCGTGGCCTGCACGATATTCAAAGCATTGTCGCTGCCCAAAGACTTGGTCAACACGTCATGAATACCTGCGCATTCCATAACTGCACGCACCGGGCCACCGGCGATTACACCGGTACCGGCAGAAGCCGGACGCAACAGCACCACACCGGCAGCTTCTTCACCCTGTACCAAGTGGGTGATAGTCCGCCCAATCATCGGCACCTGGAAGAAGTTCTTCTTCGCGTCCTCGACGCCCTTAGAAATAGCCTGGGGAACCTCTTTAGCCTTGCCGTATCCGACACCGACCATACCTTCGCCGTCGCCGACTACTACCAGCGCGGTGAAAGCAAAACGACGTCCGCCCTTAACTACTTTAGAGACCCGGTTAATGGTAACTACGCGCTCTAAATACTGATTCTTTTCCTGCTCACGACGATTGTCGCGGCGGCCCTTACGCCCCCGGTCTTCGCGGCCTTTGCCACGGGATTCCCGGGAATCGGCATTTTTATTTTCTTCAGCCATTATTTTCCCTCTCCTCTACAGCTTCAGACCGCCATCGCGGGCACCATCAGCCACCGCGGCGACGCGACCATGATATTTGTTGCCACCGCGATCAAACACGACAGCCGTGATGCCTGCCTCTAGGGCACGCTTGGCGATACGTTCGCCAACCTGGCGAGCCGCATCAACTTTCTTCATCTTTTCGCCTCGCTGCTCCGCTTCCAGGGTGGAAGCTGAAACCAAGGTGTGTCCCAAATCGTCATTGACGACCTGAGCAACCATGTGGCGGTTAGACCGAGTAACCACCAGACGAGGGCGCTGCGCCGTACCATATACCCGTTTACGGACGCGAATATGGCGGCGTTTGCGAGCGACGAATTTGCCTTTACCTTTAGGGGTATATGACATTTACTTACCCGCCTTTCCGGCCTTGCGACGAACGAATTCGCCCTTGTAACGAATACCTTTGCCCTTATAGGGTTCCGGAGGACGAATCTTGCGGATCTTCGCGGCGGTCTCGCCCACTAGCTCCTTGCTAATGCCGGAGATAGTGAAAGTTAGCGCGCTAGTAACCTTGAATTCGATACCTTCGGGAGCTTTGAACGGTACCGGGTGCGAGAAGCCCAGCTGCAGCTCAATATCGCTGCCGCGGGTCAATACGCGGTAACCAGTACCCACGATTTCCATTTCTTTGGAGTAACCGTTAGTTACGCCCTCGATCATATTGGAAATCAGCGAGCGGGTAAGGCCGTGCAAAGAGCGAGCTTCGCGGGTATCTTCTTCCCGCTCCACCAGGATTTTGCCGTCCTCTTCCCGAATCTTCAGCGGTCCGCTAAAAGAACGTTCCAACTGGCCTTTAGGGCCCTTAACTGAAACATTCAGACCGTCGATCTTTACTTCTACCCCGGAAGGTAGGGAGATCGGGTTCTTGCCAATACGTGACATTCCTTATTCCCCCTTACCAAATGTAGGCAAGGACTTCCCCGCCTACACCCTTGTCCTGTGCCTGACGGTCAGTCATGAGACCGGAAGAGGTAGACAAGATCGCTACCCCGAGGCCTCCCATGACCTTCGGCAATTGAGTAGATTTTACGTATTTACGTAGACCCGGCTTGGAAACCCGCTTGCAACCGGTGATCGCCTGTTCGCGTTTGCTTCCATATTTTAGGGTCAAAGTGAGGGTCTTGCCTACGCGGGCATCAGTCACTTCACTTTTGGCAATGTAGCCTTCGTTTTCAAGAATCTTGGCGATTCCCGCCTTCATTTTCGATGAAGGCATAGACACTTTGTCCAGATGCGCCGCATTGGCGTTACGCAGACGCGTCAGCATATCTGCGATGGGATCTGTCATAGTCATTTTGGGGTTCTAACCCTTCCTCGCTGCGGTTTCTTTTTCAGACCTGCAACGTAGTAGTTTTACCAACTGCTCTTAGTGACGCCCGGGAGTTCGCCCCGTAGAGCGAGCTCACGTAGGCAGACACGGCAAAGTCCGAACTTGCGATATACCGAATGAGGACGGCCACACCGGTTGCACCGGGTGTAGGCACGCACCTTGAACTTCGGCTTACGCTTCGCTTTATTCTTCAGCGCCGTTTTCGCCATTAACGTTCCTCCTTAAACGGGAAGCCCAGCGCGCGCAGCAGCGCCCGCCCCTCTTCATCACTGTTAGCAGTGGTAACCAGGGTGATATCCATGCCGCGCACGCGATCGATCGAATCCTGATCGATTTCGTGGAACATGGCCTGTTCGGTTAAACCGAAAGTGTAGTTCCCACGGCCATCAAACTGTTTGGGGCTTAGTCCCCTAAAGTCACGGATACGCGGCAGGGCGGTGGAGACCAAACGGTCTACGAACTCCCACATGCGATCCCCGCGGATGGTCACGTGAGCGCCAATCGGCTGGCCAGCACGCAGTTTGAACTGCGCGATGGATTTACGTGCCCGGGTAACTACCGGCTTTTGCCCGGTAATCGCGGTCAGGTCGCGAAGTGCGCCCTCCATTAATTTGGAGTCGTGCGAGGCTTCGCCTACACCCATATTCACGACCACTTTTTCCAGGCCGGGAATCTGGTTAACGTTCTTGTATCCGAACTCCTTTTCCAAGGATTTGCGGATTTCTTCCTGGTAGCGCACCTTTAGGCGCGGAGCCACAGTTTTTGCTTCTGCCATTAGATGTCCTCCCCGGAACGCTTCGCGTAACGCACTCGAACCGTACGCAGACGGCCTCCGCGTTCTGCCTGTTCCTCACGGAAACCAACCCGTGTAGGCTTCTTGGTCTTGGGATCAACCAGGGCCACATTGGAAATGTGAATCGGTGCCTCACGGTATTCGATACCGCCGGTTGCCTGTCCCTGCTGGTTTTGACCCTGGCGAGAGTGGTGGGTACGAATATTTACGCCCTCGACCAATACCCGGTCGCTGGAACGGTAAACCTCGAGTACCCGACCCTGCTTGCCCTTGTCCCCCGGTTTGAGGGCGGGCAGGCCTTTTTCTGCGCGACGCTCGTTGCGCTTGGCCAGTTTCTTTTCGTCACTGGTGCGGCCAGCAATGACCTCTACCAGATCGCCTTTCTTTATTTTCGCTCCCATTTACAGCACCTCCGGAGCCAGAGAGATAATGCGCATGAACTTCTTGTCACGCAGTTCCCGACCGATAGGGCCGAAAATACGCGTGCCACGCGGTTCTCCACTTGGCTGCAAAATAACTGCAGCGTTTTCATCAAAGCGGATGTAGGAACCATCCTGACGGCGACGCTCTTTACGAGTGCGCACGATTACCGCTTTAACAATTTCGCCTTTTTTGACATTGCCGCCGGGAATAGCGTCTTTTACAGTGGCAACAATGGTGTCACCAATACCTGCAAAGCGCCGCCCGGAGCCGCCCAACACCCGAATGCAAAGCAATTCCTTTGCTCCGGTGTTGTCGGCGACCTTCAGTCGCGACTCTTGTTGAATCATCGTGTTCTCCTAAAACCTGGGCACAATGCACCCGTTAGGTTGTTTCTTCCTGTTGCCCGGCGAGGCCGGCTCCCCAGTTGGCCACTAAAGTGGCAGACTCAAAATGATCTGCTTTTGCAGGTCACCAGGTCTCTGCCGTGACTTTCCAGGGCGGAACGCAACCCCTTTAGCTTAGTGCAGATGCGCAGCTAAAAGAAAGTTGATAGCCCTATTTGTGCTGTAAGTTTCCTCACCTGACCGGGAAAGAACTATTCACTTGAGTTGAAATACTTACCTAGTTTCGGATTTTACTAGGCGGGTTACTATTTGCCCGCGGCCCGAAAAGTTGGGGGTAAAGATTGCCGCATCCCATCTTTCCCGGTGTCGCGAAATCGCGGCTAATTTACTGCTCGGAACAGTTTCTACGGTTGCCACTTGATAGCGGTATTCACGTCCGGAAATATCGGTAAATACTACTTCGGAGTCATCTGGCAGGTCTTTAAGCCCCGCAAACTGCTGATTGTCCGGACTGTCTGCGATCACCAGATTCCCGCTGGCCGGGTTACCTCCATAGATACTCGGGATTTTCGCGGTCGCCGCCGGATCCCCACTCGCGATAATCGGCCAGCTTCGATTCAGGTCTGGGATCTGCAATATCCCGGTAACCTCATACCCGGAAAGATTCACAGTCTCGAGGTAGGCGTTAGCGTTACCGGGGGCAGAAGTATCTTCCGTGGCACCCTTTTTACGCTTATCAGCGACTTTCCCGGAGGACGCGCCGGATTTTTTCGCGTTTTCGGGGGTTTGGGTGGCGATTACTCCCACCTGGCGGGAGCCGGGAATAACTTCCTGGGTTTTAGTCAGGAGGTTATCTATTTCGTTATTGTCGCTGTGCCCTTGCCACCAGAAGAACCCCAGCAGCGCCACTAGCAGCAAGCTCAGCGCAATACAGATAACCTGTAGCCACCGTATCCAGCGGGTCCGGCGAGCTTTACTCGCAGCCTCGCTTACTGTTCCGTTATTCTCGCGAGAATCCTTCCCAGCATTATGAGCGCGATTATGAGGAGCATCGGCCGAGCTGGAGCCAGCGTCCTGAGACCCCGGTATAGCCTGCCGATTCCTGTTCCTCATAAAATCCACTTTATGAAAAGTTGGCTTGGTGACCAACCCGGCGAGCTAACCAGACGTCCCCGCTAAAACCGCACCCGAGCGCCTAGGCTTCCAGGCGGCGGCGATAACGCAACCAGCCATAGACAGCTCCCCCACAGATCAGCAAGCCGAACAGCGTGAAGGGTAGGGTGCCGATGCCTCCTGACTTCGGCAGTTCATAGGGCTGATAGTTCTTGACCATCACCGGGTTATCGGCACTCCCTAGCTGAGTGCCCGCCACCTCGGGAGCAGGCTTTTGGAATAGCTGCCCCTCCCAAGTTGCGGTGTACTTGTCGGGAGTTTTCAGTTCTTTTACGAAATACTCCTGCTTATTCAAGTCTTTGAACTGGGCTTTGCCATCAGTAGCGGTGGTAACCACGCGCGATAGGTAGTAGGTGGTTTCTCCCTGCTTGACCGTCTTGGCGCTGTCAGCGAGGTCGCCGAGACCAGCCTCCTGCAGCTTCTCCGGCTTAATCTGCTGGGACTGATCCGGGGAGTACAACCCGAACACCGCTCCGGCCAGCCCCTTAGTGCAGGTGCCACCTTCACCGCAGTTATCTCCATCCGCTTTGAACAGGTTGATTTCCCACTTGCTGCGGATGTTGGTACCGGTAATCGTGACGTTTTCATTGGCGTCATAGCTAAAGGAATAATCTCCCTCGTGCTCAACCGGGGTCTCCGTGCTGCTCGTGGTCACCTGGTACTTAGAGAACTCCGTCCCATCGGTGGGAGGTAGCTCCGCCAGAGTGTAGCGCTGCCCGTCCTGCCAGGACCAGGTTCCCGAGGGGCTGGCGGGCTGGCCTGCCAGGGAAGTCAGGGAAATCTTTGCCGAGGACGAGGCGCCTTTGGCTACCGGCACTGTCACCTGAATATAGCTGCGCCCCGCTTTCTCGAGGTTTTCGATCAAAGTTTTTTTCTCGGTCATTTCTTGGGGGGTTAGTTTTTCCCCGGTATAGACCACGAAGGTGTATGCGGTATTCTCACTGAGCTGCAAAGGCTCCTTATTTTCGTCCTGTACCTGCTTTTGCAATTGCATTTCTGCTGGTACTTTCACCCCGACCTTGAGGGGGATGGCCTCCAAGTCCAAGCCTCCGGGTCCGGGTGCGCGGTAGTTATAGCCGAAGGTATTCCAGGCAATCTCGCCGGGCTTGGGATTTGCCCCGCCAGCGATCTTGGCATCGAAACGCACCCGCATGGAAGCGCCTCCCTTGAGGATGTCGGCACTGTCTTTCAAATTAACGCGCAAGGAGCGCGAACTAGCTTTCCGTTCAGTTCCCCAACCGGTGGTAGCACTGCCGTTCCATTCCTCTTTGGTGAACCCGATAGCTTTATCGGAATATTCCACCGTATATTTACTGGGATCTACGGCTGTCCAGGTTCCGTCCCCGTTATTCACTTCCACGGTCAAATTGGGTTCATCCGCAAAATCTACCTGGAACTGTGATCCCCGCCCTGGGCCTTCCTCAAAGGTATAGTTATCTTTGGTTTGCGGCAGGTTATTAATTAGGGTCATACGCGGGATGGCGTTATCAGTGTTGTTCTTAACCTCTAAGGTGTAGGTGAATAGCGAGCTTTGAGTGGGCAGGCTAATATAGTTGGTCTCGCCGTTGGAAGTCACCTTGTTATCCGGCTTCACCTTTTCTTCTACGCTCTGGATCGAAGAGGTATAGGCGTCTTGCGCAATCGGCACGAAGGCGTCAGCCTGCACGCTGGGCAGATTAGTTTTGTTTTCGCTGGCGCAAAGGTAGCTGGTGTAACCGTTGCCCCAGCAATAGTAGGGGTTAGTACTAGAATCCGGCTGTCCTGCTTTATTCTGGTTCGTGCTGGTGGTGGTCGATAACGTCAAATCCTGCTCGGCGTTAGAACCATGCTTAAGGGCACTCTGGTCAAAATTTTTCCCGATAGGAGTTACGTAGGCGCTGTTGTACACCATCCGATACTCACCCTTTTGCTTCGGATTCCTGCTGGAGAGCTTTAAGGTGGCCCTTCCATCCGGCAATAGGGGATTGCCCTTTACAGCATATCCAAGCTGTGGACACTTCTTGTCGTCCGTGCCGGGAATGACACGTACATTCAGCTGCAGCTTTCCCTCGTTTAAAGTGAGCGAAAGGTGAAATACATTATTGCTTCCCAGTACGGCTATAGGAGCCCCATTTACCTGCAAAGTGGAAGTGGCTGTGCTGTAGTGAGGGGCAAAGTAACTGATTTTTACACTCTTGGGAGTGCCATTTGCATCATATTCCCAAGAATTATCAACAAAGGTAGCTAAATCGTAACCGTCGGTGCATCTGTCACTTGACCAGGTAGTCCCGCCACTGTTGTCTAACTTGGGAGGATCACAGGTGTAAATAACCTTACCGGTAAACAGATAATTGGGATCCAGACGGTCACTGATTACATAGTCGGTGATTGGCTGTTTCCCATCGTTATGGGCGGTTACTTCCCAAGTTAAAGTATCAGGGTAGGCGGCAGCCTTGGGATCTGTAGTAGTTGTCCCGGCCGCATTTTTCTTGGAGATTAGCTTTTTAGAAACTCCCGGCAAGACTTTTCCGCGAGTAACATCCACTTGGGAGGATAACCATTGGGTGTTATCGTCTCCTCCTACAAAACCGCTTTGATTGGCGGTGTTGGTATCAATTATCTGGCGATCCCCATCATTTGCTGGCGCCTGTCCTAAGGGCTGCGAAGTAATCTTCACCTCGGGATTTAGTTGGATTTTTTGACCTTGCTGATCGTCGTAGGGCATTACAATCTGGTTACGGCTTAAATCTTCGGTTTTGATTTCTTCGCCGACTACCACCAGGTAGCTGTACCCTACGGTTTCCCCGGGGTTCAAATAGTATTTATCCCGCTCGGCGTCATATCCCAAATTGGAACCTGCCTGGGAGTTATCGAGGCGGAAAGTTACGCGGCGCGGGTTCTGAGAATCCACAATCGCGCGTAAGGAAGCAACTTTAGGTTTTTCTCCCGGGAAATCTACCGGAGTATTTTCGGCACTGGATTTCCAGGTTTTGTGTATAGGCAAGTAGCTAGTACGAGGTGAATCATCACGAAACACCTGGTCATAATAGGTATCCTCCCGGCTGTCTAGCTCAAAACCGATACCATCGGGCGCGGGTTTACCGGTTTTGCTGTATTTGTAGTTAGTATAGACGTCGTTTCCGTCTTCGTCCTTGTGGCTTTTCCCATTTTTCAAAATTGATTGATCATCAATGCCGGCGATGAAGTGGAACCCTTTCGGTAAGACGTCTTGAATGTCATTAATGTACAGGCGGGATTCCCCATCGTTATGCAACACGTTGTAGTAGCGCACATATTTGTAGTTCTTAGCAGAGGGATCTTGCGCAGAGTTATTGTAAGTAACCCGGCCCGTGCTGGTTTCATCTGGTTTTAGGACCGTGTAATCTCTTGTTCTGCTACCAGAACCAGTTCCACCCCATGAATACTTGGTTTCGGTTTCTACCCTGTAGTTTTCTCTCCCGACTACCCCAGTGTCGGCTACCCCTTTTTGCAAAGTGGCTCCGGCTTTCCCGCCCAGGTAGTGGCTCACCGCATAGGAGTCATTAAGTACATGCCAAGTGTTAAACAAGGTGTCTAGTTGATATTTTTGCCGGTAGCTATCCCAGTCTGCTCCCTGAGGTAGCTGCCAGGTTACATACATATATACCGAACCGGATACTTCCAGCTGTACGCTTTGATCCCAAACAAGGTATTGCTGGGTGTCACTGGGAGTGCCACCTGCTGGATTAGCATTGGTTATCGTCCAGCTATTCAAATCACCGGCTTTTACTTTTAGCCCGGTTTGCCCTGCTGGAACCTCCAGGGTCAAGTCCTTTTTAGTCCAGGGTTTACCGGGCAAGCTAGGCGGCAGGGCATCATATATCTGATTGCCAGTTAGCTTAAAAGGCTGATCCCCGAATACGGACAGACCCAGGCGATAGGTAACTTGTTCCCCGGGTTTCAGGGGGCTTTGGCTCACCAGAGAGTCCTCCCCAGAACTTGCGCCCCGCTTGGTGACAATCTTCTTGTCGGCCCCCAGCTTGGAGATACTCATCTCCGTTCTATCGGTAATGGTGTATTCAGGCGGCTCTACCCCGCCAATATTTAAGGCATCGGGTTGCCCCGGTATTACCTTGGTATATCCAGCTTTTTCCGGATCGGTTAGGGTCAGATAGTCCACGCTGACCGTAGAGGGGTTAGCGAAATCTTGGCTGGCCATAAACCAATAGGTCGAGGTGCTAATACCCGCCCCATTATCAAGTTTCTTCACTACGATCCGGTCAGCAATAAAGTCCTTACTCTGGGAGGATTCACCTACGGTTTCGGTGGCGCTGAAATGGACATTTTCATAGGTACCTGGTTTATCTAGCAGGTAATAATCTTGTCCGTTATAGTTGTATTTTTTCAGTCCCAACAGAGTCGGGTTAGTAGCGTTCTCCCCGGTTACCGGAACTAGCAGCACTTGCGCCCCTGAGAGTTTATCGGTGAAGGGCAGGGCGTTATATTCAGCTTTCCCCCCTTTGCGTTCCAGAGAGAGCTGATATTTAACTACGGTTCCAATCGGAATCGCTGTTCCCTTTTGTTCTACCTTTTTATTCTTCACATAGGCGGTTTTATTAACTTTAAAAGAGTTAACCGTAGTTACCTCGTCGGGAACATTTACATCGTTCAGATTCACCTTGTTGGTGGTTTGTTCCGCGGTGAAATCTGGCCCGGCCATGAAATCATCTTTAACGGTGGCTCGCACTACGTGTTTGACGCTTTGACCCCCGTAAATCAAATGGTTGGGAACTTCCCAGGCCACCTGATAGCGGGTGCTCTGCACTACTATTAGATCTTTTAGGGCTGCCTGCAGCGCAGTAGCCTCGTTGTCAACTTCCGTGGTAGTTCCGGACTGGGTGATCGCTATCTTGCCATTGGCTTGTTTAGTGAGGGTCAAATCTGCAGTCTTAGCGGTAGCACAATCCAGATAGGCCTGCCCGTCACCCTTTTTACCACTGGTAGTGGTATGTTTTGCGGCTACGTAGTTATCACAGATCTTGGCTCCGGTGATCTTAATCGTGAGCCCATCTCCGTCCTCACTAAACATCTTGGCCATCTGCGCGGGCGCAACGTAATAGGCTTCCGGCAGGTGATCCGCAATAATCCCCTCATCCGGTTTCCCCTCATTAATCTTCCAGGGGCCAGTTCCCTTGTTAGTGGCAGTAATCGTAAAGTCAATGGGGTCGCCCCGGTAGAAGCTTTGTCCTTTCCCTTCGTGGGTCTTAGTTAACTCAGGAACCGGGCCTTTTACGGTTACCGGATTAGTAACTGCTGCCTCAGATTTAGCGGGACCCGTGTGGGTGTATTCGGTAGTTGCCGCAAACTCATTGTGCAGATTATACGTTTGATCTGGCTGCGGGTTCTTGACCAGCAAGAAATTGTCACCGAACCGAATATCGACAGTTCGACCAACCAGTCGAGGTTTATTCTGATTGGCAGCCAAATCGTAGGTAATTTTTAGAGTGCGCTTGTCGGTGTCGAACTCGTAGCTAAGTGAGCTGCGGTAAATATCAGAGGCGGATAGGGCGAATAGCGGGACTTTTTCACCGTTGTTATCAAAATTTACGGTTGTATAGAGGCCATTGCTATATGTGTCCCCCGGTCTGATTGTCCACCCCGGGATCTTGGTATACCATTCCCGAATTGTGCCAGTTTTCCCCACCTTGTTTAGGTATTCGGGGTTAAACTCTACCCCTTCGGGCAGGGTAAAAGTATCCACATAGCTGGAATCGGTGGCCGGATCCTGACCGATTTCAGCGCTGGGCTTGCCCGGAGTAGTTACCGGGGTATTACGGAAGGTGTAACGCAGGTTCTTAATGTAATAGTTGCCGCTGTCCTGATCATAGGCAATGCTGGGGTCGGTCGCCGATCCCCACACAGGATCCGGACGCGGGTTACCCAACCAATTAACCGGGTCTTTATTGAGCAGCTCTTTCTTAGCCTCATAATTTTGCCGGATAGTATCCCAAGTAGTTTTCTGTACCCGACAGGTAGGTTCTTGGCCTTTCTTACCTAAAGCCGTCGCCTCCTCGGGAGAAAGTTCCTCAATCCAAACTTTCAGATCTCCCCCGGCTGAAGTCGGGGAATCATGCTTGGCTTTCACCGGAAGTGAGAAGGCATCCCCGATATTAGAACCGGCAACCTCAATGTAATAGTAGCCGGGAATATCCTTGCCGGTACTATCTTGTACCTGGTTAAAGGTGTAGGGGTTCTTATTTCCCTCCCCTTGATAATAGGTGTTGCCTACCTCGAGTTTATTGTCTGCTTTTCCGCCTAAAACATAGCCGGGGGCAGCGGCAGTTTTATTATCGAAACGGAAATAAACCCGATAAAGATTGCCCGTAGCGGCCGCCTTATTCGAAATCCCGATAATCTGACTAAAGGCTTCCCCAGTCCAACGCTGACTTACGTTATCGGAGTTAATCGCCTCGGTTTTTTCAGTTTCGGGATTATCTTCTCCGGGCTGGGTATTTACTATCGCCACTTGCCCATCGCCGGCTTTTAAGGTTTCAGTAGTCGCCGTACCGGGGTCTACTGTGCAGTTAATGGGCGCCCCCATGGGCCGGGCAACCTCACCTGCGCCCAGATTATTGGCCTCTTTGATGCCCAAAGAGTAGGAGGGAATCGCCAGTAACAGGGTGGTTACGAAGAAAGAAAGCGCCGCCAGAATAGCGAGTAACCGAGTGCGGTCTCTATAGAGTTGCTTAAACACTATTTCGCCTCCCCATCTGCGCGGTTTTGCTTAGCTTTTACCGCCCTATCCGCTGTGAGGCCACGGCCGCTGGCTGCCGCTAGCTGCCCGCGCCGCAAGACGATTCCGGCTGCCCCTAAGACCATCAGCAAGGGGGCTAACCATAAATAACTTAGATTCGCTCCGGTTTTAGTGAGCGGAGGACGCTTGGGGGGATTTTCGGGAACCAAAGTATTGGTAACCGTAAACACCTTGCCCACCTGCTCATAACGCACGGTATAGGGGGTGTTGCTGAGCTGTTCAGCTACCGCCCAACGGTGTCCCTTACTGTCCTCCCAGCGATAGGACCAGTTATTTTCACTGTTCAGCTCGATGGTTTTAAATAATTCTTCGTCTCGCAGAATCTGAATTTTTACTGCCCGCGGGCGTGATTTTTGGTTGCCGCCGTCTTGCCAGTGTTTAACCACCTGGTATTCCGCTGGCTTGGGAACCACTCTTAATAACTTGGCGACTGCGTTTACTGCGTATTGCAGTTTCCCGTCTGTCATATTCGGCAGGGTAACTATCGCGGGGCTAAACATATAGGTTTCCCCGCCGGCACCCGCATTGGTAAAGGGGTCAGCCAGTAACAGGTACACGCCTACGTTCAGGTCAGTAAAGGTTGCTTTCCCGTTGCTATCCGAGGACGCCACCGCATCCGGTTTCACCTGGTCAGCATGGATATGGTTAGCAAGACTATCTGCTAAGTCCGCCCACTGGGTAGCATTAGCGCTGCCCCTTTTAGCGGGAATCGCCCCGCTTTTATCTTGGAAATCATTCCACTTTAAAGCCCGCAAATACTGCTGATAGGCCGGCTGAGCAGGGAAATGACGCTTAGCCTGCGCTATCCGATAGGCGGAGACTTTCACCCCTACCAAAGGCGCGCCCTCATAGTGAAAATCAAGAGTGATCGTACCTTTTGCGTTTTGATCAATCTTTTCCAGATTTACTAAATCCAGGGAGATAGCACCGGAGGAGGCGCTGGTTTCACCGCTTGCCTCCGAAGAATCAGCGGAGGGTTCGGCTTGCGCTAACGCAGGAGCGAGCATCCCGATTCCCAGCAGTGCCGCCAAGACGGTAGCAGCAAACATCCCTAATAAGCGGGTGAACTTTAATGCTTTGCTCATAGTACTTCCGTCATTTCTCCCGCTTGCTTTCGGCGACGCCGCACATGAGTTACGGTGATTGCCAAAATGATTCCTAACACCGGCACCGAGATGGCTAGCGAAATCATCACCGGATCCATCGCGACCGCATCGGCAGGCACATAGCCGGCGTCCCCTCCATAGGGAACCCGGTGACCGCGCACCAGCAGGCGGTGGGTGTTAATCGCATAGGGCGTGCAGGTTACTAAAGTCGCGTAGTCTTGACCAGAAATAATCTGTAGATTCGATAGCTCTTTAGGTTCGACTACCCGGATTTGGTCAACTTGATAAGCCAGGTCCCGATCTAGCACGTGTAACACGAAACGATCGCCCTCCTCTAGCTCGTCAAGATTGGTAAATAGTTTGGCACTGGGCAATCCCCGATGCCCAGACAAAATCGTGTGGGTGCCTGCCCCGCCGGTCGGTAACGAACTGCCGGGCACATGCCCCGCGCCGATCTGCAGCACCACATCCTCGGTGGTGTGGTAGATGGGTAAATCTACCCCCAGTTTCTCGATTTCGATATGCCCCATCATCCCGGTTTTCCCGATATCTAATAAGGAAAGATAACGCTGCATTTGCGAATGGGAGAGATGGTAGCGCGCCTGGTTAGAAAGCAGTTCCCGGTTATAGGCTTCGGCCTCATCCCAGGCTTCCTGGATTTCTGCGGGACGCATCTTATTTACGGTTTGGGTGTATTCCGCGATCGCGCGTCCTTGGAGCAGAGTGTTCCAGTAGTTGCTGATAGCCGGGTAAAAGAACACCAACATCCCGCCCAGGAATACTACTACGAAGGCAATATCGGGGATTCGCGACCGCTTAGCACCCTCCGGGGATCCGGAGGCATCCGGGGTGGGACTGCCACCGTCCGGGTGCGCTTGCTGCCGTTCATGAAGGAGAGCCCGGGATTTTTGGCGCATTTTTTCCAGGAAATCAGTGGTGGGAGCCACTTCTGGATTTACCTGCAACTGTTGCACTTATTTTCCCTCTCTAACCCTGCCTGGGTGCAGGGCATTCACTCCATACAGATTTGTGTGAGTGGTGCCGGTCGTGTGGCCAGAGAAAGATCCTCTGACCACACGACCATGTGTCCTCCATGATCGGGTTTTTATTTAGCTGTTTTGCTTACGGCGCCGCCAGACGAATCCGCCGGCTGCTCCCGCCATCACTAGCAAACCAACCACCGTAAAGATGACCGTACCGATGCCACCAGTTCCCGGCAGAGTAGAGCCGGAGGTGTTAGTAATGGTCATCGCGACTGAACCCTTGGTGGTATCGCCTTTGGTAGCAGGGTTTGTTCCTACGGTGATGGTCAGGTCAGTGATCTTGCCTTTATTAGTACCGCTATCCACGCTCACAGTGGACGTGATAACGAACTTGAAGAAGGCATTGTCTCCTTCGGGCAGGTTATAGCCCGAGGGAGCCGTAACTTCTTTCAAGTAGTAGGTGTCGGTATCCAGACCGGTGATATTGAAAACGCCGTCTGAGCCGGATTTGATTTCGGTACCACCGTCGCCGGCAACCCACTTAACAACCTTGCCATTCTCATCAATCTCGGCGCTCTTGCTCTTGTCCGAGTTGTACAGAACGAATCCCGCGTCTGCTAGCTTCGTGTTCGCATCGGCAGAATCAACCTTGGTGGTATCTAGTTGATAGGTGAAAGCCCAAACCTCTTGAGGTGGGGTTTTCCCGAGAACTCCGCCATTAACGTCCTTCTCATAGACCACCAGGGACTTGTTGGGGTTACCGACTCCACCAATCACGGCATTCTCATTCACAGTCGCGGAGTATTCCACCGTCACTACCGAGTCTGCGGTTAGGTCAACGGTAGCGGCTTTCGCGGCGGCTTTCAGATCGTTGAACACGATTTCGATCTTTTGGCCACCGTTATATTCGGCGCCCTCGTCATCGTTAGTAATCGGAGTGGCAGTTACAGTATCGGGAGTAAGTTTCTTTCCTCCGACTGTTACTGTGACATCTTTAGCGGCAAAGCCGGCGGGCAAAGTAAAGCCCTTAGAAATAAAGTCCGTAAAACCATATTTATAGGTAGTGAAGTCCGCAAGGTTGCTGGGCATAGTACCGGTCAGTTTGAAGGGTGCGCTCTCCCCAATCTCAAAGTCAGCCGTCTTGCCCCATGCTTTAGTGGAATCTTCTTTGATTTCCTTAGTGGAACTAGGCACCGAGCCCTTGGCCGCAACAGATACATAACAACCCAAAACCTGCACTATCGGCGCAGTAAGAGCCGCAGGTGTGTTAGTGGTATCTTTCACCAGGTAGTAGCCGTGGTCATTATCTCCCAACTTGGCGGTGTACTCGAAATTGGGAGCATCGCCAGATTTAACGAAGGGTTTAGGAGTACCAGTAATGTGCTTCATTGCCGCTTTGGCAAAGTCCATTTTCTCGGAATCTGTTGTCAATGATTCCAGCAGTTTTGCCAGCTCCGGGGCTGTGGTACTTGCGGTAACTACCTTAAGCTTTGCGATATTGCTGCTTGAAAGTTCTGTTAATAGGGCAGCATGATCAATCCCACCGCCCCATTTGATGTTAGTTAGTTTGCCGCCAGAAAGATCACCATCAAAGAGCTGATAAGCACCGTAAGTATGGTCACCTTCGGGGGCGGTAATAGTAATCTGCGGAGAACAGGGAGGCATCGGTATATCACTATGGGGTACATCCTTGTTCGAGCCCGCAGGCTGCAAGGGGGATGCCGATGCTAGTTGCGCAAAGGATAGTGAAAATGCGGCAATCAAACCCAATAGCAGGAAGATGCCGGCAAGAACTCGATTACCCCCCCCCACGCGCGAATTGCTTCTAATACGAGTGCCCATTATTCCTCACTTCCCGTGCTACGCCGCACTAAAATAAACCTCAAACTGGGACACAGTTGCATTAACCCTCTTCAATTAAAGCAACATGAACATGGTATCAATCTAATGTTTTCTTTGCATTAGAACCGCAGTCCTATTTTGCCGGACTTCCAAAAATTTGCGGTTACCCGCGGAAGAAGAATCAACTCCCGAAAGTAAATGGCGAGTTGTAAACTAAAAACTCCTGCCCCGGTGAAACAGAATTCTTTGGTTTTAGGGGATGCCCGAAGCGGACAGCAGTAAAGATGCCGTAGCATCAAAGAAACAAGCGCTAAAGTACACTAATAGGCAGCAAGCTAAGCGGAGGTAGCAGATGGGTGATTTTCAACCCGCCTCTGGCCTGCCCAAACGTTCTGCACGCCGCAAACGTGGCGAAACCAGCGATACGGTTTCCTCTTACCTCAAGATCCCCAGCGAGAACCCCGGAAAGCCGCTGGTAGTAACCGAACAGCCAGCTAGGCCTCGGCATTTTGAGCCGCGCCGCACCCTGAAGGAAAATCGCCACGACCACTCAGATGCTGACGGCTCTACTTTGAGCCAAAACCCGGAAGATCAGGAAGATATCGGGGAAAAGGAGTTAGACCCCGCCAGTCGCCCTCCCCAGGTAGATAAGGCCTCCCCGCAGCCAAAGGCTAAGTCAACTTCTAATCACGCTGACCACGGCGAAAAATTAGCCAAGGCCGCTTCTAACGTTAAAGCCCAGTGGGAAAAGCTACGCGTCCTCCCGGTTTTTCGGCTGCTGGTGCGGATAGCGGAAGTGATCATCGTAGTGAGTGCCATCGGGATCCTGGTTGCCACCTTCTTTATGTCGGTGCTGCAAATCCGGGGCGAATCCATGACCCCCGCCCTGCACGATGGGGACTTGGTGGTTGCCAGTCGCCACTCCAGCTTCCACAGTGGCGATATCATCGCTTTTTATTACAACAACAAAGTGCTGTTGAAACGGGTAATCGGGCAGCCGGGTGACTGGATTGATATGCGTGAAGACGGCACCATTGTGGTCAACAAGAAACCCTTACGCGAAAACTACGTCAAAGGTAGCAAAATCGGTAAAACCGATATCAAATTCCCTTACCAAGTGCCCGAACACCGCTACTTCGTACTGGGCGATCACCGCTCTATTTCGGTAGATTCACGCACCAAAGCCATCGGCACCGTGTCCGAAGACCAAATCGTCGGCAAAGCCCTGCTGATCGTCTGGCCCCTAACCAACTTCGGCGGAGTCCATTAGATTCACTCGTCCGCTGGATGCCCGGCATTGATGCGGGTATTAACCACGAAATAGGGTTGGAAACATGTTTTAGGAATTGGAAAAACCCCGTCACCGCTGGGTCGCAACGAGGACGGGGTTTGGCGCGCTCGACAGGATTCGAACCTGCAACCTTCTGATCCGTAGTCAGATGCTCTATCCGTTGAGCCACGAGCGCATTTGCCGTTGCCTTAGCAACTATCCCAGTCTAAGACAGAGCCAATAAGCCCTCCAAATCCGAGACAGCTTATTTAATGTGATTCACACACTAGCCTCGCGGTGGGAACGCGCGGGGTCTGGATTTTTCCTCCCGCCCAAGAATTCGGAAAACGTAGCGACGTTTTCCGAATTCTTATGCCCACCGCACCCACTCGGATAAAACCCAGACCCCACGCTCATTGCATCGCAAACTAATCGGTAACGAACTGCATGAACAGCTCGTTTAGGGCATTAGCATCTTCGTCAGTTTTGCAGATGACCAAGATAGTATCGTCACCGGCAATGCAGCCGAGCACAGTATCAAACCACGCCATATCGATCGCGCCTGCGAGCAACTGGGCGCCTGCCGCCGGGGTGCGCAGCACTACCTGGTTATGCACCACTGCGGAAGATACCAGCAGGTCCTGGCACCATTTCGCCAACTTTTCATTACCGGGATCTTCCTGTCCCCGCCGCACTCGCACCGGATAGGGCTCCGGCAGCATATAGATAGTTTTACCGCTGGTAGCACGCACTTTGGTGGCTCGTAAAGCTAAAAGATCCCGCGACAAAGTAGCTTGGGTAGTCGGGATTCCGCGTTCAGCCAAGTGGGTAAGCAGCTGTGACTGGCTAGAGATTTCCTGTTGACTGAGGATTTCACGGATCGCTTCCTCGCGCGCAGCCTTAGTGGTCGGTACGGTTGCCATGCCCCTATCTTCCCATTACATCCGCTCGGGAGCTACCACTCCGCAAAGATCCAAGCCATTTTCTAGCACTTGTCGCACGGCCTCATTCAGGTGCCGGCGCGCCACGTGCGCGTCGGTTATTTCCTCGCCGGAGCGGGGAATCACCCGGCACTGGTTGTACCAAGTGTGGTAACCAGCCGCCAGTTTTTCCAGGTAGCGCGGGATCCGATGGGGTTCGCGCTCTTCCGCAGCCAGTTTCAACTCTGCCGGGTATTGCGCCAAAATCCCTAGCAGATCCTTATCTGCTTGGCTAGAGAGCGAGGACGCATCGTATTTACCATCAGCTTTCACTCCGGCTTCATCGGCATTGCGCCCCACCGAACAGGTGCGGGCATGCGCGTATTGCACATAGTAAACCGGGTTTTCATTGGTGTGGGAGCGCAGCAAATCTAGATCAATATCGACAGTGGAATCCATCGAGACTCGCACCAGCGAATAGCGGGCAGCATCGACTCCTACCGCATCTACCAGGTCATCTAGAGTAATGACCGTGCCGGCGCGTTTCGACATTTTCACTTCCACGCCGTTTTCTTTCAGATTCACCATCTGCCCGATAATGATCTCTAGGCTTTGACCCGGCTTGCCCCCAAAGGCTGCACACATGGCATACATGCGGTCAATATATCCGTGGTGGTCAGCGCCCAGAATCAAGATTTCGTGGGTGGCTCCCCGGCACTGTTTGTCCCGGTAATAGGCAATATCGGCTGCGAAATAGGCGGGTTCGCCATCCGACTTCAATATCACCCGGTCTTTATCATCCCCATATTTAGTGGACTTCAGCCAGGTAGCGCCATCTTTTTCATAGATGACGCCGCGGGAACGCAGTTCTTCGATCGCGTCAGTAACTGCCCCGGAAGTGTGTAGCTCGTCCTCGTGGAAGAAAACATCAAAATCGGCGCGGAAATCATGCAAACACTCTTTGATCTCGGCAAACATCAAGGTGGTGCCGGCTTCCCGGAAATATTCTTCCGCCTGCGCTTCCGGCAGCTCCGCTAGCTGCACGCCCTCTTTAGCGGCGCGCGCTGCTACTTTACTCGCAATATCGAGGACGTACTGCCCGCCGTAACCATCCTCCGGCACCTCTTTGCCTTGCCACCGCGCCAAAAGCGACTTGGCGAACCGGGTGATCTGGGCGCCGTGGTCATTGAAATAGTATTCGCGAGTAACTTTTGCCCCGCTGGCCGCCAGAATCCGGGAGAGGGTGTCGCCTACTGCCGCCCAGCGTCCTCCCCCCAAATGGATGGGGCCAGTAGGGTTGGCAGACACATATTCCACGTTGATGTTTTGCCCGCTCAAAACTTCGCTGTGCCCGTAGTCTTTCCCGGCCTGCAAAATCGTTGACACTAGCGCCCCGGCAGCGGCGGCTCCCAGCCAGATATTTACGAACCCGGGCCCGGCCACCTCAGTTTTCGAAATGCCTGCTACCTGGTCAAGCTGGGCAGTAATCTTGGCGGCAAGGTCGCGCGGCGCCATACCTGCTTTCTTTGCCAGCTGCATAGCCACATTTGTTGACCAATCGCCATTATCGCGCGAACGGGGACGCTCAACTTTCACGGTTTCCGGGATAGCATCCGGATCTAAACCGGTGTCGGCTGCCAGGGTGACAAGAATCTGGCGGATAAGGGCACTTAGTTCTTCTGGAGTCATGCTTTAAGCCTAGACTGCCAGGCGTATTTATCGCCAAATCTGGCGAGCTAGCCCACACCGGTACCTGGCTGGCACAATAGGGCTATGAGTGAGCAGGTTTACCACAAGGTTGATAATCGCCATCCCCAGGCTCTGGAACTAGAAGAACTGGGGTTAAAGTGGCTGGCTGAGCCGATGGATAAAGGCGGGGCGCACGTGGTGAAAGTCGCGGCTTCCGGACCCGGATTTTTAGATACCGAACTGATTCCCTCTACCGCTATCACCAGCGAAGCAGCGAGGGCTTTCGGGGCAGCCTTGGCGATTACTCACGCGGGCGGAGCAGATTGGTTCGGGCAGCCGCCTCTGGGTTATTCCGGTCCCGGCTTTATGGGACGCTCCCGAATGGATTTAATCTACGAGGACGATGGGCAAAGCTGGGGCGAGTTTTTCGCTGATCACCGGATTTTGCCGAATCTGCCGCCTGCCCTCGCTAATGGCTCTATTGACAGCGCGGGGGCCGCGGTTTTAGAACGGCTAGCTGAGCGCCTACGCGATGGAATCTTCGATGTTCCCGAACCGGAGCTAGTAAACTCGCGGGCGGCGCGGATTCACGGTGATCTGTGGACCGGGAACGTAATGTGGGCACCCGCGGGAGCTTTAAAACATTTTCCTGCTCTGGCAGGACGGGGCGCTGCCTCGGAGCAGCCCCTTCCCAAAGTGGTGGGGGTGCTGATAGATCCGGCTCCGGCAGGCGGACACGCGGAAACCGATTTGGCGGCCCTGGGAGTTTTCGGGCAGCCCTATCTAGAGGAAATCTACCAGGGATATAACCAGGTTTCCCCCTTAGCTGCGGGGTGGGAAGAACGCATCGGTTTGCACCAGCTCCATATATTGGCAGTACACGCCAATCTGTTTGGCGGTTCCTACGGCCCCCACACGGTGCAACTGGCTCGCCAGTATCTCTAATACCTCGGGGAAGCCCGCTGGCGGTTTTTACATTCGCGCAGATTAGGAATAAATCTCGCGGGCGCTTTTGGCCGGGATCTTTGCAAAGCCTCCAAACGGGTTAGGCTAGTTTCATGAATCACATTATTGCCTTACTTATGGGCGTGTTGCTCTTAGCCGGTTCCGTCTGGGTTCGTCTCGGCAGCGCAAGAGCCCGTTTTTGGATCCCGAAACAAAAGAAGGATGTTTCTCGCTCTGGCATCCTGATTATGGATGAGCGCTGGATGTTGGTGTTCCTACCGGCACTGGGGCTGTTTTTCTTGATGATCGGAGCGAGTCTGCCGGCGAGCGCCAGCCCGCGCCCCTGGAATTACCTGCTACTCACTGTTTCTTTAGTCGGCGCACTTATCGGATTGGTGGGAATTATTTGGGGGTTGACTAACCTCTACTATCCGGAGGGCGTGCGTCCGGCTTGGCTGCGCGCCTACTATCGCCAGCTGGGATTTTCGCCCTCCCGGGGTACCCGTTTGGCTCCCACCTGGTATCGCGAGCAGATGCAGGATAGGCATTTAGAGAATCCCCGCTGGAATCGAAAAGGGCAGGAACCGATGGAGGAAGAGAAAAAGAAACCGAAAAAGAACCGCCCCAACCAGCAGAATCGCAAAAAGCGGCGCCCGCGTTAAAACCAGTAGCTGCTGATAGCTGCAGGCTGCAGTTAACATACCGGCTCAACATAGGAACCAGTTAGGCATCCAGAAAACACCCAGAAAACATCCAGAGTCGCAACAGTTCATCGTGTCAATATGGGGACACAGCAGATAAGAGGAGATCGAGATTCATGACCAACAGCAATGATTCGACCCGACCCCAAGACGGTACTAACCCGTTGGACGACTGGGAGATGGACGACTGGCAAAGCGCAGGTTGGCCCGGAGAAATCCCCGAGCCCAGTAATAACAGTTTTCCGGCAGGCAGCTATGGGAGCCACGACAATATTAATAACCGCGCGGACGCGGGCGAGGACGGGCAACCGGAACTAACCGGTAGAATCACCAGTATTCAACCGGGCACCTCGCCGATTAGCGGCGCGGCTACCTCCTCCCCTAGTGACGCCAGTCCCCAGGCCGGTACCGGTTTTTCCGCTGCCGCTGCCCAGTCAACGGAATATTCCTCCCCTTATAACTCCGGGGTTGGTGAGCCATCTTCCTCGCAAAACGAAAACTTCTTCTCCAACGACTTTAGCCCCGAACAGGCAGGAAATACCGCTGATTTTCCGCCCCAGTTCGCACCAAATAGCTCTTTCGAGTCCGGGAGCGGAACTAGCGCTGCCTTCGAGGCGAATCCTTATGGCGATACTCCCTACCCCGCCTCCCCGCAGGGAGCATTTTTATCCGCAGAGCACCCCGCCTGGGAACCCTCCCCCATGCCCACCAAACGTAAAGAAAAAACTAAACGCGGCCCTGGATGGCTGGCAACTATTGCGATCGCGGTGACTGCTGCCCTGTGTGTATGGCTTTTGCCTTCCGAATTTGGGTCCCGCACTACCTCACTGGGTAAATCTCCAGTGAAAGTGGCGACCGAGGCTCCGGTAGTTCAAGCCAGTGCCAAGAACACTAACTGGGAGGCAGTAGCCAAAGCGGTGCAGCCCTCGGTGGTAGCCATCCAAGTGGCTTCCGGCAATTCTGGAGAGACCGGTTCCGGGGTGATCTTTGATGAGGCCGGACACGTAATTACCAACTATCACGTAATAGCTTCTGCTATTTCAGGCCGGGCAAAGGTCCAGATAGAGCTATTTAACGGAAAAATATATGACGCCAAGGTTTTAGGATCCGATACTTCTACTGACCTGGCGGTATTAGAGTTCGTGAATCCTCCCAAGGATCTGCAGATGGCAGCGTTAGGATCCTCTACCGGTTTGCGGGTAGCTCAGCCGGTAGCGGCCATTGGTTCGCCTTTGGGGCTGGAAAACACGGTCACCACCGGGATTATTTCTGCCCTAGATCGCCCCGTAGTGGTTACGCAATCGGAAGAAGGTTCGGGAGTGCAAATTCCCGGTCTAAACGAGCGTTCCGGTGCTGGTCAGCAGGTAGTTACTAACGCTATCCAAGTTGATGCCGCAATCAACCCCGGTAATTCTGGTGGCCCCCTCTTCGACGCCTCGGGGAAGGTTATTGGCATTACTTCCTCGATTGCTTCCCTGGGATCTGGAAATGGGGGCCAAGCCGGGTCGATTGGAATCGGTTTCGCTATTCCAGTGAATCTAGTGCGTAACGTAGCTGATCAAATCATCACCTCCGGGAAAGTCACTCATGCGATGCTGGGAGTCACCATTGACACGGCAGTTGCCCAGATCGGGGGCGAGTCCCGGATGGGGGCCCGGGTGTCCACAGTAGTTCGCGGATCGGGCGCGGATCGGGCCGGCCTAAAAGAGGGCGATTTAATTACCAAAATTGATGATCATCAGGTGGGCTCCGGGGTAGCGTTGACGGGATATGTCCGCTGGTATAACCCGGGAGACAAAGTAAAACTCACGGTGCTGCGCAAGGACGGCTCTCACGAGATTGAAGCCGAGCTCGGCGCCCAGGAAGCCGACAGAAAGTATAGCCGCTAGATAACTGCTATAAGTTGAGCCCGCTGGAATCCAGCGGGCTCAACTTAGTTATAGAGATTTAGGAGAAGATCGAGCGGAATAATCCGCCGATCCAAGAGAACACGCGCACAAAGAACACCCGTACCTTAACCACAAAGCTATTGGAATTATCAGCTTGGTTATCCGGCTGCGTAGTCGGCTCCGGTACCGCAGTAGGCGGATCATCCGGAGTCGGTGCCTCAGTAAAGGTAGGTTCCGGGGTAGCGGTAGTAGGCTCTACGCTGGGCTGCGGATCCGAGGTCGGCTGAGGAGCCGCAGTAGTCGGATCTACGCTGGGCTGAGGAGCCGCAGTAGTCGGATCCGGGCTAGGCTGCGCGGTTTCGCTAGGAACCGCAGGTTCAGCCGGTTCAGTCGTAGGTTTAGTGGTGGGCTTTTCCTCCTGACCGGGCTCGGGAGCTGCGGTAGTAGGATCTACGCTAGGCTGAGCGGTTTCACTGGGTTGCGGATCCGAGGTCGGCTGGGGAGCCTCAGTGGTCGGATCTACGCTGGGCTGAGCCGGTTCGGATCCAGCCGGGTAACCTAAATGCTTCTCCAAGGCCTGCAACGCCAAAGCCACATCGGCATCTTGAATCGGGTTGTTGAAATCTTTAACCCCATCCATACCAGACGCCATCAAATCACCCCTACAGGTATGGTCGACACCCAAAAGGTGTCCCAGCTCGTGGGTGACAGTTGAAACTTGGGTGAGCCAACCGCTGCGATCTAGACGCAGGTACATGAGTCTTTGCGCAGCATAGGCGGTGCCTAATGCCTTACCCTCGGCATAGGGGGAATCGATTACCCGTACCGGACGATTATCCATCGAATCCACGAATTTGAACTTAATCTTCCCGCCGCTGCGTTCGGTCCACATCTTGGTGGCGGCCTCAATTGCCGGGCGGAATTTGGTGTTGCCCAGGTACAGCGACAAAGTATAGGAGTCAGCACTGGTGGCACCAATCAAAAAGGTATCCACATTGGTGATCGGCTGTCCCTTAGCTACCTGGTTATGCATTACCCGGCATTCGCGCACCGTGGGGGTGCGGTCTGCTGCCTGCACATTTTGGCTACCAGAGACCGCAAACAGTCCCCCCAGAGCCAAGCCCACCATAGTTAAGGTGGCCAACAATATATTCTTTTTCCGACTCATATTCATGGTGAAATTCTACCAAGCGGTAAGATTAAAGCAAGGTGATAATCTAATTTTTATTGAGAGCTTCGTCATAACTGACAGTTAGTGCATGCCGACCCTTAAACCCGCAGGTAAAAATCATGGGGGGCTTGTCTAGCTTTTCTAGCTAGACAAGCCCCCCATGGGAACTGAACTATTTAGATTAGAGATTCAGACCGAAAGAGTCCTCAAAACTAATGCCGGCCAAAAAGTCGTCATCACTATCGGGAATCTTGAAGTCATTAGCAGACCAACCCATCTTGGCCATCGCTTCCTCGGTAGGCTCCACGCTGGCATCACGGAACATTGACAGTCCGGTACCCGCCGGAATCAACTTACCGATGATCACGTTCTCCTTCAGGCCTACCAACGGGTCCTTCTTTGCAGCCATGGCCGCATCGGTTAGCACCTTAGTAGTCTCCTGGAAGGAAGCCGCTGACAACCAAGAATCGGTAGCTAGCGAAGCCTTGGTAATCCCCATCAGTTCCGGACGAGCCGCAGCCGGCTCCCCGCCCTCGGAAACAACCTTACGGTTAATCGAGCGGAATCGAATCGAATCCACCAAAGTACCCGGCAACAGTTCCGTGTCACCAGACTTGAGCACGGTTACCCGTCGCAGCATCTGACGCACAATCACTTCAATGTGCTTGGAGTGAATATCCACGCCCTGCGAACGGTAAACCTCTTGCACCTCGGTCACTAGCTGCCGTTGGGTAGAATTCACACCCAAAATGCGCAGCACCTTCTTCGGATCTAGGCGACCCTCAGTCAGCTGCTCGCCAACCTCAACATGGTCGCCATCAGACACAATCAGTTTCATGCGGCGAGGAGCGTCGATAATCAGATCATCTTGACCATCATCGCGCACCACGACCAGATGTCGCGGCTCACCCGGTTCATCAACCACCTTGACGCGCCCCGCGGCCTCCGTAATCAGAGCTTCACCCTTCGGGGTACGAGCCTCGAAAAGCTCCTGCACGCGCGGCAAACCCTGGGTAATATCAGCCGCACCAGCAGCACCACCGGTGTGGAAGGTACGCATCGTGAGCTGAGTACCAGGCTCCCCAATCGACTGGGCAGCGATAATCCCGACAGCCTCACCAATATCGACCCGTTTTCCGGTCGCCAGCGAGCGTCCATAACAAGACGCACAAGTACCAGCCTCAGATTCACAGGTCAAAACGGAACGCACCGGAATCTCGGTGACCCCCGCCTCGATCAACACATCAATCTCGGCGTCGCCCACATCGGTACCCTTGGCAAATACCAGGTTCCCGTCCTTATCGGTAACGTCCTTAGACAAGGTACGCCCATAAGCGGTGGTCTCTACGATATCCAGCTTGTAAACGTGACCATCTTCGGTAACGCCACCAATAGGCATTACTAGGCCGCGGCGAGTACCACAATCCTGTTCTCGCACGATAACGTCCTGAGACACATCCACCAGGCGGCGGGTCAAATAACCCGAGTCCGCAGTACGCAACGCGGTATCAGCCAAACCTTTACGCGCACCGTGAGTAGCGATGAAGTATTCCAGCACCGACAAACCAGAACGGTAATTCGACTTAATTGGCTGCTCAATCAGCTTCTGCTTCGGGTCAGCCACCAAACCACGCATACCGGAAATCTGCCGGATCTGATCCCAGTTACCACGAGCACCAGAAGAAACCATCCGGTTCACCTGGTTGCGAGCCGGGAAGTTCTCCCGCATCGCCTGGGCAACTTTGGCAGTACATTCGGTCCACAAATCCACCAGTTCGTTGTAACGATCCTGGCCGGTAATCAAACCGAGATCCGCATCCTCTTGCACCTGGGCAGCTTTTTCGTCGTACTCGGCGAGAATCTTCGCCTTCGCCGGCGGTTCCACTACGTCAGCGAAGCCGATAGTGGTTCCGGACCAAGTTGCCCAGTGGAAACCGGTCTCTTTCAAAGCATCCAAAGAGGCCGCCACATTACCCTTGTCGTAGCGCTCTGCCAAAGTATTGACAATCCGAGAAAGCCCCTTCTTGTCAATCTGCTCGTTGACGAACGGGTAGGAAACCGGCAACGCCTCATTGAAGAAGCAACGCCCAATCGAAGTTTCAAACTCTACCGGATCGCCCTCTTCGTAGCCTTCCGGAGCCTGCCAATCCTTGGGCGGCACCGTACCGGGCTCGAAACGAATCAAAGCAGTAGCGTTAATATCCAGGCGATCTTGATCGAAAGCCATAATGGCTTCACCTAGCGAAGAGAACTTCGGGGTGATCGGGTTTCCGTCCTTACCGGTCAGAACCGGAAGGGAAGGATCAGGATCCGAGGTCAAGTGGTAAATGCCGATTACCATGTCCTGGGAGGGCATAGTTACCGGACGGCCATCGGCAGGCTTCAAAATGTTGTTGGAGGACAACATCAAAATCCGCGCCTCCGCCTGAGCTTCTGCCCCCAGCGGCAGGTGCACTGCCATCTGGTCACCGTCAAAGTCCGCGTTGAACGCCCCACAAGCTAGCGGGTGCAACTGAATCGCTTTACCCTCAATCAAGATCGGCTCGAAAGCCTGAATACCTAGACGGTGCAAAGTAGGTGCGCGGTTTAGCAGCACCGGATGTTCGGTGATGACCTCATCGAGCACGTCCCACACCTGCGGGCGCTGGCGTTCCACCATCCGCTTGGCGGCCTTAACATTTTGGGCTTCCTGGCGTTCCACCAACCGTTTCATTACGAACGGCTTGAACAGTTCCAGAGCCATCTGCTTGGGCAGACCGCACTGGTGTAGCCGCAGCTGCGGGCCTACCACGATTACAGACCGACCGGAATAGTCAACCCGTTTACCTAGCAGGTTCTGGCGGAAACGTCCCTGCTTGCCTTTGAGCATATCGGACAGCGACTTCAGGGGACGGTTACCCGGACCGGTCACCGGACGCCCGCGGCGACCATTGTCGAATAGGGCGTCCACCGACTCTTGCAGCATCCGCTTTTCGTTATTCACGATGATCTGGGGAGCACCCAAATCCAGCAGTCGCTTTAGGCGGTTATTGCGGTTAATAACCCGGCGGTAAAGATCGTTCAGGTCAGAGGTCGCGAAGCGGCCACCGTCCAGCTGCACCATGGGGCGCAGATCCGGCGGAATCACCGGGATGCGATCTAGCACCATCGAATCCGGCTTGTTTCCGGTCTGCAAGAAGGCAGAAACCACTTTCAGCCGTTTGAGGGCACGAGTCTTACGCTGACCGGTACCGGTTTCCACTTCCTCTTTCAGTTTTTCGGCTTCGGCCTTCAGATCGAAGTCCCGCAGCCGCGTTTGCACTGCTTGCGCGCCCTTATCGCCCTTGAAGTAAATGCCGTAACGCATCTCCAAGTCGCGGTAGAGCCGCTCGTCGCCCTCCAGGTCTCCAACCTGCAGTTCTTTAAAGCGGGTAAAGACCTCGTCGCGGCGATTCAGCTCGCGATCCATCTTCCGCCGCATCTGAGATACCTCTTTATCGGCGGCTTTACGAACCTTTTCCTTTTCGGCGTTCTTGGCGTCCTTGGCCTCTAACGCCGCCAGATCTTTCTCCAGCTTTTCCTGGCGGGCCGCAATCTGGGCCTCAAAGCGTTCCGTTAAACGCTGTTTTTCCAGGCTAAGCTCGTTTTCTAGATTCGGCAGATCCTGGTGACGGGCATCCTCGTCGACCTCGGTAATCATATAGGCCGCGAAATAGATGACTTTTTCCAGGTCTTTAGGCGCCAGATCCAGCAGGTAACCCAAGCGGGAAGGAACGCCCTTGAAATACCAAATATGGGTAACCGGGGCGGCCAGTTCAATATGACCCATACGTTCGCGGCGCACCTTGGAGCGAGTTACCTCCACCCCGCAGCGTTCACAAACGATGCCCTTATAGCGCACCCGCTTATATTTACCGCAGGCACATTCCCAGTCCCGGGTGGGACCGAAAATCCGCTCACAGAAAAGGCCGTCCTTCTCGGGCTTCAGGGTGCGGTAGTTAATAGTTTCCGGCTTCTTGACTTCCCCGAATGACCATTCAGCCACGCCCTCGGCGGTCGCCATGCCGATATGTAGTTGATCGAATTTATTTGCATCCATAATCGACTCTTACCTTCTCTTCCCTGCTGCCTAGATTTCTTCCAAAGAAACATTGGGGTTTGGCCGCGAGCCAATATTGATCCCCAATTCTTCGCTGGCGCGCTCAGCACCCTCATCGTCTTCAGCCAGAGACACCACATTGTCTTCGGCGTCTAAGGCCTCCACATTCAGGCAGAGGGAGCGCATTTCTTGTATGAGGACGCGGAAAGATTCCGGAATGCCAGGCTGAGGAATATCCTCGCCTTTAACAATCGCCTCATAGACCTTCACGCGGCCGGTAATATCATCCGATTTCACGGTGAGCAGTTCCTGCAGCGAATAGGCCGCACCATAGGCTTCCATCGCCCACACTTCCATCTCACCGAAACGCTGCCCGCCGAACTGGGCTTTACCACCCAAGGGCTGCTGCGTAATCATCGAGTACGGTCCGGTAGAGCGAGCGTGAATCTTGTCATCTACCAGGTGGTGTAGCTTCAACATGTACTTGTAGCCCACCGAAATCGGGTAGGGGAACGGTTCCCCGCTGCGCCCATCAAATAGCTGGGCTTTACCGTCAGCATTGATGAGGCGATCCCCGTCCGCGTTCGGGCGGGTGCAACCGAGTAGTCCGGTCAAAACGTCCTCTTCCACACCGTCAAATACCGGAGTGGCCACCTTTTGACCTGCGGGTGCCTGCAAACCTTCCTTGGGGAGTTTCTCAATCCACTTGGCGCCTTCTTCTGCCAGCAGGGAAGTATCCCAACCCTGGTGAGCAATCCAGCCCAAATGGAACTCCAGGACCTGTCCGATGTTCATACGACCAGGTACACCCATGGGGTTCAAAATAATGTCAACCGGAGTGCCGTCCTCTAAGAAAGGCATATCCTCGATCGGTAAAATCTTGGAAACCACACCTTTGTTACCGTGACGACCAGCCATTTTATCGCCAATGGTGATCTTACGGCGCTGCGCTACGTATACGCGCACCATATGTTTTACCCCGGGAGGTAGTTCGTCGTCTTCGTCGTTAAACTCGCGAACTCCGATCACAATCCCGGATTCACCGTGAGGAACGCGCAGCGAAGTGTCACGCACCTCGCGGGCTTTCTCCCCGAAGATGGCGCGTAGCAGGCGCTCTTCACTGGTCAACTCGGTTTCACCCTTGGGGGTTACTTTCCCGACCAAGATATCGCCAGCCTGCACCTCGGCGCCGATGCGGATAATGCCACGTTCGTCAAGGTCCGCGAGGGCATCCTCGGAAATATTCGGAATATCGCGGGTGATTTCTTCTAGACCCAGCTTGGTTTCGCGGGCATCGATTTCGTGTTCTTCAATATGGATAGAAGTGAGCACGTCGTCTTGAACTACCCGGCGAGAAAGAATGATCGCGTCCTCGTAGTTGAGGCCTTCCCAAGACATATAGGCAACCAGCAGGTTCTTACCCAAAGCCAGTTCACCATGATCGGTTGCCGGGCCATCGGCGATTAGATCCCCGACTTCTACCCGGTCACCGGCGGCCACCCGTACATGCTGGTTATAGCAGTTACCGGGGTTGGAACGGTGGAACTTGTCCAGCTTATAGGTGAAGTAGGAGCCGTCATCGCACATGATCTGGACGTGCGCCGCATCGGCCTCTACGACTACTCCGGCATGTTCGCTGACGATTGCTTCCCCAGCATCCATAGCGGTACGACGCTCCATGCCGGTACCCACTAGCGGAGCCTCGGTGGTAAGTAGCGGAACCGCTTGGCGCTGCATGTTTGCACCCATGAGGGCGCGGTTGGCGTCATCGTGTTCCAGGAACGGAATCAGGGCGGCGGCAACCGAAGTCATCTGCCGCGCCGAAACGTCCATGAAGTCAACTTCTTCGCGCCGCATTTCTTGCGGGTCTTCCCCGGCAATCCGGCACAGCACCAGCTCTTCCGCGAAAGAACCATCATCATTTAGCGGAGCCGAAGCCTGGGCAATGTTGTAGCCAGCCTCTTCATCAGCACTTAGATAGTGAACCTCGTCGGTGACTTTTCCGTCTTTAACCACCCGATAGGGGGTTTCAATGAAACCGAAAGAGTTCAACCGGGCATAGGTTGCCAGCGAGCCGATCAGACCAATGTTCGGGCCTTCCGGAGATTCAATCGGGCACATCCGGCCATAGTGGGAGGGGTGCACGTCACGAACTTCCATGCCCGCACGGTCACGAGAAAGACCGCCCGGACCTAGCGCCGACAAACGCCGCTTGTGGGTTAGCCCCGATAGCGGGTTGTTTTGGTCCATGAACTGGGACAGCTGCGAAGTACCAAAGAACTCTTTGATGGCGGCTACTACCGGACGGATATTAATCAGTGACTGCGGAGTGATTGCCTCAGCATCCTGGGTGGTCATGCGTTCGCGTACCACGCGTTCCATGCGGGAAAGTCCGGTGCGAATCTGCGCCTGGATTAGTTCCCCAACCGCGCGAATCCGGCGGTTGCCGAAGTGGTCGATATCGTCAGTTTCTACCCGCAGGTCGACGATTTCGCCGTCCTCGTTGGTAGCAGAAACCGTTTGGTCGCCCTTTTGCAGCGCCAATAGATATTTGAAACCGGCAACAATATCGTCCAGTGTCAAAGTAGAAGTGTGAATATCGCTGCTGAGCCCCAGTTTGCGGTTGACCTTGTAGCGACCAACTTTGGCCAGGTCATAGCGTTTGGGGTTGAAGTAAAAGCCTTCAATCAAGTTGCGTCCCGCTTCCGCACTTGCCGGCTCGCCGGGGCGGATCTTGCGGTAAATATCGGCCCGGGCATCATCGGTGGACTGAATATTGTCCGAATCCTTTTCCAGGGTCGAAAGCATAATCGGGTAGTCCTGGAACTCTTCGCGGATTTCTTCCGCGGTCATGCCCAGGGCGCGCAGGAAAATCGTGCCCGACTGTTTACGACGCCGGTCAATACGGATCCCCACGTTTTCGCGTTTGTCGATCTCGAGCTCTAGCCATGCTCCCCGCGAAGGAATGAATTTGCAGCCGTAAATGTCTTTGTCAGAAGTCTTATCGGCGGCTTTCTCGAAGTAAACACCGGGAGAGCGGACCAACTGGGAGACTACTACCCGCTCGGTACCGTTAATAATGAAAGTAGCCCGCGGAGTCATCAGCGGGAAATCGCCCATGAAAACGGTCTGCGATTTAATCTCGCCAGTGTTTTCATTCATGTATTCCGCGGTAACGAAGATAGGAGCCGCATAGGTGTAATCCTTGGCTTTGCATTCTTCGATGGAATACTTCGGGGGTTCAAACTTGGGATCGGAAAATGACAGCGACATGGAGCCGGCAAAGTCCTGGATGGGAGAAATTTCTTCGAAAACTTCCTCTAACCCAGAAAGTACCGGATCGGTGCGATTGCTCGCTTTCGCTTTTTCTTCTGCATTTTCGCGCCACTGGGTGGTGCCTAGGAGCCATTCAAAAGATTTCCTTTGAATGTCCAGCAGATTCGGGGGGGCCATAACTTCCTGTAGTTTTGCAAACGACAGGCGAGAGGGCTTATTGGCAGATGCGGTTTCAGCAGCCAAAAGGATTCCTTTCGGACGACGTAACTTCGCGCGTATTCTAGGTTTCCGGCCCCTTCCGGGCGCTGGTTGCTCCTTCGATCGCCCTGCGCATTTTAAAGGCGAATCAGCAGACCAGACCACATCGGGCTACGGCAAACGCAAGTATTAATGCTAGTTTGAAAGCGGATGTTATGCCACATTGAGGGCGAGGACGTGCGCATTTTCACAGCTTTTCGAGCTTTTCTGGGGAAATTTTTTGATCTCGTGCCGGTTTTTAGGAATTCTCCTAGCTTTTCGTCCTCTAACTAACCCTCAGTTTCCTGGCGTTCATATTCCCCACCGAGCATAAATTCGGCTTCGCGTTCATGGGCCGCCAACTTCGCCAGTTCCCCAGCTTGCGTTAGCAAATCCCCCGGATCTCCCTGCTGTACCAATCTTCCTTGGGAAAGCACCAGCACCTGATCGGCTTCCTCCACCTGCCGCAAAGTGTGGGTGATTTCGATAATGGTGGCCTGCGGGCGAAGCTCGCGCACCCGGCGGCGCAGTCGCGCCGCTAAAGCTGGCTCCAAATGGGCAGTAAACTCGTCCAACACCAACACCGGGGAATCAGATAGCAGCGCCCTCGCTAAAGACAGCCTTTGCCGCTGTCCCCCCGAAAGCGCCCCGCCATATCTCCCCACTCGAGTAGCTAACCCTGCAGGTAAATCGGAAATCGTCTGGTCGAGTTCGACGGTTTTCAGCACTTGCCAGAGCTGTTCATCGTTCGCATCAGGTTTCCCGAGCCGCAAATTATCGGCAATCGAAGCCGAGAAAATATGAATCCGCTGGGTAACCAGGGGGAGGGCGCGGCGAATAGCTGCCGGATTAAGCTGCGATAGCGGGAGGTCTCCCAAAAGAATCTGTCCCCTATCTACATCCCAGTAGCGCAGTAGCAAGCGGGCCAAGGTAGATTTTCCGCTCCCGGTGGCCCCGCAAATAGCGGTCCAGGAACCGGCAGGGATGGTAAAGGAAATATTCTGGAGAGCCGCCTGGGAAGAAACCCGTTCCCCGCTTTGAGGGTAGGTAAAAGACACGTCCTCGAAAGCTATTGGGAAAGGCGCCTCTGGCGGCTTCTTTTCTCCACTGGAAACTGCCGGAACTGCCTTGGCAACCTGCCAAACCCGGCGGGCCGCAGCGAAAGAGTTTGCCAGGTGGGTAGAGAAATCTTCTACCCCGTGGCACACTTCCCAGGAGCGCAGTACCGCAAATACGGCGGCCAAGACGGAGGGAACCGCCGTCAAATCGGTAGTTGCCGGCATTCCCACCCAGATCACTGCCAGCGCTGCCAGGTACATTCCGCTTTGGGTCAGGGCGCGGCGCAGCGCTTGTAAAGAGGTCAAAGGACGCGCATTGGCACCCACAATCGACATATAGCGTTCGAGTTGCGTAGTGCGAGCGCGCTGCAAACCGTAACCGGTGACCTCACTAATCCCGTTAACCGAGTCAGTTACCGACTGTGCAACCTGTCCTTTGGCGCTGGCAGAGGCATCGGCAGCCCGGTTTCCTTCTCCCCCACCCAGCAGGGCTAAAGACGCCAAAGTTACCAGGTAAACGAAAAATAGCAGGGCGCCACTTAGCGGAGTCACCAAAAAACCGGTAAGAATCGAAACCCCTAGCGGGATAATAAGGGCACTAAACGCCGGAACCAGGGTGTGGGCAAAAAACACTTCGATACGGTCAATATCTGCGGTGATCCGCGCCAGTAAATCCCCGCTTTTCGCCCCCACCATACAGGCCGGGGCTTGGGGTGCTAGACGCGCAAACATTTCCTGACGCAAAATTTCTAGGGCTTTAAAGGCCACGTAATGTCCGGCGAACTGTTCTAAGTAACGGAAAAATGCCTTCAGGAATGCTAGCGCCACCATCACCCCGATGCTCACCCACAGATAAGAGGGGCTCAAGGTGGCACCACCAGCGATTTCTATGACTGCGTCGCCGATACGGTAAACCCCGAAAGCAATCAGGGCGATGCCGAGGGTCTGGTCCAGTAGGCGCGCCGCCCCCGATATGTAGAGGGGTTTTAGCACCGGACGGGCCAGGTGTAATAACCAATTAATCAGTTGGCGGGTTCCCACCGCCGGCAGGTCTGCGTCGTTCCCGGCTGCCTGCATCTGGCTGCACTTTTCGGGATCCTCTTTGGCGGGCCGCAGATACTTCAGCAGCTGAATTAATTTTTTCACCGCTCTACCTCCGTTAAGGCCCCATCTTTGAGGTAGAGGACGCGGTCCGCGTGGGCCAGGGCGCTAGCGCGGTGGCTAAGCACTACGATAGTTTTTTCTTTCGCCACCTGGGCGAGCGTTTGGATTATCGCCGCCTCGGACTCTAAATCGATCTGCGAAGTTGGCTCATCTAGGAGCAATAGTTCTCGTTCGGACAGTAACGCCCGCGCTAAAGATAGCCGCTGGGCTTGCCCACCGGACAGGGAGTAGCCATCCTCGCCTACCGGGGTATCTAGTCCCTGCGGGAATGCGCGCACTTCTGCGGCCAGGCGCACTGTTTCCAGGCATTCCCACAGGCGGTCTTCTCCCGCACGCGGAGCCACCATCATCAGATTCGAGCGGATAGTACCGGTGAAAATCCAGGTGTGCTGTTGCACTAGCGCCGATTGGTCTCTAAACCAGTTGCGACTTTTAGCATCCAAGGAGCGTCCTTGCAGGTAGTAGCTACCTTGGCTAGGCAAGAGATTGCCTTTAAGTACCTCAATTAGGGTTGATTTACCCGCTCCTGAGGCACCGCCAATGGCCAGCCATTCCCTAGGGTTTACCTCTAAATCTAGGTTTTTGAGGACGGGATTGCCGCCGGGATAGGCAAAGCTGAGTTTCTGCAGTGACAGTAAGGAATCGGAACTTTGCGTCGGGGTCTGCCCGCCCTCGCAGTTACTATCCGTATTTTCGGAAGCGGGGGATATTTTTTTAGCTTCTTGCGGAGCTAAGGAGGCGGCGGGGGCGGATGCTTCGCCGCGAGCAGAGACCTTGCCAGGGGAGGAAGATTCCTCGGAGGCAGACGGCTTTACCGGGGATGCATCTTTACCGTGGGACTTACCGTGGGAAGGTGATTTTCCGCTTAAAAAGGCACGTACCAGGCGCTGATTAGCCATCCCTGACATCCCTACATAGAAGAAGGCGCCGATTTTATTCATAGGTTCTAACAAAAGCAGGGTTAACCCCAGCATGGTAACTACCGGGGCAATCACCCTAATATCGCTGCCCCAGGAACCATTGATCACTTTCCACAAGGTGAGCGCAAACCCGGAAGTTAAGAGCAATAGATTAAATCCCAGGTCAATAGCCAGCAAGACTAGCTGGTTGGCAGCCAATAAACGCATGGTTGACAGCCGATTTTTCTCCCCTACCTCAGCTAACTGTTTCCCCCGCGAGTCGGTGGCTCCCAAGAGGCTCAAGGTTTCTAAACCGGAGAGGGCGTCCAGGTAGGAGGCAGCGAGCTGGTTCCGTCGCCGGCGGGACCTGCTAGAGACCTTGCGGGTTACTTTTGAGAACCCGAAAATAATTGCGGGAACCAGCGGTACAAAAACTAGCAGTACCAGCGCACACCAAAAATCGACGAAAAACGCCATCACCGCCAGCACCAGTAGCGGGCTAAGCATCGCCCCGATCATAGACCCCAGGAAAGCTTGGCGGTAGCGCTGAATTTTTTCGGTACCGGAAGTCATCATATCGATTAAAGATCCGGCGCTGCGCCGTGCCAGTACCCCCGGTCCTTGCGCAAAAAGGTTTCGCAGCAGCCGCGACTGCAAGGCCAACTGTTCTTTATATACCGAGTGCTGCTCGACGCTAATCCGGGTTGCTTCGCATCCTCCGAGCGCAATCGCAAAAAAGATTAACCCCCCGAAAGCCCCCGACAGGTTTTCCCCCGAAAATGCTTGCGCCAAAGTGTATCCCAGCAGAATCATGAAACCGGCCGCCAAAAGAACTGAGGCCAAGGTGAGGATCACACTGGTGACAATCGCTACTGTCCCCGCGGGACGGGAAAGTGACAGTTTCTTCGCCATAAAGTCCTCTAGCTCAGTGGTTTTTCTGGCTTTACTTTACTAGTTTTCGCGTCGAAAACGTACCCGCCAGCAGTGTCCCCACGATAAGGGGGTAAAGTAGCAACCATGAATCAAACCCAGGTGAGCCCCAGCAGTGGTCAAGACGCAAAACAGCCAGATCTGGCAGCAAATCCTGAAAAAGTTGACCCGCTCGCAGATCTTACGCCCTATCAGCGCTATGTGCGACGCCGTCAGCAACGCGAAACCATGGTTTTCACCGTTATCGGTTCGGTGATGGCCGGACTGATGGTGCTGTCTATCTTGATTGGGTTCGGGATTTTACCCTTCCCCTTCTTCAATGATTTCAAACAGGCACCCCAATACGCACAGGCAGGAGACGTTCCTTGCCCAACCTCGGAAAAAGCAGTTCCCTTGGACAAAATGGAAATCCACGTGGTCAATGGCACTGACGTTTCAGGCCTAGCCGGAAAAGTAGCCAAAGGACTCAAAGACCGGGGAGTTCCGGTTAAAGATACCGGAAATATCAGTTCTGGTTCCTATGAGGGCAATATCCGAATCGTTACTGGCCCCACCGGGGTTAACGTGGCCTATACTTTGGCGCGCGCCTTCGAGGACGCGGAGATCATTCTCGATCCTCGTCCTACTTCTGACGTGACCGTGACTATTGGTTCTCGTTACTCCGATATGGTTAGCCCCGAAAAATTCCAGGAAGAAGCCCAAAATGATCTCGAGGAGATCGACGACTGCAAGCTGGTGCGGATCGCTTAGAGCCTAGACCTCTTGATTACCGAGGGAATCCTTAGCAGCTTTCTAATCTAGATTCGTTGCCTGGGATGCTACCCGTTTTTCATAGGAGCGGGACTCTAGATCCGTACCTGCCGGGGCCGAGGCCGGGGAAGCCTGCTCGAGGAAGGTACCGCGTGCCTTCGAAATCCCCCGCATCACGTGGTAGACCACGATTGCCGCAGCCGAACCCAAAGCAATACCGTTGAAGGTCAGGGAGCCGATCTGCCAGGTGTAGTCGGCGATGGCAATAATCATGGCGACTGCGGCGGTATTTAGATTCACCGGGTCCGCGAAATCAACTTTGTTTTGTACCCAGATACGCACGCCCAACATTCCGATCATGCCGTAGAGGACGGTAGCCGCGCCTCCGAGCACCCCGGGAGGAATGGTGGCGATGGCCGCCCCAAACTTGGGGAACATTGATAGTGCCAGCGCTACGAACGCAGCCACGATATAGGCGGCGGTGGAGTAGACGCGGGTAGCGGCCATTACCCCAATATTTTCCGCATAGGTGGTGGTGGCGCTACCGCCGCCGCAACCGGCGAATACGGTAGAAATCCCGTCTGCAAACAGGGCGCGCCCGGTCAGGTGGTCAAGGTTTTCTCCGGTCATCGCGGATACGGATTTAACGTGACCGACGTTTTCGGCAATCAAAACCAGGACTACCGGGATGAAGAGTCCCAAGGTGGAAGGCTCAAAGGAGGGGGTATGGAATTCGGGGAGTCCAATCCAGGCGGCCTTGCCGATGGCTTTGAAGTCAACTTCGTGTTGGATTACCGCTGCTATGTAGCCCACGCCCACACCAATCAGAATGGACAGGCGGCCGATGATTCCTTTGAACAGGACGGTGATCAGCACGATGGCGGTAACAGTAATGACCGCGGTGACCGCGCCCTCTTTAAACCAGTTCCAGGCGGCTGGCGCCAGGTTAAAACCAATCAGAGCCACGATACAACCGGTCACGGTAGGCGGCATGATGCGGTCAATCCACACGATGCCCGCGAAATGAACAATTACCCCGATCAGCGCCAAAGTAACCCCGACGCTGATGACCCCGCCGAGCGCCGCTGACTGCCCGTACTGGGAAGATACCGCGGTGATGGGGGCAATCAAAGCGAAGGAGGAACCCAAATAGGAGGGCAGTTTACCCGCAGTTACCAATGCAAAGAGCAAGGTTCCAATCGCGGTGAAGAACAGGGTGGTGTTGGGAGGAAAGCCAGTCAGCAAGGGCACTAGGAAGGTGGCACCGAACATGGCGACTACGTGTTGGGCGCCAATGCCTGCGGTGCGCGGCCAGGAGAGCCTCTCACGGGGCATTACTACTTCCCCGGGGCCGATGGAACGGCCATCACCATGAAGTTTCCAGAAACCCAGGAGAGATTTTTTCTGGGGTTGCTGGGGGGATACAGATTGAAGATTCTGATCGTTACTAGACATTTCGTCCCTATCAGCTAGGAGACTCTGCCCTTTCCCGGGCGCGGGTCTGTTTGAGTATTACGGTCAGAACTTAACTTTATTCCTCTAGGCCCGGTTGTTAAAAGTTGAGGCGATTTTCCTCTTCCCGGAGCTGGTAACTGGCAGGCCTTAAACTAGGGGACATGACGAAGAAATTGGTTTACCGAGACGAAGTTGATGACCCGATTGCGCTGCCGGATCTGAGCGACCCGGAGAAGGTTTCGCAGTTTCTCGCGAGCTTGCCGGATGTTTCGGACAAATGTCCCTCTACGCACGCCCAACTGATTGAGGCGATGGGAATAAGGTTTCACCACTTGAACGCGGATAAGATGATTTGTTCGATGCCGGTAGAGGGCAACCGGCAAACTTTAGGGGTACTCCATGGCGGAGCGAACGCGGTGCTGGGGGAAACTACCGGCTCCCTAGCTGCTAACTATGCGGCTCCGGAAGGCAAACACGCAGTGGGGTCAAATATCTTTGTTACTCACCATCGTCCGGCGGTCGCGGGACGGGTGTATTGCCTGGCGACTTTAGCGCAAAGCGGGCGCACCCTCGCTACCTATTTCTTGCGGATTTTTTCCGAGGACGGCAAGCTCACCGCCTCCGGCACCCACACCTGTGCCTTCGTGGATGATTAGGACTCGCGACCTAGACCAGTTCTTTATTACGTAACCTGCACGAGCGTCCTTTGTCTCCTAGCTCTGGAGAATATCGGTCGTTTCACCACGTCCACCATTAACGAACAAGCCCAGCTCGAGAACGACATATGCACGCTTAGTTTATCCCCCGCGAAACTAGCTAGCGATTGGGAGCAATGAAGCTAAGCGCACTGAACCTGCCAGACAGAAAATAGTCCTACTCTAAAAGACAAAGAGAAAAACCCTAAAAGGTTGAAGTCAATTCACTCAAGGTTTTCAGTTCTGCAACAGAACTACCATCGCCGGGTTAAGGAGCAATGTCTGGAGGGCTTGGTAAACTTATTACCAAGCCCTCCAGACATCTATGTATTTTAGTTTAAGCCGGAACGGTAGATAAACTATTCGGCTTGTGAGGAATCTGCTGGTTCAGTAATGTGCTCCAGATATTTACGCCAGCCCCCGTATCGAGAAATGTCTAGATGTTTTCGGGCCATTTCTTCTCGATATAGAATTCCCGGGACTACCCGACCGTCCTCGAGAGTTATGGCGCCTCGATACAATCCGTCAGGCTCACCCTCTATAACGTGTAGAAGTATCTCCGGAGATAACTGGTAGAGTTCCCCGCTAATCGCTACCCCATCGTCTTTCACCTCGAACATTCCTGGGTGAATATCGTCTATTGAGTGAAGCCGGTATTTAGGAGCCGTTTTTATCTCTCCTTGGAATTCTGCACCAGCGAGGTTTCCATGGAGGTCCAAACCTCTCATCAGTGTTCCATTCACGAACAGCAGTTCATCAGGAAGACTGGTATTTTTGTCCTTTCGAAAAGCGAAGCCAAAGCTAGCTAGAATTCCCGCGAGTAGAATATAGCCAATGGTTACACTTGGTGCAGCATTGACACCAACGGAATAAGCGTTGATTAAACCAATGAAACTCAAAGCAGCAGCAACTAACGCAACTGCCGATGCGGCGTAAAAGCGCCGATCTATTACAAAGCAGGTAATCGCCCCTAACAGAACGCCGACTAGTACAGCTCCCTGGCCTAGAAGCTTCATACCATCGTAAATTACACCAGCATCTACCAGCGCAGGAATTCCTACCTCCTCGACAGTTTTACCGGCTGCATTTAACGCGTTTTCAACTAGACCTGTCGCCCACTCTGCTAGCGAAGGAATCATTGCGAGAACTACTGCGGGCGAATATCGCATAGGTGAAGCGTCGAATGCTTGAGCACCGATTACTAGACCGATGTACAGGAGTATAGGCACCAAGGCCTGCATGGGAAATATTTCTAATAAGGTAGCTACCAATCCGGTGGCACATACCAAAGCGACCATTATGCCAGTCACAAGGGAATACCCAATTCGACCGCCGACCTTCTTCCATCCGGGATGTCCAATGTACACGGCGGGCGGGAAAGGCGATCCGAGGAAAGACCCAATAATCGCGCCTAAACCATCAGCGGTCAAAACCTGCCGCATCGAATAGTGGTCGCCAGCGGCAGCAGCCGACTCAATATTGGTCATTCCTTCAGTGAAGTTATAAATCCCTAAGGGAATCGCTGAGGCCAACAGAGGCGCAATATCCGACAAGCCAATGATAACGTCAGCGGAAGGTACCGGAAGATTGAAACCAACAGAAGCGAAGGATTTAACCACATCGCTTGGCTCCAGAATACCGCTCCACCCTGCGGCCACAGCCACCCATGCAACTGCGGTAGAGATTATAACGGCGACCAATCCAACCGGGGCATCAAAGGGTAGACGTTTGCCAGCCATCCATCCCACTAGAATGAATGCAAGCGCAATGAATGAAATCCAGGGCGCCTGCCACATTTGCGAAACGGGACGCATCGCTATGAAGGTTATGGAAATTCCTGCAAGCGCCCCTAGGAGAGCTGCCCTCGGCACTGCTTTACGAATCCATGGGCCGATAATTGCACCGAGTAGAACAATACAACCAATAATAAAGCACCAGGCAAGACCAGCACGCCATGCTTTAATGGGGTCGTTAGATTGTAAATAAACGGGCAGCATAACCACGAATACAACAATAAAAGTGTGGGGTACAGATGGCCCATAAGGTAGGGCTGTTACATCAGTGCGGTTTTCTTTGCGCGCAAGGTTCCAAGCCAAAATTGCGTACCATATATTTCCCAGAGGAAGGGCAATTGCCAAAGCCGGAAGCAGACGACCGTAGACAATGCTTCCTGGGATCTTAACCACAGCTAGGCATAAACCTGTCAATACAATTACATTCAATAATACGTTGGTTCCAAGTCCGAAAAGTCCGTTCCAATCGCCACGAACCCAAAGTTTCGGTTTATTGATAGCGTCAGTCTTACCCACCGTTACTGCCCTACCTTTATCGATTTCAATAAGTTTTTAGAATCAGCTACCCATCCCACAATTGCCCCTTGTGCAGCAATCATGTCTAGTGCTGATGATTTGAATTCAGGGAAATATGAATTAGTGCAATCAGAAAGTACAAGACAATTGAAACCGCGATCATTCGCCGCACGAGCGGTGGATTGTACGCATACTTCTGTGGTTACCCCAGTGATTATTAATGAATCTATTTTTCTTGCGCGCAGAATTATCTCTAAGTCCGTCCCATAGAATGCATCCTTACCGGGCTTGTCTAGCACCGTTTCTCCTGGTTGGGGATATAACTCAGGAATTATGTCATGTCCCTTTTCTCCGCGAACGAGAATCCTGCCCATAGGCCCGTTATCCCCGATTCGCAGGCTGGGCTTCCCCCTATCTCTTTTTGCATCGTAAAGATCCGTTAGGTCTGCTCTATGGCCCTCGCGAGTGTGGATTATTAATACACCCAGGTCACGGAGAGCCGATAATACCTTTTGGGTGGGTGTAATCGTATCCCGTAAGCTGGTTACGTCATTACCCAGAGTTTCCCCGAATCCTCCGCTTTCCATAAAATCCCGTTGGAAGTCAATGCACAGCAATGCTGTCCGTTTTCTATCCCATTGAAAATTGAACGGGTTGGCTGATGTTGTAAACACGGTTACTCCTTTGTTATCTGTGTTCCTGCAGTCCCTTCGAATGCAGCTCTCATGGATTCAATATTGGTTATAACCACGCGTTTTCCTCCATTTTTTAGAAAACGACATGCAGCATTGATCTTTGGTCCCATCGTTCCTGGGGGGAACTGCCCTTGCTTGTACCAGCTCTCAAGCTCGTGACAATTGGTTTTCTTTATCGGTTTTTCTTCAGCGGTTCCCCAGTTCAAATAAAGCTGTGGTACAGCAGTCAGCAATAGAAGAATTTCAACTTGGGTATTGGTCGCGATCAAGGCAGATGTCTGATCTTTATCGATCACTCCGTCAACAGGCAGATATTTACCCGCCTGATGAATAACCGGAATTCCGCCACCACCGCCCGCAATAACAATCTTTTGTTCACCCACCAATGTCGATATTGCCGACTGTTCCATGACCTGTTTTGGCTCTGGGCTAGGAACGACACGTCGAACCATTCCTTTTGCCACCGGGACGGTATCCCAGTCGCGCGGGGCAAGCGTTTTTGGTACAGGTAGCCCTATGGGCTTGTCTGAAGAGGCGAAAGCCGGATCACAACGATCAACCAGGCAATGTGTAATAACGGTTATAACCTCTCTATCTATACCCTCGTGGCTCAATCCGCTCATCATTGCAAGCTGAAGACTTGTTCCAATCGATCCCTGAGACTCAGACACGGCTGTCCACAAAGGTAAAGCAGGTAACCGATGAGCGCCCGCATTAATCGCAAGCTGCGCCCTCTGCATGGACAATCCAACTTGAGGGCCGTTACCATGGGTTAGCAAGACTTGATGCCCTTGCCTAATTAAGGGAATAATTCCCGCAGCTGTCGCCGAGGATTGTTCCCATTGACTACTTGTGATTTTGCCAGCCTGCCCCGTAATCAAGGCATTCCCACCTATCGCCACTAAGACACGACTCATGCTATTCCCCGCTTCTTTGCTAAATAGCAAATACCCTGCAAGAAAACTTGCCTCGGGGCACGGACTATTCCTGCCCCAATTTGTCCCACGCCAGCTTCTTTATGGGCTATGCCCGTATTTATTACTGGCAGGACATTACTTCGAGCTACTTTTATTAAGTCAATCCCAGATGGAATACCGGCAAAATTTAACTGTGGAATTTGAAATACAGGATGACGCGACATAGTAATATGCGTCATCTCAATCGTAATTCTTTGGGCATCTTCCGGAGTACCCCCAATGAACTGCGTTATTGCTGGAGAAGCAGCCATGGAGAAACCGCCTAACCCCAGAGATTCTGTGATGGCCGAGTCACCCAGATCTGGGTTAGCATCCTCGCGAGAATAACCGGGGAAAAATAGGCCATCAGCAGGCTCTACCGGGGCAGTGAACCATTTTTCTGCTGCTCCCGCAACTCTCAACCCGAATTCCACGCCGTTCCTGGCCATAGCCGTCACCAACGTTGAATCGGCCACACCGTTTGCCGCATCTAAGCACAACTTTGCTGCGGCCATAGACAGATTCAGCGCGAAGTGGTCATTGTTGGCTAAGAACTCGAGTACTTCCTGTGCGGTCTTTTGTTTAGATATACTCGGCGCCAGCCGACGAGTGAACAGACTGGTAGCTGCAATGTTTCGGTTATGACATTCATCGCCCATTGTAAGAGCTTGCACGAATAATGAGGTAGTGTCGATCGGGCCGTGGTCTTGTAGCGCTGCATCAAGTGTAGGTCCGAGGTAATCACGCATCCAGACCAATCTGTCGATTACGGAACGGTCGTAAGCACCAAACCGCAGCACTTTACCTAGACCTTCGTTTAGATTAGAAAAGGCCTTGCGTTTTCCATCAGTCACCTCAAACACTGGCATGGACGGAGAAATGATTCCCGCCATCGGCCCCACCGCGCCAACTTCGTGGCAAGGCATGATGTTAATATCTCCGTTGTTTAATAGTTCTCGCGCCTGTTCGGGTGTCTTAGCCCAGCGCTCAAATAGTGCTGCACCAACCAACCCGCCGATCATTGGTCCGCACATCTTTTCTACCGCTATCGGAGGGCCAGAATGTAGCAAAGTTTTGGATTGCAACTCAGCAATAGCCTCCCTGGCGGGGAGAATTCTAACCAAGCTGGGGCGTACCGAATGTACCAAATCAATAGCTTTCTGATTAGCCTGTCTGGTCACCTCGTTGTCTAATCGCGATACCATGCTTGCTGCATTCGCATCTGCGAATGCAGGCGGCATCCATTTAAGGTCATACACACGGTCTTCAGGCACCGCCTGTACTATTAATGGGAGTCCAACATTTACTAGCGAAAAATCATCAGATAGCATGATAGTCAATCCTTTTTAACTAACTCGATGGCATAAGTAACGGCAGCAGCGTTGGAGGGAAATACGACAATCCCTGCATCCTGCAAAATTTTGCGCTGAGAGGCTAATCCTTGCGGGTCATGAGCAGTTCCAGTAATCGACGCCAGAACCTGTAAATTCCGCCCAGCTCGCTTAGCTGCGTCAACCGCTTTAGCAACTGCCTCGGCAACTGGAGTAGCTGGGTCAATGGCAGACCCCCATCCTAAAACCACATCCAGCAGTAACAAGTCTGTGTCACTTACTTTACTGATCATCTTCGCTCGCAAATCTGGGGAAATCATCGGATGTGGTTTCCCACGTGTGAACTTGTCGTCCCCAAGATCTAAGATTTTTCCTTCAACTCCGAATCTTTTTAGTAGGACACTAGCTTCCTGCGCCAGAGTTCCTCCTGTATACAGCCCTAGAATTGGCCCGTACGCTTTTACTCCACTTTTTTCAGGGAGATCAATAGACAGCTTTCTATTAAGTTTTTCGGCGATTACCATCGCTGCTTCTTGTAAAGTTCCTCTGATCGGAAAGGGAGTGTCGGTATTCGTTGCACCCATGAAGCAAGCGATCACAGGTTTCTTTATTAAACTCAAGCGTGTCAATAATTTCTGCATGGTGTTCTTGTCTGGATGCTTTGAAATCACCGCTATCAACTTGGTTTTGGGATCATTTTCCAATAGATTGACTGCCACTAACGAGGCTGGATGATCTATCTTCCCCGATAAATCTCTTCCCCCCACCCCTATGATTTGAGATATTCCTATTCCAGCTTCTCCGATCAGGGTTGAAACCTCTTGTGCACCTGTACCAGAAGCGGCAACTATTCCGACTTCTCCTTCAGGGAGAACATTTGCAAAACCCAGCGGCGTACCGTCTATTATTGCTGTCCCACAGTCAGGCCCCATAAACAACAATTCATTTTTTGCCGCGTATTCTTTTAAACGGTTTTCTTCATCAACCGGTACATTGTCAGAAAAACAAAACACATGACAGCTCTCATGTAAGGCATCCTCAGCAACGGCCCCAGCATACGCACCCGGTACTGAAATAGTTACAATCTTGGCATCTACCGCAGATACCGCTTCATCAACGGTTTTCGGCAGAAACGTGACCGAATTCGTCTCGGTTATCGCAACATCTGAGGTTAGCTCGATCTTGGCTGATTCCAGAGCTGTCTGTGCCGTTTCTTCTGAATCCGCTTGGACCACAACGAGTAAATCATCCGGATTAGCGGTAATATCCTCTGGAAGGATCTTCGATCGAGCCAGAACGTCTAGGTTGGCGGGCGTGGCCATTACAATACCTGCTTTTTCTACACCTGTTCGACGTTCTAGCTCTGCCGCCATAGACATTAAAGCGACCGAATCTCGGTACAGGTTGGTGTGTATCTGAAACCGCACTACATCAGATGACATAGCTACTCCTTTGCAACTGATTGATGTACAACTGATAAGACAATCCGTAAAGGAAATCCAAGCCTGAAGTATGGCCGATATCTGCCGCTATCAAGCTGATCTCACTCGGACCCGCTTTTCGTAATATTGCCTTGAACAAATCCAGATGGCTGCAAGACACTTGCCCCAACGAGGCGTAATAAAGTTGATGAGCTGAGATTCTCGTAGTTCGGTACAGCAACGGTGCTATAGTGTTCCAAATGGCGTGAACCTCCTGGGGATTTGAAAGAGACTGTGCGCCCGCGAGCATTCCACTCAAGATGTCATCGCCGGTAGGTGTACTCCCCTCTCCAAGTCCCAGGAGTCTATCAAACCTCCCCTCTGCCAGCGCATACTTTGCGAGTTTGTGCGCCTGTGGGTTATTTCCCTGAACATAGTCATACAGTCTGCGATAGTAATCTTGGTCGCTACCCAACTGGGGAACTGCGAGATCAAACGACGAGGCCGTATTAATTGTTGGTAGAGCAGCGGCAGGTATGAGATTGGTCAATCCATATATGTAGCGGCATAAATCTGGGAAATCCTTGTCCAGTACAGTGATTCCTGATGGAACGAGACCCCGGGATTCAGAGGTCACCGGGAGTAAGTGGTTTTGATCGTGGAGCAGAAGAATTGAGGAATGTCCGATATATACAACATGATGCTCTAACTCGTAGACGGAAGAGGACACACTCGCACACCGTCTCTGCACAGGTATCTGAGTAATATCCGTAACCATAAGGGTTATGCTAAGGTACATTGCGATTGAGGTCACTAACAATAGTGTCCAAACTTAGAGCAACTGTTTGTACAAAATGAACAAAGGGAATCAGATGTCTGGGCTATCGATTGAAGATGTCCTCTCGCTGCCAGCCATGCATGGTACCAAGGTGATTGCTGGCGCTCAGGGATTACACAGAGTGGTTAAATCTGTAAATGTCATGGAGGTTCCTGATGTAGAAAATTTTGTACGATCGGGAGATTTGCTATTGACCACAACCTACCCGATCAGCTCTAATCCACAGCAGCTAACCCAGCTTGTTAAATATTTTGCGGCGGAAAATTTGGCTGGCTTAGCAATTAAACCAGGCAGATATCTACACTCCTGGCCAAAAGGCCTGTTCTCGCTATGTGATTCTTTAAAATTTCCTTTACTACAACTTGAATCAGATGTTGCGTTTGACGACATCATTGGTGAAGTGTTAGCAGTTGTCTTATCCGACTATGGGCCCGAGCCAAGCCAAGCTGACGCCATTCGAGAAAAGTTAACGAACATCGCCCTATCGGGTGGTGGCCTAAAAGAAATCGGCAAAGCGTTATCTTCAGCTATTCTTTGCCCGGTTCTAATTACCGACACTTCTTCACGAGTCTTGTCGATTGACATACCGCAGAACACATATTCGCCACAAAAATCACACTTTCCCTGGCTGCAGAACCATGCACATCAAATCAGTCTATCCGCTTTAGATTCATCAGCGTTGAATCGATATCAAATAAAAATAGGGGACGATAGTAAAGGTGAAATAATTGTTTTGTCATATAAACCTTTGAAAATAGGACAAAAACGGCTAATCAGGCAAGCGTGTTTTGCTGCGGGCCTACACATTGCGCAACAGCGTGCGGCTGCAGAAGTCAATAAGGGCCTAAAAGTTCTGGCTTTAGAGGAGGCAGTAAGTGCACCGAGCGGCTACCAATCAAGACATGTGGGTTTATTTGGCTGGAATCTCGAAGCGGCAGATCTTGTCATAGTCGCGGCTAACTCGGGTCTTCAGGCAGAAAGAAAGGTTAAGACCCTCTGGGGGAAGTCTGCTCTTTCATGGCAGCGCGGGAATGACACTGTGGTGATTGCCCTGGAAGAAGAAATTGGGAAAGAAAACCTTGAAAATCGCGCAAGAACATGGCTTACATCACTCCCAGCAGATTCTATTGTTGCTATAGGAGAAAGTGGAAATTCGGACATAAAGCTGGCAGATCTCCACGCAAGCGCGTTACAAGCCCTAAATATTGCTAAACGAATCGGAACAAGAGTAGCGCTTTACTCTCAATTATCTCTTGAACTTTTACTATTATCTCTAGGCGAATTTGAAGCGAAAAGTTTTATTAACAATCAGTTAGGGAAACTAATAAAGAGTGATGAAGAAAAAGGAAGCCAGCTAGTCGAGACTATGCGTGCAGTGCTGGAAAATAGCAGTAAACTAGACGCCGCAAAGGAATTAGTCGTCCACTACAACACGTTAAAATATCGTGTTGGAAAAATTAATCAAATTACTGGCAGCGATTGGGAGGTGGGCACCAATCGAATTAGGTACATAATCGCGTTGGAACTGTTGAGACTGTACAATAAATAAAACCATATTGCCCACCATATTCCCTCGCATATCGGGTCGAGTTCCCCTGCATATGAATCTCGTTAATTTGCTTTAAGCCCTTGTGGGGATCTAGTTCACTATTATGTTCTGCTAAATGTTAATCTCTGTGACAACATTTCCTAGCCACGGTCCGCAGATAACCTGATTACAGGAGTATTTCAAAACCACCACTGTACTAATAGAGGCCAGAGCTGAGCTGATGGAGTAGAAATTGACGCTCCCAGGTTGGATTATGTGCGTATAGTTCCGACGCTATCTAGTCTAGTCGAGTATTTTGTTGGTCATCACCTGGGTTTAACTCCCACCCCCCTGAAAACTCATACGAGCGACCTAGCGCAATACTACGGTCTGTGTGAATATCAAATCTTTGATGCCCCGTGGCCTTGGTTTAGGAACATAGTGTACGGCCTATGCGACATTACTGAATCCCGCATATATCGTGCGCTATCAGCGCTACCCGAATAAAACAGGTATTTATTCTTAGGTAAGGTGTCGGGGCAAAGCCACTGCCTGGAAATGTAAACATATTTCTTCGCGTCTTGTCCTAGGATCACTAAATCAGTCCCCGTCGAAACATCCGAAAAAACCAGAGCATCCGACTGTTCAGCACCATATTTTGCTCGCACATACTCCAGCAACGTGTCATCATCAAGCTTCATAGTGTGGTCGTCCTTAACGGCTTCGCGTACTACTTCGCAAACATCACTAGATGCCGTCAAAATCTGATTAGGTTCTCCCTCAGGTGGGCTAGAAAGCTCGCTCTTAAACAGGCTCATTGCTTCATCTTCACTCATTTTCCCTACCCGGCCACACCCGGACAGCCCGAAAACCACGCCACAAACAACTAAAACCGCAACTAACCGTTTACCCACCATAACTTTTACGATACCCGGAAGGAGCCCCCTAATGGCGTTTTTGGTACGTCAGCTAGTCGTAGCATTTTTATATTTCCGTGCTCGTGAGCGATCAAACTATGAAATGTTTCGTCGTAATATCAGCAACCTCTTCCGTATTGGAGAATCGAAAAATCATTTCAATATGGCACGCGGCAGTTTCATCTGACAACGTTCTGACAACGTACGCTGATTTCACTACGGAACGTTTACGGAACGCCGAGCCTTTTCTGAAGTAAAAACTTAAGGTCGGGGATAAAGGCAAGAAATAAGCTAGCAAACTTTAGCTTTTTCTTTTCAATACACAACGTATACACAACGCATATATCCCGCAGGTTAGTAACGATATGCTTCAGATATGCTTAAGCGAAATTAAAAAAGGCCTGACCTGCATCTTTTGTGCTGGTCAGAGCCTTAATGTTTGGTGCGCAAGGGGGGACTTGAAACCTACTGAAATCCGTCACCAGCATTTTTAATAATCATGGCGCTACCTGCGATCTTAATCGCTTTGACCAGCGGGTTTAGTTTCTTCATCTGCGAGTTCCTTGCGCCTTCCTATGCCTTGTTGTACCCTAGTTTTAACATTCTGGACACAACGCAGACACAACGCAGACACAACGACACAGTGGCGAAAAGTAAACCAACCACCAAGGGGCAATAATGGCTAGGTCAGTTTTTGGATCAGTAACTAGACTTCCTTCCGGAACTTACAGAGCCGATTATCAAGACCCCCGCTACCCGAGGGCAAGAGGCAGGCGTTACCGAATATCCGCCCCGCATACCTTCACAACTAAAAGCGCCGCGCGCGCCTGGCTATCAAAAGTTTCAAACCAGATTCAAACCGGCGAATGGAAAAGCCCCGAACAGCTCGCGGCGGAAAAAGAAGCCGCCGCCCGGCTAGCTGAAGAAAATAGTTTAACCCTTGGTCAGTTCGTGGAACAGTACCAAGCGATGCGTAAGCCCCGCGTATCTACCGAAACATATAGGGTTGATGCGTCTAGGTGGAACATACTAAAGAAAGATTGGCAGAACGTCCCGATTAGGTCAATAACTACCGCGTCCGTTTCCACCTGGCTAGCTGGTCTTGATCTTTCTAAGCGCGGCTGGATCAATAAACTTGCGTTTTTCAATCAAGTTCTTAAATCAGCGTGTGATGATTTTGAACTTATCCCCCACAACCCGGCGGCTAAGCCAATAAAGAAGCTACGCAAAGCCGGTAAGGGTGTAGGTACGCGGTCACAGCGAAGCGCCCCCGCCCCGCTAACCATGAACGAGCTAGTTCTACTCGCGGACGAAATAACCCCGCCATGCTTGCGCTTATGGATATTGCTAGGCGGTCTGCTAGGTTTACGCGCTGGCGAACTTAGAGGGCTTAGGCGCTCATCTTTCGATTTTGAAAAACACGAAGTAACGATAAACGCCGCCGCTACCGGCGTTGGTCAATACCTGGATCAAGACGCCCGCCCGAAAACTGCAACATCTTTCCGGGTGTTACCGTTACCGCCCGCCCTGGAAAGCGAAATAAGACAACACCTAGCCGCTTACGCGGCGTTTGGTAAACATGGCTTATTGTTCCCTTCCCCGCGTAATCCAGAACGCCCCCGCGATCCAACCGGCATAGGTCAAGCCATGCGCCGGGCGTGTAAACGGCTAGGAATAGAAGAACGCACAAGCCACGATTTGAGACACAGCGCCGCCAGTTTGCTGGCAGAAGGCGGGATACCGGCGGTTACTGTTCAAGCGGTCTTAGGACACGCCGAAAGCTCAATAACCAGGCGTTATACTCACGCCTTCCAAGAGCAGACCGCGAAAGCACTAACCGGGCTAGATAACGCCTTCACAGCCGCCGCGAGCGGGCGCGATAATGTGCTACAGCTACATAGAGAGAAAGGCGCGTAACCGTGGGAGGATACAAGGAGAGGCGACAGCAGGACAGCCTAACAAAGGCTGGGATAGCTACCCATATAGCCGTTTGGTGTGGGAATAATGACGCGCTAGAACACCGCCAAAACTGGGATAGCCGCAAGAAAAGTTATTTTTTTCTGAGCTATGGCTTTCGCCCCGAGATAGATGAACTGACTTGGGGATTTGGATATAAGCAGAAATTCCAAAACCGCCTGGATAAACGGCAACCATATGCCGTGTTTAGTCTAAGTTCACCCGAGTATTATTATGCGTCACAGCAGGCAAGAAAGTCGTTTTATGCGAGTGTTCCTAGGTGGATACCTGAGAACTCGGGTAGTTTTATTTGGAAGTGTCCGCGCTGTAAACGCGTCTATCAGTTGAACGTGAAGATTTTAGAACCTTACCTAGACGATCTAATGAACGTTGGACAGACCAGGGTGTCAGCGGCGCACCTAGAGGCGATACAGGCTGAAATCTTGCGCGCTAAACAAGATGAAACAACGGATAATAACCGCGCCTAGCTGTGTCCTTGCGTCCTTAGCCGTACCGTGTTAGCCTTGTCCTGTCCGAACCTTTGTTCGGTTACTAGAGGGCTGACAGCGCCCCTATCATTGCGTTCGCTTGGTAGTCAGTGATACTGGCTACCCTTTTTCTTTTTACGGGTAGCCCCTGAACAAGGGGATAAAATGACCGTCCTAGATGAAAAACTAATATCTATTCCAAAAGCCGCTGACCTGCTAGGTTTAACGAAAAAAACGCTTTATGCCTGGACTTACCAGGGCAAACTACCGGCTTACAAAGTCGGACGAACCAAGCGGGTTAAACTCAGCGATCTTGAAAAACTGATAACCCGCGCCGAAAGCGCCGAAACCTACGGTAAGGCGGTGGCATAAGGTGAACCCAGTAAAGCAGACCCCCCGGCTACTTGAACAGCAACCGAGGGGCAAAAAATCTAAACACACCAGTAACAGCCATTATAGCAACCCGCGCGGCTACCGTTTCCTACTTAAACGCGAAAACGCCGCAAGAGGTATTAAGTTAGCGCCTTGCGATCAAACAGCGACCGCGCGGCTTGCCGTGGCCGCCGGGCTGTGGCCTAACGCGCTGGATCAGTGGGAGGAAGCCGCGAACGCTCGCGGACTAGACCCCCTAGATATTCAAGAAGCGTTAGAGCTTGCGCACGGGTTAAGCACCGCTACAACCATTAACGAGGCGGTGGCATAAATGACAACACTAAACACGACCCCCCGGCAAGCAGTAAACAAGACCGGAATAAAACACCCTAAACGGGTAACGCTTACGGAACTACTAGCAGCGCTAAGAACAGGCGGGGAAATATCGGCGTTAACCGAGTTCAACCCGCCCCGTATCTGGACGGGTACACCCTCACAGCTACAAGAGGAGTTAAACCGCGATCCGCGCCGCGCCCTGTACTATGCGGTTAACCCGTTAGGGTGCGTACCTGCTCGCGGACGCGGCAAGAAGAAGGATTACACCCGGCTTGCCGCCCTGTGGGTGGACGCGGACTATAAGTTAACCGGTTGGAAACCAGGCGAAGAACCAGAAGGCGCGCAAGACCTGTTAGGCGAGCTAAGAAGCCGGCTAGAAACGCTGTTAGGTGCGCCCGCCGGGTTTATTACCTATTCCGGTAACGGTGAGCATTGGATATGGCCGTTAAAGCCTAGTGAACAGACCAGGCACGAGCACAGGGAAAAAGATTGCCCGCTATGCGATGGGATTCTAAAACAATGGCACCAGCTAGTTAATCAACAAGCCGCAAAGCTAGGGTTAGAGACCCCGGATAATGTTCACGATATCCCGCGAGTGTTACGCGCCCCCGGATCATACAACCTAAAACAACAACCAGGCCGGGAAACCTTCACGCTTAAAGCCGATAGGTTGCAATACGTGGATATTGCGGACGCTAAACGGGCTATAACCGCCGCGCTAGTTAAGCCAGTAAGCAAACAGGCAGCACCAGCACCGCGCCCGCGAGTAGAAGCGGATCAGTGGGAACCTAACAGCAGGCAAGAGCCGTGTAAGTATGTTGACCGCATGGTTAACGCGTGGGGTAGTGACGCGCCCGCTACTGGCCGCCATAACTGGCTAATCTCGCAAGCCTACCGGCTCGCAGCAGCAGAACAATTAGGTTGTCTAGGTAGTGAGGTAAGGCAGGCAGAAAACACGTTAGAAAACGCGTTTATGAACGCCCTAGCAGGAGATAGACCACCGTCACCGCCTGACGAGTTCGCGCGAGCACTCGCGGACGCTAGGACTAAAACACGCGGTAAGACCGACAGTGAGCTAAGAGCAGAGCTAGGAGGTCATAACCACGGGTTAGGGATTGATTTTGATCTAACCGCTACTAACCCGCCCGTATCTGGCAAGCAGGAAAAAACGGGCAATAAGGCTAAGGCTAAGAGGGTGGAGGGAAGGTTAACCGCCGCGTCTAATATCGAGATAAAACCGACTTATTGGCTATGGGGTGCGCAAGCAGATGGCAGCGATTTTGATATAACGCCCGCTATGGTGCCAGCAGGCGAATTAACGTTTATTACCGGCCGGGAAGGCACCGGCAAATCTCAGGCCGCTATCTGGATAGCCTCACAGGTAACTAACGGAACCTTGCCGGGTTGTTATGAGGGTAAACCGCGAAACATTGTCTATGTTGCGACAGAGGACAATTGGGGTAAAACCCTAGCGCCCCGGTTTATGGCAGCAGGCGCGAACATGGCGCGGGTGTTTAAGTTCAATATATGTATTGACGGCAACGAAACCCCCCTATGTTTAGCGTCAGCAGACCAGACCCGCGAGCTAGTAGAAACCGCTAAGGCTAATAACGTTGCGTTAGTTTGTTTTGATCCGCTTTTGTCAGCAGTTGGAGGCATGCGGATTGATACGCATAAAGAAAGCGAGGTCAGAAGCGTTTTAGAGCCGTTAATATCTGCTTTACAGGCAGGCGATCTAACCGCGTTAGCTATCAGTCACCAAAACAAAACCGGGACAAGCGATTTAGCTAACGGAATGGTTGGGTCTGGTGCGTTTAAGAACCTGGCACGCCAGATTATTGGGTTTGTGGTTAAAGACCCCGATAACGAGGAAGAACCAAAAATACGGCTCGCGAGCGTGGTTAAGTCCAACTTAGGGAAGATACCAGAAGGCGGCCTAACTTACGAGATACGCGAAAAACAGTTAAGGAATAAACGGAACCAGGTTATTAACACTTCTTGCCTTGAGTGGACGGGTACAAGCCCGCTAACTGTTTCCGAGTTGATGGGACGCGAAAGAGATACCGAAATACCAGACGCAGAGGCTTGGACTATTGACTACCTAGAGAACGCAGGCGGCGAATGCTTATTTGCCGATCTGAAGAAGGCAGGCAGGGCGAACGGCTTTAGCGAGGATCAACTTAAGAACGTTAGGAAACGTAGAACAAGCTACCCGCGCATTAAATACAAGCGGACTAGAGAAGCCCCGCCTAAGTCGGTTTGGTACCTAGAAAGCGCTGAGGAGGACACAGCCGGGTCACAACCAGAAAATGACCCCGCTAGGCCAAAAACAGCCTATAACACCAGGTCAACCCAGCAAGGTCAAGGAGGGTCACCTGACCCCGCTAGACCTTCCTGCAATGACCAGGCAAAACACCCCGATTTATTCCAGCAGGGTCAAAACCCACACGGTACGACCCCCCTTAAAACCGATAACAAGCAAGCCGCATAACGAAAGGAAAAACACGATGAAAAACAACGAGGGGAACAACACGATGAACAACGAAACCGAAAAACTGGATTATGACGAATACACGGCCGCGGCTCGCGCACGCTTGAAGAAAGTAATAGCCGGGCTAGAACAAGCGTATGAGGAAAAACCAACCGCGCAACTAGCGTCCGCGATCCTTAAAGCGCAAGAACGTTTGGATCACTATTGCGGCTTTAAACAGGCTCGCGCACTACTTCCAGACACACCGCTAAGCCAAGTAATAGCGGAAATGGAAGAGTTTTAACCCCGCCCGGGTTGAACAGACAACAAAAAAACTAGGCCACCCCATGAGGCACAAACCGTTTCATGGGGTAGGCCGGCAATAACCCACTAGAAAGGAAACCAGAAAATGAGCAACCTATACGACCCCGCCGCCATGCTTGAAGCAGAACGCCTAACCTTAGAGAGCCTGCCAGTAGGCGCGCTTAATCATCGCGCATGGTGCAACCCTAGCGAGTGTTATCTAACCCCGGCCGCAACACCGTTAAACGCGCCAGCGGCGGCGATCCACCAGAAAACCTTTACCGCAACTTTTGCGGGTGAAACCTTCCGCGCGATCCTAACGCAATACATATCAGCAGAGGCAAGCGAGCTAGAACGCGAACCTACGATTCATTTTGAGGCAGACGGCGGCGGCGAAATAGCGGTATGTATTATTCCGGCGCTCGCGGATCAATGGAACGCGGCGTTATGTTCGACCGTTCCAGAGGGTGCGCGCGGCGCGTTAGACCCGTTAGATTTTATAGCTGATGAGATACGGCAAGCCGCGATCATGCAACGCTAACGCAACTTATCCACAGCTCGCACTAAACGCTAACTAGTGCGATATAATAAAACCAACGCCCCCCAATAGGGACGCCGCGAAAACTCAAGAACTCCAAGCCCTTGCACCGTCAAGAACGCAACGCGTCAGACACTAACGGCTTTAATAACGAGATATCGCGCCGCCCACTAGGCAAGGCAAGGTATAGAGGGCGTTTTAATCACGGCCACTCGATCCAGAGAAACACTGTTCGGGTGGCCGTGTTTCACCCCCCGGCAAGATAGCCCCCCTATCGCGCGCCCGCGCGCACGCGCGCGCGTAGAACCAAAGTTTAAAGGTAGTGGTAAAACGCCACCCCCCTTAACGGGGTAAGTGATGAGGTGGCAAACCACCACCCCGCCTAACTATGGGGTAGCGTTTCACGCCCCCGTCTCTCGCGTGTCGCAGGTGCGCTAGAAGCCACTAATAGCCCCTTCCGCTATGTGGGTACTAGAAACCCGCTAAGCCCGTTTAGCCGCGATACGTGCGCCCGCGCCTATTGCTTACTGAAACCCGTTTATTTGTCGCTCGCGCTCGCGGCCACCATACCCGCCCCTTAGAGATACGCGCACCCGGAACCTTAGCGATATATCCCCCCGGCATTTTTATTTTTCGCCCCTTGGTCTGCTTACGTTGTGGCCACCACGACAGACAGGGAGGGGATACCCCGCCCCGGGGTATCTCGCGCGATCATTGTTAAGGAGGGAACGAAATAGACCCCCCCAAAAAAACCGCCCGCGAGTGATCCTTACAAAAAAGGGGATAGTGTTTTGCGACCCCCATATAACCCGCCCGCGAGTGATCCGCCCCCGCGTGTTTTTAGCCGGGAAAGTGGGTTAAATCTGCCAGCAGTTAAGGCGCGTTTTATTTTCTGGACACAACGCAGACACAACGAAACGAGTTTATGAAACTTTCTAATCTCATTCTTACTGGTCAGAGCCTAGTTATTTGGTGCGCAAGGGGGGACTTGAACCCCCATGCCCGGTAAAGGGCACACGGACCTGAACCGTGCGCGTCTACCAATTCCGCCACTTGCGCTTGGATTTAACGCTGGGAAGCGTTAACCAACGAATAGAAATCTACCCTGAAACCAAAGGCGGGAGCAAGCCCACAGACAAAAGGCGTCACGTTTCACAACTCGAAATCGTAAATTCCCCGCTGCCAGGAAATTTTTGTTCCCCACCCGTAGTTCCTGGATGCTACCTAGAAGCTAACAAGTTACTGCAAATTCGCCCTATTAACCCTGGGATAATACTTATTGGCAAGTTTTCGATTAACCTTGACCTTAGGTATGTCTACTGCCCGCTGTTTATACCGGCACTATCCGGCAGCTAAAATCAGCGAGCCCGGGCATTGGCCGCAGATTCGATGACTTACAAGAGAGGACGAAAACATGGGAGTGGTTGACCGCTTCGAAAAAGCCGTGTCTCAGGGGGTGAATGCCCCCTTTTCGAAGATGTTCGCCAGCTCGATAAAAGCCGTGGATGTAAAGACGGCGATTCGCGAGAGCATGGACAACTCCCGGGCCACCTTAAGTGACGGCCGGGTAGTAGTACCGAACGAGTACCAGGTGCTACTCAACCAAAAAGACTTCCAATCGGTGATGGACGCTAACTCGCAGGTACTTTCTCAAGAACTTGCCCAAGACGCCACCGCCTATGCCACCGAACAAAGCTACGTATTCGTGGGCCCGGTAGAGGTAGGGTTTTCTGCCGGCGACTACCCACTAGGAGAGCTGAAAATTCAGAACTCCATCCGACGCGGCCCGGCCGCACCGGTGACTACCGCGGGGGCCAGCCCTTCCCACCCGATTATTGATATCGAGGGACAACAGTGGCTGCTCACCGAGCCGGTCACCGTGATCGGCCGCGGATCCGAAGCCGATATCGTAGTTCACGATCCCGGGGTTTCCCGCCGTCACCTAGAACTTCGGATTACTCCCCAGGGGGTAATCGCCACTGATCTGGGTTCGACTAACGGATCCTATGTGGAAGGCCATCGCATCAGCGCCGCCACCCTTCTAGACGGCAACGAACTAACGATCGGCCGCACCCACCTGCTATTTTGGACCTCGAGCGCGGATGAATAGTAGGCGATAATCGTGGCGGTTGGACTTTTATACACTATTTTACGATTCGGTTTCGTAGCCCTGTTATGGCTGCTAGTAATCGGATTGGTACTAGTGCTGCGCCGCGATATTTCCCTCGCGGCTACCGCTTCCGCTAAAACCCCGACCGGTCGCTCCCGCAAAGCCACCCGGCAGCCCAAAAAATCTAAGCCGCGCAAAAGCAAACGTGGGGGCCGTCCTCGCTACCTAGCTTTTACGGGGGGTGCCCTGGCAGGAAACCGACTAAAGCTGGATGGCCAACCGATCCTGTTGGGACGCTCCGGAGACTGTACGGTTCCCCTTCGGGATTCTTATGCCTCTAATAGGCATGCCCGCATCTACCACAGTGACGGACAGTGGTTTATCGAAGATTTAAACTCAACGAACGGAACGTTCATTGGGAACAACCGCATTAGCACTGCTCAGCTACTGGAGCCGGGAATGGTAGTGCGGATTGGACAAACAACAATGGAGCTAACTAGATGAGCATCGGATTCAACTATGCCGCCTTCTCTGATATCGGCAAGATCCGCCAATCTAACCAAGATTCGGGTTATGCCGGCCCTAACCTGCTGGTATTAGCAGATGGAATGGGCGGGCCCGCCGGGGGCGATATCGCTTCCTCAATAGCGATCGATCATTTACGCTCCCTCGACGTTGAAGCTGATAATCCCGAGGAAGCTCTAGAGAGCCTACGGGAAGCGATATCCCAGGCACACCAGGAACTTTGCGAACGCTCTACCCAAGATCCCGCATTAGCAGGTCTCGGTACTACCTGTATTGCTATCCGTCGTAGCGAAGATGCTTTAACTATGACCCATATCGGGGATTCGCGCGCCTACCGTTTGCGCGGCGGGGAACTGCGGCAAATGACCAATGATCATTCTTTTGTGCAGTACCTGGTAGATACGGGACAGCTCACTTCCGAACAGGCTGAGAACCATCCCCAGCGCTCGGTATTGCTACGGGTGCTTGGGGATTCCCAAGAGGACGTCACCCTCGATGAGTCCCACCCCGAATTCACGGTAGGTGACCGCTGGCTGCTGTGCTCTGACGGACTGTGCGGCTTCGTATCCGGCCAGACTATTGGCAAAATCCTTTACCGCAGCGAAACCCCCCAGCAGGCCTGCGAATCATTAGTAGAGCTGGCGTTAAAAGCGGGCGGACCCGATAACATCACCTGCGTGATTGCCGATATTGTCGAGGACCCGCAACAAAGCGAACCCCAGGTGGTGGGGGCCGCAGCTACCGACCGGCTTGCCCAACTGCGCAGCCAACAGGCCGAAGATGCCCTTGACGACACGGTTACTGCTGATAGGGGCGTGACCGGTAGTACCGACAAAGATAAGGACGAGGACGAGGATCGATCTTTTTCTGAGGCGCGGGCGGCAGTACCGACGGAACCACTAGTGGAGGAAAGTCCGGCTCCAAAATACCGTTGGGGAAGAATCGTTGGTGTGATTGCGGGACTGATAGCCCTGCTCGCCCTATTTGCCGGGGCCCTGTGGTATGGGATGTCGGGGCGGCCTACCCCCACTCCACCAGCTACTTCAACTTCGATTTCTGAAGTTCAATCCCCTGCCGCTTCCCCCGAGCAAACCAAGCAAGAATCGCAGCCGCCCTCACCGGCTGAAACCTCGCAATCAGCCCCAGCTAGCAACTCTTAACCAGTCTGAAACCCATAAGTGCAAGTCGAAACATTAAGGTGACCGAGCGGATAGAAGAAAGGAGGGAATGCACTCGTGGCAAAAATAAAACACCCCACTGGCCGTCTGGCGGAACTACTGTTAATCGTGGTAGCCCTGGCGGTATGTTTCCTGGGATATTTCTCCATTAACGTTAACCGCACCGGCGCCCTCCCCACTTCTTTCGTTTTGCATATGTGCGTGCTGGGAGCCTTTGCCCTCGCGACCCACCTGGCGGTTCGTTTCCTCGCTCCCTACGCCGACCCGGTACTTTTGCCTGCGGTTTTGGCGCTAAATGGCATCGGCTTGGTAATGATTTACCGCCTCGATTTGGCCTATGGGCCGGATTCCATCCTGTATGTCGGGTTCAAACAGGCATTATTTACCCTGCTAGGTGTGATTTTGATGGTGGTTACCCTGGCAGTCGTGCGCGACTACCGCAAGCTGCGTAACTACACCTATCTTTCGATGCTGCTGGCGATTGTGCTGCTAATCCTCCCCTTGATGCCGGTTATCGGGCGGACCATCAACGGTGCTCGCATCTGGATTAATATCGGCTTTTCCTTCCAGCCCTCCGAAGTTGCCAAGATTTGTTTAGCGATCTTTTTCGCCGGCTATCTGACCACCCGCCGGGAAGCACTAATCCAAGGCGGGAAATCATTATTGGGTATGCGTCTGCCGCGTCTGCGGGATCTCGGTCCCCTCCTGGTGGTATGGGCAGCCTCCATTTTGATTTTGGTGTTCGAACGGGACCTGGGAACCTCCCTACTAATCTTCGGTTTATTTGTTGCCATGCTTTACGTAGCCACGAACCAAACTTCCTGGCTGCTAATCGGAGCAATCCTATTCGCGCCCGCAGTATTCTTAGCTTCCCGCCTGTTTTCGCATGTGCAAGCGCGTATCGATGTCTGGCTTCACGCCCTCGACCCGGAAATCTATTCCCGTCCCATTGGGGGTTCTGGGCAGCTAGTATCCGGGCTATTTGGGATGGCCGATGGCGGTATTCTCGGTACCGGTTGGGCGCAAGGTTCCCCCTCCCTAACTCCCTTCGCGAACTCCGACTTTATTTTTGCTTCCCTCGGAGAAGAACTGGGACTAACCGGCTCACTCGCTTTGCTAACGCTCTATTTTATTTTCGTGGAGCGGGGGATGCGGACTGCCCTAATCATGCGCGATAGCTTTGGAAAACTCTTGGCCACCGGGTTTGCTTTCACCATCGGATTCCAAGTTTTCGTCGTGGTCGGCGGACTTACCAGGGTAATACCTTCCACTGGACTCACCTTGCCTTTTGTAGCCGCTGGAGGGTCGTCGCTGGTCGCCAACTGGGTGATCCTGGCCTTACTGCTGCGCCTATCTAATGAGGCACGCCGGCCGGTAACTACTGAGAGCGGGGTTATTGATACCGCTGAACTGGAAGCAGTTATTGCCCGTCAGCAGGAAAAACGTCCTGTCTCGCCCGCGGCCCCTGCCACTCCTTACCCGCCTCGGAGCATTCGGGGAGGTGAACGCCGTGAATCCACAGATTAGAAGACTTTTCTTCATAGTTTTTGTAATGTTTTTATCCCTGATGGTGGCGTGTACCTATATCCAGTTCCTGGGGGCAGATTCTTTGAACGCGGACGGGCGGAACTCACGTGCCTTTTACCGATCCAAATACATTGAACGCGGCCCCATCATGGTCGGGGAAAACGCGGTTGCGGCTTCAAAGCCCACGAACGACTCTACCGGTTATCGCAAGCGCTACCACCGGGTTTACTCAGAGCAGGCGCCACTTTACTCTAACTTGACCGGTTACCTGTCCCCCGGAGGCAACGCCACTGGGATGGAACGGCTGCAAAATTCGGTGTTAATGGGAGAGGCTTCCAGCCAGGCTTTATCCCAACTATTTAAATATGCAGCCGGTGAAAACCAAAAGGGCGGAGGCATCCAACTTACTGTCGACCCTCAGATTCAGCAGGCAGCAGCCCAAGCACTAGGAGACCGTAGGGGCGCGGTAGTTGCTATCAACTATCAAACCGGAGCCATCCTCGCCGCCGTTACTACCCCGCGTTTTAATCCCAACTCTTTGGCGGCAGGCACCGAAAAACAGTCGCAACAGACCTTAAAGGGGCTACAGGCAGAGCCGTCAAAGCCGATGTTAGATCGGGCTTTGCGGGGAGAATACCCTCCTGGTTCCTCCTTTAAAATCATTACTGCAGCTGCTGCCCTAGAACAGCAAACTCGTGCTCCCGAGGAGGAAGTGGAAGCTCCGGTATCGGTACCGCTGCCGGGATCGAGCGCTCGAATCTCCAATATTGAATCCACTAGCTGCGGAAACGGTCACCCCACGTTTGCTTACGCTTTTGCCTATTCTTGTAACACTCCCTTCGCGAAGCTCGGTCAAGACTTGGGATATCAGGCATTAAAAGACAAAACCGCAGCTTTCGGTTTTGACCCCAAAACCGAATTAAAGATTCCGCTGCCAGTACAAAAGTCGCACTTCCCTTCCTCCGACCCGGGACTAGCTTCCACCATGATGAGCGCGATCGGACAGTACGAGGTGCGCACTTCACCTTTAATGATGGCTACGGTGGCCGCAGCAGTGGCGAACCAAGGTACTCAGGTACGTCCCTTCTTGGTGGCAGCCGAGTTGGGGCCAGATGGGAAAGTCACCAGAACCTATCGTTCCGGGGGTAAGCTCGGTAAACCGATCTCCAAAGAGGTCGCCTCACAGCTGCGCCAAATGATGATCCAAACCGTTGAAGACGGAACCGGGGAGCCTGGTCGGGTTGCCGGAGTTGAGATGGGAGCTAAAACCGGCACCGCGCAGACCGGCGCTAATCGGACCGATGCCTGGTATGTGGGCTGGGCAGATACCCCCAACCTGCCGCTGGCTTTTGCGGTGGTAGTCGAAGGCGATAGTTCCAATCCAGCTCCTCACGGCGGACCGGTGGCCGGGCCAATCGCAAAACAGGTAATCCAGGCGGCGGTGAATCATGGCTGATAGTCGCGTACTACCCGTACCGCCACGCGCGGGGGAAGCTGAAATGTCCACTCCCCTAGACCCGGTGGCTGCCTCTAGCGGGCAGGCGACCAATGCGCAAAAAGCGGTTGCCGCCCTAAAAGTGGGAATGAAGATTTCCGGGCGTTACCTACTCCTCTCCCGCCTGGCTATCGGGGGTATGGGAGAGGTTTGGCAGACGCTAGACGAGAAAACTGGGGAAAGACTAGCGCTGAAAATTCTGCGCCCGGAACTGGCGGGAAAGAAACTTTTCCTGTCACGACTGCGCATTGAAGCCTACAATGCCTCCCGGGTTCACCACCCGAATTTGGCAGCTGTCCAGGCATCGGGAGAGGACGCCGGGCTGGGATGGATCAGCATGGAGCTGGTTGACGGGGTTTCTTTAACTGAAATCCTAGATCGCGAACACACTTTAGAAACCGATTTTCTGTTATCGGTTTTGCACCAGACCGCTGATGCGCTCAGCGCAGTGCATGGTGCCGGGATTGTGCACCGGGACATTAAACCGGGCAACATTATGGTCACCCCCACGGGAGAAGTAAAACTAACTGATTTCGGGATTTCTAAGGCTCCCGGACAAGCTAACTTAACTCAAGCGGGCATGGTAATGGGTACCGCCCAATATCTACCTCCCGAGCAAGCAATGGGGCAGCCGGCTACTCCCGCTGGCGATCTATACGCCCTGGGGGTTATCGCTTATGAAGCTCTCGCTGGCAGGCGCCCCTTCAGCGGTAAAAAGCCGGTGGACATAGCTTTTGCCCACGTCAATAAACCGGTTCCCCCCTTGCCGGATTCGGTCTCTCCCGGTCTGCGCGAACTGGTAATGCAGCTATTAGAAAAAGAACCCCAAAAGCGTCTCGCCAGTGCCACTGACTTGATGCAACGCTTAGAGGAAGTACAGCAGGCCCTTACCTCCACCGGCCCGTCGGGTGCTGTCGCCCCTGAGGAAGCTAGCGTTCAAAAGGCCCCAGCGGCACCCGCTGCCCAAGAAGAATCCGAAGCCCTGGTGGGACAAGTGAAAGAGCCGGCAGCTGGGGAGGCCGCCGATCTAGAGAATCTGCAAGAAGATCTGGAAGAGCTAGCACAGCTAGATCAGGAAACGCCAGAATCCCCAGTGGATACTACCTTCGCTAAAGCGAACGCGACCTCCGCCGAGGCGTATTCAGCACCGTCTGATGAACCCGCGCTAGCTGCCGCGAGCACAAAGTCTGCTGCCTGGCAGCCTCTGTCTGCTTCTGCCACTCCCACGGAAGAAGATGGTTCTCCGATGCTCTATCTTTCTGGAGGAACTGTCCCGGCCCCCCAGATCCTGCCGAATTCGGTCCCCCTCCCCGAGGAAGCCTGGCAACAACGCGTGCGACTGCGCGAGAGGCCTCGCGAGTTCGCGGCGCTCATCCCTCCTGTTTCCGCTTCCAGGCCGCGCTCCCAAATTGAACGACTACGGTCATTACCTCAGGTATTTAACTGGCGTAAAGCACCTGCGCCCCCTCGCTATGCCACCCCGGCCTCCCCATCCTCGCAAGCTCCTTCCCCTTCCCTCACGGAACCGTTAGCTGCTTGGAGCCGCCGGCTGGAATCCCAGATCGGTTTGCGGCCTGCTGACCCCCTAGCGGCGGAGGTCGCTAGATTGCGCCGCCCCTATGAAAGAGTCCCCCTCTTGAGCCGGAAATGGTGGAACCAAGATATTTCTCGAGCTCGACACGGAAACGCAGGGCATCGCTCAACGCTTTACCTGGTTTTAGTGACCCTAATTTTATGGATGCTGGTAACCGCATTGAGCCTGGGAGTCGGACTGGTTTACTCCGCTGCCCCCTCACCTGCGACCGGTAACCAAAAAGCTGTAATAATGGTAGTTTCGGAACAAAAGGAAGACCCATGGCAGAATCTCCATACCGCATAGGCGGAGGACGCTACGAAATCCGTTCCCTCATCGGCAGAGGGGGAATGGCGGAAGTACACCAAGCCTATGACACCCTGCTTTCGCGGGTGGTAGCGATAAAAATGCTGCGTATAGACCTGGCGAAGGACACCGTCTTTTTGACCCGTTTTCGGCGGGAGGCTTTGGCTTCTGCTTCCTTAAATCATGAAAACATTGTTCAGGTTTATGACACTGGAGAGCAGATAGTCACTGCCCCTGACGGCACCGAGGTACATGTTCCCTATATCGTGATGGAGCTGGTAGAGGGGCACACGGTGCATCAGCTGCTTACCGATGGACAGCCGGTTCCCATTAACGAAGCCATCGAGATTATGACGGGGGTGCTTAACGCCCTCGAATATTCCCATAAACGAGGCCTGGTGCACCGGGATATTAAGCCGGGCAACGTGATGCTAACCAACAGCGGGAAAATCAAGGTCATGGATTTTGGGATTGCCCGTGCCTTAGAAGATTCTGGACAGACCATGACCAGCACTGATGCGGTAGTAGGCACCGCGCAGTATTTATCCCCGGAGCAGGCACGCGGCGAGACGGTCGATACCCGTTCTGATCTGTATTCTTGCGGCTGTATGCTCTTCGAACTGCTCACCGGAAGGGCACCGTTCAAAGGTGATTCTGCGGTTTCAGTCGCCTACCAACACGTAGCGGAAATGCCTCCCCTGCCTTCCTCGATTGCCTCCGATATTAGTCCCGAACTTGATCGCATGGTGATGAAGTCTTTAGCTAAGCGGCCCGAGGATCGTTACCAGGATGCAGCTGCGATGCGTTCGGACATGGTGAGGGCGGCTGCTGGAGCTGAAATTTCTGCCCCAGTATTGCCTCCCCTGCCGGTTAGTACCCCGACTGAAGGGTTTGCTGCCCCACAGACTTCTTATGCCCCCGCCCAGTGGTCACAGGTAATGGAAGAGGACCCCGAAACTGACCATGAGGCCGAAGAGGCTGCCCGGAAGAAAAAGAAGAAGATTATTTGGGCAGTAGTAATCGGGATACTAGTTGCAATAGCTTTAATCGCTGTAGTTTGGTGGTTAATCGCTTCTAATAGGGCTCAAGAACCGGAGCAAGTTGCGATTCCGCAAAATATTATCGGGATGAGCTCTATCGAGGCACAGCGCACTCTAGAAGGCTTGGGATTAAATGTGGAGCAGGGGCAGACGATAGCTTCTGACACCGTAGAAAAAGGTAAAGTCGCAGCTACCGACCCCAAACCCGGGACTAAGGTGGATCCCGGATCCACGGTAACTATTCAGCTATCTTCCGGAGCTGCCGAGATTACCGTTCCTGATGTTTCGGGACAGACACAAGATGCGGCCCGTAAAACTTTGGAGGATGCGGGCTTGCAGGTGGGCTCCGTCAAATACGAGGACGATTCAAAAGTTGCCGCTGATCGAGTTATTCGCACTACACCGGAAGCTGGTAGTGCCGCTAGCAAAGGTGACGAAGTTATTCTGGTGCTATCTTCTGGTTATGTGTCGATCGATTCCGGGCAGGTAGTGGGTAAAACACAGGAACAGGGATTACAGTACCTGGCTGGTTTAGGTTTGCAGACCAATACCGTCAGTGAGGAAACCACCCAGGCTCCCAATGGACAAATCATTTCTGTGGAGCCTGCGGGACGAGTAAAGGTGGGAACTTCGGTAACGGTAAAAGTGGCAAAGACTCCTACAGCGCCCTCCCCGGCTAGCCCGTCTGCACCGGCAGGGGGAAATACTGAGAGCCCAGAGCCTCCCCCGGCGACTTCTACCCCTTAAACATAGCGTTATCCCGCGCAATGCCCGCCCCGAGGAGGGCATGAGAAGGGTATGCCGTCGCTGTCAGCGCACTAACTAGTCAGTGCCCTAAAGCCAGCCTGCCGGGTTGACGCTATAGCCTTGGGGGCTGCCGACCGTAGTACCGGTTAAATCCAGGGTCTGAGAGATCCAGGGAAATAGCCACCAGAAGCTAGCCATAATGATTAGCGCGATTATCAGCACCACCTGCAGGAATTTCACCCACTTGGGGCCCGGAAGTAAATCCCAGATTAGCCCGCACATGCGTTGCCTCCTTCTGCCAGTTCCTTGGGGATACCGCTAGCTCGAGGTACCCAATGGTCGAAGTTGAGATGCACGATGTAACGTTCCCAGTTACCGTACTCCGGGTTACAGGTGGTCATAGTCATCAGTCGTTCGGTGGGTTGGACTCCCGGTTTTTCTGGTACCGGTAAGATCACATTCGATTGGGTAGGCAGCACAATCTTGTGCTCTTTAACCTTGTAGATTAGCCACTCATTTGCGGTTTCCATAACCACGGTATCCCCGGGTTTTAACACGTCAATGCGGCGGAAGTTAGAACCGAAAGAACGACGGTGGGCAGCAACCGAAAAGTTTCCGATTTGGCCCGGCAACGCGGTAGTTTCATAGTGCCCGGCAGCTCCGGTATTCAAAATAGTTTGCGTGGTACCTTCCTTAACCGGAATTACCATATAGTTCCATTTCGGAACGTGCAGCGCTCCCAGGGTTTCGTTCTCTTGCTTAATCCCAATACTGGGGGGAGGACTGGTGCGTTCATCCTTGGAAATACGATTGGGACAGGCTTTGTTTTCTTGCTGGAACGAGGACAAGGCCTTCTGGTTATAGTCGGCTACTTGCCAGTCGGTGACAAAAACGTCCCAGAAGGCGAATAACCCGGCGAGCAACCCCACGATAATTAATAGCTCCCCGAAAGCCGCGATGGGATCAAAGCGGTGACGGCGTTTCTTGTTCGCGGGCCGCGCTTGCTTGGTTTTCCTACTCATATTCTTCCGAGTTCGACTAATGTGAAGTTGGGACGATTGGTCCTGGTTTTATCCTAGACTCAATTTACCGGAAAACAGATCTAACTAGGTCTGCAGCCGCATTAACATTAGAATAAACCTAGCTAGTTAAATCCTACTTTTGGAGGTCACCTCGTGCCGGAGTCACGTAAGCGTAAAGGCGCTAAGCCCCACCGCGAACAGCAGCCAGAAGAATTAAACAAGTCTTGGGCTGCTGATATGAAGCCTTCTCCCAGCTGGTGGGCACCACTTTCGGTGGCGTTAATGCTCGTGGGACTGGTGCTGGTAGTGGTTTATTACATCACTTCAGGTGGCTACCCGATTCCAGGCGCCGGGAACTGGAACCTGGCTTTGGGCCTGGGCGTGGCCTTCGGTGGTTTTTTGATGCTCCTGCGCTGGAAGTAGTTTTTACCTTCGTTATGGTGCGGCAGGTATTCTACTTAGGAATACTTCTGCCGCGGGAGAACCCAAAATAACTGGGATCATTTGATCCGCTGATTATCAGTTCTACCTAGGTTGAGCAGCACCTTGACTACCATAAATGTGCCTTAATAATTCGCAAGATTCGAGTATTTGCCCACGTACCCGGGTCTATACCTAAAGATAAATGGTTGGGGGTCGCGAAAGTTGCGACCCCCAACCATTTACTAATATCGAGTTTTTACTTTTGCTTTCACTTTCGGCGTCGAAGCTGAGTCTTTTTCCCGCTATTCGGCGTAAGTCAGCGGGCACCTATCTGGTTTTCTGACTCACCACGTACCACTACTGAAAGTATCTGCAATCAACTGACGGTCACCGCCATCAGCGAGCCCCTACCTTAACGAGTCTCCTTGTGCATAGTGGACTTGCGGCAACGCGGGCAGTACTTCATCAGTTCCAGACGATCCGGGTTGTTCCGGCGGTTCTTCTTGGTGATGTAATTACGCTCTTTGCACTCGCTGCACGCCAAGGTGATCTTAGGGCGGACGTCGGACGACTTGCTGGCCATTCTTATTTACCTCTATGTCTCGGGCCGCCCGATCAGCGGCATTTTCTATTTCAACCTAAATTGAAAAGTAGCGAGGGCGGGGTTCGAACCCGCGACCTCACGATTATGAGTCGTGCGCTCTCACCAACTGAGCTACCCCGCCGCTTGAGTATTTGCCAAAACAAACCTCAGAGCCCCGACAGGGATTTGAACCCTGGACCTTCTCCTTACCATGGAGACGCTCTGCCTACTGAGCTATCGGGGCAACAGCAAACAAACCTGCTGGTTAAACGGATTTTACTCCGCTCTGCCAGTAAGCAGTTTACCTCTTTGCCGCCAAGTCCGAAGACTTAGCACCGTGGCGGGTGAGGGATTCGAACCCCCGAAGGCTACGCCGGCTGATTTACAGTCAGATCCCTTTGGCCGCTTGGGTAACCCGCCCCGTGCACTCAGGCACCCCAAAAGACTATCAAACGGAGTTGAGCATACAAAAACTCTGCGAAAGAAAGTTACCGACTTCACCGAATTTGGATTTTTTCGCGCCTAACTTCCTGGATTCACTTCCGCTTTAACACTCCCTTGCTCCCCGGCACTGAGGATTAGCATCGCATTCAGAGCGGGAAGGGTAAATAATCCCGCACATACTAGGATCAGGGCTCCGGAATCATTAGTTAGGGCCGCTAATACGGAGGTAAGTAGCACCCCCTGGGCAAAATAGGCGGCTCCCGGAATACGGCTCCAGGCAGTAAAACCTCCCCCAGATTTCTGCAGGCGGCGAGGACGATGTTCGGTTTGTTTACGTTTGCGTTTGAAAATATAGAAAATAGCTATCCCCATCCCCAGGATTAATAAAACCGTGAAAATGATGGGGCCACCAAAAGTATTTATCATCGCTTCGGCTTTGCGTTTAACAATAATCGCACCGCCCCCATTTGCGACCTCGGCAAGAAAACGCCCAAAATGGGTGCGTGCGGAGGGGCTAGCTAGCTTGTCTACCACTACAAATATCGTGGAAGCAAAGAATGCGGACACTATTAGAGCTACTACTTTCCCCGGCCCCACTTTCCTGCCTAGTACCCAATTCAAGGTGATCCCCACCCCCAGAACCATCGCCAGCGGACCACCTACATCGGCTCCTAGCCAAGGGAAGCCGTCTAGGATTACGGCTAGCGCAAGCAAGGCAAAACCGTAGGTAAAGTAGCGGCGGCGCCGCGCGGGAAACCGTGCCACTAAGGGGGCCAAAACCAAGCATTCTAGGGCCAAAACCGCCGAAAATAAGAAAGAATATTTATTGTTGTTGAGTCCGTAAAAACGGGTAGCGGCAGTGGCAGCAGAAGAAAACATGGCAGAGATTTGATCTGGAGAACCGGTTAACAGGCTGATAATTAACCAGAAGATCACCAGGGCCGCAGCTACCAGTACCGGCGCTGAAAAGCGCAGGTATGGCCAGCGCCGAGAAATAACCCTAGCTGCGGCTATACAAAACGCCGCCAAAACTAGGGCCATCGCGACTAGTAACAACAAGAACTGCACGGTGAGAAGCGGAACCGACATTTTTAGCGCGTTAGCAGTGAAATTGCCCCCGGTGCCTCCCAAAGCTCCAGCTGGAATATTTGAAGCTAGAAAACTGGCCGGCCCCAGCAGGCTGGCACTTAGACATATTCCTGCTATTAGGGTACGCCCACGACGTGAAAACCGGAGGCTGTCTTGCCGCAATAGGAATACCAAAAGCCCCACAGCCACCAGCAAGATAATCCCGGTTAGCACAATAAACCGTGCCTGCAGGATGCTTGCCTGATCGGAACGCAGAGACTGATTCCTAAGCCAGTCAAGATTTTCCGTTACCCCATAGTTGCGATCGACGCTAAAGGTTCCGCCTACCAAATAATCAGGACCGGTAATACCGGTTGCCGCGAGAATACGGCTGGTGAAATCAACGGTGGAGACCAGCCCTAGCTGGCGAGTAGAGGATGAACGAATGATCCCTGCTTTTACGCCGGGGCCGCGAGTAAACGCCATTCCTAAGTGGGGGGTGGCGGAATGATCGGCAACGTCCAGGCCGAAAACAATATCGGAGTCTTGCGCTGCTTTTAGGGCAGCAGTAAGAGACGCTAAAACCTGTTTAGTGCGGGGTTTGTTCGTCCTGTCTGCCCCTGGTAAACCATCTGCGGGAGTGGCGTTCAAGGAAGTGGGAGAAACTTTAATAGAGGTATTCGGACTTATCGAGCCCACATCGACGATAGTTACCTCTGCATCGCGCAAAACCGCTTTAACCTGCGAAGTTAAGGCAGAGGTGGCAGCGCGAGGCCGATAGTTTAGCACTTTCCCAGAGGTGTCCATGGCGGCCACTCGGGCTCCTGAACCGATAGCCGCCACCTTTTTACCCTTATCAGCCAAACTTTTCCCTAAAGTGCCGGGAAGCGCTTGCTCATTTTGCCGGGCAGCGTCCTGTCGCCATTCTTTGAGATAAGAGGCGGGGAAAGCTCCGTCTACAAGGGAGGGAATCTCCGGACAATGCCCCTGGGCGCGAGCCTTGGTAGGGGTTACCCGCATCCCTGTCGATAAGGTGACATAGCCATCTAAAGGACAGGTAGTTTTGGCGGCGTTGTGGCGAGTTAAGTTAGCTACACTCGCCACCCCGAGGGTGTCTAGGAATTCTTTACCCTCTTTTTCTTCTGGGTTGACATCCGACCAGGATAGACCGGAAGTGACCAGCACCAGCACGCGGGAGTGCGCACGAGCCTGAGCGTGCAAAGGGAAAAACAGCGCTACCACTAAGGAAAAAACCAATAGGCCGATAGCGCGTCGCGACCTGCGGGAGCAGCGTTTGTTCACGTCCCTAGCATATCGGGGTTTTGCTCGAATGAGCAGCGAAGCCCCTGCCTATCCGCAAACATTTGTAAATCCCACCCCGGGGAACTAAGGAAAACTGGAAAACCAGAGAGATGCCGAACACAAAATCCCCTAAATATTTTGCATAGTTATACATTGTGTTGCATACTTTCTACATACCTAGTGATTGGAGATATCATGAAACGCAAACTTGCGGCGCTCGCCGCCATTTCCCTAACTTCACTCGGCCTGGCAGCCTGCAGCTCCGGCAGCGGAACTGCCGCCGACCCGGTAGCTGATCCGGGAGAAAAAGGCTTCGACGTGTCAACTATTAAAGCCGACCCCGCCGTAGAAAAGCTGGTACCGGCAGACATCAAGAAAGCCGGAGTGCTAAAGAACGGCGCCTCAGTGGACTACGCCCCCGCCGAATATATGAAATCCGATAACAAGACTCCCACGGGTTACGACGTGGATATGGTCAAGGCGATCGCTAAAGTTATGGGGCTAAAGGACGGCACCACTACTCACGGCGAGTTCGACTCTCTGATCCCCCAAATCGGCACAAAATACGATATCGGAGTCTCCGGTTTCAGCATCACTAAAGAACGGGAAGCTGAGACCCAAATGGTTTCCTATGCGGAACTGGGATTCTCTTACGGGGTAGCCAAAGGCAATCCCAAGAAATTCGATCCTAAGAACCCCTGTGGCAAGACCGTCGGGGTACAGACCGGGACCGCCCAGCAGGACACCATTAAAGAGCTTTCTAAACAGTGCGAGGCGGACGGCAAACCCGCAATCACTGTAAAAGAGCACAAGATGCAGACCGAGATTGTTCCCAAGGTTACCGGCGGACAGTATGACGCGGTGCTAGCGGATTCCCCAGTGGTAGGTTATGCAGTCAAGATGAGCGGCGGGGAACTGGAGCTTATCGGTAACGCTTTTGAAACTGCCAAGCATGGCGTGGTCGTTAACAAAGATAACGATCAGCTGGCGAAAGCGGTACAGGCAGCACTGCAGAAGCTGATGGATGACGGTACTTTGAAGAAGATTTTCGCGGTTTACGGTTCCGATAACTTCGTCCTCGAAAAGGCCGAGATTAACCCGAAAGTTTCCGAGTAACATCCAAGGACTTAACCTTTAACTATGAATAGCCAACAAATTAAAGATGGCGCTACGCTAACCAGGCCGCGTCCGGTGTTTTCGCCGGGCCGCCTGGTTAGCGCGGTTGTAGTACTAATTCTGGCCGCCATGCTAGTGCATGGCCTGGTTAGTAATGAAAAGTTCCGTTGGGATCAGGTCGCGATTTATCTGTTCCACCCCACGGTGATGCGCGGCATCATGTGGACACTGATTCTGACCGTAGTTTCCATGCTGATCGGGGTATTCCTGGCGGTGACTATGGCGATTATGCGCCAGTCCCCTAACCCGATTATGAAGGGGGTGTCCTGGACCTATATTTGGTTCTTCAGGGGAACTCCTATCTACACCCAGCTGCTGTTTTGGGGAATGCTGCCCACCCTTTATTCCACCCTCTCCCTGGGAGTGCCTTTCGGTCCGGAACTGCTAACTTTCGATACCAACACGGTAATCAGTCCCGCGGTGGCCGCTATTTTAGGGCTGGGGCTTAACGAGGGCGCATACCTCGCAGAAATCGTGCGCTCCGGTTTGAACGCGGTGGATGCTGGGCAAGAGGAGGCGGCGCGCGCCCTAGGAATGCGGCGCAGTCAGATTCTGCGGCGAATTATTCTTCCGCAAGCGATGCGAGTAATCATTCCGCCTACCGGCAATGAAACCATTTCCATGTTGAAGACCACCTCCCTGGTCCTGGCAGTGCCCTTTACATTGGAGATTACTTTCGCAACGCAAACCATCGGGCAGCGCCTATTCCTGCCGATTCCGTTGTTACTGGTGGCAGCGATTTGGTATTTGACTATTACTTCGATTCTGATGGTGGTTCAAAGCCATATTGAAAGCTATTTCGGTCGCGGTTTTGATGAGCGTACCGGTGGGGATAAGAAACCCTCCGGACCAAGTAAGTTACGCGCCATAACCGAGTCTGGCACTACTAAAGACGATCCTTTCTTGGAGTACACCCCATGAGCTCACAACCAGAAAATCAACCTCTAATGGTGGACTTGCAGCACGTCCACAAGTTCTTTGGCGATCTTCACGTGCTTCGAGACGTAACTTTGCAAGTGGCTCCGGGGGAAGTGTGCGTGCTTCTCGGACCCTCTGGCTCCGGAAAATCCACCCTGCTGCGCTGCGTAAACGAGCTGGAACAGGTGTCTGGAGGGCGCGTTTACCTCAATGGAGAACTGTTGGGGATGGAAGAGGGCGCGCCCTCGAAAAATCCCATCCGCGCGTATTTAGATCGTCGCCGTGGGTCTCTCACCGAGCAGGGGACCGTATTGCGCCGCCTGACCGATAAGGAGATCGCGCGTCAGCGTTCCCAAGTAGGAATGGTGTTCCAGCGTTTCAACCTGTTCCCTCACAAGACCGCACTGGAAAACGTGATGGAAGCCCCTATGCAGGTGAAGGGAATCGTTAAAGATGAGGCACATGCGAAGGCACTGGAGCTGTTAGAGCGGGTCGGGCTGGCAGATCGCGCCGACCACTACCCTGCTCAGCTATCTGGTGGACAGCAACAACGAGTAGCCATCGCCCGCGCCCTCGCTATGGAACCGGAGTTAATGCTATTCGACGAGCCTACTTCCGCCCTCGATCCCGAATTAGTGGGGGAAGTGCTTTCAGTTATGCAAGATCTGGCGCGCGGAGGGATGACCATGATTGTGGTCACCCACGAGATTGGCTTTGCCCGGGAAGTCGCCGACCATGTGGTGTTCATGGACGAAGGTAAAATCGTGGAGCAAGGGACTCCTGACCAGGTTATTAATAACCCCCAGAATCCCCGCACCCAAGACTTTTTCTCCAAGGTGCTTTAGCTGGGAAAACTCTTCGGTTGCTAGACTTTTAGCGTAGAAATCTATCAAATTAGAAAACCTTACTACCAGCACATATATTCCATTCTGATGGATTTGGCGGTGTTCCACTGACGGGTTTGGAGATCTTTCCAGCTTTACAAATAAACGCAAAAGTGAGTTTTTCTCGGAAAGTGGGAATGCGAACGTCAAATTCCTAAACTTTTCCTTCACCCCATGGGTATCAACTTAATGAGCTATCACAACTAAATATTTCTATTTCTTCAAGCACGGATAATTTTAATGTTTTTAAAGTTAATAGTTGCTTTTACGTTCCCCACCCTCATAAATTGGCATCACAACCTAACTTAGGAGTGTTCCTGTGTCTGAAAATATTCAAACAAAAGATAAAAACAACAAAAAACCTTGGTATAAACGCTGGTGGGGAATTGCGGTAATCGTTATTGGCGCCCTATTTATTTTGGGACTAATAGTCAACGCGTTAACCCCTGCTAAGGCGGTTCCTAACGTAGTCGGAAAAACTGCAGCCCAAGCCGAAGAAACTCTTAAAGATGCAGGTTTTACCAACATAAAACTAAAATCTGAAGATGGCAAAATCGTTATAGCTAAAAATAATTGGGACGTGGTTTCACAGTCCCCGAAGGCAGGAGAAAAAACCAAACCAGCCACAGAAATCGAACTGGCTGTATCCCATGAGCGGATTGAAAAGGCGCAGCAGGAAGAAGAAAAAGCAAAACAGGCCGCAGAGAAAGCCGAAAACAAAAAACTAGAAGAGCAAAGAAAGGCAACCACTAACTCCGCTGGTCTGGACTCAATTGGAGCTAATCAAGCCTGCGGGGAAGCATGGAAAAACGCGTTACGCCTCAAGTACCCCTCATCAAAAGTAAAAGTTCATAGTATAACTGGGGTTCTACGTTCGGAAAAAGTGGGCGATAATTTTGAGGTTAAGCTAGAGGGCAGCGTAAATGGGGGCACCATTAACGTGGAATGCACCGTATCGGGTAACCGTGACAACCCGCAGGTAGATATGGTTGCGGTTTATTAAAACCGAGGCGCGCAGCCCCACTTTCGTTCCCGATCCTAAACTGGTGGGGGAAGTTTCTTTCATGCTGATGGATTTGGCTAGATTTGACTGATGGATTTGGCGCGGGATTGCCCACATCACCTCGACAACTAAAGCCGCACCGGGTAGGAGCGCAGCCCCCAGGTGCCGGGGCGAGAATCAAAATGTCCCGCTAGGGCTTTTCCACAATCAGGGCATTTGCCGGCCACCAGGTTATATTCGCGCAATTGATACCAGTCGCGGCTAATCAGCGCCTTACCGCAACCGGCACAATAGGTGGTGTCGGCCTGCGGATCGTGCACGTTACCCAGGTAGACATGCTTTAATCCGGCCTCGAGGGCAATCTCGCGGGCAGTGCGCAGCGTCCGCAAAGACGTAGGCGGAGTGTCTAGCATTTTATGATCGGGGTGAAAAGCGGTGAAATGTAGGGGAATCTCTGTGCCTAGCTCGCGCGCTATCCATTCGCATTCTGCCTGCAGCTGTGCTCGGTCATCGTTATAGCCGGGAATAATCAGCGTAGTCAGCTCCACCCAGGTAGCGGTGTTATGGACTACCCAGGCAATATTGTCCAAGATGTTGGTCAGGTGTGCCCCGGTTAAATGCCAGTAAAAGTCCTCGTTAAAGCCTTTTAGGTCGATATTTGCGGCGTCCATGACGGAAAAGAATTCGTCTCGAGCCTCGGGGGAAATATAACCGGCAGTTACCGCAATGGGGTGAATCCCCAGGGCGCGGCAGGCGCGGGCGGTATCAATGGCATATTCCGCGTAAATTACCGGATCGTTGTAGGTAAAAGCCACTGCCCGCACCGACATTTCTTGCGCAGCCGTCGCAATTTGCGTCGGGGATGCGGATTGCGCCAGGCGATCCCATTGCCGCGCCGCCGAGATTTCATGGTTTTGACAGAACTTACAGCCCAGGTTGCACCCGGCGGTGCCGAAGGAAAGCACGGGCGTTCCCGGGTAAAAGTGATTTAGCGGTTTCTTTTCCACCGGATCAATGCAAAATCCACTCGACCTGCCCCAGGTGGCAAGCACGATTCGCTCCCCGCGCCGCTCCCGCACAAAACAGTATCCCTTTTGTCCCTCCCGTAAGCGACAGTTTCGCGGACACAGGTTGCATTGGATTCTGCCGTCCTCTAGCCGGTGAAACCATTTTCCCGGAAGATCGGTTTCTTCCGCTATAGCCGAGGTACCCATTATTCGCTCCAGGCAGTCACCGTATAGGTTTGCACTTGCGCACGCGGATCCCACCACGAAGGAGGTAGCCCCGCTTTCATTTTCAGGTGCGCCAGGAATTCTTTAGGTTCGGGCAATTGTTCCCACACTTGGGGTAGGAAGGTAGCGCGGGCATATCCGGCATTAAGCACTACCCCGCTCACCTGGGGTTTTAGTTGGGCAATTACTTCTGCCTCGCTGCCTGCCTGCAAAGTTACCCGGGGGCTTAATACGGAGACTTCAATCTTGATATCGGACAGCTCCGCCCGAGTCACCGCGGGAAAACGAGGGTCTTGAAAGGCGGCAGCGCGCGCGTTTGCTATCACGTCGCGCCCCAGGGGACGGTATTCTTCCAGGCTGCCGATACACCCGCGCAGATTCGCGTTTTCGGTGAGGGTAACGAAACTGGCACCTTCTTCCTGCAACCAGGAGGGCGCATCTGTAATTACCGGGTCTGCCTGCTCTAATAGCGCGGTCTGGATAGCGTCGCGTGCCAGGGGTAATAATATTTTTCCGGCATCTGCGGGAACTGTCATGGCTAGCTCCTTACCTCGAAGGCGGCGTACCCCACTACCCGATCCCTGCCCGCATAGGGGGTGTTACCCGAGTTGTAGTTTCCGATTAGACACGGATAGACCTCCCACTGCTTACACAGTTCTAACAGCCCATTGAGCGGACGCACCCCGCAGGCTTGCTCTGAAGTGAGCGGAAGCTCCAGATTTTTTATCTGCGTAATCGTTGCCTCATCTATGAGTTCTGCCTGCTCATAGGGGTGATAGTGGGAAAGGTCAGAACTGACCGCCACTAAGGTTTGTTCATCGGCGAGGGCGGAGATGATTGCGGCTACCTCCTTGGGGGCTGCCTCCCCCACATTGAGCGGAATCAGTTCCACATCCTCACCAAAGTTCTCGATTATCAGCGGAACCTGCACTTCCAAAGCATGTTCTTCCCGGTGGGTAAGTGGATGGACAGTTACTTTTAGCGGCAAATCCTGGGTTTGCTCCAGCACCTTTTGAGTGGGTACCGCCAGCATCCCCGCCGGAGTTCCGAACTGGTCACAACCAGGTAAAGCCACTCCCCGAATCGCTACCCGGTGAGTGGGTCCCAGTAGCAGTATCCGTTTGGTCGCTTTGCGCCCTAAAGCCGCTCGGCGCCAGGCAGCGGCAGCTAGCATTCCGGAAAATACCCACCCGGCATGAGGTGCCACAATTGCCTTGACCTGCCCACTTACTTGGGGATCATCGGGTGGTAAATCCGAGCGTACCTGTAGGTATTTCGCAGCAGCTTCATTGAGAGTACGTGCCTCTGCCTTGATTGCCGTGGCCGCTTGCGGATAAAACATCCCGGCCACCGCCGGTTTCCGTCGCAGATGCTCGCCCATAATCCCTCCCTCATCGCAGGTAGATTACCTCTATTTTAGCTGGTAATCCGGGTTACCGTTCTGCTTTTATCGAGTACCCCGGTATTCGGCACGGAGGCCAGATTTTTCCTCCTGCCCGGCGTTATCAGGATAAAAGTTATAGATATGGGCGAAGATCTACCGATGGCCCCCCTTGTAATCTCTCAAATGGGGATGCCCTGTCGCCTACGTAGCCCACGCCAGTTTTTCTATCAACGGTGTAATAAGTGTGGTTTTGAGTATCTTCCGACGGTTTGTACCAGTCGAGCCTGATAGCTACCTGATCCCCTTGTTGCTGGTAGATAGTAACCTTTAAAACCTCGCCAGTGCCCTTTAATCCTTCTTCACCACCAACGTATTTCAACTCAAGTGCCCTGGCTGCTTGCGTCAATTGGCTATCGCTGTAACCTTTGGCTTCTTGCGCTTTTTTGGCTTCTTCGGCTTTTTTGGCCTCAGCTTCGGCTTTGGCCTTAGCGATCTCAGCTTTCTTCGCCTCACGCGCGTCGGTCACTTTCTTAATACACTGCTCAATCTGAGCATCATCCATACCGTACTCTTTATAAATCTTTCTTAACTGGGCAATCTGCTCATCACTAACATTTTCCGGACTGATGGGATCCAACTTAAAAACCGTTGTCGAAGCAGAACTGCTAGCGCCACTACCAACAGCTTCACCACTCTTACCCGATTTACCAGACTTCGCACCTTCACCCGCCTGCTTACCACCAGCAGCCTTCTTAGCCGGAACCGCAACCTGCAACGGAACCGGATCCTTCGGCACCACAAAAATCCGGCCATCATCCAAAATCGGAGACGCCTCCAGCAGCAACCGATAACTACCAGCCAATAACTTCAGATTAGTTTTACCAGGGAAAAACTTAACCCGCTTATCCACCTTCTTATTATCTAAATCCTCACCGGTAACCCGAAGCGGCACAAAAGAAGACTTCCCCGCATCATAGCCCTGCCCATTAACCTCAACCAACACCGACTGATACTGATGAGCCGCCTGCCAAGCAGCATTCTCCACCTGCTGCTTACGATAAAACCAAAAACCAACACCAAGCGCACAAACCAAAACCAACACCAAAATGCAACACAAAATAACCAAACCCCGACGCCCTTTGGAGCCACCAGCGTTCTTAGGATCAGCGCCACCCAATCCAGGCTGTTGCCCCATCACCGGAGGCATCACCCCAGTCGCATCCCCATCACCAGAAACGTAAGCATCCCCCATAGCACCGGGACGATCACCAAAACCACTCGCCATAACCAACACTCTCCTAAAACACGCAGTAGGAAACAGCAAAACCTGCCCCCATGCTAACGCCCCAAACAACACCAAACCCCACATTCCCTGTCTGAATTACGGTACAACGCAGGAGTTAGGTTTTACCCCAGCAAGCGCGGAGCCCGCACAGAATCGTAGTTGCTTCCAGGGAAATCTACTCTACCTGTAGCTAACCCCTTCCATAGATACTTATAAACCAGCGGAGAAGCGTTAGTGAATATAGGGAGTAATGTCTACTGGCCTAAACGGTCCCAACCCAGCCATGCCATAGTCATAAGTACCTTTTCCGGTTTTTGAGTCGATACCGTAGTAACGGGCAATTGAATTGTGACCGTCAGGATAGTCCCAATAAATCCGCACACAAACATCGCCCTTAATTTCTGGAATACACCCCGCTATGTGCGCTCCTAATGGTGGAGGAGAGCTTGACGTAGTGGCCTCCGGGTGAGCTTTGTAATGCCTAAAAGCTGCGTCTAAAATTTGTTGCTCAGTGAAGGGACCAGCTTTTCTAGCCTGTTCTGCCTGTTTTTTGGCTTCTTCGGCTTTTTTGGCCTCAGCTTCGGCTTTGGCTTTAGCGATTTCAGCCTTCTTCGCCTCGCGCGCGTCGGTTACTTTCTTAATACACTGCTCAATCTGAGCATCGTCCATACCATACTCTTTATAAATCTTTCTTAACTGGGCAATCTGCTCATCACCAACATTTTCCGGACTGATCGGGTCCAGCTTAAAAACCGTTTTTGAAGCAGAACTGGTAGCGCCACTACCAACAGCTTCACCACTCTTAGCCGATTTACCAGACTTCGCACCTTCACCCGCCTGCTTACCACCAGCAGCCTTCTTACCCGGAACCGCAACCTGCAAGGTAACCGGATCCTTCGGCACCGTAAAAATCCGGCCATCATCCAAAATCGGAGACGCCTCCAGCAACAACCGATAACTACCAGCCAATAACTTCAGATTAGTTTTACCAGGAAAAAACTTAACCCGCTTATCCACCTTCTTCTTATCTAAATCCTCACCGGTAACCCTAAGCGGCACAAAAGAAGACTTCCCCGCATCGTAACTTTCCCCGTTAACCTCAACCAACACCGACTGATACTGATGAGCCGCCTGCCAAGCAGCATTCTCCGCCTGCTGCTTACGATAAAACCAAAAACCAGCACCCAGCGCACAAACCAAAACCAACACCAAAATGCAACACAAAACAACCAAACCCCGACGCCCTTTGGAGCCACCAGCAACGGCTGGATTCTCCATAGAACCTGGACGATTATCAAAACCACTCGTCATAACCAACACTCTCCTAAAACACGCAGTAGGAAACAGCAAAACCTGCCCCCATGCTAACGCCCCAAACAACACCAAACCGAGCATTCCCTGTCTGAATTACGGTACAACGCGGAGCGGAGATTTTTTCCGAGTAGGGGCAGGGACTAGATTTCCCAAAGTCGGAACAGAAGGGGCGCGGGGGTTAGGTTTTATCCGATCAGGCTAGGCGGGCGTAAAAGGGGCGCGGCCGGCAAAAGATACGGTCCTAGCCAATACATCCCCCATCGGAAACACACCCCTTTAGCCACCACAACAAACTCCATTCTTAGCATCTGCCAGGAACCGAATCAGCAGGTGTTTTTATCTATTCAAACCCGCAATTTTCAACGCGCAGCAACACCAAAACACAGACATCAATGGGGAAGAAAGCGCTGAAACTAGGTTTTCCCGAGTCGGCTAGGCGGGCGTAAAACTCGGAAAATGCATGAGCATTTTTCGAGTTTTTGGGCAGGAGGGGAACCTAGTTTCAGCGCAATTAAATCACGCATCTATGTCACCTTTGGTGAACTGCGCGTTGTAGAGGCGGGCGTACGCGCCTTGGGCGGCCAACAACTCTTCATGCGTGCCGAACTCGACAATATCGCCATGCTCCATCACGAATATCACGTCACTGTCACGAATAGTAGACAGGCGATGGGCGATCACAAAAGAGGTGCGCCCCGCAGTAGCTTTGGCCACTGCGCGCTGAATCAGCTGCTCCGTCCGGGTATCGACCGAGGAAGTAGCCTCGTCAAGGATCAAAAGCGGCTTATCGGCGATCATAGCCCGAGCTATAGTCACCAACTGCCGTTGCCCGGCTGAGAGGGCGGAATCTTCACGGATCTCGGTATCGAGGCCGTGGGGCAGTTGCGCGACTAGATCACTAAGTCCTATCGCTTTAATCACTTGCGCTAGGCGCTCCTCGGATACGTCCTGGTGGGAATAAACAATGTTTTCCCGTAGGGTTCCTTGGAACATCCAGCTGTCCTGGAGCACCATTGCGAACTGTGAATCCACGTCCTCGCGCCGCATCGCGGACAACGGGGTGCCGTCCAGGAGGATTTCTCCAGAGTCGAGTTCGTAAAAGCGCATTAGCAGGTTTACCAGAGTGGTTTTGCCGGCTCCGGTCGGCCCTACAATCGCGACGTTTTGCCCCGGGTGTACTAGGGCAGAAAAGCCGTGAATGATTTCTTTGCCCGCTTCATACGAGAAGCGAATATCCCGGAATTCGACTTCGCCTCTAGTGTCCTTGCCGCTCAGCGCCGGTTTTTCTGATTCCTCAGGCAGCTCGTCCTCTTCTAGGATTTCAAAAACGCGCCCTCCAGCAGCTGCCGCTGATTGGAAGGAGGCCGCCGCAGAGGCCAGATTCGATAAGGGCTGAGTAAAAACCCGAATGTAGAGCATAAATGCGGCGATTACTCCGATGGTTACGTAGCCTTTCACCACCAGGACTGCTCCTAGCACACACACCACCACGTAACCCAGGTTTCCTACGAACCCCATTACCGGCATCATCAGTTGGGAGAGGAAATCGGCGCGCCAAGTGGCGTTGAAAAGCCGCTGGTTACGGCGGTTAAACTCGGAGGTGGTGGCGGCAGCAGCATTGTAGATATTGATGATCCCTTGCCCGGATAGCGATTCTTCGATATGCCCGTTTAGGCTGCCCAGATAGGATTGCCGGCGAATAAAAAACCGTTGCGAGAACACCATGATTACGGCGTTGAGGAGGAATCCCAGCACCGTCACCCCCATACCGGCCAGCGCCATCCGCCACTCGGTGTAGAGCATCATAAAAGCGGCACCTATCAGGGTGACCACTCCGGTAATGATGGTGGTGATTGCGGAATGCAAGGTTTGTACCAGGGTGTCAATATCGTTGGTTACCCGGCTCATGGTGTCGCCGTGGCTGGTTTTGTCAAAAAAGGACAGCGGGAGACGGTCGATTTTTCGGTCAATAGCGGAGCGCATCCGCTGCCCGGTGCGTTGGGTAACCACCACCATTATCAGCGATTGTCCCAGGTTAAAGCAGAATCCCAGGACCAGGACGAGGGTTGCCATCCGCAACAAATGAAAGATCCTCTCCATGTCGATACTGCTGCGCAGCCCCGAGGCAATCACATCGGTTATCAAACCTAAGAACATCGGCATAATCGCAGTCAGGAGCGATCCTACAATCGCCAAAACTACCGCAACCAGGATAGCTATCCGGTAACGCCCTAAAAACTTGGCAAGTCCGCGCACCGATTGCGAAAATTGTCCTTTTTTGGCTTTCTCGTAGACGTTTCCCCCGCGCGGTCCTCCCTGGCGCACTGGCGACATTTTTTCGGCGACTGGTTCGAGACCGCGCCGCGCCGACTCGACTCGCTGCTCCCACCTGCTCATTTCTACGTCTGTCATGCCAACTCCGCTTCGGAGAGTTGGGACAGCGCGATTTCTCGATATATTTTCGAGGACGCCATCAGGGATTCATGCGTTCCCCGCGCCGCAATCTTGCCGTGATCGATTACTAAAATTTGGTCGGCCTCCCGCACAGTCGCAATCCGCTGCGCCACAATAATCTGGGTTTTCCCGCTTGCTTTTTCTGCCAGTTCCCCGCGAATATCGCGGTCAGTCGCATAGTCGAGGGCGCTAAAAGTGTCATCGAAAATCAGGATTTGCGCGTCTCTAGCCACTGTCCGCGCGATCGAAATCCGCTGTTTTTGCCCGCCGGAAAAGTTACTGCCCCCTTGAGCTACTTCTGCCGCGAACTCGCCCTCTTTATCGTCAATGAAATCGCAGGCAGCGGTATCACCAGCCGCAACGATATCGGCGGGAGTAATATTTTTTAGCCCTTCCCCAAAGGCGATATTGGAGGCAATAGTCCCGGTGAACAGGGTGATCTTTTGGGGTGAATAAGCGATTTGGTTGCGCAAGTCGTGTAAGCGCCATTCCCGCACGTCCTGGCCGTTTACCAAAACCTGGCCTTCTCGAGGATCATAAACCCGGGGAATCAGGTTCACCAGGGAAGTTTTTCCGCTGCCGGTGGCTCCAATCAAGGCGACGGTCTGCCCGCGCGGAATTTTCAGATTTATCTGATGAAGGGCGTCATTTTCGGCTCCCGGATAGCGGAATGAAACCTCTCTAAACTCGATTGCCGGTAGCTCGGGGTCGTAGGTTTTTTCTTTTCCGAGGGCGAGGGCGGGTTTGTCGGAAGGATGGACCGGATCAACTAGGGAGGGCCTGCGATCTAACACTTCCCGAATGCGGCGGTTAGCCACAATCGCGCGGGGAGCGAAAACGAACACCATCGCCATCATCAAGAACCCGCCAATTGCCTGGGTAGCGTACCCAGAAAATACGATCATCTGCGAAAAGAGGGTTACTTTGGCGGGCCCGGCTGCTGCAGAAATCATGAAAGCGCCCAGAACATAGATCGCCAGGTTAAGCCCGGAAATCACGGTGTTCATTATCGGCATCATGAAGGAAAAAGTGCCGGAGACCATCAGGTGCGTATTCGTTAGTTCCGTGTTGGTGGTTTCAAAACGCTTTTGGTGAAACTCCTGGGAGCCGTAGGCGCGGATAACCCGCACCCCCTCCATGTGTTCGCGGGTCACCCGGTTAAGGTCATCAGTTATCCGCTGCATCCGCATCATCCGGGGCATTACTATCCGCCAGATGCCGAAAATCATGACCAAGAGGATCAACGCCGCGACCCCAGTAGCGACGGTCCAAGTCAGATTCTTCCCCGCGATTTTTATGATTGCCCAGATGGTGAGAATAGGGGCTTTCACCATCATCTGACACCCCATAACCACAAACATTTGCAGCTGAGTGACATCGTTAGTGGAGCGAGTAATCAGTGAGGATGCGCCGAAGTGTTCAAAGTCTGCTTCCGGAAGCGAAATCGCTTTGGTAAACACCGCTTGACGCAGATTTCGGGCGACGGTGGCGCCGATCATCGCCATGCAATAACCGGTGATGATAGCGGCCACCATAGAACCGGCGGCACATCCCAACATTTTCGCACCTTCGGTCAGTACCCCGCTGACAGTAGCGTGCGGCCCCACAATCATTTCGGTGATGGTTTGCATGAAGTCGATTAGGCGCAAATCCAAGAAAACCTGGCAGACGATAGTGATGATTGCCAGCGCGCTGAGCAGCCATTCTTTTCTGCCTAGGTGCCGCAGTACGGTCACAAAATCACCCCTGCTTTCTAGTGTCTAGTCGCGCGCAACTGTTTGCATCCTAGCGCGCCGCCGAATGCTTATTGGCCGAATTACCTGGTTTTGCGCCCTCCGCGAATAAGCAGATCAGCACGGAGCTAAACAAGTACCAAATTTCCGGGCACTACCAGCAAGAACGATAAAATAAAGACACACAAAATGGGTATTAGCCCTTACTTTGCCCGAGCTTTCCAGGTAGCTTGGCGTATGCAAAAGCGGTGCGGGGAATATTTTCCCCGCACCGCTTTTTGAAAGTAAAAGACTAGCTAGCCTTACTTCAGGGTGACAGTGGCACCCGCGCCTTCCAGCTCTTCCTTGGCCTTCTCGGCATCTTCCTTGGAAGCGCCCTCCAGGATGGCGGTGGGAGCGGAGTCAACCTTTTCCTTGGCCTCTTTCAGAGCCAGTCCGGGCTGCAGTGCACGCAGAGCCTTGATTACAGCGATCTTCTTGTCGCCAGCGGCTTCGAGCACTACGTCGAACTCGGTCTTTTCTTCGGCTGCTTCTTCGCCACCGGCAGCACCGGGGGCAGCAACGGCTACGGCGGCGGGGGCCGCGGCCTCTACGTCGAAGACGTCCTCGAATTCCTTAACGAACTCGGACAGTTCCAACAGAGTCATTTCTTTGAAAGCATCAATTAGCTCTTCTTTGCTGAGCTTAGCCATATTGGCATTCCTTCCTATTTTTGCCCACGCGAGGCAGATTTTTTCTTGTCGATCTATACGGCTTTACTAAGCCGCTTTTTCCTGCTTTTCGCGCAGGGCGTCCACGGTGCGAACCGCCTTGGAGGCGGGCGCCTTGAACATAAAGGCAGCCTGTACCAGTTTGCCTTGCATTGCACCGGCCAGTTTGGCCAGCGTAGTTTCGCGATTATCCAGTTCAGCGAGTTTCTTGACTTCTTCTTCAGACAAGAACTTCCCGTCGAGGACACCGCCTGTAATAACCAACTGCTCGTTTTCCTTGGCGAAGTCGCGCAGCGTCTTGGCCGCATCCACGGCCTCTCCGGTTACGAACGCGATTGCGGTCGGACCGGTTAGCTCCTCGTCCAGGAAGTCAATCCCCTGGTTCTTGGCGGCAATCCTAGCCAGCGTGTTCTTCGTGACGGAATAAGTAGCCGTTCCCGCCAGGTTCTTGCGCAGCTCAGTCATCTGAGCCACGGTCAACCCGCGGTATTCGGTGAGCAGCAGGGCCGATGCCGAGCTGATTTTTTCTTCCAGCTGAGCGATCATGGCTTGCTTGTCAGCTTTCGCCATTAGGCCCTCCTTCCGTTTATCCGTGCCGGGGGCCAGAACAAGAAAGCCCCGTGCAGATTGCACGGGGCGAAAATAAACCTATCGATCCTAGCTGCTGCCCTCCCAAAGGGAAGGACGTCCTCTTTTACGAGGACGCGCAACCATTTTCGATACGTTACGCATCGTTCAACCTACACAGGCTTCCGATCTGGAACTTAAACCCACTGGTGTGGGCACCGGCGATCTTGGGCAATAGCCAATTTAACAGCCCCTTCATCTGCGGGTCAAAGCGGAAAGGCAGGATATGCCCCTTTTGTGGGTTATTTAACTTCGTCGCAGCTTCGGACGCTGTCTTGGCATCACCGTTAAGGGCGGGGAAAAACAACGAGGGAACAGCCTGGTGTCGCGGACACGGAACAGCACCTAAGCGCGGCTGATCAAGCGTGAACCAATTATTTCATCGAGCTCTCAACTGAACTCTCAACTTAACTCTCAACAGTTGAGAGTTAAGTTGAGAGTTCAGTTGAGAGCTAGTAAAATATTCTTTGTGCAGGCACCAACAAATCAGGATGAACTGGAGAAACTGGTTGAAGAACTCCGCTTCGCCGGAAAAGATACTCAACAAGTGGAAGTGAAGGACGCTGCCGGCGGACTACCAAAATCGATAGTTGAAACTCTTTCTGCTTTTAGTAATGGCGCGGGCGGCATTATTATTTTGGGATTACAAGAACACAATAACTTCGCTTATAGCCCCCAGTTCAAAGCGAGAGCTGTCTACGATGCCCTGGCAGGTGCCTGTAACGAAAAACTAACTCCCCCGGTCAGAGCGGATATCAACTTATTACCTTACTCAGGTAAACAGGTGCTGGTAGCGAGCATTCCCGCCCTACAGCCACGCGACAAGCCTTGCTACGTCACTAGCAAGAACATCTATGGTGGATCCTACATCCGCACCGGCGATGGTGATCGCCGTTTATCCGCATACGAAATTGACCGGCTCTTGGAAAATAAGACTCAACCCCGCTGGGACAGTGAAGTCATATCCGAATGTAGCCTGGAAGATTTGGACTCCCCGAGCATCGCAGCCGTGTTACGCCGAGAAAGGGAAGCTCATCCGCGTATATTCGGTAAAATCCCCGATGAAGAGGCTCTGAAGCAACTCAGGATTATCGGGGTGGGAAAAGATAAAAATTTACACCCCACTTTGGCTGGTTTGCTGGCTTTGGGGATCTACCCACAGCAATATTTTCCCCGTTTGACCGTGACTTACGCGGTTTACCCGGGGTCAACCAAGGCCGCAGCTCCCTCTGGGCAACGACACCTAGATTCGGGAACTCTCGTGGGTCCTATCCCCGCACTGGTTGCCGATGGGGTGGAGGTAGTAGCGAAGAATATGCGCATCGGCGGGGTTATTAAAGGAGCATTTCGGCGAGACCTGGTTGATTATCCTTTAGTCGCGGTTCGCGAGGCTCTAACTAACGCACTGATGCACCGAGATTACTCACCGGCGGCGCGGGGAACACAAGTACAGTTAAACCTTTACGCCGATCGCCTCGAAATATTGAACCCCGGAGGTCTATTCGGCACGGTTACTGTGGATTCTTTGGGAAAACCGGGTTTATCTTCCGCCCGGAACCAGTTTTTATCAAAGCTTTTAGAGGTTACCCCTTATGAGGATGGGGGTTTCGTTGCTGAAAATCGCGGTAGCGGTTACCAGGAGATTCTCTCCCAACTAGAGCAGGACATGCTGCCACCACCACGCCCGGTAGATAGGTTAGACAGTTTCAGTCTGACTTTTGAACGCCGCCAGATGACCCCCGCCGAACGGGGCGCCGCTGCGGGCACGTCCTCAAGAGCACGCATCTTGGATTATCTACAGACCCACAAGACTGCCAGCAGTAGAGAGTTAGCAGGGGCAGCTGGAATCGGGGTAGGCGGCACCCGAGCTATTCTAAATTCCCTGGTCAAATCGAAAATAATCACTCGCACCGAACCGGCCACCAGCCCCAAGCAACGCTACCGCCTAAACAAAAACGTGGAGGACGCGCAGTAAAAGAAGGATGCCAGCCAGCAAGAATCTAGCCGCACTTCTTCACCTAAAGGCAGACGAAAACTTAGCGGGCAAACCAGAAACCCGCCGAACACTCAACTCAACTCTCAACTCAACTCTCAACTCAACACTCAACTGTTGAGAGCTCCATATGAGAGCTAGTTGAGAGTTCAACTAAGCTTTATTGGCCAGCTCATCTTCTGAATCTGGGATTGCTTCAGCAATAGCGCTCAATATTCCCACAATGATTGCTAACCACATTGCTTGCTTGGTATGAGCATAACGCTGACCTGCCTGGCGTCTTTTTTCTCCCCTCGAAAAAATAAGTTTTTCCCCGAGGAAGATTATCGAAAGCAGGAAGGCAGCAAAAGTAAAGGCGACTGGTGCCGGGATGGTGTTGACCGTATCTTCCTCTTCGCTTTCAGCAACGGCTGCTGGGTCAGAACATCCACACGAATTATCTTCTTCCGCCGATTCCCCCTGCTGACTATTTTTAGTTTTGCCCGCTTCGGCATCCCGGTGACATTCGCAAGCATCCTTGTGCCCCGCGTAACCCTCATTATCTGCACCTCGAAAACCGATTCGCAATGAGGGAATCACGTTCGTAAACCATCCCCAAGCTATTTCTCCGGCTAGCAGCAATATTTTTATGCCACTGCGAGATTTGCGGGAACGTAGGTAATCCGGCAACGCATACCAGGAAAACGTGCTCAGAGTGTTAAAGATTCCGCTCCCCAAAGCGCGTTTTACAGTTGATTGTTCCTGGTAGTCCTGTTTCAGCTTTGCAAGCACTGACCTGCTCACTACAGCCCCCTAACTAACCTTTTCCCCGGACGTATACCGATATGAAGCGTCCTGGGTTTTGTTCCGCTTCTTATACGGGGGTCAGCTCGCTGACCCGAGTTTGATTATACATATCGATGATGTCGGCTGGAGTGCGGTATCCGAGCGCTTCGTGTAGGCGCTCATTGTTCCACCAGTGCACCCAGTTCAGCGTGGCGAACTCAACCTCTGTCAGTGACGCCCAGGGGTGGGAGTAGATTAACTCAGCCTTGTATAGTCCGTTGATAGCCTCGGCTAGCGCGTTATCGTAGGAATCTCCCACCCTCCCCGTGGAGGGCTTGATCCCGTAATTAGCCAGTTTCTCGTTATAGGCAATACTGGTGTACTGCGAGCCATGATCGCAGTGATGCGTAAGATTCACGAGAGTTTCTTTCGCTGCCTGGATGGCTTGCTCGAGCGCCTCCAGCGGTAGAGCCTCGGTTTTCATTGAGGATCGCCTCGCCCAGCCTACAATCTTTCGGCTATAAACATCGGTTACGAACGCTGTATACACGAACCCGGATAGGGTTCGAACATACGTGATATCACCAACCCACAGTTCGTTGGGTCTACTGGCCGTGAACTGCCGATTCACCAAATCCGGGCGAGAATCTGGTACTTGAACGGGTCTGGTTGTTATTGCTGTGCGTCCCCGGCGAACACCAGCAATCCCAGCGATTTTCATGAGTCGAGCAACCTGGTCAGAGAGTGTCCGATTGTTTGTGTGCGGAGGGCTTGATTTATAAGTACTCCGCGAATCGGTCTGGGTATGCCACAGCTAGTTGGTTGATAGCTTGTTTCCAGCCGTTGGTATTCGATCACGAATGCTTCTGGCGCTTGCTGGTCTGCTCTTGGCTAGCCGGTAGCCGCGAGAGGTAATAAACCCTCCTTCCAAGCTAGCCCCCAGTGTCCGGCAAATCGGCTTGACCCCGAAACGATTCTTATAAGCGTCAATATAGGCGATCATCATCGGGCCGGTCGGTGAGCTGCGCCGGGAAAAAAGCCGAAGCAGTTTTCAAAATCTCATTCGCACGGCGCAGCTCCGCATTCTCGCGTTTGAGCCGTTTGACTTCCTCATGCTCTTCACGGGTGAACCCCTGCCGCTCACCCGTGTTCACAAGATGCTGCTCATACCAGCGGCGCAGTGACTCGTTTGCGATCCCCAGCTTCGGCGCGATCTCACGGACTGCCTGCCACTGAGAACACGAACAATCAGCAGCCAACCGATCAGAAAGCACTCCCACCGCACGATCCTTAAAATCCCGAGAATACCTCTTAGACATATCCCTAACCCTCTCAAAAACGAGTAGGAACAAAACCCAGGACAGTTCATTGTGTATCCACCGCCTTGAGTCAGTTATCGATCGTGTGTGGTCTACTGCCACTGCTTGGCACATCTATTGACGAAACGCAAATTGAAATGGTTTGATCCACAATATGGAAGGTCATTGGGGACAAATTGAAACAGTCGGCATTACTTTTGCGATATTAGACTGCATATCTAGTGTTGGCCCCGCTGGTGCTGACGTGACCACTATCGAGCGAGAAACCGGTATACCCAGGCGTACGGTTTATCGGCATTTGGCGAATGCTCAAGAGCTGGGGCTCGTCGAGGCGCGTGGAAATGGTTCCGGTTTATATAGGTTAGGTAACACTGTAGGGCAGTGGGTCGTAAACCAATCACGTCAGCGTCGGTTTGTAACACTTTCTGATGACTATGTTACGAGACTGGCAAAGTCTACGGGTATGACCGTTCACTGCACTGTTTATGATCATGGAAGTGTATTGACTGTCGCATCTGCTCAGAGGCATTCAAAGGACGGCGTTTTTTCTCTAGCGGTACCGGGCACAAGACGACCAGCCCATGCGACTGCTTCAGGAAAGGTGTTCTTAGCCTTTAATCCTCGCCTAATCAAGTCCTACGTTATTAGGCCGTTGGTTGCACTCACTGGGGCGACGATAACCTCGACGGACGTTCTTCACGAAGAGATCGAGACTATAAAGCGGTGTGGGTTCGCTACCGATGAACACGAGTTCCAGCAGGGAATCTGTTGCGTTTCTGTTCCGGTAAAAGCAGAAGGAGAAGTCATCGGCGCCTTGTCGATGTCATTACCGTGGCCTGTAGAACAGCCTTTCAGACCTGATCCTAAGTTGTTGGAAGAATTACTAATAGCAGCAAGAGAATTTGCACAGCTGATTGGAGGAAATGATGAGTAGCGGGAGGTGGGCCGGTCCGAGGCCCGAAATTGATCAATCGGATATTGAGACCCTGCGTAATGGAATTACCGAACAGTTCCCAAACTTGCAGTTTGAGCTTAGTTCGCTCAATGGACGCCCTCATATCCAAGGGGAAACGGATACATGGGATACTGCGGTAAAGGTAGGACACAGGCTCTCGGATATTTGGTACAAGTTAGGTGACGATAAAGAAGTTATCGTCGATCTGACATCGCGGGATGCGCCGGAAACGGCAACCACTCCGCCAATTGCTAGTTTCGTGAGTGCGGTCCCGGATGAAGCAGACGTTGTGGTCATCGGCGCTGGTATCGTCGGCACGATAGTTGCACAAAAACTGGCTGTATTAGGCAATAGAGTCGTTTTGCTTGAGAGCCAGTTGAGGGCAGGTACCGGCGCTACTCGGTTGAATAACGGAATGGTTCATTCGGGCTTTGACCCTAAGCCCGGAACACTCAAAGGCCGGTTGAATGTAGAAGGCAACCGGTTATGGGACAAGCTTGCCTCGGATTTGGGTATCAAGCTACTTCGTACAGGTTCCACGGTTGTCTCATTAACCGCCGATCAAGATGAACGTATTGAGGAATACTATGACCGCGGCGCAGCAAAAGGCGTGCCGGTTGAGATCATATCGGGTGATGAGCTACGCAAAATTGAGCCCCGTATGTCTAAGAACATCAAACGTGCGTTGATGACACCGACGACAGGATACATAGAGGCCGTTGAAGCAGCTGAAAAGAGTGTTGAAATTCTTAGACATGCCGGCTCAAATGTTTTTTATGGAGTGACAGTCACCGGTTTCGAAAAGGACGAAAATGGTGTGACGGGTGTGGACACCAATGCCGGTTTCATAAAGACCAAGTTGGTCATCAATGTGGCGGGGCTGTTTGCTGACCATGTTGCTGCATTAGCAGGTGTCCGAGATTTCACGTTGCATGCCCGCAGAGGAACTCTAGTGATTGTGCGCGATGATAAGGACACTCCATACAGAATCGGTGCTGGCCCTGTTCCCTCCCCTTATACGAAGGGTGGTGGCGTCACATTACGTCCGTACGGAACACTTAGTCTGGGACCTTCAGCTGTTGAGCAACCAGATCGATTCCATTGTGTGCCAACGCAGGAAGAAATCGATTGGATACTTGAACAATCTGTGCTTATTTATCCCGAGATTGATCTTTCACACGTTGTCGAAGTTGAAGCTAGGCCTCGTGCTTCGAGTTTCGGTGAAGATTTTATTATCGGTCCTGCGGCGGGATTACCGGGATTCTATAACGTGTCAGGTATTCAATCCCCGGGGGTAGCAGCTTCACCTGCTATCGCTAATAAAGTCGTTGACGATCTTTTGCAACTCGGTCGCATAACGACTAATACGACGCATTATCAAGAAGTGTGGAGGTGATTGTCGTGGAACCGTATATTCTCGTTTTGGATGAAGGAACAACTTCTACGCGTGCTGTGCTTTTTAACAAAGAAACGAAAATCGTTGATGAAGAACAGTTGCCGCTTGCTGTCATGACTCCTCAGTTCGGCTTTGTCGAGCAAGACCCGAACGAAATTATTGAAAAATCAATCCGTGTTGTGAAGGCTGTGGTTGAACGTGCGCGCGCAGACAAACGAAACATCCTTTGTCTTGCCGTAACAAATCAACGTACAGCTACGACAGTCATGGATCGGGCTACTGGTAAGCCGCTGTCTCCGCTAATTAGTTGGCAAGATGCGCGGGCCGCAGATGATGCACGAGAACTCCTAGCTGATATAGGCAAAGAGTATACCGCGCGCACAGGATTGATGCCGGCAGCTGCTAATTGTGGCCTCCACATACTACATCTGTTTAAGAACAAAAACTTGAAAGCTCGTTCAGGAACAGGTGAACTTTTGATAGGTACGCCCGATACTTTGGTGATTAAGGCAATAACCGGAAATAATTTCACCTCGTCCTCGAACGCCTCAAGTACGGGCTTGCTTGACCAGCATACTGGCGAATGGTGGCAAGAATTCGTTGAACGTAATGGTGCTTCGGTGCATGATTTGCCCACTGTTTTGTCCGAGGATGGCGATTATGGCTACACAAGGGCGGACGTGATTGGTGCGGAGATCCCCGTGCGTGCTGTAGTGGCAGACCAACAGTCTGCGCTTTTCGGGCACGGAGGACTAAAACCAGGGTCTGTTAAATGCACTCATGGTACTGGATCATTCATTGATTTCAATGTTGGGGACAGGGTAGTAACAGAAACAAAGGGCCTTGATAGTCGCTTTGCGTGGCGAACAACAGGTTCTAATGCCAACATCATCGAGGGCTCAACATGGGTTAGTGGGTCCGCCATAGAGTGGCTAATTGATGATATGAAAGTGCTTCACAATGCAGCTGAGATCGACAAAGTTTGTGCTGAGTCTCAAGGGCTAGAAACGATCGTTGTACCTGCTTTAGCCGGTTTCGCTGCGCCATATTGGGACGGAAAGGCACGTGGTACAGTCTTTGGCCTATCAAGGCACACATCTTCTGCAGATATCGTTCGTGCGACAATCGAGGGTGTAGCCCACACTGTCGTGGATTTGTTGGAATTGATAGGTTCTATGACTGGCACCGACGTCTCTGTTTTGGCAGTTGATGGCGGTCTTTCAAGATCAAACTATCTGCAGCAATTTACTGCGGATTTACTGAACGCAACTGTCGAGCGGACCAGTGATCCATCGCATGTTACTGCGCGTGGAGCAGCATGGATGGCTGGTGTTAGTGCTGGCGTTTGGGAATCGCTCGAAGACGCCACCAAAACGCTACGCGTGGAACAACGCTTTGAGCCGCAAATGTCCGAAACCGAACGTCTGGCGCACCGTAAAGCGTGGAGAGACGCAATTGATCGATCGTTGGGATGGAGTCCCGAGCTACCTCAGGAGAGTAAATAACACTATGTTCACAGAACAACAAATACAGGAATTGCAAAATATGGAGGGTGTGGGAAGCATTAGCTTCGACCATGCTGATCTTTACAAACTTTCGCAAGATTCCTCCTTCCGGGCACAGAAGCTTAATAGGAAGGGCGAATCGTGGGGACAGGCCGAAGTTTTGGTGACACCTCGTACTGAAGCAGAAATTCAGAAGATAGTTCGTTGGTGCAACCGAAACCAGGTCCCCATTACCGTGAGGGGGCCAGGGTCTGGAGTTTCCGGCTCAGGAATTCCGGTTAATGGTGGGGTGTTGTTGGATCTAAGAGACCATAACAAGATCCTTGATTTTAACCCTGAGAATGGACACGTGACGGTCCAGGGATCGATTATCCTATCTGAGCTTGACGAGTACCTACGCGATCGCGGATTCACAATTGGACACTACCCGCAATCTTTCTCGATTGCAGGTGTTGCGGGATCGATCTGCGAACGCGGCTCCGGCACATTCTCGAGCCTGTATGGCAACGTTGAAGATATTGTCGCGGAACTTAGAGTGGTCCTGCCAGATGGTGAGATCTACCAGTCGCATTATTCTCCGCGATCGGCGACCGGACCTGATTTGCGGCAGCTATTTATTGGCTCGGAAGGCACGCTTGGAATAATAACCGAGGTAACTCTCAAAACTTACAAGGTTCCGGAACAGAGAACATTCCATTCGTATGCGTTCCCCTCTATTCATGAAGCTATCAATGTTATTCGTGAGACTTTGTGGTTAGGTATATACCCGGCCGTTGCCCGAATTTATGATCCGGTGGAAGGGACGGCTAAGCATGCCCAGTTCACTTCTGAAAGCAAGGGTGAGTGGCTGATGGTTCTGCTCTTTGAAGGAGCAGATGAAGTAGTGGCTGCACAGGAAGCTAGGGTCGAAGAACTAGCAAGTAAACACGGAGGTCGAAACCTAGGTCCAAAGCCCGCTGTTAACTGGGAAAAGATGAGGTTCGATGTTTCTTGGTTTACGGACGAAATTGATGATGAAGGAGGAATAGCCGAATCTGTTGAGGTTTCAGCCACGTGGGATAAATTGCCCGCAGTTTGGGAATCAATGCGGGAAGCAGCACTCTTAGAGATGGATAGAGTAATGGGGCACATCTCGCACGTATACAGGGACGGCGCGTCGCTTTACGTCATCGCAAGCGGCAAGAAAGCCAATCAAGATGAAGTGTTGGCAGCCTATTCCCGCCACTGGAGAAATCTCACCGAAGCCAGTATTCGAGCGGGCGGCACTATTTGTCATCACCATAGTGCAGGGCTTGAGAGAGCCCCTTGGATGGAGGAAGGAATCGGAGAGAACGGCCTGAACATCTTGAAAGACATCAAGAGAACGATGGATCCCAACGATATTATGAACCCAGGCAAATTGGCACTCGATTAAGCTCGACAAACCCGGGAGGGCCGGATCGATGAGATCCGGCCCTTTTCCTTACACGTGTCAAGATGCACAAGTGAGAACCCGGGTTACCGGACAAAAACCTGTCTACTGACTTGGCATGTCTAATGTAGTGTTTAACCAATATAGTTGGTAGTTGTCGCGGCGCTCATGGCGTGGTTATAGGAATACTCATTAGTACTCCACTTTCAAATAGGTTTAATGATCGATCATTAAAAGGCTCTAAAGCCCTTCACCTATTGCGTGGGTCGTGCGCGCACAAAGATGGCCCGCAGTAAAACTGCGGGCCGCTGCTGATTATTAGCGGATTAAAAATGGTCAGATGCTAGTCGCATCCCATAAGGCAACCTGAGTTGCTCAATTTCCCGTCTTTGTCGGGTTGCACCTGGTGGTGTGCCCATCCGTCGTCGTCATAGCTATATTCGGGGAAGTTTGGGTTGTAGCAGTATTGCCCACCATCGCACACCTCACCACTACCAGAGCCTCCATTGCCGCCTGCGTTCGAGTCGTTGTAGCTAGCACCGCTGTAATCATTGCCACTGTAGCCATTGCCTTCATATGCTGGTTCGTATTCGCCTGAGCTTTGCCTTGTTGAGCCTGCGTCTTGGCTTGTGCCGCGTCATTTACCGCTTTGCCGGCTTCACTCAAGGTTTTGGCTGCTTTACTCGCCTGGTCTGCGCGGGTAAACACGGCCTTAATATTGGTCACGGTTTCTAGTTTGCCTGGCTTGGCCTGCTCTAGTGCTTTAGCGGCCTTAAGTGCGGTATCTAGCTTGTCGGTCGCGTTCTTGTCTACGCCTTCACGGTTAGCTTTACCAGCGGTTTCGATGGCTTCGTTCAGGTTTTTTATTGCCTGGTCAAAACGGGTTGCGGCCTTGCCCGCAACTTCCTCACGCACGCCCTGGAATGAAGCGGTAAGCTTATCAAGCACGCTTTGGGCCTGGCCTTGCGCGGCCTTAACCGTGCTTGCGGCTTGCTTAGCTTTTCACGTCCTAGCGTGGAAGCATCCTGTACCTCAACGCTCGAAAGTGCATCTGCTTCTTCTACCACTGTGGCTAGGGCCTTAGTGTCGGTGTCTTTTGCGCGCTGTCCGGCTAGTTCAATAAGGTCACCCGCTTGCGTCTTGGCCTGGTCTAGCTCGGTTAGGGTCTGCTGATAGCTGGCCTGGGCTGTTTGGTATTCCTCGCGCGCTGAAGTGTACTGGGTTTTGTTCCTACTCGTTTTTGAGAGGATTAGGGATATGTCTAAGAGGTATTTTCAGGATTTTAAGGATCGTGCGGTGGGAGTGCTTTCTGATCGGTTGGCTGCTGATCGTTCGTGTTCACAGTGGAGGGCGGTTAATGAGATCGCTTTGAAGTTGGGGGTTGCGAATGAGCCATTGCGCCGTTGCTATTAGCAGCATCTTGTGAACACGGGTGAGCGGCAAGGGATGAGGCGTGAAGAATACGAGGAAGTCAAACGGCTTAAGCGTGAGGTTGGCGAGGTGCGTAGAGCGAATGAGATTTTGAAAACTGCTTCGGCTTTTTTCCCGGCGCAGCTCACCGGCCGGCCCGATGATGATCGCCTATATTGACGCATAAAAGGATCGTTTCGGGGTCGAGCCGATTTGCCGGACACTGGGGGCTAGCTTGGAAGGAGGGTTTATTACTTCTCGTGGTTACCTGGCGGCTAAAAGCAGGCCGGCAAGTGCTAGAAGTGAAAGATTGTGGGCTGGTCAACCAGATCGACCATGCAAACACAGGCATTGCCACTGGAAGCGTTAGAGCAGGGGGTCATGAACGCTAAAGAGCGCCTGTCTGGATTGGTTCACCACTTAAGTAACGGATCTCAATACACGAGTATTACCTATAACCACAAACTCGCTCACTGGGGATTCAAACCCCCCACCGGGACCGTGGCAGATAGCTACGATAACGCGCTAGCCGAAGCGGTCAACGGTCTATATAAGAGCGAGCTCATCTATTCACAATCATGGGCTTGTTTGACCGAGGTCGAGTTCGTCACCATGAACTGGGTCCACTGGTGGAACAACTACCGCCTACACCAGGCACTCGGATACACAACCCCCAGCGAGATAATCACCAGCTATAATCAAACACGGGTCAACGAACCGACCCTCGTATAAAAAGCGGAACAAAACCCAGTACGCTTCAATAATTCACCGAAACAAATAAATGGGCAAACGTAACACTTGCTAACTAACCCTTAGGGGCAGATGGAGCGAACAGCGGTTTCGCTGATTTCAGTGACGGGGCGAGCCTGCCCGGGCAGCGCCTGCCCTAACCAGCGGTGAATACCGAACCACATATCTTGGCGCACATCCGGGAACGACAAGAACAAGTCATGTTTACCGGGGTAACGTTCCATAGTTACCCGGCGGGAGAGCCGCCAGGCATTCGCGCACATAGTTTGCACGCTTAGCACCGAATCGGTAAACATCATTTCCCGTTTCCGTTTCCCACTAGAAGAAGCGGTAGAAGTCAGGAAATAAGTCGGCACCTCGGTGGCTTCACCTGCTAAAAGCTTCTTTTGGGTTATAGTAATCGCCCGCACCCAACCGAAACGCACTACCGCCTCTGGGGTGCCCTTCCAGCTTGAAACCAGTGGCCAACCCTGAAGAGAGGGATCTCGCAGCCAAGGTTCCAGACGTTTCGGTAGAGTACCATCAACCTTTCGATCCCACCCCAGCAAGGTATCTACATAAGCAGAGTCAGCCGACTGTAGGGGGACCTCTTTCTTTGCTGCTCGTCGCGAAAAGATTTCCGCGAGGGCGCGCGCTCCGAAACGCTGGGACATTCCCCCCGCCATTTCAATCCAGGGAGAATCAAGCAGCAGTCCCGCCACCTGATCCCGGTGCCGATTAGCCCAATACGCGGCGATGAGTCCCCCCGTAGAGTGACCGGCCAACAATAGCGGCAAACCTGGATGCTCCTCCTGGATAACCTCTAGAGCTGCATAAATATCCAGATCATAGGACAAAAGATCATCGGTCCAACCGAAAGTCTGCCACTTGCGCAGCGAACGTCCATATTTACACAGGTCGATCGCATAAAAGGCACCCCCCGCTAGGGAGATATGGCGCGCCAGTTCTCGCTGGAAAAAATAATCATTCCAACCATGAATGAACAGGCAGGTAAAGGTCGGTTCTTCGGGGGTGTTAGAGATCGCCCACCGGTCCTCACCGGGAAGGTGCCGCACCAAAGTGGCGCACAGTTCACCCTCATCATCACGGGGCAGCTCCAGCGTGCGAGCCTCAAAACCTGGCCCTAAAATATCTGGTACCCATCGACCCACTGGCACCGGTACCGTCGGAGGCTGGGTTGGCAAAGACGCGGCAGATGGAATCCCTTTCCCCATTTTTGTCTCCTAGTGACCGTGCTTCCCCTCGTGCGGAGTTGCATTACGTTCAATCTCCGCGTTAACTTCCGCAATGGCTTCCGCCAAAGTGGGCCCTTCCAGGTTCCCAATTCGGAACGCCTCCCACCCGTCCAAGCTGGGGTCCCCTCCGATCTGTTCGAATGCCACCTGCACCTGATCGGTAAACTGTCCGTCACCAGCGTCAATCACGCCCTCCTGTTTTAGGAGAGCTTCACAAATCCGCCCGCGATCATCTGACCATAGTAGGACGGTATCTTGAGCGACCAGTGAAGAAATGGAACGCAGACCCTGGGCATCTTTTTGCAGTAGCTGGGGATCATCAGAACTGGCGGCAGCTTCGCCCTCATTTATGGTTTCTTCTGAAGATTCCTGATCCGCACCCTCGTTTTCGGCAGCTGGGCTTTCCGTCTCGGCTACCGGTTCTTCTTCCGAAACTTCCTGCTGAGGTTCCGCGCTGTCTGCTGCGGCAACTGGCGAAGCTTCCCCTTCAGCCGACTCTAGCTCCTGGTCAGCGGCGGGCTCATCCTCGGAACTACCTGCAGGAGCGGGAGGAGCGGGCGGCGCAGGGGGGACTGGAGACGCTTGCGCGGGAGAAGATTCTTCATCTACATGCCACGAAATCTGGGGAGCCGGAGCCCGATGCCCTCCGATTTGCGGGCGGGAATAACTAATAGAACTGGCGGTAAGCTGCGCAACTTCCAAGAAACGGCGGCCATTAGACATCTGCCGGGAAGAAATTTGGTGAATCTCTATTCCCGAAGCAAACAGCACTCCCAGAGCCGAGTAACATCCCTCGTCGATCTCTCCTACTACCAGGATTAATCGCGGACCCGGCTGAGTGGTGGGCGGCATCGCCTCCCGAAACTCAGCCCAACCGGTTTGGAAAGCTTGCACTCCCCCCGGATATTGACTGGCCAAATCCATCCATCCCTGCCCAGAAACTTGCCCGAGCCGAGAAATCGCCGCCACCAGGCTCACCGGATCCAGCCGGGAAAGCACCTCGACCGAAACTACCTGTCCGGAAGCATCTAACGCAGTTAAAGAATGAGGACCACTTCCAGATTCTCCACCATCCCCCGCCCACGCGACGGGAAAGAGGGGACGGTCGATAACCTCCAGCACCTGCGAACGGATGGATTCGAGCACATCCTTCTCTAAACCATGTCCCACCGGGGTGCCAAACTGTGCCGGTATTAGGCGGCCAGATTCCAGTTCAAAAAGTGCCATCGATTCACCGTTCCCTGCTTTTCTTACGGATGTTTATTCCATTGTGTCACGGATACCCGCCAGGGCGCCGGTTTTAGCGCCGATGGCGCTGTTAAGGATTATTTTTTCGAGGAGGCATCGGGGGTAGCCAGCAATTCCGCTAAATGCACTCCGCCCCGGCCAGCCAAGGTCTCGGCCTGGGTACGACAAGAGAAACCGTCCGCCAGGAAAATGGCATCCGGATGGGCTTTTAAGGCTGGTAGGAGGGCGTGGTCCGCTACCGCCAGCGACATCTGGCGGTGGGCAGCTTCCATCCCGAAATTACCGGCCATCCCGCAGCACCCCTGTAGTTCCACTAGCTTTGCCCCGGTTTTTTCCAGTAAAGCGCGATCGGCATCCCACCCCATCACCGAATAGTGGTGACAGTGGGGTTGGGCCACCACGCTCACCTCGCTCAGGTCCGGTAACGGCAGATCGGGGCAGTTGGCGTTAAGAAATTCCGCGAGGGTAAAGGTGGATTCGCTGACCATCAAAGCCCCCGGATCTGCGGGGAAGAGTTCCAGCAGGTCATCGCGAAGCACCGCGGTACAAGACGGCTCGATTCCCACGATGGGAATTCCATTGGCGGCCGGAGGAGCTAGGCGTTCCAACAATTTTTCTAGGTGGTGGCGTGCCCCTTTAAGCTGCCCGGTAGTAATCCAGGTCAGGCCGCAACAAGTATCAGGCGGCGCTAAGAATACCTGCCATCCCGCATCACTTAGAAGCTTAATCGCGGCCCGCACCCCGCGTTGATCTAGTCCCCGGGAAAAAGAATCTGCCCAGATAACCACGGATTTAGAGGCTGAAAGTGCCGCCTGGCGAGTTTGCTTTCCCGCGTGAGCTGCGATTTCTTTAGCCGCTATCGCTCCCGGTTTTCTGGAATAGTCCTGTCCCCAGGGGGAAATCTCTGATTTTTTCGGCCAGAGCTGGCGGTTCGGATACTGCTTTTCGAGGGAGCGGGTGGCAAAACGAGGAAGCGCGCGCGACGTATCTAAGTGGAGCAGTTTTAATGCGGTCTGGGTAAGCGGGCGAATCTTGGTAGCCAGATTCGCTAAGCACGCGGCTCCCGGCAGCTTCGCCATTAGTCGCAGCCAGCGCGGCAGCCAGCCCAGAGCGTAATGCGAGAGTGGACGGAGCCGACCCCGATAACGCCGGAAGAGGGTTTCACTGCGCCACTTGGCCATATCTACCCCGGCGGGGCAGTCCGCGGAACAAGCCTTGCAGGCCAGACATAAATCGAGAACTTCCCAAATCTCGGGGTCGGATAATCCGTGGATCAGTCCCCCATTGGTAGCTTCTTGCAGGATGCGCGCCCTACCGCGAGTAGCGTCCTGTTCGCGCCCACTCGCCTGGAAAGACGGACACATAAACCCGCCCGCGGCGCTGTTATCGGCGCGGCATTTTCCTACCCCAGTACAACGATGAAAAGCGTCGGTGAGGCTGCCGGCGTCCTCGGAAAAAGCAAAACCCTCCCGGCGGGATTCGAGGGCACGCGCCTGGGCGCGCCGCACGTTTTCCTCAACTCCGTCTGGACCTGCCGGACCCGTCAAGACCCCGGGATTCATCAGATTATCCGGATCAAATAACGCTTTTACCTGTGCAAATAAATCTACAGCTTCCTGGGAATACATTTTGGGCAGTAGCTCAGATCGCGCCCGGCCATCCCCGTGCTCCCCGGAAATGGAACCTCCATATTTTCCAACCAGTTGCGCGGCGGCAAATAAAAAGTCCCGCGATTTCCCTAGCCCGGCGGCGCTCCCGAGCGGCATATTTAGCCGCACATGCACGCATCCATCTCCGAAATGTCCGTAAAGCAGTCCGTCTAACCCGAAGCGATCCAGGAGTTTTTGAAAATCTTGCAGGTAGGCGGCCAAATTTTCGGGCGGTACCGCCGCATCCTCCCAACCAGGCCAGGCCTGATCCCCCTGGGGAGTACGTCCCCCGAGTCCGGCCCCATCTGCGCGGATCCTCCAAATAGCAGCGGCATCATCTCCCGGAGGGTAAATCATGACTGCATCCCCGCTAGCTCCAGAGGCGTCCGCCAGCTCCCGCGCCCGCTGCAAGGTCGCGTCCTCATCTAGGCCTTCCCCGCCCACCTCGCACAGTAGCCAGCCGCTACCTTTAGGGAGATCCGGCACCGCCCCCGGGCCTTTATGCTGGCGTACCACTTCCACCAGCCGGGCATCCATACCTTCCACTGCCAGGGGCTTTAAGGGGAGAATCCGCGGCACGGCTGCGGCGGCGGCAATCATATCGGCAAAACCGAGTGCTACCAGCACGGGAGCCTTTGGAAGGGGGACGAGGCGCACGGTCGCTTGGGTAATAACCCCCAAAGTGCCCTCGGTTCCAGTAAAGAAAGGTGCCAGGGCGGGGCCGTTTTCGGGCAGCAGGTGCTCCAGGGAATAACCGGAAACTTGCCGTCCAAAGCGTCCAAACTCGGTGCGGATAGTAGCTAGATTCGCTGCTACCAGGGATTTTAGGCCGGGTATTTGTTGGATTTGTGCTTGCGACACGGGGGTGTCTTGCGGGTTTTCTGGCGCGTCTTGCGAGGTCTGCCCGGCGATAATCTCGCGTCCTAAGCCATCGATTAGACGCAACTCTAAAACGTTGTCTGAGGTGCGCCCATAGGCAGTAGCGTGGGGCCCGCAGGCATTATTTCCAATCATCCCCCCAATCGTGCAACGAGAGGAGGTGGAAGGATCCGGCCCAAATCGCAGCCCGTGAGGTGCCGCCGCCTGCTGTAGCTGGGCTTGCACCACTCCGGGCTCTACGATTGCATAACGCTGTTCGGGATCAATTTTTATAATTCGATTCAAGTGGCGAGAATAATCGATTACCACGCCCGGACCGATGGCATTTCCCGCGCAGGAAGTACCCGCTCCCCGCGCAGTCACCGGTACCCGACATTCCCGAGCAGCCTGCAATAATACTCGCAGGTCATCTTGATCCTTCGGGCAGGCGATGACTTTAGGAGGAATCCGATAGTTGGAAGAATCAGTGGCGTAGACTGCGCGGTCGGCGCGAGAATCTAGCACTTCCCCCCGGAAATTTTCGCGCAAGAGAGAGCGAAAGGTGCGGTAGTCACCTGCCTGGATACCCATGATTCGCCTTTCTTTACTTCTGCGCCTCATCCTATCTGTTTCCCGCGTAGCTCCTAAAGCGTGTTCCATTCCCATATTCCTGGAGCAGTGTTATTACAGCCAGCAGATCTCTTGAAGAACGTTCAAATAGCTTCCATACACCTGAAGTGTCAGAAATAATTATTTCTGACACTTCAGTACGCCAAGGCTAACACTTAGAGTATCTTCCCTGGTAATAACGCTCTCCTAACTGTCAAGGTCATCTCCGGAGCCCGAACTGAGCCATTTTTCCCACCCTGGCACTACCCACCAAACAACCCGGCGACCTTTGCGTCCTCTGCGTAAAAACCCCATCTCTTCCAGAGCGCTCAAGTCGCCATGCCCGCTAGGACGTGACACCCGGAATCTATCAGCTACCATTTGCGCCGTCCACAGCGTTTCTGGCTCTCCCCGAGACTCCAACAAAATATCGATTTGACGATTATTTAAGTCGGCGCGATCTTTCAACCCTTCTTTAATCTCTGCCGCCTGTCGACGGTCATCCGCTAGATATTTCTCCAGATGCTCCACTGTTCTTCGAAGGATTTTCAGCTGATAAATAAGAAAATAGGTCAGATCTCCACCGTCATATTCCACATTCAAAAATGCGCGCGCATACTGAGCGGGCGCCTCCTTTAGCAACGCCGATACCACTAAGAACCTAGCTGCCGGAAAACCCGCTTTCAGCAGCATCCAATAAAACATAGAACGTGCTGTTCGACCATTGCCATCAGCGAAATAATGATCGTACCCAACCATGAAATGTACAACCATCGCCTTCAATAGAGGGTGCATCCACGGCTCAGGTTCATTTATGAAATCACAAAGTGCTTCCATACGGGCAGGCAACTCCCTTGCCGGCGGCGGAACGTAAATGATCTGTTCCGAGTCCCCAAATACCTTTACCCGATCACTTTGGTCAGACTGTATCTTTCCCACATCGCTTTCTATGTCTAAGGTCCCCTCCGTTACCGTGCGATGCAGTTTTTTAATAAAATCCGGGGTAGCTTTAACTCCCAGCAAGTCCTGCAGGTTCTCCATTGCCAAATAGTTGTTAACTATCATTCGTTCACTTAAATCTCGCGGCTCCCGGTTTTGCTCCAGTAACTGCCTGGCAACCCGCCGCGAGGTAGACGCTCCCTCTAACTGGGCAGAGTAAATGGCTTCGTCCGTTAATCCGTTGTAAATAAACTTGTGGCGTTGGTACGCAGATACGGTCGTATCCAAACTAGATAACTTCTGGCTCAAAAAGTAGCATTCCCTAGAAATAAAAGGTGGCAGGCAATACCAGAAAGGCTCTCCCGACTGCTGCTTCAGGGCGACCGGAATGGCATTGTTTATCCTTTGCAACCGGATAATCCCCCACCATTGCGAAATAGTTAAACCTGCCGGAGGGGTTTGGTGCCGAAATTTATCCCAAGGATCATAGGACTCAAGAGTACTTTGTCTTAAGACTGAAGCCAGATTGCCCCCGAGGACTTTTGAGGCGTTAACAAACTCCTCAAAATAGTCAGGAGGCATCGCCGGAGTTTTCATTTCTCCACCTTAGCAAATAAAGTGTCAGAATTATTTATTTCTGACACTTTAAGCAGTCAGCACTGACACTTACCACATTTGCCCAGGTAGGTGTCACCGTTCAACTGTCAGCGCAGGTCGCTCACTGGCCAGAGATAAAGCCAAAGTGAGCAGACACAGAAAATATGCGAAAATTCTATAGGCGGGCAATGCATTAAAAATACCCAGGAACTCTAGCGCTACCAGGCAGTAGCTATAGATCGCTGCCCAGAAAATAAATATCGTCCAGTCTTTGGGTTCCTTAAAAGTAAGACGCGTTTTCCTAGCTACCACCTGCCACAGCGAAATTAAGAAAATAAAGCCCCAGAGCAGCAGGAAGGCTAGGGGGGCGAACCACTCATCGGTTAGTTGATTGAGTTTTAAAGACGCGGCGGAGGCAATTCCTACGAAACCCACGCCTGCCAGGCCGATAGCCAAGGTAACCACCGAGATTAAGGGTTTTGACTTTGGTCGGGGCTGGCGCTGCCAAAAACGCTGGTTTAAATAGACAATCATCGGAGTTTCAAATAGGTATCCCAAGAAGTTCACCCAGATTACACTCATGAACATATGGTGGTTGATAGCCAGAGTAATTGGACGTCCTTCCCAAATCCAAAACCCACCGTTTAGCCTGATCGCCGCCACGTCCAGGAGAAGATCCATCGAAACCACTAACCAGCCGGCTAGCAGTCCCGTCAACACCCGCGATAACCCGATTTTTTTCGCAAGTCTTAGCGCCGCAACTGCAACCCCGCCCCACATTAACCCGCCAAAGAAAGGGAACTGGTTGGGAGCCCAACCAATGCTAATAAAATACTGTGAACTGTAGTGATAGATTCCAGTAAGCCTAACCGCCAGCAATTCGAGGGCGAAACCAGCCAGTGCCGCCGAGAAAAACAGGCTCAGCTCATCGAAGTTTTTCTTTCTGACGATGTCGCTAACCAACACCGCCGTAATCAGGTAACAGATAATTTCGAAGCTGCTAATCCAATTCACCGTGCCACCTCCTAAAACGAGTCTAGAGAAAAACTGGTACCGAGTATTCCTCTCACCCATCTTTCCCGCCCCTGACCTGAAAATCGATTAGGGGAACCTGGCAAGCTCCCATACCTGTGGCTACCTAAAAAGATACAAAGGGGGCCGGCGGGATTGACCCGCCGGCCCCCAGGGGTTTTATGAAAATATTCTAGGGCGCGGCTGCCGAGAGTCCCGGCATCGCCCTAAACCTCGCTAGGCAGTAGCGTCTTCTCCGGATCCATCAATGTTTTCCAAAGCTACCACGCGGCCAGCCTCCAAACGAGCCACTGCCACCCGGAAGGGCGAGCAAGACACGTAGTCTAAACCGGTCTTATGGAAGAAGTGGATAGATTCCGGATCGCCACCGTGCTCACCACAAATACCCAGCTTAATTCCCGGATTAGTGGAGCGACCACGGGTGACCCCCTCGTTCACCAGGCGACCAACGCCGTGAGTGTCGATGGTTTCAAACGGGGAAGTACCGAAAACGCCCTCTTCAATGTACTCGGGGAAGAACACGCCCTCGCAGTCATCGCGGGAGAAACCCCAGGTAGTTTGAGTTAGATCGTTGGTACCAAAGCTGAAGAAGTCAGCTTCTTTCGCCAAAGACTCGGCAGTGATCGCCGCGCGCGGCAACTCGATCATGCAGCCAATCGGAATATCCAAGTTAACGCGAGCACTCCCGCAAACCTCGCCGATAACTTTCTCAGCGCGGCCACGAATCAGGCCCAACTCGGTAATCGAACCAACCAGCGGAACCATGATCTCGGGACGGGGATCTAATCCTTCCTTTTTGAGCTCAGCCGCTGCGCTTACCAAGGCACGAATCTGCATCTCGAATAAGCCGGGCATCCAAATGCCCAGGCGTACCCCGCGGAGACCCAGCATCGGGTTAGCCTCATGCATCCTGCGCACTGCCGTCAGCATCCGCTGATCTTCCGGGTTAACCTCACCTTGCGCTTTTTGCAAAGCGACCTTAACTTCCAGTCCGGTCAGATCCGGGAGGAACTCGTGCAGCGGCGGGTCAATCAAACGCACGGTCATGGGCCTGCCGTCCATAACCCGCAACATTTCCGAGAAATCCCGCTCCTGCAACTCGCCCAGCCTATCGAGCGCATTCTGGCGATCCTTAGAACCTTCACCAGACAAAATCGCGTGTTCGACCAGCGGGCGGCGATCACCCAAGAACATATGCTCGGTGCGGCACAAGCCAATACCGGTAGCTCCAAACTCCACTGCCAACTTGGCGTCCTGTGGATTATCCGCATTGGCGCGAACCTGCAGTCTTGCCCGCTCATCCGCCAGTTCCATCATGCGATCAACGCAGCGCACCAAATCTTTCAGGTCTTCATCATCGTCACAGGCTTCCAGCCCGGCCTCTAAACCAGCTTCGAGATAAGTGGTTACCGGAGAATCCTGAACCGGAACATCGCCCTCGAAAACTTCGCCAGTCGCACCATCGATAGCAATTACGTCACCTTCATGGAAAACCTTGCCATCTACAGTCAAAGTCCCGGCTTCCGCATCAATCTCTAGGGCTTCCGCTCCGCAAACACAGGTCTTGCCCATGCCGCGAGCAACCACTGCCGCGTGGGAAGTCTTGCCGCCCCGCGCGGTTAGCACGCCCTCGGCAGCAACCATTCCTGCCAGGTCATCCGGGTTGGTTTCCCGACGGACCAAAATACAGGTTTTACCAGCAGCCTTAGCCGCCTCCGCCTGCTCATTGTTGAAAGCAATTCCCCCAACGGCAGCCCCCGGAGAAGCGGCCATACCGGTAGTCAACCGTACCCGATCCGAATCCACGTCGAACTGCGGGAACATCAACTGGGTAAGCTGTTCGCCCGTGACCCGCTCCAACATCTGATCCTTGGTGATCAGCCGTTCCTCGTTAAGCTGCGCGGCAATCCGGAAAGCCGCAGCCGCGGTCCGCTTGCCCACCCGGGTCTGCAGCATCCACAGCTTACCTTTTTCGATGGTGTATTCGATATCGCACATATCCTGGTAGTGAGTTTCCAGGCGGCGCATAATCTTGACGAGCTCTTTATATACGGGCTCATTAACCGTCTTCAGGTGAGATAAAGGTTCGGTGTTGCGGATCCCCGCCACCACGTCCTCACCCTGAGCGTTCATCAAAAAGTCACCGTATACGCCGGATTTACCAGTAGAAGGATCCCGGGTGAAGGCCACACCAGTACCGGAATCATCACCCATATTTCCAAACACCATGGTGCAAATATTTACCGCAGTCCCCAGGGAGTTCGGAATCCGTTCCCGGCGGCGATAGATAGCTGCCCGCTCAGTATTCCAAGAACGGAATACCGCCTCGATCGCCATATCCATCTGAGTACGCGGATCCTGCGGGAAATCACTGCCGGTTTGTTCTTTAACAATCTGCTTGAACTGGTCGGTCAGTTCCTGCAGATTTTCGGCAGTCAAATCCATGTCGGACTTGGCGCCAACCCGGTCTTTCATGGCATCCAGGGCATCAGCAAATAGGTCACCGTCAATATCCAAAACGGTCTTGCCAAACATTTGTACCAAGCGCCGGTAGGAGTCCCAAGCGAAACGCTCTGATCCCGACATTTTTGCCAGGCCCACAACTGAACGGTCATTAAGCCCCACGTTAAGGACGGTTTCCATCATCCCCGGCATCGAGAATTTCGCACCCGAGCGCACGGATACCAGCAGTGGTTCCTCTTCATCCCCCAGGGTGCGTCCTATCTGGTCTTCTACCCCGCGCAACGCCTTGGTTATTTCCGGAACCAGGATTTCGGGTACCTCGTTACGTTTGAGGTATGCCCGGCAGGCGTCGGTGGTGATCGTAAAGCCGGGGGGAACGGGCAAACCCAGATTGGTCATTTCCGCTAAGTTGGCACCCTTGCCGCCCAGCAGGTCTTTCATATCCTTGTTACCTTCGGCAAACGTGTAGACATACTTTGCCATAAGCTAATGGCCTCCATTTATATTTTCAACTACGCTCAAGAGCGATTCTTCCGTTCCTAATCTTAACAGGTATGAATAAGAGCCTAGGTCTTGAGTCCCTGATTTGGAATCGCCACGACAAATTGAGATTTTCCGTAGAGACCGCCGACACATTTTTACTGTTACCGCAGGCTGGCCGATTCTCATGCCTCACCAATCGCGCTTTCAACAGCGGGGCAGTCCAGATGTCCCTGACAATCGCTTAGACTATTGACTGTGTCAGAGTATCCCCCTAGGAGGCGTCGCCTACCATCCCGAGCCAGCCGCTCGCGCCGGCGCTCGGACTGGAATTTGCTTATTCGCGCCTCCTCCCTCGCGATTGCACTGACTATTACTTTCATTTTAATCATTTCTGCGATGCCGCGAGCCCCCCAGTCCGCGCAGGCGGAGCAGACAGCACCCACCCTTCGCTGGACGGCGGTTCCGGTTACTAACCCCAAACAGGAAGTTAAAGAACCGCCAATTCCTTTGGAGGTTAAGGGAGATTTAGCGGGAGGAGAAACTTCCACTAATGTCCCGCAATCAGCTTCCGGCACCACCTCGGTAGTACCCGGCACCTGGCAAGGACGGGGCACCGGTAAAGTCTATTTTTATCGGGTAGAGGTCGAAAACGGGCTACCAGTTAACGGCGTAACCGCCGCGAAAAGCATCCACGCCATTTTGAATGATCCGCGCGGGTGGGGCGGAAAACAGGGGGCAATTTCTTTTACCCGCACCGATGGCCAAGCTGATTTTCGGATAGTTATTGCCAGTCCCTCCCTCACCGATAGGCTTTGCGCCCCCTTAACCACCAACAGCGTTTCTAACTGCCGTAACGGCGACAATGTGGTGCTTAACGCTCATCGTTGGATAGGAGGCGCCAAGATGTGGTTCCAAAAAGGTAAAACCATGACTGATTACCGCATTTACGAAGTCTCCCACGAAACCGGGCACTGGCTAGGACACGGACACCTATTTTGTCCGCAGCCCGGGGGACTCGCTCCTGTCATGCAGCAGCAAAGCGCAGATGGCGGGGAAAACCTGGGGTGCATTCCCAATGGTTGGGCTAATCCCTAAATCCTCTGTCGACAGCTAATTTTGAGGTCGCATTCAGAACTACTTCAGGAGACTCAGAGAGAATCAACACATGAGCATTTTAATAACCATCGGTTTTGTCCTCTGCGGAGCCGGGCTGGTGTTCTTAGTTGCCCGGAATGTTGGAGCTTTGAATGCCCGCGACCGGGCTCGCAAAACCCACTTTGAACAAGAAATCGGCAGTGTTGAGAATTTATTGGCGTCCTCGCAGGCCGACCGGGATAAGTTACGTCAGATGCGGGACTCCGGACGTCTAGAGCGCTGGGACGCAATTAGGGACGTAATGCGGGAAGAGGGCGTACCGGAAGAAGTCGCTACGGAATTTATTGACCGTCTCTAGGCGATGCGATCAACCAAAGCATCGGCGAACTTTTCTAGGGCGGTCTTCACTTCGTTATCCTCCAACACGGAAATCGCCGCTTTCGCATCCTCGCACCAGGAAAATGCCAGTTTCCGGGTACGTTCCAGCGCCGAGTGTGCCCGTAACATCTTTACTACCCGCTCGAGAGCCGCGTCCTCGCTAACCAAAGTTCCCCGGCTGAGCTCGGCTAAAATCTTTTGGCCATCTTCATCGAGAACGCCCTGGGCCGCATCCTGGCGCAGCAGCAGAATCGGCATGGTGTCTACGCCCTCGCGCAAATCAGTTCCCGGAGTTTTCCCTGAATCTGCACTGTCTGAAGACAAATCGATTACATCGTCAGCCAGCTGGAAGGCTACTCCGATCTTTTCGCCGAACTGCACGACTGCCTGGGTAACTTCCTCAGGTGCCCCGGACAGTTCCGCCCCGAAGCGTGCCGACTGGGCCACCAACGAACCGGTCTTATCCGCCAGCACCTGGATATAGAACTCCACCGGATCTTGTCCCGTTTCTGGCCCGAAGGTTTCGTTCAGCTGCCCCCGGCACAGACGATCAAAAGTCACCGCGTGCTGTAAAACTGCCTGGGGCCCCAAAGAGGCAACCACTTGCGAAGCGCGCGCGAAAACTAAATCCCCGGCCAATACGGCCCGGTTATTGCCCCACACGCGCTGGACTGCGTTCACTCCGCGCCTAGTGGGAGCCGAGTCCATCACGTCATCATGGTACAAAGTAGCCAGATGGGTAAGCTCCACCACTAGACAGGCGCGCAGCACTTCCTCGGTAAGGGGGTGCTGACCCAGGTGCGAGCAAAGCAGCACCAAACCGGGACGCATCCTTTTTCCACCGGCTTTCGCCAAGTGTCCGACAATATCGTCAAGAACGCCACGGTCATCTGATAACACCTGACGCAGGCGGTCTTCCACCTGAATCAGGCCATCAGATATCCGATCTTCAAGCTGTTCGAGGGGCTGCTGGGACAAGTTACTCACGGGATAACAATAGCGGTATTTTGCAAAATAGTTAGCACTGATCCCGGGAAAAGCCCCAGCAGCACAGTTAAGAGGGCGCAAATCCCGATCGTTACATAGGTGATCTCGGCGTGCGGAGCTACCGTAGTATTTTCCGCCACCGGATCCAGGAACATAATCTTACCCAAGCGGAAATAGTAGAAGGCAGTAATCGCCGAGGCAATCACCGCACAAATAACCAGGGCGGTTGCTCCCCCTTGTAGACCAGCGCTAAAGGCTAGGAATTTACCCACGAACCCGGCAGTTAGCGGGATCCCGGCGAAAGATAGCAAGAACAGCATCATGCAGCCGGCCAGTACCGGATGAGTTTTCCCGAAACCAGCCCAGGCAGGCATCGAATGCTGCTCCGCCGTAGCGATCCCGTCCTCATCACTTACCCGCACCAGGTAGATAATCGCGAACGCTCCAATGGTGGCCACCCCATAGGTCAGCAGGTAGAACAGGACTGCCCCATTAGCGTTGAGCGCACCTTTGGTGAAGGCGATCAAAATGAAACCGGCATGCGCTATCGAAGAGTAGGCCAGCATCCGTTTGATGTTATCTTGCACCAGACCGAAGAAGGTGCCGACCGCCATCGTCAAAATGGCTACTGTCCACAAGAAGGGCTTAAAGTTCGCTTCGAATTGCACGACCACGGTAGAGAAGAAACGCAGCATCGCTAGGAAAGCCGCTGCTTTTACTCCCGCAGCCATAAAGCCAGTAACCGGGGTGGGCGCCCCTTGATACACATCCGGGGTCCAAGCGTGGAAGGGAGCCGCACCGATCTTGAAGAGCAGCCCCACCATCATCAAGGCAGCACCAGCCATCAGGAATACCGGGGACGCAACCCGGTAAGGAATCGCCAAGGCCAGTTGATCCAGCAGTAGCGACCCCGAGTATCCGTAAAGGAAGGACATACCCATCAGCATGAATCCGGAAGCAAACGCCCCGAGCACAAAATACTTAAGGGCGGCCTCTTGGCTGAGCAGGCGGCGGTAACGGGCCATGGCACTCATCGCATACAGGGGCAGAGAAATGATCTCTAGTGCCACAAACAAGGTGAGCATCGAGTTCGCCATGGGGAAGATCATCATTCCCCCCAGGGAGAATAAGCTCAGTGGCAGCACTTCACTACGCTGATAGCCGTGCCTCTCTGTCTGTTCTTCTTGAAAAGACCCGGGAATATCTGAGGGTTGTCCGGCGAATGCCGAAATGCGACTGCCAGTGCGATCAACCATCGGCAGCAGCGCCAGCAGTCCCACAATCAGCATCAGTAGCTGCGAGAACATCGAGAATCCATCCACGATTAGTTCTCCGCGCACTAAGCGCTGACCGCTTTGCAGATCGAAGGCCCCGAAAGAGGGCGCGAACGCCAAGAGGGCAACCGCAACTACTGCGATTGACCAGCCACATTGCACACTCCAACGTTGTTTTGCGGGCACGAATGCCTCTAGCAGAATCCCGATGACTGCCCCAAATAGCACCACCAGTACCGGAGCCAGCAGCGCCCAGTTAAAACCCAGCTCGCTGAAGTCATTAATCACGGTAGCGTTCAATAAGCTCACTTTCCGGTCCCTTCTACTTGTAAGGCCACATCCTGGGTGACATTCACCGCTTGGGCAACCTGTGACATCGGATCAACCAACGGTTGCGGATGCAAACCAATCACCAGCATCAGCACAATCAAAGGAGCGACAACTCCCCAGCGTTCCCGGTTATCCAGATCGCTAATGGATTTACGATGTTCGGGAGCCTTGCCAGTGAAAATCTTTTGGTAGGGCAAGAGTACGTAAACCGCGCCCGCAACTACGCCCACTAGGCAAAGCGCCGCCGCCCATTGATAGACCCGGAAGGTACCGATCAGTACCATCAGTTCCGGTACGAAACCGGATAGACCGGGCAGGGCGATGGCTGCCAAACCAGAGATCAGGAAAGTGCCGGCAATCAACGGGGTAACCCGCTGCATACCACCGTAGGCGTCGATTTCTTGGCTGTGTCCCCTCTCGGTGAGGAATCCGCCAATCAGGAACATACCGGCGATAGATAGCCCGTGCGCCACCATATAGACCATGGCACCAGCCAAAGCCACCGTGTTACCAACATAGATACCTAGCACCATCAGCCCAAAGTGGGCTACCGAAGTGAAGGAGATTAGACGCATTAGGTCCTTTTGCGCCAAAGCTGCCAGCGAACCCCAGATTACCGAGATCACCGCCAGAATAATGAATGTTAAAGCGGCACGACGGGAAGCATTCGGGAAGATAGTTAGGCACAAAGTGATCATGCCGAAGGTACCGATCTTGTCCAGGATTCCCACCAGGAGGGCGGAGGTGCCCGGACGCGCATTTTCGGCGGTATCTGCCAACCATGTATGCACCGGCACCATCGGTGCTTTGACCGCAAAGGCGATGAAGAAACTAATCATTAGCGCCATCTCTACCCCGGGACTAGCTTGCAGTTTTCCTGCCAAGTTTTCTAGGAGGAAGAGGCTGGCGTGCTGCTCGTGAGCTGCCGCGGCGAAAGGAGAATAAACGTAGATTCCCACGATTCCGATTAGCATTACGAGTCCGCCTACCAAGGAATATAGTAGGAACTTCATAGCAGCGGCTTTACGTTTCGCGCCGTTGCCGTAGCGCCCAATCAGGAAGAACATTGGCACCAGCATGGCTTCAAACGCCAGGTAGAAGACAAAGACGTCACGAGCGGCAAAAATCAGCATCATAAATGCCAGGGTGGCTAAGGTCAGACCCACATACCCGGCATCATCATACGGCTTTTCCTCGCCCTCTAGGTCACGTGCAGAAGCAATCAACACGATCAAAGTGAGCAGTGCGGACAGCACTAGCATCGCGAGTCCCAGGCCGTTGACCCCCAGCGCCCAGGAAACTCCCAAGGCGCGAATCCAGCTGTGGGTTTCCGCGAACTGGTAGGCGGCGGCTTGACTGTAGTCAAAGTTAAGCGCCAGATAGATGGTGCCTAACAGAACCAAAGCCGATACTGCTAGTCCGATCTGTCGCGCGGCAATCCGCGTAGGCTTAATCAGCCACAGAGCCAGTGCTGCCAGTGCCGGCAGTACTACCAGCAGCGTTAGCACCGGGAAAGTTGAGTTCAGGATTGTGATTCCCATTTATTTATTCCTCCTGCCCCTAAACCAATTGGCTTCCGACAACTAGAACCAGGGCTAAAAGCACTCCGCCCAAAATGTAGCTGGCGTATGCCCGGATATACCCGTTTTGCACATGACTGACCGCGCGGCCAAAGGCCTGAGCGCACCAGGCGATACCGCGAACGATGCCGTCAATAACCCCTCGGTCAGCGCCCCCCACTCCGACAGTGAGCAACTGCGCCGGTAGCATGGCGACCGACTCATTAATGGTGTCCTGATAAAGATCAACTCGAGCTGCTTCCACCAGGGCGTTAGAAGCGGGAGCAACTTTCGGCACCGGCCTGCGAACGTACATGATGAATGCCAAGGCCAAACCGCAAAGTACCAAGACCAAGGTGATTATTGAAATCAGATTGTGCGAGATAATCGGGTGATGGGATGCCATCATCGCCCCCTGAGTACCAGTAACCGGTTCTAACCAATCGTTGAATTTATCGGTGAATCCCAGCACCATCCCCATAGCCACCGAAAATACTGACAGCACTACGATCGGCCCGTTCATCAGCCAAGAAGCTTCATGCGGATGTACCTCACTGCCACCATCAAGTTCGCTGGTCCACCGTTTTTGTCCATGGAAAATCATGAAAAACAGTCGCGACATATAGAACGAGGTGATTCCGGCGCCAATCATGGCGACCAATCCAAAGATCCAAGCCCCCGTGGTCCCGAAGGCTATCTCGTTAAAGGCAGCGGCGATAATAGGTTCCTTGGAGAAGAAGCCCGAGAACGGGGGAATCCCCAAGATAGCCAGCCAGGCAATCCCGAAGCAGATCCAGGAAATCTTCATTACCCCTCGCAAGGCACCGAAGCGGCGGATATCGACCTGCTCGTTCATGGCGTGCATTACCGAACCGGCACCCAGGAACAACTGGGCTTTAAAAAAGCCGTGTACGAACAGGTGGAAAATGGCTAGTGTCCAACCGATGGGACCCAGACCCGCGCCCAGCATCATGTACCCAATCTGGGACATAGTGGAGGCGGCCAGCACCTTCTTCATATCGTCCTTGGCGCAACCGACAATCGCTCCGAACAGTAAGGTGATCGCCCCGACGATGGCTACGCATAGTTGTGCGGTCGGGGAGGCCACGAAGATATCACCGGAACGCACAATCAAGTAGACACCGGCGGTAACCATGGTAGCCGCGTGGATTAGCGCCGACACCGGAGTAGGACCGGCCATGGCGTCTCCCAGCCAGGCTTGCAGCGGGAACTGAGCGGATTTACCACAGGCCGCCAGCAGCAAGAATAGGCCGATAGCGGTGGCCCATCCAGCGCTCATTTTTCCGCCGGAATGTGAAGCTCCCAGCACTTCCACAAACTTCATGGACGAGAACTGGGCGTACATGGCCATCATCGCGAGCAGCAGTCCCAGGTCGCCAACCCGGTTCATCACGAAGGCTTTCTTGGCGGCTACCGCATTGGGCAGTTCGTGGTTCCAGAAACCAATCAAGAGGTAGGATGCCAGGCCGACGCCTTCCCAACCGAAGAACAAAGCCACATAGGAATCCGAGAGCACCAAGGTGAGCATCGAAGCCACGAAGAAGTTCAGGTAGGCGAAGAAACGTCGCCGGTCCGGATCGTGTTCCATGTAGGCCACCGAGTAAACGTGGATTAGGGATCCGACGAAGGTCACCAGCAGCACGAAAGTCATCGAAAGCGGATCTAGCAGAAGATTCCAGGAAAGCTCCACCACGTCATTTTCGCTACCGGCCTTAAACCAGGTAAACACCGGAGCTAGAATAGATCTTTCTGCTGGTGCCTGCCCGATCATTTGGCAGAAAATAATAAAGCCGATCAGGAAAGAACTCCAGGAGGCAGCAACTGCCAACCAGTGTCCCCATTTATCGGTTACGCGGCCACATACCAACAGCAGCCCCGACACCGCCAGCGGTATCGCTACCATCAGCCAGGCGTAGGAGGCCAGTCCGGTAGCCGCCACATTAGCCATTTGCTCTGTCTCGGCGCTTAACAAGAACGAGTTCATTATTTATACCCCCTAGCGTCCCATCAAACGCACTTCATCGACCGAGGTCGAGCGCCGCGTCCTAAATATCGAGACGATGATCGCCAGGCCCACCACCACTTCTGCAGCGGCTACCACCATAACGAAGAAGGCCATCACTTGCCCTTCAATGTTTTGATGCATATTTGAGAAAGTCACCAGCAGCAAGTTGCAGGAGTTTAGCATCAGCTCCACTCCCATCAGGGCGATTACCGCTGAATGGCGGGTCAATACGATTACTGCCCCAATAAAGAAGAGGATTACTGCCAATACAAGATATGAAGTCAAAGACATTATTCACTGACCTCCGTTTCTGGGGTATCCGGGTTGGCCTCTAGCGAGGATTCGTTAGGGGGAGCTCCCTCAATTTGGGGCGTAATCACCCGGGTCTTGGGGGCGTTCAAGCCGCTAGGAGCATCCTGGCCGTCCATTCCCCAGGCTCCCGATTTACCGACCGCTTGCGAGGCCGCTGTCGAATGTACGCCCTGCGTGGGATTACCACCCAGATCAGCACGAATCTTTTCCACCAGGTGCGGAGCGGCTTCGCCCAGGGAGCGATCAGCGTTGCGGGCGCGCAGCGCCGGGGAAACCGAGGCGGTAATCGCACGCTGATCCTCACCGGAGATATTGGGTGCATCAGCCGCGTTGGTGGTCTGATAGACACCGGCGATTGGTTGTTGCCCGGGGTGAACTCCCCGCTTGGCATAATCTTCCATCCGCGCCTGCGCCGTTTCCGGCTGCTTAAACAGCTTGTGAAGCCGGTCGCCGTGTGTGAGCGAAACCGCCGCGACTACCGCGATAATCAGCAGGCAGCCAATAACTTCCATAGTGTAAATATGCTCGGTGAATAGGCTCATCGCAATCTTAACCGGATTCGAGTCGGTAGAACCTTGAGGAGCAGCGGTAGGCATCTCCGGCACCAGCCCAAACTTGGGCAGATAGGATTTAACCAGCGCTATAGCCACTAAGGCAGCTCCAAAAGCGCCGGCGCAGATTGCGCTCCAACGCAAGAAACGCCGGGTACGCAAATAGTTATCCGAGGCAGCAACCCCCACCATCATGATGATGAACAATATCAAGGTCATGACGGCGCCGGTATATACCACTACCTGCACGACTCCGATAAAGTAGGCTCCTTGCGAGGCATACATCATTGCTAGGCAGAGCATTACCCCCACCATGCAGACCGCAGAGTGTACTGCAGTCCGGCAAAATAGTATGCCCAACGCCAGCGCCACCATAATTACTGCGGTGACCCAGAAAAATACGGTTTGCCCCGTACTAAAATCTGTGGCTGCCGCTGCGGCTTGGGCTAGCAATATCATTGCTGAACCTCCTTAACCCCCGACTGCTTAAGGGTCGGGTCGTCTGGACGGTGTTCGGAGACCCAATCGCGTTGCGCTGGGGTCACTCCGGTCACCTTTCCTCGGTAATAGTCACCATCGGTGGTTCCTTCCACCATAGGATGCGGGGCTGCCAGCATCCCGTCCTCGAGAGGAGCCAGGATCTGATCTTTTTCGTAAATCATGGTTTCGCGATGGTAATCCGCCATCTCGAAATCGTTACTCATAGTCAGCGCCCGGGTAGGACAAGCCTCAATGCACATTCCACAGAAGATGCAGCGCAAATAGTTGATTTGATAGGTCTTGCCATAACGTTCACCCGGAGAATACTGCGCCTCGGGAGTATTGGCGGCGGCCTCTACATAGATAGCGTCCGCGGGACATGCCCAAGCACACAGCTCGCATCCAATGCATTTTTCTAAACCATCGGGATAGTGGTTCAGCTGGTGGCGTCCGTGAAAACGCGGCTGCACATGCGGCGCCTCATAGGGGTATTGCTCGGTTACCGTGGGACGGAAGAAAGAACGAAAAGTAACCCCGAATCCGGCTACGGGAGCAAAAAACTCGCCCAGCGCACCCTTTTCATCCGGCTCAAAGCTCATATCTTCCCGGGTGGGATTGCGTTTACTCATTAGATTCCCCTTCTTTGACTACCAGGTGATCTTCCCTGGCACTCGTACGCACTAGGGCGCGTGGACTGGGAGGCAAGACTTGTCCCGGCAGCGGCGGCACCGGGTATCCCCCTTTGAACGCATCAAAAGGCTCACTGGCTTCCGCTTCTTTTCGTGCTTGTTTCTCCAAGGCCTTTCGATCCGCCTTACCGCCAGTTATCCAAATAATAATCAGGGCGACCACAAAGACTGCAGCAATCGCAATCATTCTTTGCGAAATACTGCCGATTCCATAGACACTGACTACCCGCATGACTACCACGATCACCATCCAGGCGATTGATACCGGCAACAACACTTTCCAGCCCAGCATCATCAACTGGTCATAGCGCACCCGCAGCAAAGTACCGCGTACCCAAATCATGAACCACATGACTGCCCAGACTTTGATTCCGAACCATAGGAACGGCCACAGCCCACTGTTGAGCGCGCCTCCCAGGATTGCGTCCCCACCGGGGAAGCGCCAGCCTCCCAGGAACAGGGTTACGCAGATACCGGATACGTTAAACATATTGATGTATTCCGCGAGGTAGAACCAGGCGAACTTCATCGAAGAGTACTCGGTCATATGGCCCGCAACGATCTCGCCTTCACATTCGGGCAGGTCGAACGGCAAGCGGTTAACTTCGCCCATCATCGAGATTACGTAGATTACGAACGCCGGGAAGAGGGCGACGCACCACCACATGGGACTTTGGGCAGCCACAATCTCGGAGGTTTTCATGGAACCGGAAACTACGAACACGGAGACGAGGGACATCCCCATTGCCAGTTCGTAGCTGATCACTTGGGCGGCGGATCGGGTCGCACCATAAAGCGGCAGGTGCCCGTTCGAGGCCCAGCCACCCAAGATAATGCCGTAGACCCCCATACCGGCAACTGCCAGCATATAAAGCACCGCCACATTAGAGTCGGTCAGCTGCAAGGGGGTGGAGAAGCTGCCGATATGCAAGTCGGGACCGAAAGGAATCACCGCGTAAATGCAGAAGGCACAAGCGGCGGTGATAATCGGTGCCATCAGGTAAAGCACCTTATCTACGTGCCGTTTGAAAATATCCTCTTTGGTCAGGAGCTTAACGGCATCAGCTAACGCCTGGAAAAGGCCTAGCGGACCGTGAACATTCGGTCCCGGTCGGGTCTGAATCCGCCCCAGGCCGCGCCGTTCAACCCATAGGGCCATGATCACGCTGACAATCAGCCACGCCACGATGAATACCGCCTTAATCAGGGTTATCCACCAGGTGTCATTGCTGAAATCAGCGGCGCCAGTACTATTTGCGCTTAGCAGGATTGCTGTATTCACTGCTGCACCTCCGCATTGGGCTCCAACTGGACTAAGGCGCCACTGGTGACGCCCAAAGATTCATGCACGTGAGAGTGGGTTGAACATTCAGGAACCCAAACCACGCGCTGTGGCATATCGGTCAGCACCACGGGGAGCTGGATGCTTCCCTGATCTGTTTTCAGGTTTACCGCGCCACCGGCACTGATACCAAACTCTTTCGCCGTTTCCGGGCTGATGCGGGCGAAAGAGGCACGCCCGGATGCTTGCATATCGGGCGCACCCACTTGCAAGAGTCCCTCATCAATCAGAGTCTTATGGCAGCTAAGCACCACTTGGCCGCTTCCCGGAGTAAGCAGTTCTGCCGGGTTAACCGGTTCAAAAGCTATCCGCTTACCGTCCCAATCAAGTAGCTCATTAGCTTGCGCATAAAGCGCCTTTAGAGAATCAATCCCGAGTTCGCAGCCCATTCCCTGAGCTAGTTTGTTCAGCACTTCCCAATCGGGCATATCTTGAGAAACCAAGGCTTGCCCAAAGGGGCGCAGGCGGCCTTCCCAGTTAATAAAGGTGCCCGGCTTTTCAGAAACCGGGGCTACCGGGAAGACTACGTCGGCTGCCTGGGCAGCGGGTGTCAGGTTGACCTCGAGCGAGATTACGAAGGAGGCCGCATCTAGGGCTTTGCGCGCTAGCTCCTGGTCTGGCAGGTCACGCAGGTCTAGGCCGCCAAGCACCAGGGCAGAAAGTTCCCCGGAGCAGGCTCCCTCCAAAATCTGGTGGGCATCGCGCCCCGGCGTATTCGGGAGTTTCGCCCCCCAAGCAGCCGCTAGATCGCTGCGGGCTTCCGCGTCGCGCGCGTCCCGTCCGAAGGGCAGCAGTCCCGGCAACAAACCGGCTTCTACTCCCCCACGTTCCCCGCTACGGCGGGGAATCCAGGCCAAGCGCGCTCCGGTGCGAGCCGCTAAATCATTAACTACGCTGAGCAGTCCGGGCACGGTTCCGGCGCGTTCACCGACTACGATTACTGCGCCCTCGCCCTGTAGACCCTCAAAAACGGCTCCGAAATCTCCATCGGCATCCGCTTTAACATTGGCTACTACTTCCGGTTCGGTACCCGGCGCCGCTGCCAGCACGGTCGCTGCAGTCTTCAGGGAGGAGGGCGAGGCGAAGGGAGCCACGGTGGCCACCTTTACGTTTCCGCCGCGCACCCCTTTACGTAGCCGCAGGAACACCGCGCCACATTCGTCCTCGGGCTCAAGGCCCACCAAAAGTATTTGACCAGCTTTTTCAAGGTCAGAGTAGGTGACCGGCATTCCGGCACCGGCAAAATAGGCACCTAAGAATGTTTCTTCTTCCCGACCGGCCACGCGCGTGCGCTGGTCGATATCGTTAGTTCCGCAAACCACTCGGGCGAACTTGGACCAGGTGTAGGCGTCCTCAAAAGTTAGCCTGCCTCCGGGCAAGAAGCCAACTTTGCCTTTCCCGGCAGCCGCCAATCCTTTAGCAGCGCGGTCAAACGCATCCGACCAGGAGGTAGGAACCAGTTTGCCGTCCTCACGCACCAACGGAGTTTTAATCCGCGTGGGCTGGAACTGCCACTGATAAGCGAAACGATCTTTATCGGTGATCCACTCTTCGTTGACTTCTAAATCTTTTTGCGCGAGACGCCGGGTAACTACCCCGCGGCGAATATCGGTGCGCAGAGCCGAACCGGAAGCATCCTGCTCGGTGACCCCCCGGTTAGAAACCAAATCGAAAGGACGAGCCCGGAAGCGATAGCGTTTAGAAGTTAGCGCCCCCACCGGGCAAATCTGAATAATGTTCCCGGAGAAGTAAGAGCTAAACAGCCTGCCTGCCTGGTCTTTCTCATCTGCACCGGCGCCTACGGCAGCCGGAGAAGAAAGCGGGGCAGGTTTGCCGTGGGAATCGGAAAGCGCCTGGGCATCGGGACCGAGGCGAAGAGTCGGCTGGGAACCATCAGAATCGGAAATCCCCATGATTTCCTGATCAAATGCACCTACGTTTTCACCCATGAAATGGTGGTCGTCGCGCGGAGAAGAACCGCCGCCACGCCCTTGTAAGGCGATAAAACAGTCACCGGCGATCTGGTTAGCGAACCGTACGCAACGCTGACAAAGCACGCAGCGTTCCCGGTCAATCAGAATCTGGCTAGTTAGCTCTACCGGCTTGGGCCACAGCCGCTTTTCATCGTTAAAGCGAGTCTGAACGGTGCCGTGGCTCATGGCTTGGTTTTGCAGCGGGCATTCCCCGCCTTTGTCACAAATCGGACAATCCAAGGGGTGGTTAATCAGCAGGAACTCGGTGATTCCATGTTGGGCTTTCTCTGCCACCTCCGAAGTCGCGGCAGTTTTGATCTCCATCCCCGCCATCGCGGTCATAGTGCAGGCCGGTTGGGGTTTGGGCATCGGACGCACCACGCCATCGCGCCCCGGCATCGCTACCTCCACCAGGCATTGGCGACAAGCACCTGCCGGATCTAGCAGCGGATGGTCACAGAACCGCGGAATATGAATCCCCAGTTTCTCGGCTGCGCGGATTAACAGCGTGCCCTTGGCAACCTCGATATCCTGGCCGTCAATATTGATTTGGACTTGCTCACTCACAGGGCGCCTCCTTCATTAAAAACCTCCGAGGCAGCGGGCGGGAAGGCCTCCCACCAGGGAGTCGTATATCCGGCCTCGAACTCTTCGCGGAACTTTTCGATTCCGCTGCGCACCGGGGTGGCCGCCGCGTCACCGAGGGCGCAGAAGCTACGTCCGGCGATGTTTCCGGCAATATCGCAAAGCAAATCCACATCGCCCTCTTGACCTTTGCCGGCCTCTAGGCGGTGCAGTATCTGCTTCATCCAATAGGTGCCTTCACGACAGGGGGTGCATTTACCACAAGATTCATGCTGGTAAAAGTCATTCCAACGACTAATCACCCGCACCACGGAAGTGGTTTCATCGAATACCTGTAGGGCGCGAGTAGCCAACATGGAACCGGCCGATGCTACGTCCTCGTAGGTGAAGGGAACATCCAGGTCGGCTTCGGTGAATAGCGGAGTAGAGGACCCGCCGGGGGTATAGAACTTCAGGGCGTGACCGCCTCGAATCCCGCCGGAATACTCCAGCAGTTCCCGCATAGTAATCCCAAACGGTGCTTCATAAAGACCGGGGTGTTTAACGTGACCAGACAGATTAAACATCCCGTATCCTAGGGATTTTTCTTTACCCATCGAGGCATACCATTCCGCGGAATTGCGGAACACCGTGGATACTTGGGCAATGGTTTCAGCGTTATTGATTACGGTGGGACGCGCATAGAGCCCCTTGACCGCCGGGAAAGGCGGTTTCAGACGGGGGTGTCCCCGCTTGCCTTCCAAAGAATCCAAAAGCGCAGTTTCTTCCCCGCAGATATAAGCACCGGCTCCGGCGTGGGCAATCAGTTTCAGATCGCCCAGCAACCCGGCGTCCTCCGCCTCTTTAATCGCCACTAATAGCCGGTTATAGGCGTGAACAACTTCGCCGCGAATATAGATAAAAGCATGATCGCAACCGATAGCTAAGCAGGTGATCGCCACCCCTTCGATAACCGCGTGGGGATTGGCCAAAATCATCGGGATATCTTTACAGGTACCCGGCTCAGACTCATCGCAGTTCACGGTCAGGTAACGCGGACCGCCATCATCGGGGGGCAGGAACGACCATTTCAGAGCGGTACCGAAACCGGCACCGCCGCGTCCGCGCACTCCCGCTTGCTTGACTGCATCGAGAATCTGCGCGGGTTCCATTTGCTTGGCTTTTTCGAGCCCCGCGTAGCCACCAGTCTTCTGGTAGGCCTTTAGGGTCCAACTTTCCGGTTCCCGATACTGTTTAGTAACAATCGGGGTCAGCGGAACCCGGCGGATTTCAGACTTGTTGTTTTCGCTCACTTGTCCGTCTCCTTGTGCTCAGCAGAGGAGTGTTCCTTGCCTACCGGCTCTTTTCCAGCCTGATTGGCATCCGCGCCCGACTCCCCTTCACTGGCCTGGGCAGCTTCAGATTTTTCAAACTGCTTCGGATCGGGGGCTTCCATCCCTTTTTCTGCGGCGACTTTTAGCCCCCACAAACTGGCGGGACCAGCCGCCACGCCCTGGTTGGCAGTCTCGGGATCGGGGAATCCGGCCAAAATCCGGCTGGCCTCCTTAAAGGTAGGTGCCGCATCGGATCCTCGCGTGGGATGTACCGGTTTTCCGGCTTTGATATCGCGTACTAACTGCACGGCAGATTCGGGAGTCTGGTTGTCGAAGAACTCCCAGTTGACCATGACTACCGGCGCATAATCGCAGCCAGCGTTACATTCCAGCGCTTCCAGCGTGATCTTGCCATCGGGGGTGGTTTCATCATTTCCGACCTCTAGTTCTTTTTCTAGGGTTTCCATGATGGTATCTCCACCGAGGACCGCGCACAGGGCGTTAGTACAAACTCCCACGGTATATTCACCGTTGGGGTGGCGTTTGAACTGAGTGTAGAAGGTGGCGACCGCGCTAACTTCGGCGCGCTGACAGTTAAGAATGTCGGCGATTAGTCCGATGCCATTAGCGGTGACATATCCGTCGATGCTTTGTGCCAGGTGCAGCAGCGGAATCATGGCGCTGCGTTCATGCCCCTCGGGGTAGCGGGCAATGATTTCCGCTGCTTCTTCCCGGAATTTTTGCTCGACCTCGGGATCGTAGAAACTCATTAGCGATCAACACCTCCCAGGACGGGATCCACGCTGGCCAGCGCCACAATCAGGTCAGAGATTGTGCCGCCTTGCGCCAGCAGGGATAAGGATTGCAGGTTAGCAAAGCTGGGGTCACGGAAGTGCGCCCGATAGGGGCGAGTACCGCCATCGGAGACTACGTGAACTCCCATAATGCCTTTGGCATGTTCGACCAGTTGCGTTGCTTGGCCGACCGGAGCCCTAAAACCTTCGGTTACCAGCTTAAAGTGCTGGATTAGGGATTCCATGGAGTCCCCCATGATTTCTTTGATGTGTTCAGGGGAGTTCCCCTGACCATCGGTACCTACGCTTAGCTGCGCCGGCCATTTAATCTGCGGGTCTAAGATCATTACCGGCTCGCCCTCGGTCTCATCGAGACGATCTAGCACCTGGTAGATGATCTTCATGGACTCGTAACATTCATCGAAGCGAACCACCGTACGGTTATAGGCGTCGGATTGATCGGTGACGGGAACATCGAAATCAAAGTTTTCGTAGCCGCAGTAGGGCTGCATCTTCCGCATATCTAGGGGATAGCCCGCGGCTCTAACTGACGGGCCGGTCATAGACATCGCCATATGGCCAGATAGCGGCAAAACCGCCACGTCACAAAAACGAGCCTTAAAGATCGGGTTCTGCAAGGTGAGGTCTTGCAGCTCGTTAATATCGCGGCGAATCTTGGGTAACTGGTCGCGAATATATTCGGTGCACCCGGGCGGCAGATCTTGTACCACCCCGCCGGGGCGGATATAGGCGTGGTTCATGCGCAAGCCGGTTATTTGTTCAAATACCCGCAGGATTTCTTCGCGCCCTCTAAACCCGATGGTCATCATGGTGGTAGCGCCCATTTCGTTACCGCCGGTAGCAATCGCCACCACATGCGAGGTAATCCGGTTTAGCTCCATCATTAGGATGCGAATCAGGTTTGCCCGCTCCGGAATTTCAGCGGTTTTCTTCAGGACTTTTTCTACTGCCAGGCAGTAGGCGACTTCTTGGAAGAAAGGAGCCACGTAGTCCATGCGGGTGCAGTAGGTAACGCCCTGTGTCCAGGTGCGATACTCCATGTTCTTTTCGATGCCGGTATGCAGATAGCCGGTACCGACCCGCACATCGCGAATATATTCTCCGTCGAGTTCGGCGATCAGGCGCAACACCCCGTGAGTGGAAGGGTGAACGGGCCCGATATTCATCACGATGCGTTCGTTCGCCAGCTTTTCGACCTCGGAAGCCATTTCTTCCCAGTCCCCGCCGTGCAAATCATATTGCGGGGTGTCCTCGGTAATTAGATTGTCGAGGGCGGGACCGGCGGCTCTAACCAGCGGGCTGTTTTTTTCGTCAGTGTATTTCATTTAGCTGTATGACCTCCGCGAATCGGCGGGCGGGACTGTCGCGCCCTTAAATTGCACCGGAATACCGCCTAGCGGATAGTCTTTCCGCTGAGGGTGTCCTACCCAGTCATCGGGTAGAGCAGTTCTAGTCAGTCCGGGGTGACCGGTAAAGATAATCCCCATCAAATCCCAGGTTTCCCGCTCCCACCAGTCATTTCCCGGATAAGTGGAAACTATCGAAGGAATACGCGGATCTTCTTCCGGGCAGGTGACTTCTAGGCGCAGCTGCCGGTTATGGGTTGCCGAATAAAGCATATACACGGCGTGCAGTTCGCGACCTTTATCATGCGGATAGTGCACCCCGTTTACCCCGATACATAGTTCAAAGCGCAGGTCTTGGTCGTCACGCAGCCAGCGAGCAACCTGGGGTAGATGCTCGCGGGCAATGAAAATGGTTAGTTCATCGTTGTCGACCACCACCCGGTCAATCACCTGTGCCACTTCCAGGTCGACGTTTTGAATCAGTTCTTCCAGGATGTCCACGACTTCGTCAAACCAGGAGCCGTAAGGACGGGCGCTTTCACCGGGCATCTGCCGCTCAATCTGGATTTCCGTAAAGCCGGTGGTGTCGCCATCATCATGTACCCCGAACAGACCGTGGCGGGTACCAAAATCAGAGCCGGCAGTAAAACCGCGAGGAGCGGTTACTTCTACTGCTACTGGCCCGTCCTCAACATCGGAATGGAGGACTACCGTCTTGTCGTCTTCGCTCACGCCAACAGTCCTTTCATCTGGGAGGTAGGAGTCGCTTCCAAAGCAGCTTTCTCGGCTTTACGGGCGATCTCTAACCGTTGTTTTTGAGTGATGGGGGTGCGGTAATGAATCTGATCCCACAGCACCATAATCGCGTGTATCAGGGCTTCTGGCCGCGGGGGGCATCCAGGCAGATAGACATCTACCGGAACCACGTGGTCGCAGCCTTGCACCACCGCATAGTTGTTGAATACCCCGCCCGAGGACGCGCAAGCCCCCATAGAAATAACCCACTTGGGTTCAGGCATAGCGTCGTAGGCGTTACGAATAATCGGCGCCATCTTCCAGGAAACGCGCCCGGACACGATCATCAGATCGGCGTGACGGGGAGAGGCACGGAATACTTCCATACCGAAACGGGAAATATCAAAACGCGGAGTGCCGGTAGCCATCATCTCGATAGCACAGCAGGCCAGACCCATAGTTACCGGCCAAACACTAGCTTTACGGTTTAGCCCCATAAACTTGTCTAGGCTGGTGAGCGCTACTCCTGCCGGCAGCTCATTATCAAAAGACATGCTTTACCTCTCTCTTAATAGTCCAGTCCGCCGCGGCGCCACTCATAGATATAGGGCACCAGCACTAACACGATAAACAGCAGGATGTCGATCAACACCGGAATAGCCATCACGCGACCGAAGTGACCGATCGAGACCGCGAAGGGATAAAGGAACACCATTTCTACGTCAAACACAATGAACGTCATCGCGATTAGGTAGTACTTAATCGGGAAACGTCCGCGCGCGTCCTCGTGAACATTGGGGGCCACCCCGCATTCGTAAGTAGCCAGCTTGGTGCGGCCCTTGCGATTCGGGCTGAGAGCTGCGGACATCGCCAGACCGCCTACGGCCAGCACAATCGCTACCGCGCCCATAATTAACAGTGATGCCGATGGACTCATTTGGCCTCCACATCCTTTTTGTCCGCTCCGCCAGCGATGGCGCAGCAACTGCTGTAGTTTCCGGTTTGTTTCCGGTTTGGTTGTTCTTTCTGACCGATGTACTTCATGACGGTACTACCACCTTAGTCAGAATTTGTAGCACCTTATCGGAGGCTACTCCGCCGCGGCGTTCATAACCATCAGAAAGCATTTTATGGACAAATCGCATCAGCGCCGGTTTATCCAACCCGTATTTGGTGCAGGCATGCATAATTTTGGGATTTTCAATCAGTCGCACGAAAACGCGCCCCAGACTGTAATAGCCACCGTATTGATCTTGCAGGTCGCGGGGATATTCGCGCAAAGCGAGTTCAGCTTGGGCGCTGGAGGTACGCCCCAGAGCCTGCACCAAAGCAGCCGCGGCGCGCCTGCCCGCAAACATTGCCGGGGCAATTCCTTCGCCATTAAAAGGAGATACCATTCCGGCGGCGTCTCCGACCAAAAGTAGCCCATTTTCGTAAGCCGGTTTGCGATTAAATGCCATCGGCAAGGGGGCAGAACGCAGGGAGCCAAGCATATTTTCTTCGCACAATCCCCATTCTTCCGGCAGATTCGCTACCCAGCGGTGGAATATTTCTTTATAGGGAAGCTTGGTGGATTGGGCTCCCGAAGATACTGATCCCAGTCCCACGTTTACAATTCCCTCGCCCATCGGGAACAACCAGCCGTAACCAGGAAGCAGATTTGATTTTCCGGGCTTGCCATCCCACAGCTCTAGATGCGATTCCATCATGGTTTCGTTGCCACGGGGAGAATGGAAATAGGCACGCGCCGCCACTGCCAGCGGGCGATTCTTGAGGGGGGTACGCCCTTGCCGAGAAGCTAAGCGCCCGTTCGCCCCGGTGCAGTCCACTACGTACTGGGCGTAAAAACTAATCTGCGATTTTTGGCGGGTTTCCCGGTCGCGCTGGATGGCGCTAACCCCCCGGGCATAGCCGTCGCCATCGGTGAGCAAGTCCTGTACCACGGTGTTTTCCTGTAGCCGGGCACCCGCCGCCACTGCCTGCTGAATTAAACGCTGGTCTAGTTTTTTACGTTGGCAGGTAAGTCCATAGGAAGGAAGAGCACCTTGATTTGGCCACGGCAGCGTGATCCGGTGTCCCCCGCCGATAACGCTCAAGCCGTGGTTTATTTGCCAACCTTCTGCCAAGGGGTTGATTCCCATCGCCAGGATTTCTTTAACTGCCCCCGGGGTTAACCCGTCTCCACAGATTTTGTCGCGGGGGAAAGTTGCTTTTTCGATTACCAGGACGTCTATGCCAGATTTAGCGAGGTGATAGGCGGCAGCAGCGCCCGCAGGGCCGGCACCCACAACCAGCACTTGGCAGTGATTGTCTGCAAGCTGATCCGCCATGCCTGGACGCCCCTCCCTTACTGGTCGTTAGTTCTTGCCACAGTCGCTACCTCGGCAAGTAAAACGAGGTTTTTTAGGCACCTTCCTCGCGCCTGTTTCAGGCTAACTTGCTTTTATACTTGTCTAAAGTCACAGCGGTTTATGCTGGCAGGCACAGAATCTCGGGACTTTAGTCCACCTAAATCGCTTAGCGATTAAGAAAGGTTTTTCTTACTTAATTCCAAATGGCTTTAAGAAAATCACTGAAACTTTCCGGCCCCAGCTACCTACTCTGGTCACCGGAAGCGCCTAAACATCCTCTTTAAAGGCCCGGTGAATCGCCACTGTTCCCAAGGTGAGATTGCGATAGGAAACCTCGCCCCAACCATTTTCTTGGATTAGGTGACCCAAAGTCTCTTGGTCGGGCCAATCCAAAATGGAATCAAACAGGTAGGTGTAAGCATCCGAATCTGAAGAGACCAGGCGACCGGCGGTGGGCAAAACATTGCGCATATAAAGTTCATAAAGCCGGGCGATCTGCGGGGAGGGCGGGGTAGAGAACTCCATAATCGCCAACTTGCCCCCCGGCTTGGTTACCCGCGCGAGTTCCCGCAGTGCCTTAGCGGGATCGTGCATGTTTCTAAACCCAAACGAACAGGTGACAGTATCGAAAGCCTCATCAGCAAAGGGTAAATCGTGGGCGTCACCGACAACGAAGTTCAATTCCCGGTGACGCTTCTGCCCTTCCGCAACCATGCCTGCCGAGAAATCACAGCAAGTAACCTCGGCTCCTGCCCGGTAAAAACCGAGCGAGGAAGTACCGGTGCCAGCGGCAATATCCAGGATTTTTTGCCCGGGACGGGGAGAGACCACCTGCTGCAGGCAACGCCTCCAAATCCGGTGCTGTCCGAAAGTCATTACGTCATTAGTCAGGTCATAACGGGCTGCCACCTGGTCAAACATCCCAGAAACTTCTTCTGGTTGCTTATCTAAACCAGCAGCTGCCGGCGGATTATTTTCGCTCAAAATAGCTCCTTCAAACTAGGGCACCTGTCAGGTTACTCAGAAACTCCGCCCCAATCCAACCAGGTTAAACCCGCGCCGCCTCGCCTTGGCCCTTTGCAGGGCCCTACTGATCCGGGAGCGCCGCCGAAAATCGATCACCGGCCATCCGCGCTGGAAGGCGCGTACCCGCAACCAAATATCGGGATTGATTGCCGAAGGCTTGCCCACCAGGGTAAGTAGGGGCATATCGTTATCAGAATCCGAATAGGCGAAGCAGGAAGCGAGGTCATAGCCACGCTCTCCCGCCAGCGCCACCACGCGGTTCCGTTTACCTTGAGCGTGCATAAGTTCAGAGGCTAATCGAGCCTCGTAAACTCCATCCTTCACCGCGATTTCCGTGCCAATACCCCCGGTTAGTCCTAAGCGCTTGGCCAACATCTGGGGAAGTTCCGAGGGCGCGGCGGAAATCAACCAAATATCGTGACCGGCTGCCTGATGTCGTTTGATTAGACCCTGCGCCTGGGGAAACAGTTTCTTCTCTAGGAGGTCACACACCTGTTGGGAAATTGCCATGATTTCCTGACGAGAATGCCCCGCCATCACCTGCAAGGCCCGGTTTTTTACCTGCTCAACCCGTTTTTGGTCTTCTCCTAGCACCACATATAAGAATGCTTGGCGGGCGGCAAAGAACAGGTCGCGAATCCCAAAAAATCGGTGCCGAAAAAGTTCCCGGGTCAAGATCCAGGAACTAGCTCCCCGAATAACGGTTTCGTCAAGATCAAAGAAGGCCGCTACCTTCGGTTTTCCGCTCACGCCTCTACCCTACCTAGCTAAGGCCCGGGCTTGCACCTGGCCGAGACAAAACCGGGTTTGTTAATGTGGAGAATATGCAGAAACTGACCACTATTCATTTGATGCGCCACGGAGAAGTAGATAATCCCGACGGGGTTCTCTACGGTCGCCTCCCCGGCTATCACCTAACCGAGCTGGGTAAGCAAATGGCGCAGATGAGTGCGGACTACCTACTGGAAAAGGGCGCCCATTTAGAGGCTATAGTTTCCTCTCCCCTAGAGCGCGCAGTAGAGTCGGCAACTCCTGCCTCCGAGCTATTCGATTTGCCCATTCACACCGACAAACGCCTCTTAGAGTCGATGAATATGTTCGAGGGCGAAGTGGTCAACGGTAACCGCGCCGCCCTTTTCCACCCGCGCAACTGGCCGCGTTACCGCAACGTTTTTCGTCCTTCCTGGTGCGAGCCCTATGCGGTGCAAGCCAGCCGAGTTACCGAGGCGGTGCGTTCGGCTTTGCATCTGCCGATTCAAGATCCTTCCCGCCTGGGACGCTCCACTGACGGCTCGTCGATTCGCGAAATTTTGTTAGTTTCCCACCAGTTGCCGATCTGGTCTTTCCGGCTATTTGTGGAAGGTCGCCCGCTGGCGCATATTCCTACTCGGCGGCAGTGCGCCCTAGCTTCGCTGACTTCCCTAACTTTCTTGGGTAACACCCTGATTAGTTTGGATTATTGCGAACCGGCCGCCCCGCTCCTAGCGCAGGCTTCCGATATGGTGCCGGGCACTTCCGCCGCCGCCTTAAATCAAGGGCACTAATAGCCCTGCTAGCTGAAACGCTAAAGATTTTTACCTGAGAACGCTCCCATCAGGGCGCTTAGCTTGACTCACACAAGCTAAAGCGCTTTAGCTTTGAGAAGCAGGGTTTTCCGGAGGGTTCGCGTCCGGATTTGCTTCGCCCTCGCCGGCGTCCCCTCCGGAGTTGTTTTGGTCTTCTCTCGCGGCATCTTCCCCGCTAGCATTTTCCTGGTTCTTAGCGGCGCGCCGCTTGGCTTCTTCCTCTGCCTCCCGCGCCAGCCGCTCCCGTCGCATCTTTGCCTCTAACGAGAACAAGAAATCGGGATTATCGTCGGGAGCCTGCGGTATCTCCGCTTCCTTCCGCTGGGGACTGGGGCTGCTTCCTCGTAAAATCTCTAGCGGATTGCGAGGAATCTCTACCCGACCATCAGGACTTTCGGCTTTGCTCGCCCAGGAAATCACGATCCAGGCTAAGGGGCCAAAAACCGGCAACACGATAATGATCAAGAGCCAAAAGGCACGGGGCAGACGCCCGGGTAAATCCGATTTATCCGTGCGCAAGCAATCTACTAGCGCATATACCGCTAACAGAATCTGTATCAGAGCAATACCTACCGCGACCATGTTTCCAGCCTAGCAACTATCGACTTTTCGGCCTGTCTATAAACCCTGCAAAGCCCACTCTACGGCGATGGCGAGGCCGTATCCCAAGGTGATTTGCCCCACCTGCTTCAAGGTTTTTATTAGCTCTTTTCCGCGCGCTCCCTGCAATACTTTCATCATCGGAAAGCTCGCCCAAAATGCCACAGCCAGCCCAAACACCAGAGCTTCCCAACGAACACTAAAGGAAAGTACCCCCAGTACTAAGGCGGCATATAGATAGCAGGCAAACAGGTAACGCGAGCCCTTATCCCCTAACTTCACCGCTAGCGTATTTTTGCCACTCTGCTCATCGCCGGGAATATCGCGCAAATTGTTGATCAGCAGCAAGGCACACGACAGCAATCCGATACCGCTGGCGGCGGTCCAGGTGCGCCAAGGCAACATATGGGCCTGTACCCAAATCGTTCCCTGTACTGCCAACAGGCCGAAGAAGGCAAACACCATCACTTCGGATACTCCCGGCAGATAGCCGTAAGGATGCTTGCCTCCGGTATAAAACCAGGCTGCCAAGGCGGCCAGTACTCCCAAGCCGATCAGACCGTAGCTACCTGCCCAGATGCATAGGGCGATTCCGCAGATTCCCGCAAACGCATAACAGCTGAGCGCGGCCACTAGCACTGTGCGGGGAGCCGCCAAACCTGCGCCGGTCAGGCGCTGGGGACCTACCCGTTTTCCTTGGGCATCGGTGCCCCGAATCCCGTCGGAATAATCATTAGAAAAATTCACTCCTACCTGGAAGAATAAGGCGACCAACAGTGCCAATGCTGACTTTCCTGCTGATGCTTGTCCCAGTCCAATCGCCCCGCCAATCCCCATAATCACCGGCGCCAGGGACGCGGGTAAAGTTTTAGGGCGGGCAGCTTCGATCCACTGCGAACCAGTTGCCATTACGACACCAGCCCCCTTTTTGCTAAGTGTTGCTTTGCTTCTTATTAATGCGTTTACTAACTGCTCGGCGGCGCCTATTTTGGCGATAACTTAACGAATCCAGGCTTCTCCGGCTGCTATCCGGCGCGCAGCCAACTCTCGGCAGGCCGCTCTATCAAAGTTACCTTGCAGGTCAGTTGGGATTTTATCTACCAGGACGAGGGCGCGGGGGGCGTGCGCCCGATCCAGTTGCCCGGTCACCAGGGAACGTACCAACATCGCCAAATCCGTCGATGGCTCAGATTCATCCTCGGTGGGAACAGTAGATTTGTGGTACTGGTCGCCACCGTCCAAACGGTTGCGCCGCACCGGAATCTCCGTAGCCGCGATTTCCATCTCTTCTAGATCTCCGTCCAGGTCTTCTGGCAATCCCACCGCAGGTAAAGGCGGAGTATCCGGGGCGGGGAAGACGATTTCCCCCTCCGCGTTGGGGTTAGCGGTTCCCCGCGCCACCTCATAAATTCCCGCCGGCAGTTCCCCGGTTTCTGCGGCCGCAACCACATCTACATCAGCTCCCCGAATTTTGGCGGCCATCGCGGCCATCGCGGCCTCCAAAGGAGTTAGCTGGGCAGAGGTATCCTCTTCCTCCGTGGGAGGAAGCCCGGCCATTTTGCGTACTTTCTGAGAATCAACTTTCAGGGCGGGAAGCTGCGAAACCGCGGATTGAACTTCGGGTTTTACTTCCAAATTATGCTGGGGATTGAGCAGTTCCTCGGCAACATCGGAGGCCGGTTTAATTACCGCGGTCACCAGGGATCCCCACTTGGGATCGGGTACTCCCACCACTACTACTTGTTCCACCTGCGGCAAATCCCGGATAACTCGCTCTACCAGGGAGGCTTGGATATGGACTCCCGCGGTAGCTATCACGTCCCGGGCTTTCCCATCTACTATCAGACGCGGCCCGCGCATATGACCAGCATCTTTAGCTCGCATCCAGCGCCTGCGTCCGCGAGAGATAAACTCTACCGTTCCGGGTTTGCCCAGATAACCGACCATCATACAGATTCCAGAGAGCCAAATCCGATCCCCGATAGTGGCTACATGAACGCCGGCAACCGGTTTCCCATCCAAAACGCACAGTCCGCACGATTCGGGAATCCCGTAGCCTTGAATGATCTCCATTCCTGCTTCTTTAGCTGCCCGTCCCAGATGATCGTGAGCGGTTAGCCCGGTTACTATCAGTACCGAAACCGCCTGCAAAGCAGTCCGCTGCGAAGGAGGAATCTCTAGTAACTGCGCAAGCTGCTCCTTAGAAATCTGCATATAGATAGGGGCCTGATCTTTTTCGCTGCGGTCTTTCGCGCGTTCCACGGCCCGCACGATATCGACAGCGTTGGCGGGCCGAGTTTTGGCGGCAATTATCGGAGGAATATTGACCGCGATTGCCCGGGCCAGAGTCATAATCCCATCAATCCCGGTGACAGGAGCAGTAAGGATCCAGCGTCCCGGCCGTCCCACCGCCGAATTGACTGCTTCTGCCATAGTTTTGATGCTGAGCAGCGAGTAACAAATAACTGCGCCGCCCCCCGGAGCTGACAAGGCCAGGACAGCTGATTCCGGGAGCTTCCGGCGTCGGGTTTCGTAGTCATCGAGACCAGTGGGGTGGCCAGCACTCTTAGGAAAGGGAAAAAGCACCTGTCGTTTGTTCAGAGGGGAACGACGAAGATTTGGTGGTAAATCTTGTAAATCTCCCATTTGTTTAGCTAGCGCAGAAAGCAATGTAGAGACATCTGCCGAGGAGTCAGCTATCGGCAAATAATAAAAAGGAGAAAAAATTTCCATCGCGACTTCCTGAAAGTAAAGTAATCTCGAAAGCTATTCTAGCTTGTCACGCGCCTAGAGTTCTTAAAATTTCGTAACCTACCAGACGGCTAAAGCTGCAGTCTGTAGGAAAATATGATCTGTGACACATAAAAAAGATTAGGTTTCTTCCATCTTTTTGTTATACTTAGGGAGGCCGGTCGCTCCGGCTACTTTAGGGGAACGTGTGTCAAGATAACCCCTAAACGATAAACCTGGAGTCGGTTCCACATAAGCGCAGGAGGGAGCGCGTGGAACCGGCTCTAGGCATTTAAAAGCTATTTTCTGGTTTTAACTGCGATTTTAGTTGTTTAGTCTTAGTTTTAATATACCCCTGGATGCCCTCCCCCGGACATGAAACAATGTGATTGTCCTGTTTCTGGCGTTTTGAGTTCGCTGGGGACGTTTTTAGCTTAACTGTGATGAGAGGATGATGGTGATGTCTACCGTGGGACGCCGATTTTTTGGGGGGATAGTGGCTGTTTTAGCTGGGCTGGCGCTGGCGTTCCAGTTCCCTACCTCCGCCTATGCCGCTGATGTGGATATCGACGCTACTAACTTCCCAGACGCTACTTTTCGTTCTTACGTAGCTTACGAGTTTGACACTAATGAAGATGGCGCCTTACAACAGGATGAGCTAGATGCCGTCGAAGAAATCGCAGTGCAGCCGTGGAGTTCATCGTTTTCTTTACCCGAAGTCAAGAGCTTGCAAGGCGTGGAGTACTTCGCCAACCTGAAATCTCTTTCTGTAGGGAGAGGTCGGTTGTCGCATGTAGATTTGTCGAAGAATCTCAAACTACGGTATCTTGATTTAGCTTTTAATCAGTTGTCGTCTCTTGATTTGTCCGCGAACACTGCACTGGAAGAGCTTTGGTTAACAGATAGTGGGTTGTCGTCTCTTGATTTGCCCGCGAGCACTGCGCTGCGGATTCTTCAGTTAGAAAAAAATCAGTTGACGTCTATCGATTTGTCGGGCAACCCCGCCCTGCGGACTCTTAATTTAGACGATAATCAGTTGACGGCTATTGACTTGTCAGCCAACACCGAACTGCAGGATCTTGATTTATACAATAATCAGTTGACGGCTATTGACTTGTCAGCCAACACCTTGCTTGATATGCCCAGTTTAGGCGATAAAACGTATGGTGGGCAGAAACGGACGGTGATTCTTCCTGGGGGGTCTCGACTGGTGCCTGTGAATCAGTTGTCGGCTGGTTTTGATGCGGGTAAGGTGATCGACCTAAAAGGCGCTGCTATCGTTAATGGCCGGTTGAAGGTTAATGAGGGCGTCGATACAGTGACCTATTCTTACCAGAGTAGCTTCGCTGGGGTTCACGCGAATGACCCAGATAAGTTACCCACTGAGTTCACCCAGATGTTAGTTACCCTGAAAATTAACGAGCGTTATACCGTGAGTTTTGATATGGGCGGTCATGGTGACTATATTGCTGACCAAAGTGTTGACAAGGGCAAGCTGGCGACCGCTCCGACAGCTCCCTCTGCTGAAGGCTGGGAGTTCAAAGGTTGGTTTACGGATGATACCTTCGCTACCCCGTTTGATTTCACGGCACCTATCAATGCTGATGTGATCGTGTACGCGAAGTGGGAGAAAAAGAGTAATACCGTGAGTTTTGATATGGGCGGTCATGGTGACCAGATTGCTGACCAAAGTGTTGACAAGGGCAAGCTGGCGACCGCTCCGACAGCTCCCTCTGCTGAAGGCTGGGAGTTCAA